>NZ_JBHXPI010000001.1:534280-661239 GCF_042718575.1 Streptomyces sp. NPDC058579
CCCGGGGGGCTGCCCGCTGGGCTGTTTGTGGGGGTGGGGGGGGGGGGGGGGGGGGGGGGGGGGGGGGGCGGGGGGGGGGGGGGGGGGGGGGGGGGGGGGGGGGGGGGGGGGGGCGCGCGGGGGGGGGGGGGGGGGGGGGCCCCCCCCCCCCCCCGCCCCCGGTCGCTCAGGGCAGCTCGTCGAGGAGTCGCTCAGGGCAGCTCGTCGAGGAGCCCGGCCCGCTCGGCGAGGAGGGCGGCCTGGAGGCGCCGCCGCACCCCGAGCTTGCGGAGTACGGCCCGCACGTGGTCCTTCACCGTGCCCAGGCTCAGGTGCAGTTGGCGCCCGATGTCGGAGTTGGGCAGCCCCAGGGCCATCAGGACGAGCACCTGTCGCTCGCGGGGGGAGAGCCGGGCGACGGCGGCCGCGGTCGCGCTCCGGCTGGCGTCCGACAGGAACGCGGTGACGACCGGCGCGCTGATCTCGGACGACATCATGGTCCAGCCCTGGTCGAGGAAGCGCACCAGGGGCGGGAGCCGATCGGGCGGCGTGTCCTTGCGTACGTAACCCGCCGCGCCCGCTGCCAGGGCGATGGCCACGTGTTCGGGCCGGTTGGAGGCCGACAGGACGCAGACGGTCGGAGGCGCGCTCACCGAACCGAAACCGGCGGACAGCCGGGGCGCGTCGGAGTCGCAACTGTCGAGCAGCACGACTCGGGGCTCCAGATCCCGGACGGTGTCGACGGCCTCGTTGACCGGGGCGGCCGCGACGACGTCGATGTCCTCCGCGTCGCCGAGGGAGTGCTGCAGACCGGCTCGTATCAGGGGTTCATCGTCGATGACAACGACTCTGATCATGTCTGCGCCGTTCGTTGAGGTCCGCGGCCTCCCCGATTTCCAGCGTAGGGCCGCCGGCCGGCGGGCGCAGGGGGCGGGGAGGCGAACCATCCGTTCGGAGGGGTGTGGGGAGGCGAACCATCCGTTCGGAGGGGGCGGTTCCAGCCGGTGGACGGATAGTCTCCACCCCATTGGTCCGACGATGCTCGTGGCACCCCGGTGAGCCTCTGACCAGCGCGTATGAGACGCGAGTCCTCGCCGGGAAGCAGGGGATTCAGGTAAGAGCATGAAGATCAAGTTCATGGCCGCGACGGTCGTTGCTTCGATGGCGCTGGCGGGGGCGGCGGGCGTTGCGGCACCGGCGGCGTACGCGGTGGACCCGATCCAGGAGCACGCCATCTCGAAGTGCTACTTCGACAAGAGCGCCTCGGGCAAGGAGAAGGAGAAGTACTGCAAGAAGCTGGAGGGCAAGGACCTGTCGGCCCAGGACAAGGAGTGCCTGAAGCGGGCCGGCGTGGCCGGCGCGGCCGCCCTCACGCTGGGCAGGATCAACAACAAGAAGGCGAAGGAGATCACCGCCAACGCGACCGTCGGCGCTCTGGCCGCCTGCTTCTCCGCCAAGATCAAGTAAGGCTGGCACGCACACCATGTACGCAAGAGCTGTCGTCTTCGCCGTCTGGGCGTTCACCCTCCTGCTGGTCGACGCCTACGTGATTCATGCCCTGTGGGGGCAGTTCCTGTTCACGGGCGCTTCTGTCGTGGCGATGACGTACGTCCAGGGCAGGCTTGGGGCCAAGAAGCAGTCCTGATCGTCGGGAGTTGCGCGGTGCGGTGCGGTGCGGTGCGGTTCGGTGCGGTGGCCGGTAGGCGGTAGGCGGTAGGCGGTGCGAACTTCGGTCCCCAGGTGGAGGGGAGGGGACGGGGGTGTCTCCCACGGCCGGAGGAAGGGGAGTTCGCACCGCCTGCCGGCCTCCGCAACCGGCCTCCGCAACCGTGTGTCGAGCCGCCGCGTCCAGGCCGGTATGAAGTCGAAGGGTGAGCGCCGGGAAGTCAGGCCCGTTCTCGCCGTCCTCGGCGCCGCGATCGGGCTGGTGGTCTGGGCGCCACGGGCCGCGTTCAGTATCGACGGCGGATTCGAGAGCCATGCCCGCGACCTGACCGTGCTCTTCGTCGACCTGCCGCTCATCCTGCTCGGCGGCGGGCTGGTGCCGGTCATCACGTGGGCCTTGGCCATCAGGCGGGTCCCGCCCTGGGCCGCGATGGTCGCGGCCCTGGCCGCGCTGGCGCTCGGGGTGTGGGGCCTCACCGAGTGGTGGACCCCTCGCCAGCATCCATCCCCGGGCTACGACATCCCCGGCATGTGAGCGCCAGGCGCGCCTCCGTGCCTCAAGATCCTCAAGATCCGTCAGGCTTCCGGGCGAAGAAGGTCCCGGACCTCCTCCTGGCCCCCTCCCCGGGCTCCTGAGTCAGCCGCGCGGTGAGCACGAAACCGGCCCGACGGAGGAGTTCGGCGATCCGCTCGGGCGGGAGGAGGTACGAGGTGTACGACACGGGTAGCCCGCAGTACGCCTCCGTCGGCCGGAGCCGCTCACCGTCTCCGTCCCGGTCTCCCACATGCCCGGCGAGCATCAGCTGCCCACCGGGTGCGAGCGCGCGATGGAACTCCCCGAAGACGGTTGGCAGTTCCTCCGGTGGTGTGTGGTGCGTGGAGTAGTAGGCGAGTACGCCACCCAGTGTGCCGTCCGCGACGGGCAGCGCGGTCATCGACCCGACGACGAACGGCAGCCGCGGGTACGCCCGACGGGCCTGCCCGACCATCGCGGCGGACAGGTCCACCCCGAGCACGTCGCCCACCCCGCGCTCGTCCAGGTACGCGGTCACCTTCCCGGGCCCGCACCCCACATCGGCAACGGCCCCGAGCCGGGCGTTCCCTACGACCTCGGCGAACGCCTCCAACATCCCGCGCGACACCGGATCCAGCCGCGCCGGCGGCGGAACGATGTCGGCGTAGGCGGCGGCCACGGTGTCATACGACTCCCGGACGGCGACAAGGTACGAGAGATCGGCCACGGGGGCGACTCTAGGTGCCTGGGCCTGCACGAGGCGGGCGCCTTTTGTGGGCTGTGGGTCTCGGTGCGGGTCGGGTTCCGGGCCGTTCGTGGGCGGCGGGTCTCTGGGCGGGTCGTGTTCCGGGGCCTCGGGGGCTGGGGGTCTCCTTGCCGGTCGTGGTCGGGGGGTCTGGCGGGTTTCTGGTTCGGCCGCCCTCGTTCTGAGTGTGGCGACCTCCGGTGGTGCGTCAAGGGCGCTCCCTGCGGTCGCCTGCTTTTGCTCGGGGGGCGGCCGGGGGGCGTGGCCACCGGGAAGGCCGGGGATCGCTGCGGTGGCGGGGGCGGCCTGCGGCCCGGTGGGTGGGGGGCCGGGAATTGCTTCGGTCGTGGGGGCGGCCTGCGGCCCGGTGGGGTGGGGTCCGGGTATCGCTCCGGTCGTGGGAGCGGCTGCCGCCCGGTGGGTGGGGGCTTGGGGATTGGCTGGGCGGGGCGAGTCTCTTGCGCCCGGTGGGGTGGGGTCCGGGTATCGCTCCGGTCGTGGGGGCGGCCGCTGCCCGGTGGGTGGGGGCTTGGGGATTGGCTGGGCGGGGCGAGTCCCTTGCGCCCGGTGGGGTGGGGGCCGGGGATCGCTGCGGTGCGGGGGCGGCCTGCGGCCCGGTGGGTTGGGGCTCGGGGATTGGCCGGGCGGGGCGAGTTCCTTGCTCCCGGTGGATGAGGGGCCGGGTATCGCTTCGGTCGCGGGGCGGGCGCCGTCCGGTGGGTGGGGGCTCGGTTCGCGGCGGGGGCGGGTGAGTTGGTGCTGGTTGGCCCGGGGGTGCGCGGTGGTGGCGTGGGGCGGTGACGGCAGCGGCTCAGCGTCTGGCGGTTGCCGTTCGGTCGGGCTTCATGCCCCGCCGACCACTCCCGGTGGGTCCTAGGTACCTGGCGGCGGCAGCCGCGCGGGCGAAAGGGCGGCCTGCGCCCGCCCGGCGCGCCCTAAGTGCAGCGAACTCCGAGTATCCGCACCCGAGCCATGGCTGAAGCGGGGCATATCGGGCGCGGGAAGCGACTTCGGGGGGAAATGTGTGCCTGAGCGGCGATCCGAGGGCCCACCTCCGCCTCAATCCGCCCTGACTCTCATCGGCGAGGCTTTCCCCGCCGCCCCTCTGGAGTGACTAGCCGGGCACGAAGTCCGGCCGCTGGAGGGTGATCCGGGGTGTGCCTGCACCAACCCCCACCGCCCAGGGCTTCCCTCACCATCCGTCGCGAGCCACAGCCACCACGAAGTCCGGCTGCCGCAGCAGCGGTTCGAGGGGCGAGTTCCTGCCCCGACCCCGTTGGCGAGGCCTTCCCACTACCCACCGGGAGCCACTCGCCGGGCACGATGCCGGGCCGCCAGAGCGGCGGTTCGAGGACCTGTGGCTCTGGTCACGAGAAGGAGCGCAGGTTCGGTGGTACGTGACGATGGGACACCAAGCCGGAGGGCTTGCTTGCTCACTCCGCTTGCGTGGCCCGTCGGCGCCGCCAGGCCAGTCGCGACGGAGGAGCGCCCTTGAGGCGCCGCCTCCACCCGCCACACTCGGAGAGAGGGCGGCCACACCAGAGGCTCGCGGAGGTCGGTCAGAAAAAGTTCCGCTGGACCTGTCACACGTGTGCGGTGCGTTCCGTCAGTGCGGTGTGCGAGCGAAGAGCGCCCGCGAACGACTGACTGACTGACCCAGGAGCCCGCCATGACCACCACCTACATCGTCGTCACCGCCGTTGCCGCCTTCATGGTCGGCTTCTCGGCGCTCTCGATCTTCATCAAGGCCCCCTGGGTCACCCAGCCCCTCACCGAGTACGGCGTCCCCACCACCTGGTGGACCTGGCTCGGACTCGCCAAGGCTGCCGGCGCCGCGGGCCTCGTCGTCGGCCTCTGGGTCCCCGCGATCGGCCTCGCGGCCGGCATCGGCGTCATCCTGTACTTCACCGGCGCCGTCATCACCGTGATCCGCGCCCGCCAGTACCCCCACGTCGCCTGGCCCCTGATGTACGCGGCCCCGGCGGTCGCCGCGCTGATCCTCGCCTGAGCGAGGAACGGTCAGTCAGCCGCGGGAACTGGCGTTGATCAAGCGGCGTCAGTCTCATCGATCGAGGCGCATGACGACCGGGGGTACCCATGCGTACGACTCAAGCGCAGAAGATGCTTCGTCTGATGGAGAGCGGTGAGCCGGTCAAGCTCACCGTCTCCACGGCGGGAAGCTTCAAGAAGCTCACCCGACTCGCCTTCGTCGCGGAGCAATTCGGTTACGCCTACGAGGACCTGGCACAGGTCGGCAGAGCCGGGTTCCAGATCTCGCTCGTGCCGGACCCCAGCCCTCAGGCTCAAGCACTGGCCGCGGCGAACCGGACCCGGTACCCGCACGCGCGAGACGGCGGCTCGCTGCCGCCACTCGTCCCCGAGGCGCACCGCCTGCTCAAGGCCCGGATGACCTTGGACCTCAACCGCCGGCTCTCCGACCGCCAGCGGCTGCTGCTCGTCACCATCCCCGTCACGATGATCGCGCTCGCGCTCGGCATACGGTTCGGCCAGGACACAACCGGCTTCATCACCATCACCGCCATCACGCTCGGCTCGGCCACCGCCCTGTTCGCCCCCTTGCTGGTCATCAGCCGACGCCACGTCGTCACCTACAGCGCCCAACTGAAGGCCGCCGGCTTCGTGCCCACGACGGACCGGAACGGCCGGACGCGGTACGTGCCCCCGGGTGGCCGGCTTCCCGAACACGGCAACTCGGCCTAGGGCTCGATGGGCTCGATCCAGCGCCGCAGCGCGTCGACCGTGGTCTCCGGCGAGGTGTTGAAGCACAGCCGGATGCCGGGCACGGCCTCGGTGAGGACGTTCACGAGCCGCTCGAACAGCAAGGTGTGCTCGGGCATCATCCGTACGCCACCACCGATCATCGCCACCCCGAACTCCCCACCCTTGAGCTGCTCCCGCACAGCCGCCTCGGCGAGGTCGGGGTCGGTGTCGATCAGGCAGGTCGCGACATCGAACCCCGCCTCCCGCACCGCGGCCATCCCGGCTTCGATCCGCGCGGTCAGCGACGCCTCGTCGACACCGGCAGGCATGGCGCTGTAGTCCAGTGCGCGGGGGTGCAGCCCGATCGACAGGGCCCTCGCCTTCACAGCGACCCCACGAACGACTCCCAGGCCCTGCGCTCGAACACGAGCGACGGCCCTTCGGGAGTCTTGCTGTCACGTACGGGGACGAGGTCGGGGAATCCTGGGGCGACTTCGAGGCAGTTGCCGCCGTTGTCTCCGCTGTAGCTGCTCTTGATCCACGTCGCGGGACCCAGATCGTGCCTGTCCATGATGCCCGTACCCTTCGATCAAGTCGCTTATCAGAGCGGCGGTTTCGCGGGCGGACAGTGCATCCGCCCTCAGCCCATCATAGGTCTGGGTGTGCCGTAACAAGACGGATGGATCGTCGCTGAAGTGACCGCTGTCGAGCGACTCCGAATAGACCCAGTCGTGCCCGTCGGGCAGCTTGATCAGTGACAACGACGTGTTCGGACGGTGGAGGCCGTGGTCTCGCGCCGGTGCGATCTGTACGAAGACGTTGGGGAGCTCGCTCACGTCCAGCAGGTGGGCGCACTGCGCGCGCATGATGTCCGCGCCCCCGATGACGGTGCGGAGGCAGCTTTCGTCCAGTACGACCGTGTACAGGGGGCCGTCCGCCGAGAGGAAGCGCTGCTGGCGGCTCAGCCTGGCGCGGACCCTCTCCTCCAGTTCCACTCCCGTCGTCGCCCGGGAGAACAGAGCATGGGCGTACTCCGGGGTCTGCAACAGGCCCGGCACGATGTGCACCTGGTACTCCCGCAGGATGACGGCCTTGGCGTCCATCTCCGCCCGCCGCTCGAACCAGTCCGGATGCTCCACCTGCGGGTACCAGTTGATCCGCCCCCACAGCCGCGGCAGCACCCCACCCGTCCCCAGGGCCTCGTCGCACGCCTTGGCGAAGGTGTCCGTCGGGACGCGCTTCGCCGCTTCCACGCGGGCGACCTGGGAGCGGTCGCAGTGGATGAGGCGGGCCAGGCGGTCCTGGGTGAGGCCTGCTGCCTCGCGGTAGTGGCGGAGGAGTTCGCCGAAGACCTCCGCCGTCGTCGCGGCCTCCGTGCTGGCCCTCGCGTTTCGCTGGGTCACTCCAAACCCCCTCGTGACAGTGGCCCTTGGCACGCGTCGAGCGTTGTGGCCGCACCTTCCATTGAGCAACGCTGAGCGCACAGAGAGTAGTCGCCCGATCGGGTGAGGAGCTGAGGAGTTGAGGAATGGCAGGGCAGAGGGAGTGCGGTGGGTTCGTCTACGACCCCGAGGCGCGCAGGGTCGGGGAGTACCGGGGTGAGGCGGGGCCGTACGCCATGCTGCGGCCCGTCGGGGGCGGGAGGGAGTGGCAGGCCGACCCGGCGCAGGTGAGGCCCGCGACGGCGGCCGAGCGGCTGAGCGCCGAGGTGCGGGCCGTCAACGAGCGGGCGGGGGTGGAGTACGAGATGAGCCGGCCGCCCGTGCCCGTACCGGGGTGTGCCGAGTGTGGGGCCCTCGCTGCCCAGAGGGCCGAGGCCCGGGAGCGGTTCGACTGGAGTGGTGAGACCGACGCCAATGTGCTGATGCGGCGGCATCGGAGTGCGGCCCACCCCGTCACTTCCACGTCGCCGTGACCTTCTGGGTGTCGACCCGCATGCCGAGCGGGACCCGCCAGGAGTCCACGCAGACCGTGTACGTATGCGTCCGCGCCGCCCCCGGGGCGATAGGTGTCGGCAGCGGTTGGGCGGACTCGATCGTCGCCCAGTCGACGCCCAGCGCGCCGATGATGTGCGTCGCGAAGGTGACCGTCCCCGAAGTGGCCGCCGCGCCGCCCGTGTTGCGGAAGGTCATCGTGACCTGCTCGCACCAGCGCTTGTCCGCGTCCGTGAGTACCGGGGCCGAGAGCGTGAGGGTGGCGGGGGTTGTCGGTGGGGCCGGAGTTGTGGGTGGGGGTGGGGCGGTCGTGCCTGGAGCGGGGGCCGTCGCCGTGCGGGGCGGGGGTGCCGGTGTCCGGGTCGCGGGTGGGGGTTGGGGGGTCGTCCTGTCCGGGGCGTCCGTGCTCCCCGGAGTCGGAGCCGAAGTCGGAGACGGAGTCGGGCCCGGCGCCGGTGTCGTGCCCGGTGGGCGGGGGGACGGGGACGACGTGCTCGATGTCGTGCCCGTCGTCGTCGGGGACGGCGTGCCGTCCAGGGGGATCAGCGTGACCGATCCCGACGGGGCGACCGCGCCCTTCGGGGAGGAGCCCGCGCCGACCGCCGCGTAGCCCTCGTCGTCGCTACCGCTGCCGCACGCGGTCAGCGCTCCGCCCAGGCAGAGCGCGACCACTGTCAGGAGTGACCTCTGTCGCCGCATGGCGGCAGTCTTGCTGACGGGATGTCAGTTGGGAATGCGATTCCCGAATTTGGCCCGGGCGCCCGCCCGTTGGTGATCAGTCGGCGATCAGGCCCTGGCGGAGCTGTGCCAGCGTCCGCGTCAGGAGGCGCGAGACGTGCATCTGGGAGATGCCGACCTCCTCGCCGATCTGCGACTGGGTCATGTTGGCGAAGAACCGCAGCATGATGATCTGCCGTTCGCGGGGCGGGAGTTTGGCGAGGAGCGGCTTCAGGGACTCGCGGTACTCGACGCCCTCCAGGGCCGTGTCCTCGTAGCCGAGGCGGTCCGCGAGGGAGCCCTCGCCGCCGTCGTCCTCCGGGGACGGGGAGTCGAGCGAGGAGGCGGTGTACGCGTTGCCGACCGCGAGGCCGTCGACGACGTCCTCCTCGGACACTCCCAGTACGGCGGCGAGTTCGGGGACGGTCGGGGAGCGGTCGAGCTTCTGGGCGAGCTCGTCGCTGGCCTTGGTGAGGGCGAGGCGCAGCTCCTGGAGCCGGCGCGGGACGCGGACCGACCAGGAGGTGTCGCGGAAGAAGCGCTTGATCTCGCCGACGACGGTCGGCATCGCGAACGTCGGGAACTCCACGCCGCGTTCGCAGTCGAACCGGTCGATCGCCTTGATCAGGCCGATCGTGCCGACCTGGACGATGTCCTCCATCGGCTCGTTGCGGGAGCGGAAGCGGGCCGCCGCGTACCGGACGAGGGGCAGGTTGAGCTCGATCAGGGTGTCGCGGACGTACATCCGCTCGGGGCTGTCCGCCGCCGTGCCCGCGTCGTCAAGTGCGCGCAGCCGGACGAACAGGGAGCGGGAGAGCGTGCGGGTGTCGATGGCTTCCGACGTGACGACGATCGGCGCGATCGGCGTGATCGACGCGGGGGCCTCGACGGTCTCCGCCGACGGCTGGACTGGCATCGACACGGGCATCGATGCGGGCATCGTCTCGGACATCACTTCGGACATCGATACCGGCGTCGCCGCGGGCGTGAGCGTGAGCACCTTCGAGCTGCCCTGTTCTGCGGACATGCCACCCCCTTGAGGTCGCGGACGGTCGCGGCGGCCACGACCATCGGAGGAACGCAGCCTCCACCTGAATACCGGAGGCGGGGCTGCGGCAAACGCGGTTCCAGCAGAATGTCACATGTCGGCAACACGCTGTAGTGACTTGTCGACATGACGTGGGTGAATATCCGCAGGAAACAAGGGGTGTACGGCATTTGGGGTGCCGTAGAACTACTCCGAACCGGTCTACCCGTTCCAGCTACGCTTCGATCCTGTTTGCGGATCTCAAACGGGCGAAGCTCCGGGCGAGGAGCCTTGACACATGCATCTGTGAGACGCCGAGCTCCTGGCTGATCTGGGACTGCGTCAGGTTGCTGTAGTAGCGGAGCATCAGGATGCGCTGCTCGCGCTCGGGCAGCTGTACGAGCAGATGCCGTACGAGGTCGCGGTGTTCGACGCCGGCGAGGGCCGGGTCCTCGTAGCCGAGCCGGTCGAGGAGGCCGGGCAGTCCGTCGCCCTCCTGGGCCGCCTCCAGGGAGGTGGCGTGGTACGAGCGGCCGGCCTCGATGCAGGCCAGCACCTCGTCCTCGCCGATCTTCAGGCGCTCG
Source organism: Streptomyces sp. NPDC058579 (assembly GCF_042718575.1). NCBI lineage: Bacteria > Bacillati > Actinomycetota > Actinomycetes > Kitasatosporales > Streptomycetaceae > Streptomyces > Streptomyces sp. NPDC058579. The sequence continues at coordinate 544,167 of NZ_JBHXPI010000001.1, forward strand.
GCGATCTCCGCGGTGGTGGGGGAGCGGCCGTGGGCGGTGGTGAGGTCCTCGGTGGCGCCGTTGACCTGGACCCAGAGTTCGTGGAGCCGGCGCGGTACGTGCACGGTGCGGACGTTGTCGCGGAAGTACCGCTTGATCTCGCCGACGACGGTGGGCATCGCGAAGGTCGGGAACTGTACGCCCCGGTCCGGGTCGAAGCGGTCGATGGCGTTGATGAGCCCGATGGTGCCGACCTGGACGACGTCCTCCATCGGCTCGTTACGGGAGCGGAAGCGGGCGGCCGCGTACCGCACGAGCGGGAGGTTGGCCTCGATCAGCGCCCCGCGTACGCGGTCGTGTTCGGGGGTGCCCGGCTCAAGCTCCTTGAGCTGCCCGAAGAGCACCTGGGTCAGGGCGCGGGTGTCGGCGCCGCGGGTGCTCGGGGGGCGGGTGCTCTGGGGGCGGTGGGGCTGGGGGTTCTGGCGAGGCTGTGGCTGCTGGTTCTCCGGCTGCTGGCTCTCCGACCGCTGGTTCTCCGGCTGCTTGTTCTCTGGCCGGGGGCGCGCGGTGTCCGGGCCACCGACCTCGTTCTGGGGCGGGACCTGAGGCGCTGTACTGGCCGGCACGTTCACGCCACCCCTTTTGCTGGTCAACTACGGTCAACTCATCCGTCAAAAGCGGTCATAGCATCACAAGACATGTCCACTGTGTGCAAGCACCGCCTAACCACGTGTTGACGGCGTCGCGGCAGATGCCGACAGCCGGAAGGCCCCCCGCCATGACGGCGGGGGGCCTTCCGGAACTTGGATCGGGGGCGCGCTCTAGTACGCGTAGTCCGCGATCACCCACGTGGCGATCTCACGCCACAGGGCGACACCCGCCTGGTGGGCGGGGTGCTCCAGGTAGCGCTGGAGCGCATCGGGGTCCTCGACCGCCGAGTTGATGGCGAAGTCGTACGCGATCGGGCGCCCGCTGATGTTCCAGCCGCACTCCCAGAACGCCAGCTCCGGGATCTGCTTCTCCAGCCCGTCGAACGCCTCGGCGGCGGCCAGGGCGCGCGGGTCGTCCTTCGCGATGCCCTCGTTGAGCTTGAACAGGACCAGATGGCGGATCACAGCAGGACTCCTCGTCGGTGGTTCTAGTTGACGAGTTCGGTCATGAACTCGCCGACGCCCTGTGCGGCGGACGATATGCCCTCGAACCCTACCTGGACGAGATCGGCGGCCCTGTCCGGGGAATTGATGATCGTGTAGAGCACGAAGACCACCACCGCGTACAGCGCGACCTTCTTCGCTTGCGCCATCTGCCGCGCCCTCCCCTGTCTGCGACCCCTGCGTGGACGCGTGAGTCTAACGGAGCCACTTCAGCCACTTCACCGGACCTTTATGGACCAAGGGCCCGGGAATCGGGGCCTTTTGCCGCCCCCGGAAGGGTGACGGCAGAGCAGTATGGATGTCGAGCCCGGCGGATCTGGCAGGAATCCGACGGGCCGAGGAACCGGCCCTCACTGCGGGGTCCGCGCCGCGAGCTTCCCCCCTGACTGCGGCGCTGGACTTGCAGGACCGGTTCTCATCGGGGGGAGCGGCTTGTCCCCCCGATGCCGCTCCCCCCGTCCGACGAAGAAGGCCCCGGCCGCGCGCACACGCGTGGCCGGGGCCTTCTGTCGTATCGGTGTATCGCAGCCACACCGTGCCCGGATACGCCGAAGGGCCCGGTGCATCGCACCAGGCCCTTCGATCGAAGCGGTAGCGGAGGGATTTGAACCCTCGGTGACTTGCGCCACACTCGCTTTCGAGGCGAGCTCCTTCGGCCGCTCGGACACGCTACCGAGAGAGAGCTTAGCCCAAAGATGCCGCTGCGATGAAATCCATATCGATCCGCAGGTCAGCGGGTTCGGAAGAAGGCCGTGAGCTGGGCGGAGCACTCCTCGCCGAGGACGCCCTGGATCACCTCGGGACGGTGGTTGAGGCGGCGGTCCCGGACGAGGTCCCAGAGCGAACCGGTCGCGCCCGCCTTCTCGTCGAGCGCGCCGAACACCAGCCGGTCGACCCTGGACTGCACGAGTGCGCCGGCGCACATCACGCAGGGCTCCAGGGTCACGACGAGCGTGCAGCCGGTCAGCCGCCACTCGCCGGTCGCCGCCGCGGCCCGGCGCAGGGCCAGGACCTCGGCGTGGGCGGTCGGGTCGCCCGTCGCCTCGCGCTCGTTGTGGCCGACGGCGAGGACCGTGCCGTCCGGGGACAGCACGACCGCGCCGACCGGTACGTCACCGGCCAGCGCGGCGCGGTCGGCCTCGGCGAGCGCGAGCCGCATGGGCTCCCGCCAGGGATCCCGTACGGGATCGGCGGCGGGATCAGCCACAGCGGGGGCGGGGGTCGGACTGAGGGTCGGACTGGGGGTCGGGGTGGGTACGGAGTCGGGGGCGGGTACCGGGTCGGGTACTGCTTCGGTCACTAGCGGACGGTCTCCAGAACGTCCGAGGCGCCCAGCGCGTCCGCGATCTCGCCGAGCGCGTCGCTGTCGAGCTCCTGGAGCTGGCTCTCGGACATGCCGAGGTCCGCGAGGATCAGCCGGTCGCCGACCGGCTCGGCGGGTACGGCGTCGTCGGACGCACCGGCCTCGTCGTCCTCGTCGTCCCGGTCGAGCGGCTCGCCGTCCTCGGTGCCGTCGAGGTTCAGGTCGTCCAGGGTGTCGGCGTCGTCCTGGTCGTCCCCGAGGATCTCCTTGGTCAGGATCTCCCCGTACGAGGAGCGGGCGGCGGCCGCGCCGTCCGAGACGTAGATGCGAGGGTCTTCCTCGCCCTCGATCCTGAGCACGCCGAACCAGGCGTCCTCCTGCTCGATGAAGACGATCACCGTGTCGTCGTCGACCGAGGCCTCGCGGGCCAGGTCGATCAGATCGGACAGGGTCTCCACATCGTCGAGCTCTGTGTCGCTCGCTTCCCACCCGTCTTCGGTGCGCGCGAGCAGTGCGGCGAAGTACACCGTGACTCTCCCACTGATCAGAGGATTGACGATCCGGCGAGGCGCTCCTGATGCCCCGCCCAATCGGCATCGTGGCAGAAACAGCGGCTTCAGGAGAGGTCTTCGGCTCTTGCGTCGTGCATCAGTCTGAACGACACGCCGACGGTGGGCGTGCGAACCCGGCGCGCCTTCCCGGCGCACGGCCCCGGCGCACGGGCGGCGCGCGCGTGGTGCCGGGCGCCGTCGCCGTCACCAGCGGAAGGTCCTCATCCGCATGGCCTGGCGCATCCTTGCCGCCCGCGCGCGCCGGGGCTGCACGCGGTCGCGCAGCGCCTTCGCCTCGTGCAGCTCGCGCAGGAACTGGGCGCGGCGCCTACGGCGCTCCGCGTCCGTCTCGGGCGGCGTCTCGCCGCCCCGTACGTCCGCCGGGTCTTCCGGATCGGGCATGGGCCACCACCCCACGACTTGGTCCTTGCCCCCACCTTCCCTCCACGGCATGGGTTGATGCCACCGCGGGCTACTGTTGGAGTCATGCGTCTCCACGTCGTCGATCACCCGCTGGTCGCCCACAAGCTCACCACGCTGCGCGACAAGCGCACGGACTCCCCGACCTTCCGCCGGCTCGCCGACGAGCTGGTCACCCTGCTCGCCTACGAGGCCACCAGGGACGTGCGGACCGAGCAGGTCGACATCGAGACCCCCGTCACGCCGACGACCGGTGTGAAGCTGTCGTACCCGCGGCCGCTGGTGGTCCCGATCCTCCGCGCCGGTCTCGGCATGCTCGACGGCATGGTCCGGCTCCTCCCGACCGCCGAGGTCGGCTTCCTCGGCATGATCCGCAACGAGGAGACGCTGGAGGCGTCGACCTACGCGACGCGGATGCCGGAGGACCTCTCGGGCCGCCAGGTGTACGTCCTGGACCCGATGCTGGCGACCGGCGGCACGCTCGTCGCCGCGATCCGCGAGCTGATCAAGCGCGGCGCCGACGACGTCACCGCCGTCGTGCTCCTCGCCGCCCCGGAGGGCGTCGAGATCATGGAGCGCGAGCTGGCGGGCACGCCGGTGACCGTCGTGACGGCCTCGGTCGACGAGCGCCTCAACGAGCACGGCTACATCGTCCCGGGCCTCGGCGACGCGGGCGACCGGATGTACGGCTCCGCCGACTAGTCGGCCGGATCCACCAGTTCCTTCAGTTCCTTCAGCACTTCGCGGCGGGCGCGGGCTTGGGCTTGTTCAGAGCCGTCAGGGCCGCGTCCGCCGTTGCTTTCGGGTCCAGGGTCTTGAAGGCCGTACCGATGATCAGGTCCACGTCCGCCGTCGCGCGTGGGTCCGTCTTCGTCGGGGCGTCCTTCAGTTGGGTGCCGAGGACGGGGAACGCGCCCTTCGTCGCCCCCGGGCCGCCGAGCAGTAGCCCGGCGCCGGGGACCTTCTTGTCGTACGCGGCGGGGGCGTTGCCGACCTTGCCGATGACGAAGCCGCGCTTCTTGAGTTCGTCGGCGGTCGTCTTCGCGAGGCCGCTGCGCGGGGTCGCGTTGTAGACGTTCACGGTGATCTGCGCGGGCTTGGGGAAGGCGGCCACGGGCGTGCCCGTCGCCAGCGGTACGACCGGCTTGCAGTCGGCGCCCCGGCCGGCGGTGGTCTTCGTGTCGTCTCCGCTGCCGCCGGAGAACACGTCGACGAGCTGCAGCGTTCCCCAACCGGCCGCGCCGAGCACGACCACGGCGGCTCCGGCCGCCAGGACGATCCTGCGCCGGCGGCGAGGGCGGCGCATGCGGGGGTACTTGTCCCCCGTGATGCGGTACTTTCCGCCCATTCCTGGGGGAGTGAGCATGCTCATGGACGCAGCGTAATGCCGTCCGTCGGCGTTGGATACTTGACGATCATGTGATCGCGTCCGGATGGACGGGCGTAGCCCCCGAAAGGGTCAGAACGGCGCGTCGCGCAGGGGTGCAACGGCGGGGCCGTGCAGCGGTGGGACGGCGCGTCGCGCAGGGGTTGGGACGGCGCGTCGGGCAGCGGTCCGAACGGCGGGCCGTGCGGGGAGACGCAGGACCGCGTCAGTCCATCTCCAGGACGCGGGCGTGCAGCACCTGTCGCTGCTGGAGCGCCGCGCGCACCGCGCGGTGCAGCCCGTCCTCGAGGTAGAGGTCGCCCCGCCACTTCACGACGTGCGCGAAGAGGTCGCCGTAGAAGGTCGAGTCCTCGGCGAGCAGCGTCTCCAGGTCCAGCTGGCCCTTGGTGGTGACCAGCTGATCGAGGCGGACCGGGCGCGGGGCGACGTCCGCCCACTGCCGGGTGCTTTCCCGGCCGTGGTCGGGATACGGCTTGCCTTGTCCGATGCGCTTGAAGATCACACGGAAAGCCTACCGGGCGAGCGGCTCCCGGCGCAGCCACGCGGAGCCGGTGGGATGCTGGGGCAATCCGTGACAATTCGGGAACTAGGGGTCCTGTCATGAGCGTGAGTGAGCAGTCTCCGACCGGCGAGATCGCGGCGGGGTACGCCTTCTCGGGGCCCGCGCTGGAACTGGGCGCCCTGCTGTGGGACGGCGAATGTCACCCGGACGCGCGTATCCGCATCCCGCTCCCGATGCTCAACCGGCACGGTCTGGTCGCCGGCGCGACCGGCACCGGCAAGACGAAGACGCTCCAGCTCATCGCCGAGCAGCTGTCCGCGAACGGGGTGCCGGTCTTCCTCGCCGACATCAAGGGGGACGTCTCGGGGATCTCGGCGCCGGGCGCGGACGGCGAGAAGGTCCGGGAGCGGGCGGGACAGGTGGGGCAGGAGTGGGTGGCGACCGGCTTCCCTTGTGAGTTCTACGGGCTCGGCGGGGTCGGTCCGGGGATTCCCGTACGGGCCACGGTGACCAGCTTTGGGCCCGTCCTGCTGTCGAAGGTGCTCCAGCTCAACCAGACGCAGGAGCAGTCGCTCGGGCTGATCTTCCACTACGCGGACCAGAAGGGTCTGGAGCTGGTGGACCTGAAGGATCTGCGGGCGGTGATCGCCTTCCTCGTGTCGGACGTGGGCAAGCCGGAGCTGAATGGGATCGGCGGCCTCTCGACGGTGACGGCCGGGGTGATCCTGCGTTCGATCACCGCGTTCGAGCAGGCGGGCGCCGGCGGGTTCTTCGGGGAGCCGGAGTTCGACACGGCCGAGTTCCTGCGGACCGCGGCCGACGGGCGCGGGATGGTCTCCGTACTGGAGCTGCCCGCGGTGCAGGACAAGCCGCAGCTCTTCTCGACGTTCCTGATGTGGATGCTGGCGGATCTGTACGGCGACCTGCCGGAGGTCGGGGACCTGGAGAAGCCGAAGCTGGTCTTCTTCTTCGACGAGGCGCACCTGCTCTTCAACGGGGCGTCGAAGGCGTTCCTGGAGTCGATCACGCAGACCGTGCGGCTGATCCGCTCGAAGGGCGTCGGCGTCTTCTTCGTGACGCAGACCCCGAAGGACGTGCCGGGGGACGTGCTCGCGCAGCTCGGCAACCGGGTGCAGCACGCGCTGCGGGCGTTCACCCCGGACGACGCGAAGGCGCTGAAGGCGACGGTACGGACGTTCCCGAACTCCCCTTACGACCTGGAGGAGGTTCTGACCGGTCTCGGGACGGGCGAGGCGGTGATCACCGTGCTCAGCGAGACGGGCGCGCCGACGCCGGTCGCGGCGACGCGGCTGCGGGCGCCGGAGTCCCTGATGGGGCCGATCGACGCGGCCGCCCTCGACGCGGCGGTGAAGGGGTCGCTGCTGTGGGGGCGGTACGCGGAGGCGGTCGACCGGGAGTCGGCGTACGAGAAGCTGACGGCGGAGCAGCAGGCGGCGGAGGCCGCGGCGGTGCGGGCCGCGGAGGCGGCGGAGGCTGAGAAGGTGGCGAAGGCTGAGAAGGCGACGCCTGCCCCTTCGAAGAAGGAGGACGCGTCGCTCGCGCAGCAGGTGGTGGGGAGCGGGGTCTTCAAGTCGCTGGCGCGGTCGATCGGGACGCAGCTGGGGCGGGAGATCAGCCGGTCGATCTTCGGGACGGCGCGGCGGAAGCGGTAGCGGATACCGAAGGCCCGCCCCTGGAGGGGGCGGGCCTTCTAGGACGTTCAGACGACCTTCAGAGGGTGGTTACTCCGTCACCTCGTGGTCGTGGCCGTCGTGGAGGCCGCCGCCGCTGCCGGCGTCGCCCTCCGTCGGGACGGTCGTGACCGGACGCTTGAGGGAGCTGATGTCGTGGGCGTAGGTGCCCACGGCGTTGGCGATGACGTCGATGTTGGCGTCGAAGGCCTTCATGTTGATGTTCGACAGGTTGTCACCGGCCGCGTGGTAGTTCACGTCGTACGCGACACCGGCCGTACCGCCGAACTTCGCCGCCTGCGCGGCCGTCTTGATGCCCTCGGCGCCGGTGAACGTGCCGCCCGAGGGGATGCCGATCGCGATGAACGGGCCGTAGTCCGAGCGGCCCGTGAAGTCGGTGCCCTCGTGCGGGAGGCCGCGCTTGTCCATGAAGTCGGTGATGTCCCGCTCCAGTTGGGCGGAGCCCTCCGGCCCGGCGCCCTCGCCGACGTTGTCGGAGTTGTCGCCGTCGTAGACGAACAGGCCGTAGTTCGGCGAGGCGATCATGTCGAAGTTGAGGTAGAGCTTGACTTCCTTCTTGTCCAGCTCGCTCATGTTCGCGACGTAGTGCTCGGAGCCGAGCAGCCCGTTCTCCTCCGCCGACCACCAGGCGAAGCGGACCTTGTTGCGGACCTTGTCCTTCGACTTGGCGAGCTCCAGGGCGGCCTGGAGGAGGCCGGCGGAGCCGGAGCCGTTGTCGTTGATGCCGGGGCCGGCCGTCACCGAGTCGAGGTGCGAGCCGAGCATCACGGTGTTGGCGGCGTTGCCGCCCTTGGTCTCCGCGATGACGTTGTTGGTGGTGCGGTTCTCCTGGAGCTGGCGGATCTCGAAGGAGAGGTTCACCGGGCCCTTCGCCAGGTCGGCGACGAGCTTCTCGCCCTCGGCCTGGGTGATGCCGCCGGTCGGGATCTTGCCGGCGGCCGGGTCTCCGAGGGTGCCGGAGAGCGCGCCTGCGGTGTTGTTGTAGATGATCGCGCCCACGGCGCCGGCCGCCGCCGCGTTCTCCTGCTTGGCGGCGAAGGTGCAGCCGCCGCGCTTGACGAGCGCGAGCTTGCCGGTGAAGGCGCCCGCCGCGAAGTCGCCCGGCTCACAGCCGTTCGTGCCGTCGGCGTCGACGGGGGCGGCCGCGAGGTCGGCCTTGATGCCGCCGACCGGCGTCGACTTCGTGTACGTCATGGCCGAGATGGTGACGTCACGCGGGGCCGGGGAGACCACGGAGGCCTTCTCGGCCAGCGTCTGCGTGTAGAGGAAGGTGAACTTCTGGTACGAGACGTTGTAGCCGGCCTTCTTCAGCTGCTGGTACACGTACGCCGCGGAGGCGTCGTGCCCGAGCGAGCCGGCCGCGCGGTGACCGCCGGCCGAGTCGGCTATCGCCTGGAACTTCTGGAGGTGCTTGTAGGCGCCCTGTGCGGAGGTCTCGCGGACGAGCTCCTTGGCCAGCTTCGCGGCGTCCCGTGCGGGCTTGGCCGCGGGGTCGTGCTTGGCAGTGGCGGGGGAAGCGGCGGCCAGCAGGAGCGGGGTGGCGAGTGCGGCTGCGGCCAGGGTGGCCGCGGCTCTGCGAGAGGATGCGTTCACAGAGGTCCTTCCCGGTTCGGACGAGGTTGAAGGGAAGTTAGCGATCTCCGACGCCTTCTGTGAACAGGTTCGGCACAATTCATGTCTGATTTAGCAGGATTGACATGCGGAACGATCAATTCCCGGACGATTTGGAATCGTTCGCCGCTTTGGCCGCCTTCGCCGCGCGCTTGGTCTCCTGCTTGAAGGCCCGTACCTTCGCGAGCGACTCGGGCCCCGTGATGTCGGCCGCCGAACGGTACGAGCCCTGGTCGCCGTACGACCCCGCCGCCTCCCGCCAGCCCTCGGGCCGTACGCCGTACTGCTTGCCGAGCAGGGCCAGGAAGATCTGCGCCTTCTGCACCCCGAAACCGGGCAGCGCCTTCAGCCGGGCGAGCAGCTCCTTGCCGCTCTTCGCGTCCGCCCAGACGGCCTCGGCGTCACCGCCGTACTCGTCGACGAGGAACTGGCAGAGCTGCTGGACCCGCTTGGCCATCGAGCCCGGGTAGCGGTGCACGGCGGGCTTCTCGGAGAGCAGCGCGCCGAAGGCCTCGGGGTCGTACGCGGCGATCTGCCCGGCGTCGAGATCGTCCGCGCCGAGCCGCTGCGCGATCGTGTAAGGCCCGGAGAACGCCCACTCCATGGGCACCTGCTGGTCGAGCAGCATCCCGACGAGCGCGGCGAGCGGGGAGCGGCCGAGGAGTTCGTCGGCCTCGGGCTGCTGGGCGAGGTGGATCTCGGTGGTCATGCTCCGATGATCTCCCCCGGGGCGGTGGGGCGCACGGCCGGTCACCCGCATGCCGCTCCGGGTGGGTGACGGTCACCGCGTCCCGGTCGCCGCGTCACCGTCGTCGGGCGGGCGCCTCCCGGTCGTCCGGCGTCAGGGGATTGCGGTCGACGGTGCGGGAGAGCGTCCAGACGTAGTACCAGGCGTTCTCGCGGAGCGTCCGCGGGCTGTTGTCGGCGCCCGCCTGGAACGCGCCCCACAGGCCCCCGGCCGCCCCGCCGACGACGGCGGTGAGCGCCGACTGGAGGGCGGGGCCGTAGACGGCGACGAGGCTCGCGGTGACCGTCCCGACGACCGCGCCCGTCACGGCCACGGCCTGCTTGCGGCGGATCTGATTCATCTGCGCCCGCATGCCCCGGACCGAGTCCTGCATCCGGAAGCCGATCTTCATCAGCTCCTTCTGCCGCCCTTCCGCGTCGAGCGCGCTGTCGAGGCCGGCCAGTTCCATGCGCAGCCATAGGCGATGGGCCCGGTAGGCGTCGAACTCCCCGACGGTGATCTTGCTGAAATCCTCCAGCGAGACGCCGTCGATGAAGGGCAGTTCCAGTTCCTCGATGACCGGGATCACGAGCTGGCTGAGCACGGCGGGGGTGTGGCTCTGGGCGACGACCCGGCGCCCGGTGGCGGCGAAGTCGAGCAGGCTCGGTACGTCGGAGTCCGTGGTCGGGCCGTCGAGCCCTTCGTAGACGGCGTCGATCGGATCCCCCACGTATCCGTAGTTGGTTGTCTGACGGGACACCGAGTACGTGGGCAGGTACCAGGCGCAGCCCGCGCGCAGCAGCGGTTCGGTCTGCAGCAGCCAGCGGCCGAGGCGTTCCGGGTCCGGGCAGTGCATCCACAGGTCTTCCGTCGTGTCCGACCCGGTGGGCAGGACGTTGGTGCGCTCCTGCTCCTCGGTCTGGGGGATGTACGAGGAGTCCCGGGCGATCTGCCTGACGTGGTGGCGCTCGCCCGCGCCGTTGTGGGACAGCAGGAGGGTGTCCGAGACGAGGACGGCCCGCTTGGTCAGGTCGGCGAAGTCGTCGGCACCGACGCCGATGCCGACGTGGAAGCGGGAGGCGGCGAAGCGCTTCTCGTCCACGAGCCTGCGCCTGCGCCTGTGGAAGAGGTGCTTGCCGTACTCCTGGGCCACCAGTCGGGGGGCCTTACGGGTCTCGGCCGACAAGCCCTTGAAGAAGGTCCGCATCTGCGCGGCGACGACCGCGTTCTCGACCGCCCCCCTGGTACGCCACCACATGGCTCGCCACCCTAGGGGTAGTCGGGGGAGGCCAGGAGGGGTCCGGGAGCCGTTCCCTCGGGAGGGTGACTCGGGAGGGTGAGGGGCTACCTGGGACGCCGGCCCCCGGGCGTCACTTCTCCGCGAAGCGCGCGAGGGCGGAGAGGATGAGGGCGCGGGTCTCCTTGTTGCCTAGGTGGCCGGCGTGTTCGATCACGTGCAGTTCCGCGTCCGGCCAGGCGCGGGCCAGTTCCCAGGCCGTGGTCAGCGGGCCGCCCATGTCCTGGCGGCCGTGGATCAGGACGCCCGGGATGCCGGCGAGGCGGTGGGCGTCGCGGATCAGGGCGCCCTCCTCCAGCCAGGCGCCGTGGGCGAAGTAGTGGGCGCAGATCCGGACGAAGGCGAGGCGGGCGTCGTCGACCCGGTCGGTGTACGGGGTGCCCATCCCCTCCATGGACAGCACCGCGTCCTCCCAGGCGCACCAGTCCGCCGCCGCCTTCTCCCGTACGGAACGGTCCGGGTCCTCCATGAGGCGGGCGTACGCGGGGACGAGGTCGGCGGCCCCGTCGGCCCCCGCGCGGAACCGCTCGTGCGCCTCGGGGAAGAACGCCCCGGCGCCCTCGTACAGCCAGGCCGTCTCCGAGCGGCGGGTCGTCGTGACGGAGACGATCACGATCTCGGAGACGCGCTCGGGGTGGGCCTCGGCGTACGCCAGGATCAGGGTGGAACCCCAGGAACCCCCGAACAGGAGCCAGCGGTCGACCCCGAGGTGCTCGCGCAGCCGCTCCATGTCCGCGACGAGGTGCGCGGTGGTGTTCACGGACATGTCGGCGGCCGGGTCGCTCGCGTGCGGGAGCGAGCGGCCGCAGCCGCGCTGGTCGAAGAGGACGATCCGGTACGCCTCCGGGTCGAAGACGCGGCGGGCGCTCGGGCGGACCCCGGAGCCGGGGCCGCCGTGGACGTACAGGGCGGGCTTCCCGGCCGGGTTGCCGGCGACCGAGTAGTGGACGCGGTTGCCGTCACCGACGTCGAGCAGGCCTTCGTCGTGCGCTTCGGTCTCCGGGAACATCCGGCCGACCCTACCGGGGCACGAGCCTCGTCGTAGGGGTCTCGCACCACTGGAGGAGCGAGGGCCACTCCCCGTACCCCGAGTCCGGGGTCAGGTGCGCGCCGCCCGGGACGACGTCCATGTCGAGGCCGAGCGGGATGCCGTAGGGGACGTCGGCGCCCTCGGGGCAGTACGGGTCCCCGGCGGCGTAGACGAGCCGGGCCGGGGCCTTGAGCCGTACGGAGCCGAGGGCGAGCAGCCCGTCCAGCCCGTCCAGCCCGTCCGCGAAGGCGGCGATCTCCGGGATCGACGCCGTCACGGCGGGCGACGGCGGGGCGACGAGCAGGACCCGGTCGACGTCGAGCCCCTCCGGGTCGAGGGCGGCGGCCCGCAGCCAGAGGAGCACGGACAGGCTGTGGGCGACGACGACGAACTCACCGCCGTCGCCCGGGCGGTGCAGGTTCTCCCGTAGGGCGTCCAGCCAGTCGTCCAGTACGGGCGCGTCGGGCTCGGGCAGCTGCGGATACCGGACCTCGTGCCCGCGCTCGGCGAGCCGCCCCGCGAGCCAGTGGTGCCAGTGGCCGGGGGGACGGTGGTTCTGGAAGCCGTGGAGGAGAAGGAAGGTCGCCATGGGGGCGATGGTGCGGGGTGGGGGCGGGGGCGGTCCAGACGGTTTCAGGTGGTGGACGCCCGGGAGGCCTGACGCCCGCCCCCAACCCAGTACGTCAGCGCTTACGCGCCCACGTACTCCCTCAAGTGGCGAGCCGTCAGCGTCTCCCCCTTCTCCACCATCTCCGACGGCGTGCCCTCGAAGACGATCAGGCCGCCGTCGTGGCCCGCGCCCGGGCCGAGGTCGACGATCCAGTCGGCGTGGGCCATGACGGCCTGGTGGTGCTCGATGACGACGACCGTGTTGCCGGCCTCGACCAGGCGGTCCAGGAGGGCGAGGAGCTGGTCGACGTCGGCCAGGTGGAGGCCGGTGGTCGGCTCGTCGAGGACGTAGATCGCGCCCTTCTCCGCCATGTGGATCGCCAGCTTCAGGCGCTGCCGCTCGCCGCCCGAGAGGGTGTTGAGGGGCTGGCCGAGGCGGAGGTAGCCGAGGCCGACGTCCTTCAGGCGGCCGAGGATCGTGCGCGCCTGGCCCTTGGCGGTGAAGAAGTCGTACGCCTCCTCGATCGACATCGACAGGACCTCGTGGATGTTCTTGCCGTCGAGGGTGTAGGAGAGCACCTCGCTCGTGAACCGCTTCCCCTCGCACTCCTCGCAGACCGACGCGACGCCCGCCATCATCGCCAGGTCGGTGTAGACGAGCCCGAGGCCGTTGCACTTCGGGCAGGCGCCCTCCGAATTGGCGCTGAAGAGGGCCGCCTTGACGCCGTTGGCCTTGGCGAAGGCCGTACGGATGGGGTTCAGCAGGCCCGTGTACGTCGCCGGGTTCGAGCGGCGCGAGCCGCGGATCGGGGACTGGTCGGCGACGACCACGCCCTCGCGGCCGGGCAGGCTGCCGTGGATGAGGGAGGACTTGCCGGAGCCGGCGACGCCCGTGACGACGGTCAGGACGCCGGTCGGGATCTCGACGCTCACGTTCCGCAGGTTGTGCCGCGTCGCGTCCGTGATGGAGAGCGCGCCGGTGCGGGGCCGTACCTCGGGGCGGAGCTTCGCCCGGTGGGAGAGGTGTTCGCCGGTCAGCGTCCCGGAGCTGCGCAGGCCCGGTACGTCGCCGGAGTAGCAGATCTCGCCGCCGTTCGAACCGGCGCGCGGGCCGAGGTCGACGACGTGGTCGGCGATCTCGATGACCTCCGGCTTGTGCTCCACGACGAGGACGGTGTTGCCCTTGTCGCGCAGCCGCAGCAGCAGGTCGTTCATGCGGGCGATGTCGTGCGGGTGGAGCCCGATGGTCGGTTCGTCGAAGACGTATGTGACGTCGGTGAGGGAGGAGCCGAGGTGGCGGACCATCTTCACGCGCTGCGCCTCGCCGCCGGAGAGCGTGCCGGAGGCCCGGTCCAGGCTGAGATAGCCGAGGCCGATCTCGACGAGCGAGTCGAGCAGTTCACGCAGGCCGGCGAGGAGCGGGGCGACGGACGGGTCCTCGATCCGGCGGATGAAGCCGGCCAGGTCGCTGATCTGCATCGCCGAGCATTCGGCGATGTTGACCCCGTCGATACGGGAGGACAGCGCGGCCTTGGTGAGGCGGCTGCCCTCGCACTCGGGGCAGGTGCGGAAGACGACGGCGCGGTCGACGAAGGCGCGGATGTGGGCCTGCATGGCGTCCCGGTCCTTGACGAGGACGGTCCGCTGGAGCTTCACCACGAGGCCCTCGTAGGTGAAGTTGTTGCTGCCGACCTTCACCTTGCAGGACGGCTTGTGGAGGAAGTCCTCCCACTCCTGCTCGGTGAAGTCCGCGAGCTTCTTGTCGGGGTCGTAGAACCCGGAGTGGGCCATGACCTGCCACATCCAGGAGTCGACGGCGTACCCCGGGACGGTGATCGCGCCCTCGTTGAGGGACTTGGTGCGGTCGACGAGCTCGTCGACGTCGATGTCGGAGACCTGGCCGGCGCCCTCGCAGCGCGGGCACATGCCCTCGGGCAGGTTGAAGCTGAACGCGCCGGACGTGCCGATGTGCGGGGTGCCGAGGCGGCTGAAGACGATGCGGAGCATCGTGTACGCGTCGGTCGCCGTGCCCACGGTGGAGCGGGAGTTGGCGCCCATCCGCTCCTGGTCGACGACGATCGCGGCGCTGAGGTTGTGCAGCCCGTCGACGTCCGGGCGGCCGAGGGCCGGCATGAAGGACTGGAGGAAGGCGCTGTAGGTCTCGTTGATCAGGCGCTGCGACTCGGCGGCGATGGTGCCGAAGACGAGCGAGGACTTTCCGGAGCCGGAGACGCCGGTGAAGACGGTGAGGCGGCGCTTGGGGAGGTCGACGTCGACGTTCCGCAGGTTGTTCTCGCGGGCTCCGCGGACCTGGATGACGTGGTGGTTGTCCGCTGCGGCGGGGGTGGTCATGGGATGCGCCCTCCGATAGTGGTCCCGTACCCCGAACACGTTACTCTATACGGCGTACAAAGTAATGGGATTTACCTCCTGACCTGCAAGAATGGGTGCCATGGCGAAGGAACGGAGCAGCGGGGCGGGGGATCCGGCGCGGACGCTGGAGCTGCTGTGGCGGGATGTCGGGAGCGCCGGGAGCGCCCCGGCGGGCCGGCGCGGGCCGCGTCAGGGGCTGACGGTCGATGCCGTCGTCGAGGCGGCCGTCGCCCTCGCGGACGAGGGCGGCCTCGACGCGCTCACCATGCGCGCGGTGGCGCAGCGCCTGGGCGTGACCCCGATGACGCTGTACACGTACGTCCCCGGCAAGGCCGAGCTGCTCGACCTGATGCTTGACCAGGTCTTCCTGGCGATGGAGCGGGCCCCGTTCGTGGCGGAGGTGCCGTGGCGGGAGCGGGTGACGGCGGTCGCCGACGCGAACCGCGCGCTCTACCTCGGCCACCCCTGGCTCGCGGAGCTGCGCGTCCACCGGCCGCCGCTCGGCCCCGGCGTGATGGCGAAGTACGAGCACGAGCTGGGCGCGTTCGAAGGCCTGGGGCTCGACGACGTGACGAGGGACTCGGCGCTGACGCACCTGCTCGGCTTCGTCCAGTCCGCCGCCCGTACGGAGCTGGACGCGCGGGCGGTGGACCGCGAGAGCGCGATGTCCGACCACGAGTGGTGGGACGCCCACGCGCCGCTGCTTGAGCGGATGTTCGACGCGGAACGGTTCCCGCTGGCGGCGCGGGTGGGGGAGGCGGCGGCGGTGGCGTACGAGGGGATGTACAGCCCGGAGTACGCGTACGGGTTCGGGCTTGCGCGGGTGCTGGACGGGCTGGCGGCGCTGGTGACCCGTACGGGCCCTGAGGGGGCTCCGGGCCTTAAGGGGCCTAAGGGCTCTCCGGGCCCTAAGGGTTCTCCGGGTTCCCCAGGTTGAGGAGTGCGTCGACCCCGGACTTGAGCTGGTCGGCGGTGAGTTGCCGCTCGGTGGTGAGGTGGTTCATGAGGCTCGGGGTGAACGGGGCGAGCAGCATGTGCGCGAGGAGCGCGCTGTCCGTCCCGGGCCGGAGCCGGCCGAGCAGCATGGCCACGTGCGTGTGCATGGCGAGGTACGCGCCGCTGGTGTAGGTCGCGCTGGGGGCGGCGGCCTGGGCGGCGAGCAGGAGTTCGCGCTGCTCGATGACCCGGTCGACGAGCGCGTCGAGGAAGGCGCGCAGCCGCTCGTCGGCGGGGGCGCCGGGCCCGAGGGGCGGCGGGCCGCCCATGTACGCCTCCTGGAACTGCACCTCCCGGTCGTCCAGGAGCGCCCACAGGAGCTGGGAGACGTCGCCGAAGCGGCGGTAGACGGTGCCGACGCCGATGCCGCTGGCGTGCGCGACCTGGTTCATGGTGACCCCGCCGGGCCCGGCCTCGGCGACGATGCGGGCGGCGGCGTCGAGGATCTTCCGGCGGTTCCGCGCGGCGTCGGCACGCTCCGGCACGGCCCGTCCGACGGTGGGCAGCAGGGGGACGTCGGCCGCCGCCCTGGAGTCCTTCGCGCTGATCATGTCCGCCTGCCCTTCCGCTCCGACCTGCTCCGACCCCCCTTGGTCCGCTGGTCCGCCCTTGTCACGAGCATAACGGAGCACTATCCGGTTACCGGATCGGTGCGCGGAGTCACGTGATCCGGCTCACTCGGGCTCACACATGTCACATCCGTCGGCCCGGCGGTGTCTAGAGGGTGAGCGAGGCTTTCGAGGCTCACCGAAGCGTTCATCGAAGCGCGACGACGAGGGAGACATCATGGCTGGGAACACGGCGGTGGCGGTGGTTGTGATCGGTGGAGGGTACGCCGGAGTCATGGCGGCCAACCGGCTCACGGGGCGCGAGGGCGTGGCCGTGACGCTGGTCAACCCGAGGCCGTCCTTCGTCGACCGGATCAGGCTGCACCAGTACGTGGGCGGTTCGCACGACGGGGTCGTGGAGTACGGGAAGGTGCTCGCCGCCGGGGTCCGGCTGGTCGTGGACAGCGTCGCGGACATCGACGCGGCCGGGCGGAGCCTGGCGCTGGCGTCCGGGGACACGGTCGCCTACGACTACCTGGTCTACGCGGTGGGCAGCGGGAGCGCCACGGCGCGGGTGCCGGGGGCGGCGGAGTTCGCGTACCCGCTCGGCGGGTGGGAGGAGGCGCGGCGGCTGCGGGACGCCGTCGAGGCCGCGCCCGCCCCAGCTCCGCTCACCGTGGTGGGCGGCGGGGCGACCGGCATCGAGACCGCGGCCGAGCTGGCGGAGGCGGGCCGGAAGGTGACCCTGGTCTGCGGCGAGGCCCTCGCCCCGTCCCTGCACCCGCGCGGTCGGCGCGCGGTCGCCAAGCGGCTGGCCCGGCTCGGGGTGACGGTCGTCGAGGGCCCCGGCGCGAAGGCGGCGGAGGTGACCCGGGACGCGGTGCGGCTCGCCGACGGGCGGGAGGTGGCGAGCGCGGTGACCGTCTGGACGGCCGGGTTCACCGTGCCGGACCTGGCCGCGCGCAGCGGCCTGAGCACCGACTCCCTGGGCCGGCTGCTCACGGACGAGACGCTCACCAGCGTGGACGACGAGCGCGTCGTGGCGGCGGGTGACGCGGCGGCGCCGTCGGGTCTGCCGTACCGGATGAGCTGCCAGGCCGCGATGCAGCTCGGCCCGCAGGCCGCCGAGACGGTCCTCAGCCGGATCGCGGGCGAGCGCCCCGCGGACGTCGAGGTGGGGTTCGTCAGCCAGTGCCTCAGCATCGGCCGGCGCGCGGGGCTCCTCCAGCTCGCGGAGCGCGACGACACGGCGAAGAAGCAGTACGTGGGTGGTCGTACGGGCGCGCTGGTCAAGGAGCTGATCTGCAAGGGCGTTCAGTGGCAGCTGGGGTACGAGGCCCGGAAGCCGGGCGCGCGCAAGTGGTGGGCCAAGGACGCCGGGCGGGAGGGGCTGGTGGCGACGGAGGGCGCGGGCGCGGGGCACGGCGCGATCGCGGAGCAGGCGGCCTAACTTGGGCCACAGGAGCGAAAGTTGATCGCCGGTAGGTGACGTGACCGACCGACCTACCGGCAGGAAGGAACTCACCCGTGACCGACCCGGACTCCACTACGAACTCCACTACGAACTCCACTACGGACCCCGCGACCGAGAGCTTCGTCGCCCACCGCAACCTGCTCTTCACCGTCGCGTACGAGATGCTCGGCTCGGCCGCCGACGCCGAGGACGTCCTCCAGGAGACCTGGATGCGATGGGTGGAGGTCGACCTGGCGGAGGTGCGGGAGCACCGCGCGTACCTGGTCAGGATCACCACCCGGCAGGCCCTCAACCGGCTGCGCACCCTGTCGCGCCGGAAGGAGGCGTACGTCGGCCCCTGGCTGCCGGAGCCGCTGCTCACCGCGCCCGACGTGGCCCAGGACGCCGAGCTCGCCGAGAGCGTGTCGATGGCGCTGATGCTCGTCCTGGAGACGCTGTCGCCGACCGAGCGCGCGGTCTTCGTGCTGCGGGAGGTCTTCGACCTCGGTTACGACGAGATCGCGGCCGCGGTCGACAAGACCCCGGCCGCGGTGCGCCAGATCGCGCACCGCGCGCGCCGGCACGTCGACGCGCGCCGCCCCCGCGCGGTGGTCTCCGCGAGCGAGACCCGGGCGGCGCTGGAGTCGTTCCAGCGCGCGCTCGCCACCGGGGACCTGCAGAGCCTGCTGGACGTCCTCGCCCCCGAGGTGGTCCTGCTGAGCGACGGCGGCGGGATCAAGCAGGCGGCGCGGCGGCCGGTCCTCGGCGCCGACAAGGTGGCCCGCTTCATCCTCGGCGGCGCGGGCAAGCACGCGGGCGCGCTCTCCGTCGGCCTCACCGTGGTCAACGGCAACCCGGCGCTCGTCCTGCACCTGGACGGCGAGATCGACGGCGTCATGGCGGTCCGGCTCGAGGACGCCCGGATCACCGGCCTGTACTACGTACGCAACCCGGAGAAGCTGACCCGAGTGGAGTCCGAGACGGAGCTGACCCTGAGGTGAGGCGGGAGGCGGGAGGCGTGAGGCGTGAGGCGGGCTTGCGAAGTGGATGGGTATCCGCTTAACCTCGAGCTGGTTGAAACGGAACCGAATCCGCTTAAGGGGAACTCGTCATGTCCGTGAACGTCGCCGTCATCTACTACTCCTCGACCGGGAGCGTGCACCAGCTCGCCCAGGCCGTCGCCGAAGGCGCCGAGAAGGCCGGTGCGCAGGTGCGGCTGCGGCGCGTGACCGAGCTCGCCCCGGACGCCGCCATCGACGGCAACCCCGCCTGGCGCGCCCACGTGGACGCCACCGCGGGCGTCGAGGTCGCCACGCTCGACGACCTGGAGTGGGCCGACGCGTACGCGCTCGGTTCGCCGACCCGGTACGGCAACGTCGCCGCCCAGCTGAAGCAGTACATCGACACCACGGGCGGCCTGTGGCAGCGCGGCGTCTTCTGGGACAAGCCCGCCACCGCCTTCACCAGCGCCCACAACGTGCACGGCGGCAACGAGTCGACCCTGCTCGCCCTCTACAACACCTTCCACCACTGGGGCTCGGTCATCGTCTCCCCCGGCTTCACCGACGGCGCCGTCTACGCGGCCGGCGGCAACCCCTACGGCACCTCCCACGCCGGCGGCAACGGCGCCCCCGAGGAGAACGTCCTCGAAGCCGCCCGCTACCAGGGCCGCCGCCTCGCAACCATCGCAAAGCGCCTGAAGGGCCTCGCGACGGACTGACGGACTGAACGAACTACTCCGCCAGCCGGGCCGCCTTTATCCGCAGGTAGTGGCGTTCCGGGAGGCTGAGGGTGAGGCGGGCCGCTTCGGAGTAGGCCTCGCGGGCCGCTTCGCGGGCGCCGGTGCGTTCGAGGAGGTGGGCGCGGACGGCCGAGAGGCGGTGGTGGTCCTTCAGGCGGGGCTCCAGGGCGGCGAGTTCGGTGAGGCCGGCCTCCGGGCCGTGGACCATCGCGACGGCGACCACGCGCCCGAGTTCGGCCATCGGGTGGGGCCAGTCGGCGACCAGGACGTCGTACAGGGCGAGGATCTGCGGCCAGTCCGTGTCCTCGACCCGCCGCGCCTCGTCGTGCAGCGCGCCGATCGCCGCCTGGAGCTGGTACGGGCCCGGCGGGCCCTCGGTCAGGGCCTCCTCCACCAGTGCCGTGCCCTCCTCGATCGCGGCCCGGTCCCAGCGCGTCCGGTCCTGTTCGTCGAGCGGGATCAGCTCGCCGTGCGGGCCCGTGCGGGCGGCGCTGCGGGCCTCCGTGAGCAGCATCAGGGCCAGCAGGCCGGTCACCGTGGCCTCCCTCGGGAGCAGCCGGCGGACGGCCCGGGTCAGCCGGATGGCCTCGCGGGCCAGGTCGGCGCGGTGCAGCGCGGGGCCGGAGGTCGCGGTGTACCCCTCGTTGAAGATCAGGTACAGCACCTGGAGGACGGCGGCGAGCCGGGCGTCCCGGTCGTCGGGCCCCGGCGTGCTGAAGCGGTGGTCCCGTAGCTTCGCCTTCGCCCGGCTGATCCGCTGCGCGATCGTCGCCTCCGGTACGAGGTGGGCCCGGGCGATCTCCGCCGTCGTCAGGCCGCCGACCGCGCGCAGCGTCAGCGCGATCCGGGCGGCGGGCGGGAGCGACGGGTCGCAGCAGAGGAAGAGCAGCGTCAGCGTGTCGTCGTCGGACGGCGCGGCCCGCGTCTCGCGTGGTTGGAGGCGCGCGGCCGTCTCCTCGCGCCGGGCCCGGGCCTCGTCCGCCCGCAGCTGGTCCGTGAGCCGCCGCGAGGCGACCCGGATGAGCCAGCCGCGCGGGTTGTCGGGCGTACCGGACTCGGGCCACTGCGCGGCGGCGGCCACCAGGGCCTCCTGTACGGCGTCCTCGGCGGCGTCGAAGTGCCCGTACCGGCGTACGAGCGCGCCGAGGACCTGCGGCGCGTGCCGGCGCAGCAGGTCCTCGACGCTCTCCTCGGCTCCTTCGGGATCCACGCTCAGTTGGTGCTCCAGTCCTCGGCCAGGTCGGACTCGGACCGGTCGTCGATCTGGCGGATCACGACCGGGTACTCCGGTGCCCCTTCGGGCTGCGGGCAGCGGGCGACGCGCGCGGCGATCTCGGTGACGCGTTCCAGGCTCGCGCAGTCGAGGATCCAGTAGCCGGCCAGCAGTTCCTTCGTCTCGCTGTACGGCCCGTCGGTGATCACCGGCTGCCCGGCCTTGTCGACGCTCACGTGCCGGGTGAGCCGGGGCTCGACGAGCCCCTGCGCGTCGACGAGCTCGCCCGACTCGGCGAGGTCGTTGTTGATGGACCCCATGTGCTCGAACATCGCGTGCAGGTCCTTCTCGCTCCAGGCGGGTCCCTGCCCCGGGCCCTTGCCGGACATGGTGTTGTAGTCGGCCTGGGATCCCTGCACCATGACGAGGTACTTCATGACGTGCTCCTTAGCTGAGTGCTCTCCGGCCGGTGTCTCTTTCTTCGGCCTTTCACAGGGGACGTCGGAGCCGGGTTCCGATTCTCGACACCTCGCCGGGGTCGCGTACGAATTTCTCGGGGATTCCACCCAGGGGAACCAGGGCCCGTTCATCAGGGCCCGTTCATCAGGGCCCGTTCATCCGGGCCCGTTCATCAGGGCCGGTCTCACGCCCCCGACAGCTCCCGCTCCAGCGGCGTACGGAACCGTGGCGTGACGCGTACGTCCCCCACCCAGCCGCGCAGCCGAGCCGCCTCCGCCTCGACGGCCGCCTCGGCCTCGGATCCGCCCTCGTCGCTCAGGTCGCTCAGGAACCGGATCGCGATCTCCCCGTCGGGCCGCTGGGCCCAGCCGCCGACGACGCGGCCGTTCCACCACACCGTCGGGCCGATGTTGCCGCTGCGGTCGAAGAGCGCGGCCTTGTGCGCGGGGTCGGTGTACCAGTCGCGGTACTGCCAGCCCATCGCCGTCGGGTCGAGCGCGGGCAGCAGCGCGGCCCAGGGTTCCAGGTCGGCGGCCCTTACGGGGTCGAGGTCGTCCGGCAGGACATGGCCCGTGCCCTCCGCCAGCTCCACCGGCTCCGCTCCGATCGCCGCGAGCGCCTTGCGGACGTCGGTGACCTTCCACCCGGTCCACCACTTCAGGTCCGCCTCGGTGGCGGGACCGCAGGCCGCGAGCCACTGCCGTACGAGCTCGGCGTGGGCGAACTCGTCGGAGGGGTCGGGCCGTTCGGGCGTCGGCTCCCAGCGGAAGCGACTGGAGGTCCAGGTCCCCTGCGGGCGGCCGCGCGCGATCCGGCCCTCCATGCCGAGGATCCGGAGCAGCCGGCTGGAGAGGGGCTGCGGCCCCTCCTGGCGGGTGCCGACCCCGTACATGTACTGCGCGCGCAGCCGTGGCACGGCCTCGCCCAGCTCGGCGCCCGTCGCCTCGCCCCGTACCGTCAGCTCGGCCAGGACCTGCCGCTCGGTCTCGGTGAGCCAGGCGTCGTCGTACTCGCTGCCCTTGGCCAGGTGCTTGAGCAGCATGGCGCGTTCGCGGGTGGCGGCGTCGCGGGTGGTGGAGGCGTGCACGGCGGGGACGAGGGCGGTCGGGAAGACGAAGATCGTGTGCCGCATGCCGTGCATCCGGGTCAGCGCCCGGTCCTCGTACAGGGCCTTCTCCACCCCGGCGACCGGCCCGGCCACGCCCTGCTTCCCGGCCAGCCGGGCCCCGACGGCGAGGAAGACGGTGGCCGGGTCGGTCGCGTGCAGCGCCACGAGCGACCCGGCCACCTCCTCCGCGCTCGCCGCCCGCGCCGTCCCGGCC
The DNA here is from genome assembly GCF_042718575.1 of Streptomyces sp. NPDC058579. Classification (NCBI taxonomy): domain Bacteria; kingdom Bacillati; phylum Actinomycetota; class Actinomycetes; order Kitasatosporales; family Streptomycetaceae; genus Streptomyces; species Streptomyces sp. NPDC058579. The sequence continues at coordinate 566,554 of NZ_JBHXPI010000001.1, forward strand.
AGCCGATGACGTACGGCCAGCCGGGCCCTGCGTTCGTCCGCCTCGATACGGCGGGTGTGCCGCGCCTTGTTCCCCATGCGGCAAGCATGGCGCAGCGGCGATCGCGATTCCGGCTTCCACGGCCCACGCGGCTCTCAGCCGGCCGCCGCGCGGTCCCCCACCGGACGCCGCCTCAGTGCGGGGTCGGTCATGTGCGGCGGGCGCCAGGCGCCGTCCGCCTGGTAGAGGTTGGTCCCGGGCGGGACGATCTCGTCGATCCGGTCGAGGACCTCGTCGTCGAGGACGAGCGGCGCGCCCTTCAGCAGCCCGTCCAGCTGGTCCCGGGTCCGCGGCCCGATGATCACGGACGTCACGGCCGGGTGCGCCGCCGCGAAGGCGAGCGCGAGCTCGGGCAGCGAGCAGCCGATCTCCTCGGTGAGGGCGACGAGTTGCTCGACGGCGTCGAGCTTGGCCGCGTTGCCGGGGATCTCCGGGTCGAAGCGGTGCGGGGTGATCGAGGGCCGCCCGCTGGTCAGATCGACCGGCTGCCCCTTGCGGTACTTCCCGGTGAGGAACCCGGACGCCAGCGGACTCCAGGTCAGTACGCCCATCCCGTACTTCCGCGCCACCGGCAGCACCGCGTTCTCGACGCCCCGCGCGAGGAGCGAGTACGGCGGCTGCTCGGTCCGGAAGGGGCGCAGCCCGCGCCGGTCCGCGACGGCGTGCGCCTCGACGATCTGCTCGGCGGGGAAGGTGGAGCAGCCGAACGCCCGGATCTTGCCCTGCGCCTGGAGGTCGCCGAGGACGGCGAGCGTCTCCTCGATGTCCGTACGGTGGTCGGGGCGGTGGACCTGGTAGAGGTCGATCCAGTCGGTGCCGAGGCGCGTCAGGCTGTCCTCGACGGCCCGGGTGAGCCAGCGCCGCGAGAGCCCGCCGCGGGCGGGCCCGTCGCCCATGGTGAAGTACCCCTTGGTCGCGAGGACGGTCTCGGCGCGGCGCTTCGGGTCGCGCAGCGCTTTGCCGACGATCTCCTCGGACTCGCCCATGGAGTACATGTCGGCGGTGTCGACGAAGTTGATGCCCTGGTCGAGGGCGGCATGGATGACCCGTACGGAGTCCGTGTGGTCGGGGTTGCCGATGGCGCCGAACATCATGGTGCCGAGGCAGTAGGCGCTGACTTCGATCCCGGTCCCGCCGAGTACGCGATATCGCATGCGGCGCACTCTAGGAGCTGGAGCCGCCTCTAAGGCAAGACCCGTACGCGTACCCGTAGCCATGCCCGTACGCGTACCCGTACTCGAAACTCGAACTCCTCAGGGGACAAGGGGAGAAGGGGACAAGAGGGCAAGGGAGCAGGGTCAGACGGCGCCGCCCGCCGGCGCGAGGAGCGCGTCCGCGACCGAGGTACGGGCGTAGAGGACGGAGCGGCCGGCGCGGTGCGCGGTGACGAGGCCGGCGTTGCGCAGCGCGGTGAGGTGCTGGGAGACGCCGGCGGCGGACAGGCCGCAGTGGGCGGCGAGTCGGGTGGTGGAGGTCGGGGTGTCGAGCTCGGCGAGGAGCTGGGTGCGCGAGCGCCCGAGGACGGCTGCGACCGCGTCGGTCGCGGAGCTGGTACGCGGCTCCCAGAGCGAGCCGATCCCCCGTGCCGGGTAGGCGAGTTGGGGCGGATCGGGGGCCACGGAACGGGTCAGGACGCGGGGCCAGGCGAAGGCCGAGGGGACGAGCAGCAGCCCCGAGCCGGCCTCGTCCCGGGTCAGCGCGCAGTGCCGCCGGACCAGGTGCAGGGTGCCGTCGTCCCACCGTACGGTCTCGTGCAGTTCGCCGAGGACGCGCGCCGAGCCGTGCTCGGCGACCTGCCGGGCGCGGTGGAAGACGTCGGCTTCGAGGAGCCGCCGGATCCGGGCCCAGTAGGGGGCGAGGGCGAGCTCCCAGTAGGTCTCGATCTCGTCGGCGACCTTCTCCAGGGCCACTTCGGGCGCCTCGCGCAGCAGCCGCAGCCGGGCGCGTTCGGGCCGGTTCCCGTCCGGCCCCTTGGCCAGTTCCCTGGCCGGCCCCTCGGCCGTCTCCTTGGACGCGAGGACGTCCAGGTCCGCCAGCACCTGCTCGGGCGGGGTGGCGCGGATGGCGTCGAGTTCGGCGGCGAGGGTGGGGAAGGGGGTGGTGGGCGTCGGGTTGAGGAAGTCGGCGAGGAAGCCGTGGCCGGGGACGAGCGCGGCCAGCCAGCCGCTGTCGAGCCCGGCGCCGCTGACCCGGGGCCGTACCTGCGCGGCCCAACGCCGGTGCAGGGGCGGGTCGGTGGCCTCGCGGAGCAGTCGGAAACTGGTGATGACCTCCCACATGGGGGAGACCGCGAACCGGGTCTGGGCGAGGTCGGCGGCGGAGAAACTGAGCCCGGTTTCCAAGATTCCACCCTAGATCGAGACCGTCGTCCGGTCTGGTTGCCCGTTGGATTCGGCCTGAGCTTAATCAATGGCCGTCGGATGCGGCGGAGTCCAGTCTCCTCACATGTTCACCTCCTTCCGCGGCCTGCCGCCCACCGTCTGGACCCTGTTCGCCGGCACCATCGTCAACCGCCTCGGCTACCTCGTCACCCCCTTCCTGGTCTTCTTCCTGGCCGCGCGCGGGGTCACGGGGACCGACACCTCGTACGTCCTCGGCGCCCTGGGCGCGGGCAACCTCCTCGGCCCGGCGCTCGGCGGAATCCTCGCCGACCGCGTCGGCCGCCGCCCGACGATGCTGACCGGCCTGGTCGGCGCGGCGGCGGCGCACGGCGCGCTGTTCGTGGCGCCGGGCGTGTGGACGATGGCGGCGGCGGCGCTGCTGATCAGCGCGACGGGCGCGATGGTCGGCCCGGCGGCGTACGCGCTGATGGCCGACTCGGTCGACGCGGAGCGCAGGCAGCGGGCGTACGCGCTCTTCGGCTGGGGCGTGAACATCGGTACGGCGGTGGGGGGAGTGCTCGGCGGCTTCCTGGCGGCGCAGGGGTACTGGCTGCTGTTCGCGGTGGACGCCGGAACGATGCTGATCTACGCGACGATCGTGGCGACGCGGCTGAGCGAGGCCGGCCCGGCGGCGAAGTCGAAGGCACCGACTCCTCGGCCCGACGGCATCGGCTACGGAGTGGTGTTCCGCGACCGACTGGCACTGGCGCTGCTCCCGCTCTTCGGCATCCAGCTGTTCGTCTACTCCCTCACCGAGGTGGCCCTGCCCCTCGCCATCCGGGACAACGGCCTCTCCCCGGCGGTGTACGGAGCGATGGCGGCGGTCAACGCGATCCTGGTGGTCGCGCTCCAGCCCCTGGCCACGGCCCGGCTCGCCAAGCTGCCGCCCATGGCGGTGCAGAGCGCGGGCAGCGTGCTGATCGCGGCGGGCGTGGCGCTGACGGGCCTGGCGGACGGGGTGGTCGGGTTCACGGTGTCGGTGGTCGTCTGGTCCCTGGGCGAGGTGGTCGTCGCTGGCATCGCGGCCGCGACGGTGGCGAACCTCGCCCCGGCCCACGCCCGCGGCCGCTACCAGGGCGCCTTCAGCTGGACGTGGGGCCTGGCCCGCTTCGGGGCGCTCACCCTGGGCGTGACCCTGTACACCGGTTTCGGCCCGACGCTCCTGTGGGGGATTGCGCTGGTGGGCGGCGTGCTGGCGGCGGCGGGGACGTGGGCGCTGAGGGCCCGGGTGGAGCGCAGGACGGCGCACAGCCTGGCGGCGTGAGGGAGTCAGCCGGCCCGCAGGATCGAGTCGATCCGCCGCCAGGCGGGGGAGGAGGCGTTGATGTCGTCCTGGACGAGGGCGGGGATGGGGGAGGCGGAGTCGACCTGGACCGGCGGGGCGCCGTCCCCGTAACGCTCCCGGGTGGCGGCGAGGATGCGGCGGGCGAGGTCGGGGAGGGCGGGATCGTAGGCGCGGTCGTACTCGAGGAAGAGCAGCCGCAGCGCGGGCTCGGCGAGGGTCTGGGCCTGGTCGTGGAAGAGGGCGTCGGCGCTCTCGGGGTGGGTGGCGAAGACGAGGATCCAGAGGTCGCGTTGCAGGTCCACCCAGCGGGGCGTGAACCCCCAGCGGCCCAGCTGCTCCAGATGGTCGACGACCTCGGCGGGCAGGGGCGCGAGCTGCCCTGCGGAGAGCCGCCGAAGCCGCGTACGGGTGGTCCGGAGCCCACGGATCCGCGCGACAAGCGCGTCGTCGATCTCGCGGAGCGCCTGCCGGAACTCCCCATCGGAGGCGGACATCAGCTCCCGGATCCGGGCGAGGGGGACACCGGCCTCGGCGAGCGTCCGGATCTTGATGAGGGTGATGGCGTCGCCGGCGCTGTACCGGCGATAGCCGGAGGCGTCGCGTTCGGGCTCGGGAAGGAGCCCTTTCTGGTGGTACACGCGGACGGTCTTGACCGAAACGCCGACGTACGCGGCCAACTGCCCGATGGTGATCACACGCCGATCCTCGCACTTGACCCTGCCCCTGGGGCAGGGTTGCAGCATGGGTGTCATGACAAACCCGAACCATGACAAACAGACCCTGCGCGACCTGGCCGACGCGGGCAACGAGACGGCCCTGGACCGCCTGGCGGACCTGGCCGACGAGGCGGGCGAGGTCGAGGAGCTGAGCGAACTCCTGGACGAGGGATCCATGCACGCCGGCTCCCTCCTGACCCGCCGCGCGGCAGCGGCGGGCGACCTCCGCGAGCTGCAACGGATCGCGGACGCGGGCTACGAGCCGGCGGCGGAGGAACTGGACCGCCGCCTAAGGCCTGGCGGCTAATCCCGCCGAATGTGCTCGGGGTCGACGTGCCGACGCACGAGCGGCAGCGCGGAGACCCCGGCGGCGAGGAGCACCCCGAGACAGCAGGCGAGCAGCAGCGGCAACCCACTCCAGTCCCAGTGCACGGCCCCACCCCCGGTGATCAGATAACTCGACTCGGCAAGCCACCCGGTCACCACGGCGGCCCCCAACCCCACCCCCAGCGGCACGACCACCTGCACACACTGCACCACCCGCAACGTCCCGGCCCGAGCCCCGAGCAACACAAGCGCGGCCACCTGCCCCCGCCGCTCCATGGCCCGATCAGCCACGGACACGACGAACGCGGCGACACCGATGACGAGGCCGAGCACCATGCCGGCGGCGAGCAGACTGCGGATGACGGTGAGTTGGGCGAGGGACTCGACGACGATCCCGACGGGTTTGACCTCGGCGGTGGGGGCGATGGCGCCGATGGCGTCGAGGACGGTGCGGACGGTCTGGGGGTCCGACTTGCTCAGGAGGACGAGCTCGGAATCCTTCGGCAAGTCGCCGGCCGGAACGAGCGAGGGCGGGATCAGCACGTCCGCACCGAAGGCCGAGGGGTCAAAGCCTCGCAGCTCCACTTGTTCCTTCGGGACGGTGAGGGTGAAATCCCGACTCCTGAGGTGGAACGGGAAGCTGCGTCCGGGCTGTGCGTTCACATTCCCCAGCAGGTCGGCGTCGTGCAGCCGCAGGACCTGACTTTCTTTGCAGCCGCTCGACCAGGCGACGAAGGCGGTGAGTTGGTCGCATGTGGCGACTACGGCGTAAACCGAGGCCGCGGTGCTCCCGTCCGCGGGGCTTGCGGAGGACATAGTGGTGGCGTGCGCCAGCACGCCTTCGGCCTTCGTCAACCTCTCGACCTGATCCGCTGTGAGTCCGTCGCGGGGCACGCCGTACTCCTGCACGGGTGCGGTGCGGCGGCTGACCTGATCGAGTTCGATCAGAACGCCCTGAGTCAGGGAGGCAGCGAAGATCAGCAGGACGAGGCCTGTGATCACGCGCAATGAGGCACCCGGTTCGACCTCGGCGCGGCGCATCGCGAGTGCCAGTGGGAGCGATCGTGTGGTGCCCGCGAGCCGACGGGCGAGCCACATCGTGATCGGTGGAAGCCCGAAGACCAATCCGGCCCCGGTCAGCAGCACGGCTGTGGGGACGAGGAGGCTGTTGGCAGAACCACCGGACGGGTCCCTCCCCAACACGCTGAGCACGCAGTAGCCGCCGATGACACCGAGCCCGGGGATCAGCAGGAGCATGCCGTACGGCTTGGGTGGCCTGTGTTCGCCGGTGCGTCGGACGTTGAGCGGGGTGAGTGCAGCTGCCCGGGCGCTGCGGCGTGCGACGACCGAGGCGAGGGCCGGGCACAAGAACAGGCAGGCGGCGAGTGTCGTTGCCTCAGGGCGTCCATCAGCCGGGTACCAGTGGAGTCCGGGCAGTCCGATCCTCGCCATGATCTCGTTGGCGATCAGGTACCCGCCGACGCCGAGCAGTGCCCCGAGGGATGCGGCGGCTACGGTCTCGCCGGCACTGACTCGCAGAGTGTCCTTGACGCTGAGTCCGACGAGACGCAGCGAGGCGAGTCGCCGAGCACGCGACTCGGCAGACAGCCGGGCACATACCGACAGGAAGACTGCTAAGGGGAGCAGTACGACGCAGCCCAGGGTGAACCTCAGGATGTCGAGGGTCGATTCATCAATGACCTCGAACCTGGAGTACCACGAGCCGAAGTGGTCCACCCGCTGAGGGTCCGGAACCTGTGCGTGGGTGGTTCCGATGTACGCGTACAGCTCGTCGGGACCGGCCAATCCCTCAGGCCCGATCGTGCCGGTCACCTTGCCGGGCAGGAGCCCGGCGATGCCGGGCTCCTCCGTGAGGACCTCGCGCAGCCGTGGGGAGACGATCACCTCGCCTGCGGCAGGCAACCTGTCGATGCCAGGAGGAACCGGAGCGGGGCCCGAGACCGACCTGGCGACGAACACGCGACGCAGCGGCTGGGAACCGTATGCGTCCTCGAACGTGCGCTGAATGGTGTCGGCGGTCGACCAGCCGTCTTTCAACTCGAATCGTGTTTCGGGTTCACGCGCCGCGGATCGGGCGTCGTGGGCGTCGAGGACCGTGGGGATGGACAGCACCGCAGCCAGGCAGGCCACGCCGATGGCGCAGCCCATCGTCATCAGCAGGAAGCGGGCCCGATTCCTGCGCCCACCGTGCCACAGCAGGCGAATTCCGAGCAGGAATGGGTTCACTTCAGAATCCCGTCGGTCATCGTGTATCGGCTGTCGGCGTGTTCGGCCACGCTCGCGTCATGCGTGACGATGACCACGGCGGTCCCCTGATCCCGGGCGAGCCGCAGGAACTCCTCCAGTACGGCCGAAGCGTTGACGCTGTCGAGCGCACCGGTCGGTTCGTCCGCGAACACCACGTCCGGCCGATGCACGAGCGCCCGCGCGACGGCCACCCGCTGGCTCTGCCCACCGGACAGCTGCGAGGTCCTGCGCTGCAACAGCTCGGTCATGCCCAGCCGTCCGAGCACCTCGCCGGCCGCCGCGTGTGCGGGCGCCTTCCGCTGGCCGGCGAGGCGCAGGGGGAGCGCGGCGTTCTCCTCCACCGTCAGTTCGGGCAGCAACTCCCCGTACTGGAAGACAAACCCAAACCGCTCGCGGCGCAGCGTGCTCAGTTCGTCGTCGTTGAGGGAAGACAGCCTGAGCCCGTCGAACGTCAGGGTGCCGCACGTGGGCGGGAGCACCCCGGCCAGGCAGTACAGCAGCGACGACTTTCCGGAACCACTGCTCCCCATGATCGCCGCCACCTCCCCGCGCTTCAGGGAGAAATCCACACCATTGACGGCCCGGTGCGTCCCGTAGAAGAGGTCCACGCCTTCGGCGCGGAGGATGGCGTTCATGGAAGTGCTGCTCCCTAATGGGGTGGCTGTGGGACTACTGGCGCTTGTACGGATTCGTGAACGAGCAGTTGTCTGGGCGGAGGGACCCGCGATCGCGGCAGACGCGAATCTCCGCCGTACTCGTGTACTGGGCGGCGCCGTCGTAGACGATCTTGTCCAGGTGGACGGACTTCTTCTGGACCCCGTTGAACCGATTCCAGCTGTAGCCCTCGACCTTGGCCTGCACGTACACGTTGTGTCCGTCCTTGGGAAGCTTGTCCATCAGGTCGCCCTTGAAGTGGAATCCGCCGTGGTTCTGCCCCTTGGGTTCCCAGGTGTACGACCAGTCGGAGAACCACGCTCCGGTGGTGCGGAGTGGATCCGGCTTCTGCCACGAATCCGCCACCGCCGCCCCCGCTCCACCCAGGAACAGCGCTGCCGCCACCGCCATCGTCGTCAATTTCCGCACGTTTCCTCCACTTTGAGAACGCCCCCGACAGGGCGTAGCGGAAAGTGTTCCAGCGATCACGGAACGAAGTGGCGGGCGGAACGTCACTGCCTGCTCGGACCCCTCGAACCGGTGACATCACCACATCAGCCGCCAGTACGGAGGTACGGCGAAGGCCCCGACCGTTCCCCGGTCGGGGCCTTCCACCGTGTGCCGTTCGGCGCTCGCTCGCGCGCTCGCCGTCGTCAGGCAGCCAGCTCCTGCTCGGAAGCGAGCTCCGCCTCATCCCCCGCCTTCGGCTTCCCGTCCCGCATCACCGCCGCCGCCAGCACCGCCGCCGCGAGGACGCCGATCGCGCTGATCGTGAAGGTCGCCGACATGGACGTCGTGAAGGCCTCCCGTGCCGCGTGAGCCAGGGTGCCGTCCTCGCCCGCTGCGGCCAGCGCGCCGCCGATGGAGTGCTTGGCCTGCTCCGGGGCGTCGGCGGGCATCTCCGAGGCGAAGCGGCTGGAGAGGAGCGAGCCGAGGATCGCGATGCCGAGGGCCGTGCCCGCCTGCTGGATCGTGTCGTTCATGGCGGAACCCACGCCCGCCTTCTCCTCCGGGATCGTGCCCATCAGCGCGCCGACCGCCGCCGGCATGGCGAGACCCGCGCCGAGGCCGAGGAGGCCCAGGCCGATCGCCGGGACCGTGAAGCCCGAGGCCGCGTCGACGGTCGTCAGGAGGCCGAACGAGCCGGCCATCACCAGCAGGCCGCTCACGACCAGCGGCCGGTAACCGACCTTCGCGGCGAGCCCGGCGCCGGCGGCGTTGCCGATCAGGGCGGCGACGGCGAGCGGGACGAAGGCGAGGCCCGCCTTGACGGGGGAGTAGCCGAGCACGAACTGCAGGTACTGGGTCAGGACGAGCAGCAGGCCGCCGTTGCCGATCTGGACCAGGGTCAGCGAGAGCGAACCGCCGCTGAAGTTACGGTGCTTGAAGAGGACCAGCGGGACCATCGGCGACGCGGTGACGTTCTCCCAGATCACGAACCCGGCGAGGGCGCCGACCGCGATCACCAGCGTGATGAGCCCCCGGCCCTCGAAGGCGCCGTGCTGCGGGATCTCGATGATCCACCAGATCAGCGCGGTCATGCCGACCGCCGACAGGATCGCACCGAGCGGGTCCGGCTTCTGCCAGGGGCCCTTGGACTCGGGCATCAGGGTGAGCGCGGCGACGACGGCCAGGATCACGACCGGCACGTTGATGAGGAAGATGGACTGCCAGGAGAAGTGGTCGATCAGGAAGCCGCCGAGGACCGGGCTGCCGACCAGGCCGAGCATCGACACCGAACCCCACGCGGCCATCGCCTTGCTGCGCTCGTCCTCGTCGAAGACGGTGATGAGGATCGACAGCGTCGAGGGCATGATCAGCGCGCCGCCGACACCCATCGCGACGCGTACGGCGATGACCTCACCGGGGTCGTCGCAGAAGGTCGCGGCCAGTGATGCGAGCCCGAAGAGCAGCAGGCCGATGATCATGACCTTCCGCCGCCCGAACCGGTCGCCCAGGCTTCCGGAGGTCAGCAGCAGTCCGGCGAAGACCAGGATGTAGGAGTCGAGGATCCACTGGATGTCCGTGGCGCTCGCGCCGATGTCCGCGGTCATCGAGGGGACCGCGACGGTGAGCGCCATGCTGTCGACGACCAGGACCAGCGTGCTGAGGCACAGCACGAGCAGGATCCACCAGCGGCGTGGATTGCGGACGGTTTCCATGGGAGTTCCTCGTGTTCCTCTTGGCTGCGCACGGTGTTCCTTCGATGCGAACACTGTACGCAGACGCGTACACCGTGCGCAAGCCCTGGCTCCTGTACGCTGAATGCGCACGCTGTACGCAGCCATCGCGGAGGTTCACATGGCCGAGAAGCCCAACCCGACGAGCCCAAAGAACCCGATGAACCCAACGGACAGGGCCAGTACGGCCAGTACGGCCAACCCGGCCAACCCCATCCCGTCCGTCTGGGCCCGCCAGCAGTCCGCCGCCGAGCAGCCCGCCCTCAGCCGCGCCTCGATCGTCCGCGAGGCGATCGTCATGCTGGACGCCGACGGCATCGAGGCGCTGAGCATGCGCAAGCTCGGCGCCCGCCTGAACGCCGGCGCCACCTCCCTCTACCGGCACGTCGCCACCAAGGACGAGCTGATGGAGCTCGCGGTCGACGAGGTCTTCGGCGAGATCTCCGTACCGCCCGCCGACAGTCCGGACTGGCGCGCCGCCGCGATCGAGGCCGCCGGTTCGTTCCGCGCGTCGGCGCTGCGCCACCCCTGGCTGGCCTCGGTCCTCGGCCAGGCGGGCCTCGCCTACCTGGGCCCCAACCTCATGGCGTACTCGGAGCGGTTGGCGGCCCTCTTCACGGCCGTCGGCTTTCCCGAGCCCAGCCGGGCGATCGAGAGCCTCCTGGCGTACGTCATCGGCATGAGCACGACGGAGGCGGCCTGGCTCACGACGGTCGCGCGCTCCGGCGAGACGGAGGCCGACTTCATCGCCCGCCTCGCCCCCGCCGCCCAGCAGGCCGCGTCCGACCACGCCCACCTGGCCGACTCCTACCAGCAGTCCCTGGCAGCCCCCGACCCGGTCGAGACCCGCGACGCCAAGTTCGCGTACGGCCTGGACGTCATCCTCGACGGCCTCGCCCTGCGCCTCGCCCCGTAGGGGTGATCACCGAGCCGATGCGGCAGAAGGTCGAGGCCCAGCGGACCCGCATCCGGTAGATCAGGACCAGGGCGAGGCTGTGCCCGCCGGTGCTTTGCGTGCGCCCGTCGAGTGCGCCTTTCGCGATCTCGCGTCTGATCGGACATCGGGCATTGGACAGAAGGTGGGCGACCAGGTGGAACTCCCTACGGTACGGAGGCGGCGGCGCACGACCTCACTCGCGTGGCAGCCGCCACCCTGCTGACGGTCCTCGGCACCGGCACCGCCCCGGCCGGCGCGGACGGCGCGTGGCAGAAGTTCGGCGGCGACGCCCGGAGCGGCGTCAGCGGACTCGCGTACGAGGGCCGTACGGCGGACGGAAGCGGCGTGAACCTGCTGGCCGTCCACGACAAGAAGCGGACCGGGCAGCAGCGGCTCTCCCGGATCACGCACCTGGACGGCTCCGACAGCGTCACCCTGCTCACCTGGGTGGGCGGGGAGACGGTCGACCTGGAGGCGGTCGAGGCCATCCCCGGGGCGCCGGGGGAGTACGTCGCGCTCGCCTCCCGCGGCATCGCCTTCCGCCTCAAGGCCGACGGCTCCACGGTGACGGTCGTCGGAGACGGCGCCTCCCCACCTATCGACGCCCGGAGTCCCGCCCGCACTCCCGCCCGCACTCCCGCCCCCAGTCACGCCCGCACTCCCGCCCCCAGTCACGCCCGCACTCCCGCACCCAGTCCCGCCCCCAGTCACGCCCGCAGATCCGCGACCACACCCCCCAACCGGCGTACGCCCTCCGTCAGTTCGGCGTGGTCGGCTGTGGCGGCGAAGCCGATGCGCAGGTGGGCTGCGGGTGGCTCGGTGGCGAAGTAGCGGCTGCCGGCGCTCACGGCGACGCCGCGCTGCCGGGCGGCGCTCGTCAGTACGGTGTCGTCCACGCCGGGCGGCAGGCGGACCCACAGGTGGAGTCCGCCCGCGGGGACCGTGGTCAGGGTTGCGCCGGGGACTTCCCGGGCGATCGCGGCGGTCAGCACGGCGCACCGCTCACGCAGCGCCGTACCGAGAGCGCGGACGTGCCGTTCCCAGGACGGGGAGCTGAGGACCTCCAGCGCGGCCTCCTGGAGCGGGCGGGTGACGAAGAAGTCGTCGACCAGGCGTACCGCCCGCATGCGCTCCATCACCGGTCCGCGGGCCACCAGTGCCCCGATCCGCAGGCTCGGCGCCGCGGGCTTGGTGAGTGAGGTCACGTGGACGACCGTGCCGTCGCGATCGTCGGCCACCAGCGGCCGCGGCACCGGGCCGCCGCCGTGTCCGAGGTGGCGCGCGAAGTCGTCCTCGATCACGAACGCGCCCGAAGCGCGCGCCACATCGAGGACCTGGCGGCGGCGTTCGGGTGCGAGGACGGTGCCGGTCGGATTCTGGTAGGTCGGCTGGCAGTACAGCAGTCGCGCGCCGGTCATCGCGAACGCGTCGGCCAGCAGGTCGGGCCGGACGCCGTCGGCGTCGAGCGGCACCGGCACCGGCCGCAGCCCCGCGGCGCGGGCCGCGGCCAGCGCCCGGGGATAGGTCGGGGACTCCACCAGGACCGGGCTGCCGGGCCCGGCGATGGCCCGGAACGCGATCGAGAGCGCGCTCTGCCCGCCCGCGGTGACGAGCACGTCCTCCGGCGCCACCGTGCCGCCGATGATGCGGGCGAACACGGTACGCAGCGCCATCAGGCCGCCGGCCGGGGCTCGGTCCCAGGCGTCCGGACGGCGTGCCGCCCGCGCCAGCGCCGCGCTCAGGGCCCGGGTGGGCTGGAGCGAGCGGTGCACATAACCGCCGTCCAAGGTGATCGTCCCGGCCGGTGGCGGTCCGAGCGGGTCGGCGATCAGGTGGGTGTCGACGGCGCGGTCGGTGAGGGCGACCGTCTGCCAGTCCGTGTCGGTGGCGGTGCCGGTGGCCTCGTCTAGGAGCCGGGTGCGCTGAGCCACGTACGTACCGCTGCCCGGCCGGGTCACGACCGCGCCCTCGGCGGCCAGTGCGGCGATGGCCCGCGCCACGGTCGCGGGGCCGACCCGGTACTCCTTGATCAGTTCCCGGCTGCTCGGCAGCCGGTCGCCGGGCGAGAGCCGGGAGAGCAGCGTACGGAGACTGTCGGCCAACTCCCCAGAAGTGCTACCGTCATTCATGACAGACAAGAATAGCGCTACTGGCTCTGCTTCGGAAGCACTTCAGCTGGACGTCGCCGCCCTGCGGGCCGACACCCCGGGGTGCCGGCAGGTCATCCACTTCAACAACGCGGGCTCCGGCCTGCTGGCGGCCCCGGTCCTCGACGCGATGGTCGGCCAGCTGAACCTCGAGGCCCGGATCGGCGGTTACGAGGCGGCGGCCGCCCGGGCCGCCGAGGTCCGCGAGTTCTACGCGGAGATCGGCGCCCTCATCAACACCACGGCCGACAACATCGCCTTCGCGGGCAGCGCCACCCACGCCTACTCCAACGCGCTGTCGTCGATCCCGTTCGAGGCGGACGACGTCATCCTCACCACCCGCGACGACTTCGTCTCCAACCAGATCGCCTTCCTGTCCCTGCGCAAGCGCTTCGGCGTACGCATCGTCCACGCGCCCGACGCACCCGAGGGCGGGGTCGACGTGGAGGCGATGGCCGCGCTGATGCGGACGCACCGCCCGCGCCTGGTGTCCGCCACCCATGTCCCCACCAACTCGGGCCTGGTCTCGCCGGTGGCCGAGATCGGCCGCCACTGCCGCGAGTTGGACCTGCTCTACCTGGTCGACGCCTGTCAATCGGTGGGCCAGTTCGTCCTCGACGTGGAGGAGATCGGCTGCGACTTCCTCACCGCCACCTGCCGCAAGTTCCTCCGCGGCCCGCGCGGCTCCGGATTCCTGTACGTCTCCGATCGCGTCCTGCGCGCCGGCTACGAACCGCTGTTCATCGACATGCACGGCGCCCGCTGGACCGAGCCGGGCCGCTACGAGCCCGCCGGGACGGCGACCCGGTTCGAGGAGTGGGAGCTGCCGTACGCCACGGTGCTCGGCAGCGCCGCCGCGACGCGGTACGCCCGCGAGGTCGGTATCGAGGCCATCGAGCAGCGCACACCCATGCTCGCGGCCCGGCTCCGCGACCGGCTGGCCGTGATCCCGGGGGTCCGTGTGCTCGACCGGGGCCGGCGCCTCGCCGGGCTCGTCACCTTCGGCGTGGAGGGCTGGCAGCCGGAGCCGTTCAAGGCGGCCCTGGACGCCCGTTCCATCAACTCGGCGCTCAGCTTCCGTGAGTTCGCGCAGCTCGACTTCGCGGACAAGGGCATCGAATGGTGTCTGCGCCTGTCGCCGCACTACTACAACACCGAGGAAGAGGTGGACCACGTCGCCGACGCGGTCGCGGAACTCGTCGGCCAGGGACGGCGATGACGGACACACAGACACGCACCGTGAAACCCTCCCCGGACGGCACGGAGAGCCTCTGGCGCAACGGTGACTTCCTCAAGTTCTGGCTCGGCGAGACGATCTCGCTCCTCGGCGCACAGGTCACGAACCTCGCCCTGCCGCTGACCGCGATCCTCGCCTTCGACGCCACCGACGAGCAGGTCGGCGTCCTGCGCTTCCTGCAACTCGTCCCGTACCTCGGCCTCGCCCTGGTCTTCGGGGTGTGGGTGGACCGCGCACGGCGCCGGCGGATCATGCTCGGCGCCAACCTCGTCCGGATGGTCCTGCTGGCCCTCGTGCCCGTCCTGTACTGGACGGACGCGCTGAGCATGGCCTCGCTCCTGACGATCGCCTGCGCCGTCGGCGTCGCCTCGGTGCTGTTCGACGTCAGCTGGATGTCGTACGTGCCCACACTCGTACGCGACCCCAAGCACTATGTCGAAGCCGGCGCCAAGATGGGCATGAGCTCATCGGCGGCCGACGTGGCGGGACCCGGGCTCGCCGGTGTCCTGATCGGCGCCCTGACCGCACCCGTGGCGCTGATCGTGAACGCGTTCTCCTACCTGGTGTCCCTGGTCTCGCTTCTCCTGATCCGCACCCCCGAACCCCGCCCCCAACCCCCGGCCGCACGTCGGCACGTGCCGACCGAACTCCGGGACGGCCTGCGCTGGGTCCTGAAGAACCCGGTGCTGCGGTCCCTCGCGCTCATCGGGTTCTGCTGCAACTTCTCCATGATCGCCGTGTGGACCATGTTCCTGCTGTACGGAACACACGACCTGCGCCTGAGCCCCACGACCCTCGGCGGCGTCTTCGCGACCGCCTCCGTGGGCGGACTGATAGGCGCGGCGATCTCCCGAAGGGTCATCCGGCGCTTCCGCCTCGGTCTCGCCTACCTGGTGTCCCAGTCGGCCGTTCTCGCCGGCCCGACGCTGATAGTCCTGGCCGCCGGCCCCCGGCCGGTGATGGTGGGGATGTTCGTCCTCTCCTTCTTCACCACCTACCTCGGGCTCGGCGTCGCGGGCGTCATCATCGTCAGCCTGCGCCAGGCCTCCACACCGCAGTCGATGATGGGCCGGATGACGGCGGTCTTCCGCACCCTGCTCTTCGGCGGCGGCGCACTGGGCGGCCTGTCCGCGGGCCTGCTGTCCGGCCGGCTCGGCGCCCACGGCGCGCTGACGGTGGCGGCGATCGGCTCCGCCACCATCCTGATCGCGCTGGCCCTGTCCCCCGTGAGCCGACTCCACGCCCTGCCCCCACCACCGCAAGACCCCACCCCGGCGCCGGCACCCGACCGGGCCGCAGCCTGAGACCCCACACCCCACAAACGCCGAAGGGCCGGACCGCTTTCGCGATCCGGCCCTTCGGGCTGGCGGAGGATACGAGATTCGAACTCGTGAGGGGTTGCCCCCAACACGCTTTCCAAGCGTGCGCCCTAGGCCACTAGGCGAATCCTCCGCCGCAAACAATACAAGACGTTGAGGGGTGCTCGCGAACGTGATCCAGAAGGGGGTTCCCGTGGTCGGGAGCGGGGGTCACGGGGGTCTGGGATCAGGTACCCTTGGCGGAGCCCCTCACGTGGCGCTATCTGACTGAACTCCCCCAGGGCCGGAAGGCAGCAAGGGTAGGTCGGCTCTGGCGGGTGCGTGAGGGGCGCTTGCGTTCCCGGGTTGTCGGTGGGCGCCTATAACCTCGTATACGTGTCGTCTCTCGCGCTGTACCGCCGCTACCGTCCCGAGTCCTTCGCCGAGGTCATCGGGCAGGAGCATGTCACCGACCCGTTGCAGCAGGCCCTGCGGAACAACCGGGTCAATCACGCGTACCTGTTCAGCGGGCCCCGGGGCTGTGGCAAGACGACCAGTGCGCGCATTCTCGCGCGCTGTCTGAACTGTGAGCAGGGTCCCACTCCCACGCCCTGCGGCGAGTGCCAGTCCTGCCGTGACCTGGCGCGGAACGGGCCGGGGTCGATCGACGTCATCGAGATCGACGCCGCCTCCCACGGTGGCGTGGACGACGCCCGTGACCTGCGGGAGAAGGCCTTCTTCGGGCCCGCCTCCAGCCGGTACAAGATCTACATCATCGACGAGGCGCACATGGTCACCTCGGCGGGCTTCAACGCCCTGCTGAAGGTGGTCGAGGAGCCGCCGGAGCACCTCAAGTTCATCTTCGCCACGACCGAGCCCGAGAAGGTCATCGGGACGATTCGGTCCCGGACGCACCACTATCCGTTCCGGCTCGTGCCGCCGGGCACCTTGCGGGAGTACCTGGGCGAGGTCTGCGGGCGCGAAGGGATTCCCGTCGAGGACGGCGTGCTGCCGCTCGTCGTGCGCGCCGGCGCCGGTTCCGTGCGTGACTCGATGTCCGTGATGGACCAGTTGCTCGCCGGCGCCGCCGACGACGGTGTGACATACGCCATGGCGACCTCTCTTCTCGGCTATACGGACGGGTCCCTGCTCGACTCCGTCGTGGACTCCTTCGCCTCCGGTGACGGGGCCGCCGCCTTCGAGGTCGTCGACCAGGTCGTCGAGGGCGGGAACGACCCCCGGCGGTTCGTCGCCGACCTGCTTGAGCGGCTGCGCGACCTGGTGATCCTCGCCGCCGTGCCGGACGCCGCCGAGAAGGGGCTCATCGACGCCCCGGTGGACGTCGTCGAGCGCATGCAGGCGCAGGCGTCCGTCTTCGGCGCGGCCGAGCTCAGCCGCGCGGCCGACCTCGTCAACACGGGCCTCACCGAGATGCGCGGGGCCACCTCGCCCCGGCTCCAGCTGGAGCTGATCTGCGCGCGCGTGCTGCTGCCCGCCGCCTTCGACGACGAGCGGTCGCTCCAGGCCCGGATCGATCGGCTCGAGCGTGGTGCCGCGGCCGCCCCCGCCGCTGTCTTTACGGCCGGTTCGCCCGCGCCCGCCATGGGGTACGTCCCCGGGCCCGACGCCCATACGCCTATGGCCCCGCCGCCTCCGCCGCAGCAGCCTGTGCAGCCCGCAGCCGCACCCGCACCCGCACCCGCGCCTGTGCAGCAGGCCCCGGCTCCGGTCCAGCAGGCCCCCGCACCCGCTCCCGTACAGCCCGAGAGCGGGCCCCGGCCCGGTGCCTGGCCCGGTGCCGCCACCCCCGGCGCGCCCGCCCCCGGCACCTGGCCAGGTGCCTCGGCGCCCGCGGCCCCGGCTCCTCAGGCGCCCGCGCCGGCCGCCGCGCCCGCCCCGGCCGCGCAAGCCCCCTCAGGCGACATGGCCCAAGGCGCCGCCCAGGTGCGGAACATGTGGCCGTCGATCCTCGACGCCGTCAAGAACAAGCGCCGTTTCACGTGGATCCTGCTCAGCCAGAACGGCCAGGTCGCCGGGTTCGACGGCACCACCCTCCAGCTCGGTTTCCTGAACGCGGGCGCGCGGGACAACTTCGCCAGCAGCGGCAGCGAGGACGTCCTGCGCCAGGTCCTGGCCGACCAGTTCAACGTGCAGTGGAAGATCGAGGCGATCATCGACCCCTCGGGCGGCGCGAACCCGCCGCCCGCCGCGACCGGCTTCGGCGGCGGCCGTCCGGCCGCTCCCGCCCCGGCCGCGCAAGCCCCCGCCGCGCCTCCGCAGCAGCAGTGGGCCCCGGCGCAGCAGCCCCCGCAGGCCCCGCCCGCCGCCCCGCCCGCGCCTCCCGTCCAGAACGCACCCGCCGCCCCCGCCCCCGTGCCCGTCGCGCCCGAGGACGACGTGCCCGAGGAGGACGACCCGGACCTGGTCGACTCCGCGCTCTCCGGTCACGACCTGATCGTGCGCGAGCTCGGGGCGACCGTTGTGGAGGAATACACGAACGAGTAGGAGCGTCTCGCTCGGTGGCCCGCACAAGGGTCATCCGGCCACGCGGGCTACCCTGGCTGGCGTGAAGGTCCTCGTCATCGGCGGCGGCGCCCGCGAACACGCCCTGTGCCGCTCTCTCTCCCTCGATCCCGACGTCACCGCTCTGCACTGCGCGCCCGGCAACGCCGGAATCGCGGAGGTCGCCGAGCTGCACCCCGTCGACCAGCTGGACGGCGCCGCCGTCGCGCGGCTGGCCGCCGACCTCCAGGCGGACCTGGTCGTCGTCGGCCCGGAGGCCCCGCTCGTCGCGGGCGTCGCCGACGCCGTCCGCACGGCCGGCATCCCCTGCTTCGGCCCGTCCAAGGAGGCGGCGCAGCTGGAGGGCTCCAAGGCGTTCGCCAAGGACGTCATGGCCGGGGCCGGCGTCCCGACCGCCCGCAGCTACGTCTGCACCACGGCCGAGGAGATCGACGAGGCGCTCGACGCCTTCGGCGCTCCGTACGTCGTCAAGGACGACGGTCTCGCGGCCGGCAAGGGCGTCGTCGTCACCAGCGACCTCGCGGAGGCCCGCGCCCACGCCCTCGCCTGCGCCCGGGTCGTCATCGAGGAGTACCTCGACGGCCCCGAGGTCTCCCTCTTCGCGATCACCGACGGCGTCACCGTCATGCCGCTGCAGCCCGCGCAGGACTTCAAGCGCGCGCTCGACGGCGACGAGGGCCCGAACACCGGCGGCATGGGCGCCTACTCCCCGCTGCCCTGGGCCGACCCCAAGCTGGTCGAAGAGGTCATGGCCTCCGTCCTCCAGCCGACGGTCGACGAGCTCCGCCGCCGCGGCACCCCCTTCCAGGGCCTGCTGTACGCGGGTCTGGCGATCACCAGCCGTGGCGTACGGGTCATCGAGTTCAACGCCCGCTTCGGCGACCCGGAGACCCAGGTCGTCCTCGCCCGGCTGCGCACCCCGCTCGCGAGCGTCCTGCTGAACGCCGCCAACGGCACCCTCGACAACGAACCGCCGCTGAACTGGCACGACGACGCGGCCGTGACCGTCGTCGTCGCCTCGCACAACTACCCGGCGACCCCGCGGACGGGCGACCCGATCGAGGGCCTGGACGAGGTGGCGGCACAGGATGCCCCGCACGCGTACGTCCTGCACGCCGGGACCAAGCGGGACGGCGACGCGATCGTGAGCGCCGGCGGCCGCGTCCTCTCCGTCACCGCGACCGGAAAGGACCTGGCGCGCGCCCGCGAGAGGGCGTACAAGGCGGTCGCCCGCATCCGTCTGGACGGCTCGCAACACCGTACGGACATCGCACGCAAGGCCGCGGGGGAGTGAACCCCTAACCGCCCAGGACCGTCATCACCTTTACCCAAAGCCATTCCATCGAGTGACGGCTGAGCCATCCGGATGACGCCCGCCGAACCCCCAACTAGGGTGCGGCGAAGGCGTTCCGGCACTTGGCCCACCGGCATTGCGATGTCAGTGGCGGGTGCCACAGTGGGGGAGTGACCAACACCGCCACAGGCAGTCCCGACAAGGGCAGGAGGGGGTGATGAACGGCGTGTCCGGTAGCGGCTCCGGTTCCGTTGTCGGCGAGGAGATGGGTGTGCGCGCCGCGCGCACCCGGGCGCTCGCCGTGCTCCGCGTCCGCGCCAGGGCGCTGGCCGTCGCGCTGCTCCCCGCCGCAGCGGCGGTGATCCTGTACGCGGGCGGGGTCACCGGTCACATGACCGGACCCGGCTGGGACGCGGCCCGCGGCTTCACCACGGTGCTCGCGCTGGTCGTCCTGCTCGCGGCGGCGGCCGTCGCCGTGGTCATCGCGCGCTCCCGGCCCGCCGTCACACCGACGGTCGAGCTCTCCGAGCGGTCCGCCCCCGATCTGTACCGGATGGTGCGGGACCTGGCCGACCGGCTCGGCGTCCCCGCGCCCTCCGCGATAGCCCTGACCCCGGACTGCGACAGCTGGCTCGAAGACCGTACGCACCCGGCGCACGACTCGGGCCGTACGGCGGGCCTGCGGCGCTCCACGGACGCGCCGGTCCTGGTCATAGGCTCGCCCTTCCTGTGGTGGATGCGCGTCGGCGAGCTGCGCGCGGTCCTCGCCCCCGTCGTCGCCGGTACGGCTCCGGCGGCACACCCCGACATAGCTGCGGCCCGCCGCTTCGTGCAGGGTCTCGACGCGGCCGTCGCCGCTCCCCGCAACCCCGGGCTCGGCCCGGTCGGCAGGCTGGGCGCGCGCGGGATCGCGTCGGTCGCCCGGGTGCTGCTGCGGATGAGCCGCGGGCACGCCGCCGAGATGGAGCGGGGCGTCGCCGTGGCCGGCTCCGAGCGCGCACAGGCTGTGGACTACGGAATCCGGATCGTCGCCCAGGAGCAGGTCGGCCTCGCCTACGCGGGCTGGGACCGGCTGCTCACCCGCGTCGCGCTGCCCGCCTGGCGGATGGGCCGCTGGCCCGCCAGCCTCGACGTGGGCGTGGTCGCGGCCCTCACCGAGCTCTCCCGCCGGGACCGCCTCGCCGACGGCTTCGCCTCCCGGCTCGGCGAGCGCCCTGCCTGCGACCTGCTCGAAGAGCCCGGCGCCGTGGACGAGGCCGCCTCGCTGCTCGCCGCCCGCCTCTTCCACGGCGGCCCGGCGGAGCCAGGCCCTGACTGGTCCCCGGTGGACTGGAGCCAGTACCCGGAGGAGGTCGTGGACCGGAAGTGGCGCAGCGACGCGGCCCGCCTCCACCAGGTCCTCGACGAACTGGGCGTCCTCCCGACCGCCCCGGGCGCCGGGCGGACCCCGTCCGCCGGTACGGGTACCGGAATCGGTACGGGCACGGGTACGGGAATCGGTACGAGTACGGGCAGGGCCACGGGTACGGACAACGTGGACGGCCCGACCCTGACCCGCGTCCTGACCCACCTCTCGGCCAACCCGGAGCCCGGGCAGGTGCCCGAGCCCCAGGCCCACCCCGAGCCCGCCTCCGGGCCCGAGCCCCACCCCGACCCCCACCCCGACCCCCACCCCGCCCCCGACCACGACCCCGAGCCCCACCCCGACCCCGAGCAGCCCCTCGCCGCGAACCCCGCCGCCGATGCCCTCGCCGCCGCCCTCACCGCCCACGTGGCGCGCGAGGAAGCCGCACGGCCCGTGGCCGCCGAGCCCGCGCCGCACGCCGACGCCCTCGGCGACGACGCGCTGCCGCTCTTCCCGCTGCAGCCGCCCCGGACCGGGCGGGACCTGCTCGCCGACCACGTCACGGCGATGGTCTGCTGCGCCGCCGTGGACACCGCGGGCGCCGCCCCCGGCCTCGACTGGCTCGACGGGCCCGCCCTCCTCGTCGGCGGCGTGCGGAGCACGGACCTGACCGCCCGCGTGCTCGCCCTCGTCGAGGACGGCGACCCCGACCCCCTCAGCGCCTGGCTCGCGGAGACCGGCGTACGCCCCGAGAAGCCCGTCCGCCTCGTCTGAGGCGCCCTGAGGACGGCTCGAACGCGGAAGCGCACCTTCCGTTTCACGTCAATTCGCGACGAACGGTGACGGAGTGCGTGCGTTATGTGATGTGCTGGAGACCGGCACTGACAGCAGCACATGACAACGGCGCGCGGGGGAGTCGAGGGAGGGGCGCGACATGGGGGCGGACCAGATCAGGCGGTGGGAGTCGGGCGCGCTCGCCCACGCCGTCACGGACCCGTTCGGCCAGGGCCCGCTGCCCTGGCTGCGCGGCTCGGAGAACTACTTCGACGCCACGGGCCAGGTCGTCCCCTGGTACGCCGACGAGACCCTGGCCCGCGGCGGGAGCGGAGGCCCCCGCACCGCCGACGACGTACGGGGCCAGATCAAGGGGTTCGTCTCCAGCGGGGCGGTGGCCCCCGGCGAGGCGATCGATTTCCACATCACCGTGGACCCGCCGCAGCAGTTCTCGGTCGACATCTACCGGATCGGTCACTACGCCGGCGAGGGCGCCACCAAGATCACCACGAGCCCCCGGCTCTCCGGCATCGTCCAGCCGGCCCCGCTCACCGCCGACCGCACGGTCTCCTGCCACCACTGGTGGCAGTCCTGGCGGCTCCAGATCCCGGCCCACTGGTCGATCGGCGCGTACGTCGCCGTGCTCACCACCGCCGACGGCTACCGCTCCCACATCCCCTTCACCGTCCGCGACGACCACCCCGCGGACCTCCTCCTCGTCCTCCCGGACATCACCTGGCAGGCGTACAACCTCTATCCGGAGGACGGCAGGACCGGCGCCAGCCTCTACCACGCGTGGGACGAGCAGGGCCGGCTCCTCGGCGAGGAGGACGCGGCGATCACCGTCTCCTTCGACCGCCCCTACGCCGGCGCGGGCCTCCCCCTCCACGTCGGGCACGCCTACGACTTCATCCGCTGGGCCGAGCGGTACGGCTACGACCTCGCCTACGCCGAGACCCGCGACCTGCACGCCGGCCGCGTCGACCCGACCCGCTACCGGGGCCTGGTCTTCCCCGGCCACGACGAGTACTGGTCCGTCCCCATGCGCCGGACCGTCGAACTCGCCCGCGAGCAGGGCACCTCGCTCGTCTTCCTCTCCGCCAACACCATGTACTGGCAGGTGGAGCTGGGCCCGTCCCCGTCCGGAGTGCCCGACCGGCTCCTCACCTGCCGCAAGCGCCGCGGCCCCGGCCGCTCCGCGCTCTGGCGCGAGATCGACCGCCCGGAGCAGCAACTGCTGGGGATCCAGTACGCGGGCCGGGTGCCGGAGCCGCACCCGCTGGTCGTACGGAACGCGGAGCACTGGCTCTGGGAGGCCACCGGCGCCGGGGACGGGGACGAGATCCCCGGCCTGGTCGCGGGCGAGGCGGACCGGTACTTCCCGCGCACCGCGCTCCCCGAGCACCAGGGCCGCATGCTGCTCGCCCACTCGCCGTACCGGGACAGCGAGGGCGCCCTGCGCCACCAGGAGACCTCGCTCTACCGCGCCCCGTCCGGGGCGTGGGTCTTCGCCTCGGGCACCTTCGCCTGGTCGCCCGCCCTGGACCGGCCGGGCCATGTCGACGAGCGGATCCAGCGCGCCACGGCGAACCTTCTGGACAGGATCTGCAAGCGGGACTGATCAGCCGAGGGACTGACCAGCGCGTTCCAGGGGCCGATGGTCCGGCGGCCGGGCGGGTGCGAGAGAATCGACCTGTTCCTGGATCAACCTACGCGGAGGAACCGTGTCCGGATTCGTAGAAAAGCCCGAGCCCGTTCAGGTCCCGGGCCTGACCCACCTCCACACGGGCAAGGTGCGCGACCTCTACCAGAACGAGGCCGGCGAGCTCGTGATGGTGGCCAGTGACCGCATGTCCGCGTACGACTGGGTCCTGCCGACCGAGATCCCCGACAAGGGGCGGGTGCTCACCCAGCTCTCCCTGTGGTGGTTCGACCTGCTCGACGACCTCGTCCCGAACCACGTCATCTCCACCGACGTCCCGGCCGGCGCCCCCGCCGACTGGGCGGGCCGCACCCTCGTCTGCAAGTCCCTGAAGATGGTGCCGGTCGAGTGCGTGGCTCGCGGCTATCTGGCCGGCTCCGGCCTGGTCGAGTACAAGGAGTCCCGTACGGTCTGCGGTCTCGCGCTCCCCGAGGGCCTCACCGACGGCTCCGAGCTGCCCGCGCCGATCTTCACCCCGGCCACCAAGGCCGCCGTCGGCGACCACGACGAGAACGTGTCGTACGAGGAGGTCGCCCGCCAGGTCGGCGCGGAGACCGCCGCCCTGCTGCGCCAGACGACGCTCGCCGTCTACGGCCGGGCCCGGGACATCGCCCGCGAGCGCGGGATCGTCCTCGCGGACACCAAGTTCGAGTTCGGCTTCGCGTCCACCGAGGAGGGCGAGCGGCTGATCCTCGCCGACGAGGTGCTCACCCCCGACTCGTCCCGCTTCTGGCCGGCCGACCAGTGGCAGCCGGGCCGCGCCCAGCCCTCGTACGACAAGCAGTTCGTGCGCGACTGGCTGACCTCCCCGGCCTCCGGCTGGGACCGTACGAGCGAGCAGCCGCCGCCCGCGCTCCCGCAGGAGATCGTGGACGCGACCCGCGCCAAGTACATCGAGGCGTACGAGCTCCTGACCGGCAACGCCTGGCGGTAGAAACCCGGAACGCACGAAGAAGCCCCCGGTCCGAGAGGACCGGGGGCTTCTTTCATGGAGCGGACGACGAGATTCGAACTCGCGACCCTCACCTTGGCAAGGTGATGCTCTACCAACTGAGCCACGTCCGCATGCGCCGTAGCGCGGGGCCAACTATACCCAACCTTTCTCGCGTGCGAGACGCACCGCCGTATGACGGTTCTCGGCACCGAGCTTCGCGGCGGCCGAGGAGAGGTAGTTCCGGACCGTCCCCTGCGAGAGCGAGGCCCGCTCGGCGATCTCCGCGACGGGCGCGCCGTCGGCCGCGAGTTCGAGGACCTCGGCCTCGCGCGCGGTCAGCGGGGAGTCCCCGGCGGCGATCGCGTCGGCCGCCAACTCCGGGTCCACGTAACGGTTTCCGGCGTGTACGGCACGGATGATCTCGGCAAGTCGCTGGGCGCTGACGGTCTTCGGCACGAAGCCCCGCACGCCGGCCGCGAGGGCCCGCTTGAGGTGGCCGGGGCGGCCGTGACTGGTGACGATCATGGTGCGGCAGTCGGGCAGTTCGTCCCGCAGGGCTGTGGCGACCCTCACACCGTCGAGGCCCGGCATCTGCAGATCGAGGACGGCGACATCGGGCCGGTGGGCGCGGGCCATGGCGAGCGCCTCGGGTCCCGTGGCGGCCTGGGCGACGACCGCGAGATCGTCCTCAAGGGCGAGCAGCGCGGCGAGCGCGCCCCGGATCAGATGCTCGTCGTCGGCGAGCAGCACGCGTACGGTCACGACTCCGCTCCCCGCCCCTGTACGGGGACTGGCACCAGCGCCGTCACCTGGAACGTGCCGCCGTCGTCCGGTCCCGCCTCCAGGGTCCCGTCCACCGCCGCGAGCCGCTCCCGCAGCCCCGCGAGGCCCGAGCCGCGCTCCATCACCGCCCCTTCCCGTACGCCGTCGTTCCGTACCGTCAGCAGCACCGAACCGTCCTTCTCCCGCAGCGAGATCGCGCACCGCCGCGCGTCGCCGTGCCGCAGCACGTTGGTCGTCGTCTCCCGCACCACCCAGCCGAGCACCGACTGGACGCCGGCCGGGAGTTCCATGGGCACCGGGTCGATCGCGCAGTCGATGCCGGCGGCCCCGAGCACCCCGCGCGCGCCCTCCAGTTCGACGCGCAGGTCCGCCTCCCGGTAGCCGCGCACCACGTCCCGTACCTCCCGCTGGGACTCCTGCGCGATCCGCTGCACCTCGATCATCTGGTCCACGGCCTCGGGCCGTTCGCGCCGCGCGAGCTGCACGGCGAGCTCGCTCTTGAGGGCGATCACCGAGAGGTTGCGGCCCATGACGTCGTGCAGGTCGCGGCCGAAGCGGAGCCGTTCCTCGGCGACCGCGAGCCGGGCCTTCAGATCGCGGGAGTTCTCGAGCTCCCAGACGATCTTCATCAGCCAGCCGGAGAACCCGCAGGCCGCGGCGAGGCCGCCCCCGCCCAGGATGATCGCGACGGCGTAGCCGAGGCCCTCGCCCGGGTGGATGCCCATCGCCACGACGGCGACGCCGGTCGCGAGCGCGCCGGCCGGGACGACGTACAGCATCCGGCGGGGCCTGCGGACGCAGAGCACGAGGCTGCCCATGGCGAAGGTGATCATGCCGGTGACGACGGCGGCGGCGACGGCGGGGTCGCGGAGCACGCCCGTGGCCCGCAGCGCGAGCACCGTCAGCGCGCCGCCGGCCGTCAGGACGACGACCGCGATCGCGAGCCGGACCGGCCGCTCGCGCCGGTCCAGGGCCCAGTCGAGGGCCCGCGAGGAGAGCACGGCGTTCAGCACGGCGTGCGCGCAGACGAGCAGCGTCAGCGCGAAGCCGAGGGGGGTGGTGAGCGGGTTGTACCTGGAGTCCGCGATCGGTACGAGACCGATGGCGGCGATCTCGATCAGCATGAAGAAGTGGAAGCTCCACCGGGTGTACAGCTCGACCTTGGCCGCACTGCCGCGCCCGCTCCACCACCCCGTCAGCCTGGACACGCGCCCGGCCTCCCTCTCTTGCCTTCTAGCGTCGCGGTTCCCAGCGGAACCACTTCTGGACAGCAAACACGGTGATCACGCCCCAGGCCAACGTGTTGAGCGTCGCGGTCAGCAGGTCCCGGGGTTCGCCGACGCCGAGCCAGCCGGCCCGGACGAACTCCATGACTCCGGTGAACGGCAGCAGTTCGGTGATGCTCGCGGCCAGGTCGGGGAGGACGTCGCGGGGCACCATGAGCCCCGAGCCCATGGCCGAGATGAGGAAGAACGGCAGCGTGGTGAGGCCCGCGCTCTCGACGTTCCGCGTGATGGCGGTGGTCGCGGCGGCGAGCCCGGCGAGCAGCAGGATCGCCGCGAGCAGCCCGAGCACGAGCAGGTCGGGCCTGCGCGGCGCGGGCACGTCGAGGACGAGGGCGCCGCCGACGGTGAGGACGGCGCACTGGAGCAGCGCGATGGCGGCGGACGGGAGCGCGGTGCCGCCGAGGATCTCCAGGTCGGTCGCCTCGCCGGTGCGCAGCCGCTTGAGGACCAGCTCCTCGCGCCGGGCCACGAGGGCGGAGACCAGGCCCATGTAGACGACGAGGACGAGGATCATCCCGGTGCCGCCGATGAGGGTGGTGCCCGCCATGCCGCCGGGCAGCTCGCCGGGCTCCATCTGTCCGAGCGAGGACCGCAGCACGAAGATCATCAGCAGCGGCATGAGCAGGGCGATGAAGAGGTTGTTCTTGTTCCGCCCGAGCAGGGTGAGTTCGGCCCGCCCGAGCGCGGTCATACGGCGTGCGGTGGCGTTCATCGGGCGGTCTCCAGGTCCACGTTCGGGTCGAGGGCGTCGGTGCGGGAGGCGATCTCCAGGAACGCCTCTTCGAGGGTGGCCGAGCGGGCGTCGAGCCCGTCGAGCCGTACGCCGGTCTCGCGGGCCCAGTCGAGGAGTTCGCCGAGCGCGTCCTGCAGCGCGTGCGTACGGATCTCCACGCGCCGCCCCTGCGCCGCGGCCTTGAGCCCGAGCGGGAGCCGGCCGGGCTCCACGCCCTCGGGGAGGGCGAAGCGGATGCGGGCTGGCCGGGCGGCGGTGACCTCGGCGGGGGTGCCGGAGAGCACGATCCGCCCCTTGTTCATGATCGCGAGCCGGTCGGCCAGGGACTCGGCCTCCTCCAGGTAGTGCGTGGTGAGGAGCACGGTCGTCCCCTCGTCGCGGAGCGCCCGGACCAGGTCCCAGGTGTCGCGCCGGCCCTCGGCGTCGAGGCCGGTGGTCGGCTCGTCGAGGAAGAGGACCTCGGGGCGGCCGAGGAGGGCGAGCGCGAGGTCGAGCCGCCTGCGCTCGCCGCCGGAGAGCTGTTTGATCCGCACCCGGTCGCGGGAGCCGAGGCCGACGGCCTCCAGGGCCTCGCCGGCCGGCCGGGCGCCGGTGGTGCAGCCCGCCCACATCCGTACGGTCTCGGCGACGGTCAGGTCGGACGGGAAGCCGCCCTCCTGGAGCATCACTCCGATCCGGGGCCGGACGGCGGCCCGTTCGCGGTACGGGTCGTGGCCGAGGACGCGGACGGTGCCGCCGCTCGGCGCGGCAAGTCCCTCCAGGAGCTCGACGGTGGAGGTCTTGCCGGCCCCGTTGGTGCCGAGCAGGGCGAAGATCTCGCCCTGGGGGACGGCGAAGGAGATTCCGTTGACGGCTTCGTAGCCGCCGGAGTAGGTCCGGCGGAGGCCCTCCGCCACGATCACATCGGTCATGGTTCAAGGCTCGCGGTCCGGCGGGCGGATCGGCAGTGCGCGCTGTCATCGCTGCGCATGACAAATGTCAGGCGCCGTACGGCAGATAGGACGAACCGCAGACGCGACGAACGGCAGATACGACGAAGGCCCGGTTCGTGAGAACCGGGCCTTCGATCAACGAGCGGACGACGAGATTCGAACTCGCGACCCTCACCTTGGCAAGGTGATGCTCTACCAACTGAGCCACGTCCGCATTGCTGCCGCTCAGCTCTCACTGGGCGGTGCGAGCACCACTGTACCCGATGCACCGGAGTGCTCGGTAATGCGATGCAGAGCGGGTGACAGGAATTGCACACTGCGCCTTCCCCCTGGAAGGGGGATGTTCTACTACTGAACTACACCCGCACGCTGCGTGAGGTTCGGCCCTGCGGCCTTGCCCCTCGGCGTGATCCAGACTCTAGCCGATCAGCGGGGGTGTAACGCAACTCGGTTCCCGGCGCGCGGCCCGGCGGGCCGGTCCGTGGGCTCAACTGGCCTCGCGGAAGGCTTCGTAGACGCGCTTCGGGATGCGGCCGCGTGCGGGCACGTCCATCTTGTTGGACTGGGCCCAGGCGCGGACCGCCGCCGGGGCGGGGGTGAGGGTGGTGTGCTTGTACGAAGCCACGGAGACGGGTGCGCCGCCGGCGCGGGCCGCGGCGGCCTTGCCGGTCAGCTTCCGGCCGGCCGCGAGGTAGGGCGCCAGCGCCTTGCGCAGTTTCTTTGCATTGGCGGGATTCAGGTCGATCTCGTACGACTTCCCGTCCAGGCCGAAGGCAACCGTTTCCGCTGCATCTCCGCCGTCGATGTCGTCGGAGAGAGTGACCACTACTCGTTGAGCCACGGATATCGGTCCTTTCTTGCGGCGTGCCGTGATCGTCTTGGCGGGTGTAGCGCCTCTGACGTGCGGCGACACCGACTTTACGGCTGCCCCGGGCCAATGCTGCTTTCCTCTGTATTCCTTTGTACAGCGGTAGGCGTCGCATTGTGAAGCCCAGCCAATTGCATCAGCGTGTCTCGCCGCAATGGCCCGCGCAATATTTCACTTGAATTTTCCGTGGGGATCTTCGGAGATCTTCGGGAGGCTTTGTAGGGTCCTCCAGTCCTCTACCCGCGTAGAATTTGGAGGCAGGTACGCTGAGGGAACCGCCCACGCAACACACCACCGGGAGTGCCAGTGGCACGCGTCGTAGTCGACGTCATGCTCAAGCCGGAGATCCTCGACCCCCAGGGCCAGGCCGTGCAGCGTGCACTGCCCCGCCTCGGATTCGAGGGAATCGCCGACGTCCGCCAGGGAAAGCGCTTCGAGCTGGAGGTGGAGGGACCGGTCGACGAGGCCGCCCTCGCCCGCATCCATGAGATGGCCGAAACCTTCCTCGCCAACACCGTGATCGAGGACTTCACCATCAAGGTGGAGTCCACGGAGACCGCCGGGGCCTCCTCGTGACCGCACGCATCGGCGTCGTCACGTTCCCCGG
The DNA here is from genome assembly GCF_042718575.1 of Streptomyces sp. NPDC058579. Classification (NCBI taxonomy): domain Bacteria; kingdom Bacillati; phylum Actinomycetota; class Actinomycetes; order Kitasatosporales; family Streptomycetaceae; genus Streptomyces; species Streptomyces sp. NPDC058579. Next base: position 595,804 of record NZ_JBHXPI010000001.1, read on the forward strand.
AACGCTCGACGACCAGGACGCGCTGCGCGCCGTCCGCCTCGCGGGCGCCGAGCCCGTCTCGCTCTGGCACCGCGACAAGGACCTCAAGCAGGTCGACGCCGTGGTCCTGGCCGGTGGCTTCTCCTACGGCGACTATCTGCGGGCCGGAGCCATCTCCCGCTTCTCGCCGGTCATGGAGCCGCTCATCGAGCAGGCGAAGGCGGGCATGCCCGTCCTCGGCATCTGCAACGGCTTCCAGATCCTCACCGAGGCCCATCTGCTGCCGGGCGCGATGCTGCGCAACAACCACCTGCACTTCATCTGCCGCGACCAGAAGCTGCGGGTGGAGAACGCGGAGACCGCCTGGACCGCCGACTACGAGCAGGGCCAGGAGATCCAGGTCCCGCTCAAGAACATGGACGGCCGGTACGTCGCCGACGAGCGGGTGCTCGACGAGCTGGAGGCCGAGGGGCGGGTGGCCTTCCGCTACCTGGACATGAACCCCAACGGCTCGCTCCGCGACATCGCGGGCATCACCAACGCCGCGGGCAACGTGGTCGGCCTCATGCCGCACCCCGAGCACGCCGTCGAGCCGCTGATCGGCACGGGCCGTACCGACGGCCTCGGTTTCTTCACCTCGATCCTCAAGAAGCTGGTCAACGCCTGATGAGCCTCGACACCGTCAAGCACGCCACCGAGACCCCGGACAGCGAGCAGCCCTGGAAGGAGCTCGGCCTCAAGGAGGACGAGTACGCGCGCGTCCGCGAGATCCTCGGCCGCCGTCCCACGGGTGCCGAGCTGGCCATGTACTCCGTCATGTGGTCCGAGCACTGCTCGTACAAGAGCAGCAAGGTCCACCTGAAGCAGTTCGGCGAGAAGGTCCCGGAGAACGACGCCATGCTCGTCGGCATCGGCGAGAACGCGGGCGTCGTGGACGTCGGCCAGGGCTACGCGGTCACCTTCAAGGTCGAGTCGCACAACCACCCCTCGTACATCGAGCCCTACCAGGGCGCGGCCACCGGCGTCGGCGGCATCGTCCGCGACATCCTCGCCATGGGCGCCCGCCCGGTCGCGGTCGTGGACCCGCTGCGCTTCGGCGCGGCCGACCACCCCGACACCAAGCGCGTGCTCCCGGGCGTCGTCGCGGGCATCGGTGGGTACGGCAACTGCCTGGGCCTGGCGAACATCGGCGGCGAGGTCGTCTTCGACGAGTGCTACCAGGGCAACCCGCTGGTCAACGCCGGCTGCATCGGCGTGATGAAGCACGAGGACATCCACCTGGCCAAGGCCTCGGGCCCCGGCAACAAGGTGATCCTCTACGGCGCCCGTACCGGTGGCGACGGCATCGGCGGTGTCTCGGTCCTCGCGTCCGAGACCTTCGACGACACGAAGCCGACCAAGCGCCCGGCGGTCCAGGTCGGCGACCCGTTCCAGGAGAAGCTCCTCATCGAGTGCACCCTGGAGATCTTCAAGGAGAAGCTGGTCGCCGGCATCCAGGACCTGGGTGGCGCCGGACTCTCCTGCGCGACCTCCGAGCTGGCCTCCGCCGGCTCCGGCGGCATGCGGGTCGACCTCGACCGGGTCCACCTGCGCGACGCGACGCTCTCGCCCGAGGAGATCCTCATGAGCGAGTCGCAGGAGCGCATGTGCGCGATCGTCGAGCCGCGGTACGTCGACCGCTTCCTGGAGATCTGCGAGAAGTGGGACGTCATCGCGGTCGTCATCGGTGAGGTCACCGACGGCGAGCGCCTGGAGATCTTCTGGCACGGCGAGCAGATCGTGGACGTCCCGCCGCGCACGGTCGCGCACGAGGGCCCGGTCTACCACCGGCCCTACGCCCGCCCCGAGTGGCAGGACGCGCTCCAGGCCGACGACGCGAACAAGCTGCCCCGGCCGCAGAACGGCGAGGAGCTGAAGGACCAGGTCCTGAAGCTGGTCTCCTCCCCGAACCAGGCGTCGAAGTCCTGGATCACGGACCAGTACGACCGGTTCGTGCAGGGCAACACCGTCCTCGCCCAGCCCGAGGACGCGGGCATGGTCCGCATCGACGAGGAGACCAACCTCGGCGTGGCCATGGCGACCGACGGCAACGGCCGGTACGCGAAGCTCGACCCGTACGCGGGCGCGCAGCTCGCGCTCGCGGAGTCGTACCGCAACGTGGCCGCCTCCGGCGCCAAGCCGCTGGCGATCTCCAACTGCCTCAACTTCGGTTCGCCCGAGGACCCGGCCGTGATGTGGCAGTTCGCCGAGGCCACCCGTGGTCTCGCGGACGGCTGCCTGCAGCTCGGCACTCCGGTGACCGGCGGCAACGTCTCGCTGTACAACCAGACGGGCGAGGTCGCCATCCACCCGACGCCGGTCGTGGCCGTGCTCGGTGTGATCGACGACGTCAACCGCCGTACGCCGATCGCCTTCGCGGAAGAGGGCCAGCTCCTCTACCTGCTCGGCGACACGCGTGAGGAGTTCGGCGGCTCGGCCTGGTCCGAGGTCATCCACCAGCACCTCGGCGGTCTGCCGCCGGCCGTGGACCTCGACCGGGAGAAGCTGCTCGGCGAGATCCTGATCTCGGCCTCCCGCGACGGCATGATCGACGCGGCGCACGACCTGTCCGACGGCGGTCTGGTCCAGGCGGTCGTCGAGTCCTGCCTGCGCGGCGGCACGGGCGCGCGCCTGGTCGTCCCGGAGGGCCTGGACGCCTTCACGTTCCTCTTCAGCGAGTCGGCCGGCCGCGCGGTCGTGGCCGTCCCGCGCAGCGAGGAGCTCCGCTTCACCGACATGTGCGGCGCGCGGGGTCTGCCGGCGGCGCGGATCGGTGTCGTGGACGGCGAAGAGATCGATGTGCAGGGCGAGTTCAGCATCGCGCTGAGCGAGCTGCGCACGGCGCACGAGGCGACGATCCCGGGCCTGCTGGCCTGACGGCTCGTACACGTACGCAGGGGGAGCCCCCGTCCGGACCTTCGGGTCCGGGCGGGGGCTTTCTCGTTCCCAGGTTGCCTGTGATTACGTAATTACGTAATCTACGAAACATGGAGCTTGAGGAGCGGGTCGCCGAGCTTGAACGGCGCATGGCGGAGCTGGAGGGGCGGGCGGATCACCCCGCGCCCGAGATCGCCGACGGGACGTTCTGGGCGCTGGAAGGGCTCAAGGCGGAGATCGCCCGGGCGGGCGCGCGGGGCGAGGACGGCGCGGTGCTGTTCACGGGCACGGTCCGGCTGCCGACCGAGGAGCGGTACGAGTGGCAGTTCGGCGCCTTCACCGAGCGGCTGCTCGACGAGGACTGGGCCGAGACCGCCGAGTCCTTCGCCGCGCTCGGCCACCCCGTACGGCTCCGGCTGCTGCGGGAGATCCTCGGCGGCCGGCGCACGGCGGCCGAACTGGCGGAACTCGAAGAGATCGGCACGACCGGCCAGATCTACCACCACCTGCGCCAACTGACCGGCGCGGGCTGGCTCCACACCACGGGACGGGGTCGCTACGAGGTGCCGGGAGCCCGGGTCGTCCCGCTCCTGGTGGTCCTCACCGCCGCCCGTCCGTAGTCACCGTCGCTCAGGAATCACCGTCGCTCAGGGGGAACGTTCATGTCCGCACGCAAGCTCGCGGTGGTCGCCCACCGCTCGCTCTGGCTGCTGTTCGTCGTCCAGGCCGTCGCCTCGGTCTTCGTCGAACCGCCGTATCCGTACTGGATGGGCTGGCTGCCCGCGCTCGCCGCCATGGCGGTCGGCGTCACCCTCTCCCGGACCGCCCGCCGGGAGGCCGCCGCCCCGCGCGCCGCGATCGAGGTGGACCCGCCCGTCACCGGCCGCTGGTCGGCCCTGAACAGCCCGGCGGACCGCACGCCCAGCCACGGCACCCACCAGTACGGCCAGACCTACGCCATCGACATCGTCGAGGAGGACGAGGACCGGCCCCGCCCGGCCTTCGCCCCGCTGTGGCCGGTGGTCCGGCCGAGCCGGGACTTCCCCGCCTTCGGCGCCCCGCTGCTCGCGGTCGCCGACGCGACCGTCGTGCACGCCGAGGACCGCCAGCGCGACCACCTCAGCCGCAACTCGCTGCCCGCCGTGGCCTATCTGATGCTGATCGAGTCGGCCGTCCGCGTCCTCGCCGGCGCGCGCCGCGTCACCGGCAACCACCTGGTCCTCGACCTCGGCGACGGTACGTACGCGATGTACGCGCACCTCGAGCGCGGCTCGCTCACCGTCCGCGCGGGCGACCGGGTGGCGGCGGGCCAGGAACTCGCCCGGTGCGGCAACTCCGGCAACTCCACCGAGCCGCACGTGCACTTCCAGCTGATGGACGGCCCGGACCTGGACACGGCCCGGGGCGTGCCGTTCACCTGGCGCGGGGTCGGTGTGCCGAAGAACGGCGAGACGTTCCTCGTGGGCTCTTCGTCCTACTCGCCCTGACCCCAGAAGGCGTCGGCCTCGTCGATGTCCTCCACGCACTCGTCGATGTCCGTGACCTTGCCGCCCATGATCGTGAAGAACAGGCCGCCCCTCATCTCGATGCCCCGGTCACCGCGGTCGCCGTGCCACTTGTGGACGGCCATCACATGACCCCGGCCGTCCGGGTACATGCCCTGCATCTCGGCGGTGAAGGTGTTGCCGGTCAGCTCCATGCACTTGGCGTACATGCCGAAGATCGCGTCGCGGCCCTTGAAGTGCCCCGATATCTGGCTGCTGCCCGGCACGTGGTGCGTGCAGTCGGACGTCATCATCGTGGCGAGCGCGTCCATGTCTCCTCTGGAGAACGCCTCGTAGCCCTTGCGCACGAGCGTCACGTCAGGGTGTTCGGCCATGGTCCTTCGCCCCTCTCGGAAGCCCTCTTCCAGTCTCCGACTACTCTCGCCCCCATGCCACCGGCCAAGAAGCGCACCCGCAGCTACGACTCCGCGAAGACCAGGGCCGCCGTGCTCGCCCAGTTCGAGAACGTGCGGAAGGCCGTGGAGGGGCTCACGCCCGAGCAGCTCGACGGGCCGACTCGGCTCGGGGAGTGGACCGTACGGGACCTGGCGGCGCACATGTCGATGGCGGTCGGCGCCGTCGCCCGCGCGCTCGGCGAGCCCGAGCCGGCCGAGCGCGAACTCGCCCTGCTCGACTGGCCCGCGCTCACGGCGACGGCCGCCGCGGGGATCGACGAGGACACCCGCGCGATCGACTCGGCCGACCTGGCGGGCCTGTTCGCGCGGACGGCCGCGCTGTACGAGGAGCGGATCGCGGGCGTCTCCGACGAGCGGCTCGTCCGGATGCGCTTCGGCGCGATGCGGCTCGCCGACTTCCTGGTGACCCGTGCCGTCGAACTCGTCGTCCACACCGACGACCTGAACGCGGCGACCGGCCTGGAGATCCCGTACGACCGGCAGGCCCTGGCCGCCTGTACGCGGCTGCTCGCCGACGCCCTCGCGGTGAAGGCGCCCGGCGGGGCGGTCGAGGTGCGGATCCCGCCCTTCGCGGTCGTCCAGTGTGTGGAGGGCCCCCGGCACACCCGCGGCACCCCGCCCAACGTCGTCGAGACCGACCCGCTCACCTGGATCCGGCTCGCGACCGGCCGGGCGCGGTGGGCCGAGGAGCTGGACGCGGCGCGGGTCGGCGCGAGCGGGGAGCGGGCGGACCTCGCCGCCCTGCTGCCGCTGATGGGGTGACTCCCCGGAGCCGTACGGAACCGTCCGTACCGTTCGCCCGTCCCATCCCCATGCTGAAGACACGCACCACCGCAGCCACTGCCGTCCTGGCCTCGCTCGTCGTGCTCTCGGCGTGCGGCACCCAGAAGTCCGGTTCCGATCCCGGTGCCGGAACCGTCGCCCCCGACGTGCCCGTCACCGGTGTCCACTGGAACTTCGAGACCGTGACGACGGAGGGCAAGGAGAGCCGGGCGCCCGACGGCGCCCACCTCGCGATCGCCGCGGACGGCAAGGCGTCGGGGAACAGCGGCTGCAACGGCTTCGGGGCCGATGTGTCCGTGCAGGGCGACACGGTCACCGTAAAGCAGGGCCAGGGCACCGAGATGGCGTGCCCCGGTGAGCGGGGCGCCTTCGAGGCGGTGCTCCAGAAGGTCCTCGACGGCTCGATGAAGGCCCGGGTCGAGGGCGACCGGCTCACCCTCACCTCGCTCGACGGCAAGAACGTCGTCGCCCTCACCTCCGAACCGCCGGCCCCGCTCAACGGCACGACCTGGACCGTCGACTCCCTGCTCTCCGGCGAGACGGCCTCCTCGGTGCCCCAGGGCAGCGAGGGCAAGGCCACGTTCGTCATCGACAAGGACGGCAAGGTCCGGGGGAACCTGGGCTGCAACCGGTTCACGGCCACCGCGAAGGTCACCGCCACCACGCTCACGGTCACCGGACCGGTCGCGACCACCCGGATGATCTGCTCGGGCCCGCAGATGCAGCTGGAGACCAAGCTGTACGAGCTCCTCGACGGACCGCTCTCGTACAAGCTCGGTCACCGCACGCTGACCCTCACGGGCGCCGACGGCGAAGGCTTCTCGGCGACGACGCCCGCACCCAAGAGCTAGCTCGGGTACGGCAGCAGCCCCGCGTCCGTCCGCTCCCACGCGGCCCGCAGCTCGGCCAGGCGCTCCTGGTCGAACGGCGCCCGGTCCGCCTGCTCGCGGGCGTCCTCGGTGAGGTGGAAGAGCTGGTCACGGCCGCTCTTGCCGCGGTAGTACTTCCAGTCGCCGCGGCGCAGCGCCCGCTCGCCCCGGACCCGCCAGAAGAGGTCCCGCTCGCGGACCCGCTCGCCCCGCAGCAGGTGCCCGGCGAGGCTCGTCCCGTCCAGCGGGTACGCCGGGTGGGGGCGGGCGCCGCCCAGTTCGAGGAGGGTCGCCGTCCAGTCGGGGGTGTAGACGGGCAGGTGGCTGACCTGGCCGCCGTCGATGCGGGCGGGCCAGCGCAGGATCGACGGGACGCGGATGCCGCCCTCCTGGAGCGAGCCCTTGTTGCCGGCCAGCGGCCAGTTGTAGGAGAAGCGCTCGCCGCCGTTGTCGCTGGCGAAGAAGACGAGCGTGTCCTCCTCCTGCCCGGACCGCTTCAGCGCGGTGAGGACCTTGCCGATCGAGCGGTCGAGGTCCTCGACCATCTCCTTGTACTTGGCTATGGAGCCGCCGTCCTGGTGCCAGAGCGCGCTCCGGTCGCCGGCCTTGATCCGCCGGACGATCTCGGCGCTCGCCTCCTCGTCGCCGTCGGCGATCCAGGGCCAGTGCGGGGTGGTGAAGTTCAGGTTGAGCAGCCAGGGCCTGTCGTGGTCCCTGGCCACGTACTCGCTCGCCCGCTCGGTCAGGATCCGGGTGTAGTAGCGCAGGTCCTTGTACTGCGCGTCGCCCTCGTAGAGGTCGTACTCGCCGCCGAGGCCGAGCTTGGAGTAGTACTCCAGGGCTCCGCCGAAGTTGCCGAAGAACTCGTCCCAGCCGGAGCGGGTGGGGGAGTAGTCGGGCAGGTAGCCGCAGTGCCACTTGCCGATCAGCGCGGTGGCGTAGCCGGTCTCGCGCAGCCGGGAGGCGAGCGTCGGGTGGGTGGGCTCCAGGCCGACGGACTTGTCGGCGATCGGCTCGGCGAGCCCGCCCTTCGTACGGCCGGGGAAGCGGCCCGTGTAGAGCGAGAAGCGGGTCGGGGAGCAGGTCGCGGAGCCGGAGTAGGCGTCGGTGAAGCGGACGCCCTGGCGGGCGAGGCGGTCGAGGTGGGGCGTACGGATGTGGGGGGAGCCGTACGAGGAGAGGTCGGCCCAGCCGAGGTCGTCGCCGAGGATGAAGAGGATGTTCGGCCGCCGGGAGCGCCGCCCGGTCGCGGCCCGGAACTCCCGCTCCTGCGCGGTCCCGGCCTGCGCGGTCCCGGCTCCGGCGCCGAGCGCGCCTACGGCGGCCGCTCCGACGGCGGCCCCGCCGAGGGCGCGTCGGGACAGGGGTGTCTTGGGCGTGGGCATGGAGGCTCCTTGGAAGGTGCGGGTACGCGTGAAGGGGGTGCGGGCCCGCGAGGGCGCGCGGCGGCGCGGCCCGACCCGGACGGGGGCCGTGGCTCGGCGCGGAGCTACAGAGCTGTGGTGCTCAGGAAGAAGCGCCCCTCAGCGGATGGGGGCCAGGAGTGGCCAGGAGTGGCTAGGCGCAGCGACAGAGCGCGCCGGCGACACGGACCAGGTCGACGTGTCGGCGCGCCACGAGGGTGACCGAGCGGTCACGCAGAGGCTGCATGGTGCTGGAGCCTGGCCGAACCGCCGTACCCCTGTCAACGCCCGTCCCGCTCCCTGGGACGGCCGTCTCACGAACGAGCGCCCCACGCGCCGAACGGCCGCAGTTCCATGCGTTCTCCGTCACACCCGGAGCCACCCGAGCCCGTTCCTACCCATCGGTAGCGCGGATCGCGGCCCTCGGCGCCGACCCCTCGGAGCCCTTCTGCCCCTTGGCTCCCGGGGGCCTCACGGGCGGCCCCACCAGGGCTTGTGGATCAGCTTGTGTGATCACACCAATCCGGGACCCCGCGCAATTCCCCAATTCGGACCAGTGGTCGACCTCCCCTACACTCGGGAACGTGCCACGTGGTGACGGTCGACTCAATCACGATCTGCTTCCCGGCGAGAAGGGCCCCCAGGACGCTTGCGGCGTCTTCGGTGTCTGGGCTCCGGGTGAAGAGGTCGCAAAGCTCACGTACTTCGGGCTCTACGCCCTCCAGCATCGGGGCCAGGAGTCCGCGGGTATCGCGGTCAGCAACGGCTCCCAGATCCTCGTCTTCAAGGACATGGGCCTGGTGTCCCAGGTCTTCGACGAGACCTCTCTCGGTTCCCTCCAAGGTCATATCGCGGTCGGTCACGCCCGCTACTCGACCACCGGTGCCTCCGTGTGGGAGAACGCGCAGCCGACGTTCCGGGCAACCGCCCACGGCTCCATCGCGCTCGGCCACAACGGCAACCTGGTGAACACGGCCCGGCTCGCGGAGATGGTCGCCGACCTCCCCAAGCAGGAGGGCCGGACCACCCGCGTCGCGGCCACCAACGACACCGACCTGCTCACGGCGCTCCTCGCCGCGCAGGTCGACGAGGACGGCAAGCCGCTCACCATCGAGCAGGGCGCCGCGAAGATCCTCCCCGAGTGCCGGGGCGCCTTCTCCCTCGTCTTCATGGACGAGCACACCCTCTACGCGGCCCGTGACCCGCAGGGCATCCGCCCGCTGGTCCTCGGCCGTCTGGAGCGTGGCTGGGTCGTCGCCTCCGAGTCCGCCGCCCTCGACATCTGCGGCGCCAGCTACGTCCGCGAGGTCGAGCCGGGCGAGCTGATCGCGATCGACGAGAACGGCATCCGTACGTCGCGATTCGCGGAAGCGAAGCCCAAGGGCTGTGTCTTCGAGTACGTGTACCTGGCCCGCCCCGACACGGACATCGCCGGCCGCAACGTCTACCTCTCCCGCGTCGAGATGGGCCGCCGCCTCGCCAAGGAGGCCCCCGTCGAGGCCGATCTGGTCATAGCGACGCCGGAGTCCGGCACGCCGGCCGCGATCGGATACGCGGAGGCCTCGGGCATCCCCTTCGGCGCCGGTCTGGTGAAGAACGCCTACGTCGGCCGGACCTTCATCCAGCCCTCGCAGACCATCCGCCAGCTGGGCATCCGGCTGAAGCTGAACCCCCTCAAGGACGTCATCAAGGGCAAGCGCCTGGTCGTCGTGGACGACTCGATCGTCCGCGGCAACACCCAGCGCGCCCTGGTCAAGATGCTCCGCGAGGCCGGCGCGGCCGAGATCCACATCCGGATCTCCTCGCCGCCGGTGAAGTGGCCCTGCTTCTTCGGTATCGACTTCGCGACCCGCGCGGAGCTCATCGCCAACGGCATGTCGATCGAGGAGATCGGCAAGTCGCTCGGCGCCGACTCGCTCTCGTACATCTCCATCGACGGGATGATCGAGGCGACCACCATCGACAAGCCGAACCTCTGCCGGGCCTGCTTCGACGGCGAGTACCCGATGGAGCTCCCGGACCCCGAACTGCTCGGCAAGCAGCTCCTGGAGACCGAAATCGCCGCCGGCCCCGCCGCCACCGCGGCCGCCGACGCGCTGCGCCGCCCGTAACACCCCCGTCGTAACGACACGAAAGCTCTGAACCCATGTCTCAGACCACCGGTGCCTCCTACGCTTCCGCGGGCGTCGACATCGAGGCGGGTGACCGCGCCGTCGAGCTCATGAAGCAGTGGGTCAAGAAGACCCAGCGCCCCGAGGTCCTCGGCGGCCTCGGCGGCTTCGCCGGCCTCTTCGACGCCTCCGCGCTCAAGCGCTACGAGCGTCCGCTGCTCGCCTCCGCCACCGACGGTGTCGGCACGAAGGTCGACATCGCCCGCCAGATGGGCGTCTACGACACCATCGGCCACGACCTGGTCGCGATGGTCATGGACGACATCGTCGTCTGCGGCGCCGAGCCGCTCTTCATGACCGACTACATCTGCGTCGGCAAGGTCCACCCCGAGCGGGTCGCCGCGATCGTCAAGGGCATCGCCGAGGGCTGCGTCCTCGCCGGCACCGCCCTCGTCGGCGGCGAGACCGCCGAGCACCCCGGTCTGCTCGGCCCGGACGACTTCGACGTCGCAGGCGCCGGTACGGGCGTGGTGGAGGCGGACCGTCTCCTCGGCCCCGATCGCATCCGTACGGGTGACGCCGTCATCGCGATGGAGTCCTCCGGCCTTCACTCCAACGGGTACTCGCTCGTCCGCCACGTCCTCTTCGACCGGGCGGGCATGAGCCTCGACCAGCGCGTCGAGGAGCTCGGCCGGACCCTGGGCGAGGAGCTCCTGGAGCCGACGAAGATCTACTCCCTGGACTGCCTGGCGCTCACCCGGACCACCGAGGTGCACGCCTTCAGCCACATCACGGGCGGCGGCCTGGCCGCCAACCTGGCGCGGGTGATCCCGGACGGGCTGCACGCCGTGGTCGACCGTGAGACCTGGGCCCCGGGCGCGATCTTCGACCTGGTCGGCAAGGCCGGACAGGTCGAGCGCCTCGAGCTGGAGAAGACCCTGAACATGGGCGTCGGCATGATGGCCGTCGTCCCGGCCGAGTCCGTGGAGGTGGCCCTGGCCACCCTGGAGGACCGGGGAGTCGAGGCCTGGGTCGCGGGCGAGATCACCGAGCGCGGCGAGCACACGACGGGCGCGGAGCTCATCGGCGACTACGCCGTCTGATCAGGCACGGCATCCGGCACGGTGGGTGGGCACCGCCCACCCACCGTCCGGTGAACGCGTCCCGCGCACGCGTCCCTGCACGCGTCTCGGAGACGCACAGAAACCCGGTCCGGGTATCCGGACCGGGTTCAGTGTGTTGAGCAGCGCTCTTTAAGAGGTCAAGCGCGACGCTGGGACGACGCGTCGGGACCGGACTCGTCGTCCTCGTCCTCGTCGTCCGTGTTGTAGAGATCCGCGTACTGCGCGTACGGGTCGTCTTCCTCGTCGTCGTCCTCGAACGGCTCGCCATTCGGCGGCTGGCTCGAAGTCGAAGCGCCCAGCTCGTTGGCCAGACGCGACAGGTCAGTCCCGCCGCTGCTGTACTTCAGCTGGCGGGCGACCTTGGTCTGCTTGGCCTTTGCCCGGCCGCGCCCCATGGCTCGACCCCCTCGGTGACGGGGCTCGGCGGCCCCAGAGTCTTGACACGCGTTCATGAGTCGGAACGGGCTCTCGGAGGAGAGACCGGTCCGTAGGGCTTCAACGGTACCTGCTTCCGTGGCCATACGGTACGCCGCACGCATCACATGCCTCGGTACAGAACCTGCGAGGAGCCCCGTCCTCGCTGGTCAATCGCGATTTTAACCTCTTCTTGAGGGCCGACCCGCCGACTGGGGTGAGTCATCTCTCGATTGGGGTGAACCTACAAAGTTCACCCCTCCGAGCCCCGCCCCGGCCCCGGCCGCGTCCCGAGCGTGTCCCGGCCGCGTCCCGGCGGACCGGCCCGTCAAGAATCGGCCATCGTTCAGCCTCGGCGGGCGTCCGCCATCCGCTGCTCGGCGATCCGGTCGGCGGCAGCGGCCGGCGGGATGCCGTCCGACTTCGCACGAGCGAAGATCTCGAGGGTGGTGTCGAAGATCTTCGTGGCCTTGGCCTTGCACCGGTCGAAGTCGAAGCCGTGCAGCTCGTCGGCGACCTGGATCACGCCACCGGCGTTGACCACGTAGTCGGGCGCGTAGAGGATCCCGCGGTCCGCGAGGTCCTTCTCGACGCCGGGGTGGGCGAGCTGGTTGTTGGCCGCGCCGCAGACGATCTTCGCCGTAAGGACCGGCACGGTCTCGTCGTTCAGGGCGCCGCCGAGGGCGCACGGGGCGTAGATCTCCAGGCCCTCGACGCGGATCAGGGCGTCGGTGTCCGCGACGACCTTGACCTGCGGGTGCTTGTCGGTGATCCGGCGCACCGACTCCTCGCGGACATCGGTGACGTACACCTCGGCGCCGTCCGCCAGGAGGTGCTCGACGAGGTAGTGGCCGACCTTGCCGACGCCCGCGACGCCGACCTTGCGGTCGCGGAGCGTGGGGTCGCCCCAGACGGTCTGGGCGGAGGCGCGCATGCCCTGGAAGACGCCGAAGGCGGTCAGGACGGAGGAGTCGCCGGCGCCGCCGTTCTCGGGGGAGCGACCGGTGGTCCAGGTGTTCGTACGGGCGACGACGTCCATGTCGGCGACGTAGGTGCCGACGTCGCAGGCGGTCACGTAGCGGCCGCCGAGGGAGGCGACCATGCGGCCGTAGGCGAGCAGCAGCTCGTCCGTCTTGATCTTCTCGGGGTCGCCGATGATCACGGCCTTGCCGCCGCCGTGGTCGAGGCCGGCCATGGCGTTCTTGTACGACATGCCCCGGGAGAGGTTCAGCGCGTCGGCGACTGCCTCGGCCTCGGAGGCGTACGGGTAGAACCGGGTGCCGCCGAGGGCGGGGCCCAGGGCGGTGGAGTGGAGGGCGATGACGGCCTTGAGGCCGGAGGCGCGGTCCTGGCAGAGCACGACTTGCTCGTGGCCACCCTGCTCCGAGTGGAACAGAGTGTGCAGTACGTCAGCAGCAGGAACGCCGGTCACATCGGTCACGGTGGTGACTCCCAAGTACGAAGCGGCGGTTACTCCGGCCCTCCATGCGGGTGGTGGCGGACCGGTTCGGCACGAGGGTAAGTCCTACGCGGGCGTAGATCCGCCCCAGTGCGCAGGATCACCCCCTCTCGGAGTACCTCCGTGGAAGGATCGCGACATGTCGGTCGCCTCTTCGGTCCTCGTCCCGTACGCCTCCTATCTGCGCATCTACGAACCTCTGGCGGCGTTCCCCGAGCCGGAGCGCGGGCACTGGGCGCGGTACGCCCGAAGAGAGCGGACGCCGACGGCCCAGGACGAACTGCGTCGCTCGCTGGCGGACTTGCTGCCCACCCCGCCGGTCCCGGTGCCGGTCCACGAGAGCGAGGACGCCTTCGTCGCCGAGGTCGACGGGGTGGTCGTGGTCTGCCCGTGGCGGACCCGGATGCGGGCCCTGCTGGCCGTGGAGGAGCTGGGGCGGCCGCGGGACGCCGAGCCGGGGCGGCCGCCGCTGCCGGCGTCGGTGCTCGACGCGATGCTGCCGCCGGTGGTGCGCGCCCAGGTGGCGGCGGACCACGAGCGCTGGCGGGAGCGGAACCCGGACGCCCGGCCGTGGATCCGTACGGCGGTCTGGCAGGTGCCGGTGCGCTGGTTCACGCTCTTCTCGGACGAGGAGCGGGAGTACGTGCCCGGGGACAAGGAGCGGGGCGTGGCGCCGGTGCTCCGCTACCGGACGCCGATGGTGCAGGCGCGGCGGCGGCTCGCGCGGGCGCTGCGGACGCTGCGGGAGGCGATCGACGAGGGTCCGATGACCGAGGGCCTGGTCGAGGTGGGCCGGTGGCTGGAGGAGTTCCATCCGCGGGCGCTCGTGGAGCTGGACTACGGCGGTCTCGTGCACGCGCTGTCGGCGGAGTGGCTCGCGGCGGACCGGTCGGCGGCCGACGCGGCGGAGGGGGTCGCGGCGCTGCGGGACGGCGACGGGGAGGCCGCGAGCGAGGCGTACGGGCGGCTCGCGGAGCGCTGGCGGGAGATCCGAAACCTGCAGTTCGCCAACTGACCATCGACAGGACATGTCTCCCTGATGTAAATGATCATTAAGCGGCTTGTGTGTCCGGCGGGACCTTGGTGTGGGGGCGCCGGGACGTAGGTGTGGAGTGTGCCGGGACGTAGGTCCCGATCCGGGCCTTTGGCTCAAGCGTGACGGATAGCACTTACTGCGCCCTTGCGTCCTTCACCCTCCCTCGTGCCAAAATAGGACAAGGAGTCCGGGGAGGGTTCCTTCCGTCCAACTATGGGCGGAACGCTCAGCATTGCACTCTATGGGGGGTCTGAGGACTCCTGATCGCTCTGTGACTGATCGTCACAGCGGCGTGACTGTCCGTTATGGCATGGTCCATCGACTTCCGCCGCTGATGAACACCTGCGAGGGCAATTCCATCGGTTTGGCCGACGTGGCTGGACGGATGGTGTAGTTGTAGTGCCGAGGACAAGCCGTTCGTCCTATAACCGACTCGGCCCGCTTCTGCCATTTCGGGCAACGCGGGCCAAGGTGCAGAATTTAGAGGAAAGAACCGAGATGGTTCGGTTCTCCCGAGGAGGCCGCTCATGACCGCTCGCACCCCTGATGCCGAGCCGCTGCTGACCCCCGCCGAGGTTGCCACGATGTTCCGCGTGGACCCGAAGACGGTGACCCGTTGGGCCAAGGCAGGCAAGCTCACGTCCATCCGCACGCTGGGTGGACACCGCCGCTACCGCGAGGCTGAGGTCCGCGCTCTGCTCGCGGGCATTCCGCAGCAGCGCAGCGAGGCCTGAGGTACGCGCAACACCCTGTAAGACCGGGCAATTCCGGGTCCCCCAACCTGGACCGCCCACCCAAGCTCTGCCGACCAGGCGCCTGCCCCAACAGGCTCTTCGTCATCGATCGCGCTGGACTCCGCCGGGTCCAGCGCGATCTTTTTTGTGCCGGCTCCCAGCTCCCGCTGTGCGGTGCAATTGCACATATTAAATGGGGCCGGTGTAGGGAGGGTGTAAGTGCGTGGGTTTGTAAAACTCTTTCGGTGACTCCCGTCACACTGGCGAGGGCTTGCCAAGGACCAGCCTGCCACCGTCGGCGCCTTCGCCAACGAGCCGTTGGTCACGGGCCGGTGGGACTTTCGTCCTCGGTCTCCTCCGCGCCCCGGTCCAGCTCCATGGCGAGCCGCTGGAGGCGGTGGCAGACCGAGCAGTGGCGTGTGAGGTGTCCGTGGCGGGACGCGGCCGCCAGATGGGCGCGCAGCAGCGCCCGTATCTCGTGTCTCGCTGCCGATGCCGCGGCCATGCGTGACCACCTCCGGTCCGGGCCCCCGATTCCCTGATGTCTGGGGTACCGGGGTCGGCCCGACGCCGTCAATACACCGGGAGGCAACGAAGAAGGCCCGCACCGATCGGTGCGGGCCTTCTTCGAAGAGCGATCCTGACGGGACTTGAACCCGCGACCTCCACCTTGACAGGGTGGCGAGCTAACCAACTGCTCCACAGGACCTTGATTCGCGGCCCTCAGTGGGGGCTGCGAAGAAGACTGTACAGCAGGTCAGAGGGTCTGGTCGAACCGGCGCAAGGCGACACCCCCTGCGGGGCCTTCCCGGTCCGGTCCTCACCCGTCCTCTTACGGGGCCGCGGCGTCGATCGCCTTGACGATCCGCTTGTCGGAGACCGCGTGCGCCGTGCCGAGCGCGTGGGCGAAGTAGCTGACCCGGAGCTCCTCGATCATCCAGCGGATGTCGGTGACCTCCTTCGGCACCGGCCGTCCCCGCGGGAGCTGTTCGAGCAGCCAGGCGTACTCGTCGAGCATCTCGTGGACCTTCTCCATGCGGGTGGTGTCCCGCTGCACGCCGGTCGGCATCTGCTGGAGCCGGCGGTCCACGGCCACCAGGTAGCGCATCAGGTCCGGCAGCCGCCTGAGCCCCGTCCTGGTGACGAAGCCCGCGGGCATCAGCCAGGCGAGCTGCGTGCGCACGTCCGCCAGGTTGTTGATCAGGGCCAGGCTGTTCGTGGCCTTCAGGCGGCGCTCGCAGGCCTGCCAGGCGGCCAGGATCTGCTGGACCTGATCCACCGTCCGTACGGTCGTGTCCACGAGGTCGGCGCGGACCTTGTCGTACAGCTTCCGGAAGGACTCCTCGTCCCAGACCGGGCCGCCGTGGTCGGCGATCAGCTTGTCCGCCGCGGCGGTCGCGCAGTCGTCGAAGAGCGCCTGGATCGAACCGTGCGGGTTCCGGGAGAGGGCGAGCTTCTGCTGGTTGGTGAGCTTGTCCGAGGCGAACTTCGCCGGGTTCACCGGGATGTTCAGCAGGATCAGCTTCCGCGTCCCCTGCCACATGGCCCGCTCCTGCTCGGCCTCCGTGTCGAAGAGGCGTACGGAGACGGTGTCACCGGCGTCCACGAGCGCCGGGTACGCCTTGACCGGCTGGCCGGCCCGCCGGGTCTCGAAGACCTTCGTGAGCGTGCCGATCGTCCAGTCGGTGAGCCCTGTGCGCTCCAGGGACTGCCCGGAGCCGTCAGGGCCGCTCGTGGCGGCCGCGGCGGCCTGGGAGAGGGCCTGGCGGGCCTTGGGGCGCAGTTGCAGCTTCAGGGCCTCCAGGTCCTTGTCCTCGGCCAGCTTGCGGCGCCGCTCGTCGACGATCCGGAAGGAGATCTTCAGGTGGTCGGCGATCCGGGACAGGTCGAAGTCGTCCGGGGAGACCGGCACGCCGACCATCCGGTGCAGCTCGCGGGCGAGCGTCACCGTCAGCGGCTCCTGCAGCGGGACGGCGGTGTCCAGGAAGCGGGTCGCGAAGTTCGGCGCCGGCACGTAGTTGCGGCGGATCGGCTTCGGGAGCGAACGGATCAGCTCCGTCACGATCTCCTCGCGCAGCCCCGGGATCTGCCAGTCGAAGCCCTCGTCCGTGACCTGGTTGAGGACCTGGAGCGGGATGTGGACGGTCACGCCGTCGGCGTCCGCGCCCGGCTCGAACTGGTACGTCACCCGGAACTTCAGCGGCCCCTGCCGCCAGGAGTCCGGGTAGTCGGCCTTGGTGACCCCGGCGGCCTTCTCGGTGATGAGCATCTCGCGCTCGAAGTCGAGGAACTCCGGCTCCTCGTGCCGCTTGTGCTTCCACCACGAGTCGAAGTGCGCGCCGGACACCACGTGTTCGGGGACGCGCTTGTCGTAGAAGTCGAAGAGGGTCTCGTCGTCGACGAGGATGTCCCGGCGGCGGGCGCGGTGCTCCAGCTCCTCGACCTCGGTGAGGAGCTTGCGGTTGTCCGCGAAGAACTTGTGGTGCGTGCGCCAGTCGCCCTCGACGAGCGCGTTGCGGATGAACAGGTCCCGGGAGGCCTCGGGGTCGATCCGCCCGTAGTTCACCTTGCGGTCGGTGACGATCGGCACGCCGTACAGGGTGACCTTCTCGATCGCCATCACGGCCGCCTGGTCCTTCTCCCAGTGCGGCTCGCTGTACGTCTTCTTGATCAGGTGCTGGGCGAGCGGCTCGATCCACTCGGGCTCGATCTTCGCGTTGACCCGGGCCCAGAGCCGCGAGGTCTCCACCAGCTCGGCGGACATGATGAAGCGTGGGGGCTTCTTGAAGAGCGCCGAGCCGGGGAAGACCGCGAACTTGGCGCTGCGGGCGCCCAGGTACTCGTTCTTGGCGCCTTCCTTCACGTCCTTCATGCCGATGTGCGAGAGCAGACCGGCGAGGAGCGAGGTGTGCACCGACTGCTCGGGCGCGTCCTCCTCGTTGAGGTGGATGCCCATCTGCTTGGCGACCGTACGCAGCTGCGCGTAGATGTCCTGCCACTCGCGGATGCGCAGGAAGTTCAGGTACTCCGACTTGCACATCCGGCGGAAGGAGCTGGAACCGCGCTCCTTCTGCTGCTCGCGGATGTACCGCCAGAGGTTGAGGAAGGCGAGGAAGTCGCTCGTCTCGTCCTTGAAGCGGGCGTGCTGCTGGTCGGCCTGGGCCTGCTTCTCGGCCGGCCGCTCGCGCGGGTCCTGGATGGAGAGCGCGGCCGCGATCACCATGACCTCGCGTACACAGCCGTTCTTGTCGGCCTCCAGGACCATGCGGGCCAGGCGGGGGTCGACGGGCAGCTGGGAGAGCTTGCGGCCCTGCTCGGTCAGCCGCTGTCCCTTCTTCCCCTCCTGGGAGGACTTCTCCGTCAGCTCGAACGCGCCGAGCTCCTGGAGGAGCTGCACGCCGTCGCGGATGTTGCGGTGGTCCGGCGGGTCGATGAAGGGGAACTTCTCGATCTCGCCGAGGCCGGCCGCGGTCATCTGGAGGATGACGGACGCCAGGTTCGTACGGAGGATCTCGGCGTCCGTGAACTCCGGGCGGGAGAGGAAGTCGTCCTCGGAGTACAGCCGGATGCAGATGCCGTCGGACGTACGGCCGCAGCGGCCCTTGCGCTGGTTGGCGCTGGCCTGGCTGACCGCCTCGATCGGCAGCCGCTGGACCTTGGTCCGGTGCGAGTAGCGGGAGATGCGGGCGGTGCCCGGATCGATGACGTACTTGATGCCCGGGACGGTCAACGAGGTCTCGGCCACGTTCGTCGCGAGGACGATCCGGCGGCCTGAATGGGCCTGGAAGACGCGGTGCTGCTCGGCGTGGGAGAGCCGGGCGTAGAGGGGCAGGACCTCGGTGCTGCGCAGCTGCTTCTTGTTGAGTGCGTCGGCGGTGTCGCGGATCTCCCGCTCGCCGGAGAGGAAGACGAGGACGTCGCCGGGGCCCTCGGCCTGCAGCTCGACGACGGCGTCGCAGATCGCGGTGATCTGGTCCCGGTCGGCCTCCTCGGAGTCCTCCTCCAGGAGCGGCCGGTAGCGGACCTCGACGGGGAACGTACGGCCGGAGACCTCGACGATCGGCGCCTCGCCGAAGTGGCGGGAGAAGCGCTCGGGGTCGATGGTCGCGGAGGTGATGACGACCTTGAGATCTGGGCGCTTGGGCAGCAGCTGGGCCAGATAGCCGAGCAGGAAGTCGATGTTGAGGGACCGCTCGTGGGCCTCGTCGATGATGATCGTGTCGTAGGCGCGCAGCTCGCGGTCCGTCTGGATCTCGGCGAGCAGGATGCCGTCCGTCATCAGCTTCACGAAGGTCGCGTCGGGGTTCACCTGGTCGGTGAAGCGGACCTTCCAGCCGACGGCCTCGCCCAGCGGGGTCTTCAGCTCGTCGGCCACGCGCTCGGCGACCGTACGGGCCGCGATCCGGCGGGGCTGGGTGTGGCCGATCATGCCCCGGACGCCCCGGCCGAGCTCCATACAGATCTTGGGGATCTGCGTGGTCTTTCCGGATCCCGTCTCACCGGCGACGATCACGACCTGGTGGTCACGTATCGCCTCCAGGATCTCGTTCTTCTTCTGCGAGACGGGCAGCTGCTCGGGGTACGTGATCGCGGGCACGCGGGCGGCCCGCGCGTCGACGCGCTCCTTGGCCTTGCCGGCCTCGGCGGCGATCTCGTCCAGGACGGCCTCACGGGCCTCGGGCTTACGGATGCGGCGGGCGCCCTCGAGGCGGCGGCCGAGCCGGTGGGCGTCCCGCAGCGAGACCTCGGCCAGGACGGTCTGGAGGGCGGCGAAGGAAGTAGACATACGGAATCCAGGATCGCACCCCGGGCCGAGAACGGGCGAACCGATTTCCCTCAGGTGCGACCCGTAATATTTCGGGCACGGCGGCCGGGGATCCGGTCCGACCGTCCGATCCGACCATCCGATCCGGCCATCCGAGAGGCCCCCATGTCCCGCACCGCCCGCGCGCTCGCGGCGCTCGCCGCGCTGGTGGGCGTGGTGCTCGGGGTGCTGGTGTGCGGGGCGGGCACGGCGGTGGCGGAGTCGTCCTCCGTTGCGGTCGCCGGGAGCGCGTCGCCGGGCTGCGGTCAGGGGAAGAGCGTCGACGGCGCCGCCCGCCCGGCCACCCCGCCGCGTCCGAGCGGCTTCGGCGAGCTGCTGCCCGTGCTGGCCGGGGAACGGGCCGCCGGGGCCGGGGCCTGGGGCTGTGACCAGGACATATGTGAGCTGTCGCCGGGCCCGGAACCGCCGGAGCTGGTGCCTCCGTCACCTGTGGAGCTGTCGATCCTGCGCGTCTAGAGGGCTGGCCGTCCGCGTGTCGTCCACCCCTCTTCTCCCTGTTCAGGAGCGTTTCCGCATGTCCAAGTCCAAGCCGATCATGATCATCTCCGGGGTTGCCCTGGCCGCCGTCCTTGCCGGGGTCGTCTCGTTCACCGCGGGCGCGCCCGACTCCGGCGGCTCGTCCGGTCCCTCGGCCGCCGAGGTCTCCGCCGACCCGTCCGCCGGTGTCTACCCGGAGCTGGAGGCCTACGCCCGCCGCGACGCCGCCGACAAGCTGGCCATGGGGCGGGCCGACGCGCCCGTGGTGCTCATCGAGTACGCCGACTTCAAGTGCGGCTACTGCGGGAAGTTCGCCCGGGACACCGAGCCGGAGCTGGTGAAGAAGTACGTCGACAACGGCACCCTGCGCATCGAGTGGCGGAACTTCCCGATCTTCGGTGAGGAGTCGGAGGCGGCGGCCCGGGCGTCGTGGGCGGCGGGGCAGCAGGGCCGGTTCTGGGAGTTCCACAAGGCCGCATACGCGGAGGGCGCCAAGGAGAAGGGCTTCGGCAAGGACCGCCTGGACGCCCTCGCGAAGGAGGCCGGGGTCCCCGACCTCGCTCGGTTCGCGAAGGACACGGACGGCGCGGCGGCCCGCGCGGCGGTGAGCAAGGACCAGGAGCAGGCGTACTCGCTCGGCGCCACCTCCACCCCGTCGTTCCTGGTCAACGGGCGGCCGATCGCCGGCGCGCAGCCGATGGAGGCCTTCACGGAGGCGATCGAGGCGGCGGCGAAGACGGCCAAGCCGTCGAAGCCGTCGAAGCCGTCTCAGTCGGCGAAGACCGAGGGCGGGACGGGGGAGTGACCTCCGACATCGGCTATCTGGCCGCGTTCCTCGGCGGCCTCCTCGCGCTCCTCAGCCCGTGCAGCGCCCTGCTGCTCCCGGCCTTCTTCGCGTACTCGATCGACTCGAAGAGCCGGCTGCTCGCCCGTACCGGCATCTTCTACGCCGGCCTCGCGACCACCCTCGTCCCGCTCGGCGCGGCCGGCTCGTTCGCCGGGCGGCTCTTCTACGGCCACCGGGACCTGCTGGTGGCCCTCGGCGGCTGGACGATCATCGCGCTCGGCGTGCTCCAGATCCTCGGGATGGGCTTCGCCTCGCGTCGGATCGCAGAGGTCAGCGGCCGCATCCGGCCCACGACGGCGGTCTCCGTGTACGCCCTCGGCCTGGTCTACGGCCTCGCCGGCTTCTGCGCGGGCCCGATCCTCGGCAGCGTCCTGACGGTGGCGGCGCTGAGCGGCAGCCCGGCGTACGGCGGCCTGTTGCTCGCGGTGTACGCGCTGGGCATGGCGGTGCCGCTGTTCCTGCTCGCGCTGCTCTGGGAGCGGTACGACCTGGGCCGGCGCCGCTGGCTGCGGGGCCGTACGGTCCGGGTCGGCCGGTTCGAGCTGCACACGACCTCGCTGCTCTCGGGGCTGTTCTTCGTGGTGCTCGGCGCGGTCTTCCTGCTCTTCGACGGCACGACGGCCCTGCCGGGGCTGCTGTCGGTGGACGACTCGTTCGCGGTGGAGGAGCGGGTGGCGTCGGTGGGCCGTTCGGTGCCGGACTGGGCGCTGCTCGTGGCGGTGGTGGCCGTGGTCGCGGTGGTGCTCGCGGTGCGCGGGTGGCGCGGACGGCGGGCGGGCCGGGAGGCCTGAGGGGGTGGGGGTACGGGCTGAGGCTCGTACCCCCGTCTACGTACCTCTGTCCGCCGTGATCCTGTCCGCGTACACGAAGAAGGCCCCGTTCTTTCGAACGGGGCCTTCTGATTGTGGCTGGGGCCGGGGTCGAACCGGCGACCTATCGCTTTTCAGGCGATCGCTCGTACCAACTGAGCTACCCAGCCACGAGATCATTTCTGACCTCAGCGATCCTGACGGGACTTGAACCCGCGACCTCCACCTTGACAGGGTGGCGAGCTAACCAACTGCTCCACAGGACCTTGCGATGCGCGAGAACAAGTCTCGCACAGGATGTTGCGTGCCCCCAACGGGATTCGAACCCGTGCTACCGCCTTGAAAGGGCGGCGTCCTGGGCCACTAGACGATGAGGGCTAGAGGCTCACCTGAGCGCTTCGCAGCGCGTCGGGGACGTGAGAAGCATATGGGATGGCGGCCGCTATCGCCAAAACGGTTTCACCTGGGGGGACAATGGCCGGGTGCTGGAGATGACGCGTGAGGAGTTCGAGGAGCTTGTCGCCGAGGCCCTGGACCGGATTCCGCCGGAGCTGACGCGGCTGATGGACAACGTCGCGGTGTTCGTGGAGGACGAACCCGCGCCGGACGACCCGGAGCTGCTCGGGCTGTACGAGGGGACTCCGCTGACGGACCGGGGCGAGTGGTACGCGGGCGTGCTGCCGGACCGGATCACGATCTACCGGGGGCCGACGCTGCGGATGTGCGAGTCGCGGGAGGACGTGGTCGCGGAGACCGAGATCACCGTCGTCCACGAGATCGCCCACCACTTCGGCATCGACGACGAGCGGCTGCACGCGCTCGGCTACGGGTGATGGGCTGACCGGCCGATGGGCTGACGGGCGGATGGGCTGACGGCCCGCTGTCGACGGCACGTGGTCGCCGTGGGGGCGTGTCCCTTGTGGTGCAAAGGGAGTTGGGCAGCGAAACGCGGTCTTCCGCCCGCTGTTCCCGCCCTTTGTGTCCTGGAGGTGCCCTCCGTGCGCCATTTGCCAACCCGTGTGAGATGGGCCGCGACCGCGTTGGCGGTGGCGGCCTGTGCCGGTCTGAGCGGCTGCATGAGCGTGAGTGACGAGGGCGCGAAGCCGGCGCCCAGCAAGTCCGCGGGAAAGCAGGGCGAGGCGGCCGAGTCCGGCGGGGGCGCCGGGTTCTCGGGCCGGCACGGCGGAACCGGCCGGGACACGTCCGGGAAGAGCGGCCCCGACGCGGCCGGAGCGGGTGCGGAGTCGCCGGTGCCGAGCGGCTCGCCGACGGCCTCGGGGAAGCCCCCCGTGGAGGCCCCGGCGGGCGGATCCTCGGGCGGCAAGCCGAAGCCGGGCGGGCAGGAGCCTGGCGGGCCGGGCGGCGGCGCGGGCGAGCCGACCCCGCCGGGTGGCGAGGTCACGCCACCGGTGGACCCGCCGGAGCCGACGCCAGAGCCGACCGTGGAGCCGAGCCCGAGCCCCACTCCGGAGCCCACGCCGGACCCCACCGACTCGCCGACCGCGACGCCGGGCGCGGACACCCACATGGGCGCCATGAGGGCCGCCGACGGCCCTGGTGCGCAGGTGGAGCCGGAGGCATCACCGCAGGTCGGACCGGCGTGAGGGCCGGTGTGACGCAGTCCGGTTTGCCATAGGTGGGGGAGGGTGCGTATGGTGGTAGATCGTTTGATCCCATTGCCCGGCGCCGACACAGAAGAGCGCCGCGTGGCGCGTACTCTCCCTAGCCGTGGCTGGACCGCATTGAGGCGGTCGAATTGCGAATTTCACGGAGTTGACGGGCGCGTGCCGAGACTCCGGAAGGTTTCGCATTTCGCATGTCCATTTTCAGTCCTGACCACACCGTCATGCCCGAGAACGACGAGATCGTCGAGGCCGTAGAGGCCACCGAGATCGTCGAGTCCATCGAGATCGTCGAGACGGACGACACCGACGGCATCGACGCTTCCGAGGCCGAGGCCTCGGAGCCCACCGAGCCCACCATCACCTTCGCCGACCTCGGCCTGCCCGAGGGCGTCGTGCGCAAGCTCGCGCAGAACGGTGTGACCACGCCCTTCCCGATCCAGGCGGCGACCATCCCGGACGCCCTGGCCGGCAAGGACATCCTCGGCCGCGGCCGTACCGGCTCCGGCAAGACCCTCTCCTTCGGTCTGCCGACCCTGGCGCAGCTGGCCGGCGGCTCCACCGAGAAGAAGAAGCCCCGCGCGATCATCCTCACCCCGACCCGCGAGCTCGCGATGCAGGTCGCGGACGCGCTGCAGCCGTACGGCGACGTGCTCGGCCTGAAGATGAAGGTCGTCTGCGGCGGTACGTCGATGGGCAACCAGATCTACGCCCTGGAGCGCGGTGTCGACGTCCTCGTCGCCACCCCGGGCCGACTGCGCGACATCATCAACCGTGGCGCCTGCTCGCTCGAGAACGTCCAGATCGCCGTCCTCGACGAGGCCGACCAGATGTCGGACCTGGGCTTCCTGCCCGAGGTCACCGAGCTGCTCGACCAGATCCCCGGCGGCGGCCAGCGCATGCTCTTCTCCGCCACGATGGAGAACGAGATCTCCACGCTGGTCAAGCGCTACCTGACGAACCCCGTCACGCACGAGGTCGACAGCGCGCAGGGCAACGTCTCGACCATGTCGCACCACGTCCTCGTCGTGAAGCCGAAGGACAAGGCGCCGGTCACGGCCGCCATCGCCGCCCGCAAGGGCCGCACGATCATCTTCGTCCGCACCCAGCTGGGCGCCGACCGCATCGCCGAGCAGCTCGTCGAGTCCGGCGTGAAGGCCGACGCGCTGCACGGCGGCATGACGCAGGGTGCTCGTACCCGCGTGCTCGCCGACTTCAAGGACGGCTACGTCAACGCGCTGGTCGCCACCGACGTCGCCGCCCGAGGCATCCACGTCGACGGCATCGACCTGGTCCTGAACGTGGACCCGGCCGGTGACCACAAGGACTACCTGCACCGCTCGGGCCGTACGGCTCGTGCCGGCAAGTCCGGTGTCGTCGTCTCCCTGTCGCTGCCGCACCAGCGCCGCCAGATCTTCCGGCTGATGGAGGACGCGGGCGTCGACGCCTCGCGCCACATCATCCAGAGCGCCGGCGCGTTCGAGCCGGAGGTCGCCGAGATCACCGGTGCGCGTTCGCTCACCGAGGTCCAGGCCGACTCCGCGAACAACGCGGCCAAGCAGGCCGAGCGTGAGGTCGCCGACCTCACCAAGCAGCTGGAGCGTCTGACGCGCCGCGCCACCGAGCTCCGCGAGGAGGCCGACCGCCTGGTCGCCCGTTCCGCGCGCGAGCGGGGCGAGGACCCGGAGGCCGCGGTCGCCGAGGTGACGGAGGCCGCCGAGGCCGAGGTCGCCGCGGCCGTCGTCGCCGAGCCGGCCCAGGAGCGCCGCGAGGAGCGCACCCCGGCGTTCCGCGACGAGCGTGGCAACTACGAGCGCCGTGACCGCGGTGGCGACCGCGGCGGTGACCGTGGTGGCTTCCGTCGTGACAACGACCGTCCGTCGGGCGGCTTCCGCTCGGGTGGCGACCGTCGTGACGACAACCGTGGCGGTGGCTTCCGCCGTGACGACCGTCCCTCGGGCGGCTTCAACCGCGACGACCGTCCGTCGGGCGGCTTCAACCGTGACGACCGTCCGTCGGGTGGCGGCTTCCGCCGCGACAACGACCGTCGTGACGACAACCGTGGCGGTGGCTTCCGTCGCGACGACCGCCCGACCGGCGGCCACCGCGGCAGCGACCGTCCGTTCAACCGCGACCGTCGCGACGACCGCCCCTCGGGCGGCTTCCGCGCGGGCAGCAGCGACCGCCCGTACGCCCGTCGTGACGACCACCGCGGCGGCGACCACCGCGGCACCGGCTCGACCGGCGGCTCCTCCTTCGGCCGCCGCGACGAGAAGCCGCGCTGGAAGCGCAACGGCTGATCTGGCGTAACACGCTGATCGCTGAAGACTGAGCAGGGCCCGTACGACACTTCGGTGACGTACGGGCCCTGCTTCTTTGAACGGGTTCGAAACTCGCTTCCGAGGCCTGTGGGGCGGCTGTTAGCATCGGCGCGTTCGCATGGGGGTGGTGCGGCCGGGGGGCCGCGAACCGAGTTCTGTTCAGCGCTGGCGTCGCCATCTCCCGTGCCTCTTCTTTCATGCCTCAGGGGAGGACCCGAGTGCTTCGTAGCGCTCTTCTACGCCATTCCATCGCGACCGTCACGGCCGCGACCCTGCTCGCGGGCATCGGCCCGCTGGCCACGACCGCCGTCGCTGCCGACGGCCCCGGAGTCGTCTTCCCGGGTTCGGTCGCGCAGCAGCCGCGCACCGTCGTCCCCCTCGCCGCGGGGGCTACCGGCTACCTGCGCTACGAGCAGGGGCGCGGCCACTTCTGGAGCACGTACGCCGGGAACTACTCCACGCCGCTCTCGGTCGAGGAGGAGGGGCCGGAGGCGGACGGTCGCTACGGCGCCGGCATCGACGGCTACGCGATGTTCTCGCCGGACTGGACTTCCACCTCTCATCTGGTCCGGGTGGTGGACAGGCTGCCCGGTGGCGGAACGGCCCATTTCTACATTCCGAAGACGCACCGGTACGTAGGTGCGTTCGGGACCACCGTGGTGACCTTCACCCAGGCCACCCTGTCCACCCCGCGTGTCTGGCACCTGCTCCGGCTGGTGAACGGCTCGGTGCAGGACACCCCGGTGACCGGCTGGCCCGAGGGCGCGCTGCCGCCGGCCCACCCGATCGCCGGTACGGCGGACGGCATCCTCACCACGTACCAGGTGGACGGTGTCTCCCGTACGGCATGGCTCGACCTCGCCTCGGCGCAGGTACGGACCGTTCCTCAGGACGCGGCCGCCCAGCCGGTGTCCACCGTGATCGGCCCGACCGAGATCGTCGTGTGGGACAAGGGCGGCAAGGCACATTCCTACGCCAAAGGCGACGCCGGGGCTTCCGGTCCGCTCGCGCTGACCGCGACGACCGAACTGCCCCACAGCGAGGGCGATGTACTGCTCGGTGTCGTCGGCGGCCGGCTGATCGTCGGGCGCGCCTCCGGTCAGGGCTCCACGGCCCCGTACCGCGTCGTCTCCGTGCCGCGCGCGGGCGGGGAGGAGACCACGCTCTTCGCGCACGGGCGCGCGCAGGCGCTCGCGACGCCGGACGGCGGGCTGCTCCTCGTCGCCGGGGCGACGGCCGACGCGCTGAGCCTCCAGCGGCTCACGGTGGACGGGGACGGCACGGCCGCGGCCGAGCTGGTCGATGTCACCCCGGTCACCTCCAAGCCGAGGGCGTTCACCTTCAGCCACGGGCAGCTCGACTCCCTGGAGCGGATGCCGGACGAGACCAACACCTACCGCTCGCGGACGGTGTCGGTCACGGGCGCGCTGACCGCGGGCCCGACGCGGGACCGTGGCACCTTCGGCTTCGACCTCAGCGGGTGCACCGACGAGAACGTCTGCCAGGAGAACTTCCCGACCGGCGACGGACGTCTCGTCGTCCAGGGCGACTTCGGCGGTGTTCCCGTGGTCGTCGAGGACGGCGCGACCTCCGGGCGGGCGGTGACCACCGAGCTCACCGACGTCCAGGTCGGAGACGCCTCGGGGCGATACGCCTTCGTCGGCGGACACGACGAGTCCGGTGAGTGGGTGACGTCCACCGTCGACCTGGACACGGGCAAGCGGCTGGCCACGCTCAAGGTCCCCTCCTTCGACTGGGACCTGCAGGGCGACACCCTCTGGGCGGGCGGCGAGGCCGGGACGGTCGTCGGCTACGACGTCCGGACCGGTGCGGTGAAGCGCACGGTCGACCTGGGCTCGGGTTGCCGGGCGGAGTCCATCAAGGTCACCGCTCACTGGCTGAGCTGGGACTGCGCCGGACAGGTTCGCAAGGCAGGCGTCTACGACCTCGACAAGAACGTCAACAAGTCGTTCACCGAGCGGTTCACCACGCTCGGCGACGGCTATGTGGTCCAGTCGGACGGCCGGGACCTGAAGGTCACCGACTTCCGTGGCGCGGAGCCCGTCCTCAAGGCGACCTACCAGGTCTCGGAGGACAACTGGCAGCACGGCCCGTGGGCCGTCGACACCGCCACCGGCCGCCTGGCCTTCCAGGACAACGCCGCCGGTGACGTCCGGGTGGTCGACCCCGGTGTGCCGGCCTCGCCGCTGGCCAGGATCGACGCAGACGCTCCGACGACCCAGGCGGTCAACGGCGGCAAGTCGCCCTGGAAGCCGCGCTGGTGGCTGACCAAGCCGGCCGCCTCCTGGTCCCTGGAGCTCAAGAGCGACAGCACGGGAGCCGTCGTCCGCACGCTCTCCGGCGGCGAGGCACGAGGCGTCGTCAAGGCCGCGTGGGACGGCAAGGACGCGGGCGGCAAGCCGGTCGCGGACGGTGGGTACACCTGGACGCTGACGGCGAAGCCGGCCGACGGCCAGGGCGCGGACCTCGTCCTCACGGGCGGCGTCAAGCTGAGCGGTTCCGTGCCGGCGTGGCGGGACATGGCCGGTGACGACCGCTTCGGCGATCTGCTGGTGATGGATTCGGCGGGTCTGGTGTCGCTGTACAAGGGCAACGGCGCCGGTGGTGTGGCCGCGCGGACGCCCGGTACGGGTGCGAAGTTCCCGTCGACGGCGGTCCTGGTACCGACCGGTGATGTGAACGGTGACGGCTGCAACGACGTGTATGTGCGGGTCGGTGACGAGCTGCGTTCGTACCGGCCGGGTTGTGGGCAGATCGTTTCGGCTTCGTCGCCGTACACCTCGGTCGGCAAGGGCTGGGGCCAGTTCGATGTGCTGACGTCGTCGGGTGATGTGAACGGTGATGGTTTCAAGGACCTGATCGCGCGCCAGACGTCGACGGGTGACATGTACTTCTACCCGGGTACGGCGGATCACCGTCTGGGTGCGCGGGTGAAGATCGGTACGAACTGGAAGCTGTACGGGAAGATCGTGGGTGCCGGTGACCTGAACGGTGACGGGCGGGGCGATCTGTTGGGTATGGACGCGTCGGGTGTGCTGTGGCGCTACTACGGCACGGCGACTGGTGGTGTGACGGCCCGGGTGAAGGTCGGTGCGGGCTGGGGTGGGTACAACGCCCTGGTGGGTGTCGGTGACCTGACGGGTGACGGTCGCGGTGAGCTCCTTGCCCGGGACACGACCGGCAAGCTGTGGCGGTACACCAACCTCGGCAACGGCCTGTACGCGGGCCGGGTCATGATCGGTACGGCGGGCTGGAACGGCTTCAAGGGCCTGTACTGACGCGTGGTGACGCGTGACCTGTGATTCGGGGCCCGGACGGCGGATGTTCGCCGTGCGGGCCCCGCTTCGTTGAACGGGTTCGAATGCGGTGGGGGCGGGGACGGAATCCCGGCTGCTGGGTGTCCGTCGCGGCTGTTACTGTCGGCGCTGTTGACATGGGTGGGAAGCGTCGGCCAGGGGGCCCGGCGACATGGTCTTCCACCCTGTTTCCTCATCTTCAGGTTTCCCGGGGAGGGACCCTCTTTGGCACGCTCTTCACGCGCGCGTGATCGCCGTGCGCGTACGGCCGTCGTGGCTGCCGCGCTCGTCGCCTCGGTGGTCGGCGCGATGCCGGCCACCGCCGTACCGAACGCCGCGCCGAACGTCGTACCGGCGGCTCTGCCCGCCGCCGTCCCGCCCGGCGACCAGCTGGACATCACGCCCAACTGGCGGACCGTCCCGCGGCACGCGACCGTCAAGGCGGTCAGCGGCAACGGGTACGTGCACGAGACCGAGGACTCCGACGAGAGCTCAAGCGGCGAGCTTTCCTGGACCGACTTCTCGACCGGGCAGACCGTGTCCCTCGGGTACGGCTCCGGCAATCCGGCGTTCGCCGAGACCGGGGTCGGCGGGCGGTACGCGTACGTCGAGCGCGGCGCCGGCAACCACTTCGTACGCGACCTGGCCGCGGGCACCGAGCAGCCGCTGGCCCTGCCGCGCGACGCGAGCCTGCGGGGGCTGCTCGGCGACACGCTGCTCTTCCAGCAGTACGAGTCCGAGAACTCGACCCAGACGACCACGGGCTACTACCTGCGCCGTGCCGGGGACGCGACGGAGACCAAGATCCCCGTCACCGGCTTCCCCGAGGGCGCCGACCTGCACATGGCGCGGCTCGTCGCGGGTGACGACACCGCCGCCGTGATCCGCTTCGGCCGGTCCACCACCGACGCGTACGACCTGACCGACCTCGGCGTCGTCGACCTGCGGACCGGGCAGATGACGGTGATCGCCGCGCCCACCTCCGCCGGGGAGAGCATCCTCGTCGCGCCGGTGGCCCTGAGCGCCGACCGGATCGCGTGGGTCGATCGGGACCGTCAGGTGCACCTGCGGGAGCGGTCCGCCCTGAACGGCGCCGAGCGGACGTTCGCGCTGCCCGAGGGCCTGAGCCCCGCCCGTATCGGCCTGGTCGGGGACTGGGTCCTCGCCGTCGGCGAAGCCTCGGGCACGGACGCCTCGCTCCAGCGGCGCCTGGTCGCGCTGGCGCCCGACGGGCGCTCGCAGACGCTTCTGGAGAAGGCCGAGCCGGAGATCAATCAGATCGTCGGCGGCGGGGCGGCCGGTGTAGCCGTCGTCGGTGGCTCCTCCGCGACCGACTGGGCGCTGCTGAAGGCCGTCCCCGGCAAGGGCGGCGGCGCTCCGGTCCTGGAGAAGCTGCGCCGCGTCGAACCACTGGCGACGGCGGTCCAGTCGCTCGCCCTCGGCGCGGGCCGGCTCTCCACCCTGGAGCAGAACGGTCAGCTGGGCCGGGGCTTCTTCGCGCGGAACCTGCCGGTCGGCCCGATGCACACCGGCCAGTCGGAGCCCGTTTCGATCGGGGCCGTCGGGTCCGAGGAGCGGCTGGAGAGCACGACCCCGCTGTTCGACTCCGGCGACGGCCGTACGGTCCATCTGGCCCGCGGCTTCGACGGCATGGAGGTGGTCGGGCGGCGCTCCGCCAAGGAGTCCACCCGCGCCGCCACGGGCAAGAACACCGGCCGGCTCGCCGACGCCTCCGGCCGCTGGGCGGTCTTCCAGAGCGGGCGCCCGAGCATCCCCGGCAACCTCGTCGCGGACGGGGAGACCCTCGTCGTCGACCTGGACGCCGCGCCCGGCGCCGCTCCCGTCGTCCGGACGCAGCCGCAGACGGCGGCGGCCCTGCGCGGCGACACGCTGTTCGCCGGTACGGCCACCGTGGGCCAGGTGTCCCGTACGGACCTGGTCACGGGCAAGGACCTCGGCACGGTCGCGACCGGCGCCGACTGCGCGCCGACGGAGCTTCAGACGGCGGGCCGCTGGCTGTACTGGTCCTGCGCCGGGTTCTCCAAGCAGGGCGTGGTCGACCTCCAGAAGGGCACGAAGGTCGCGCTGCCCAGGGGCTCGTACAACGGTGGCCTCCTGGGCGACGGCTTCGTCGTGGACCAGGGCTCCGGCTCGTACCTCCGGCTGATCGACTTCCACACGGGCACGGCCGCCGCGCCGCGCCCGCTCGTGGACTCCGCGCCCGTCCAGGGCGCGCGCCGGGAGGCGTGGACGGTGGACCGCTTCGGCGGGGCCGTGGCGTACAAGGACGCGGAGAACCGGATCCACGCGGTCTGGACGAGCGTCCCCGCCTCCGACCTGACGGCGACCGCGGCGAGCACCCCGGCGACCGCGCGGGCGACGGACGGCTGGAAGGCGTCCTGGTCGCTGTCGAAGCCGGCGTCGTACTGGCAGCTGACGTTGCGCCGGAAGGTGGGCGGCGCGGTGGTCCGTACGTACGACGGCGGTGAGACGCGCGGCCGGATCGCGGTCGGCTGGGACGGCAAGGACGCCGCGGGACGGCTGGTCACGGACGGTACGTTCACGTGGTCGCTGACCGCCAACACGGCCGATGGCGAGGGCCTCGACCTGACCCCCTCGGGCACGATCTCCGTGACCGGCGGCAGGGTGGTGCCGTGGCGGGACCTCGCCGGGAACGACGGCTTCGGCGACCTGCTGGTGATGGACCAGGCGGGACTGGTGTCGCTCTACCGGGGCAACGGCTCGGGCGGCCTGGCCGCGCGGACCAACGGCACGGGCGGGAAGCTCCCCAACACGACGCTCCTGGTGCCGGTCGGGGACATGACCGGCGACGGCTGCAACGACGTGTACGGGCGTGTCGGCGACGAACTGCGCGGGTACCGGACGGGCTGCGGGGCGATCGTCTCGGATTCCTCGGCGTACACGCTGCTCGGCAGGGGCTGGGGCCAGTACGACGTGCTGACGTCGCCCGGCGACGTGAACGGTGACGGTCACAAGGACCTGATCGCGCGCCAGACGTCGACCGGTGACATGTACTTCTACCCGGGTACGGAGGGCACCGCTGTGGGCGCTCGGGTGAAGATCGGTACCAACTGGAAGCTGTACAAGAAGATCGTGGGCGCCGGTGACCTGAACGGTGACGGGCGGGGCGATCTGCTCGGCGTGGACGCGTCGGGTGTGCTGTGGCGCTACTACGGCACGGCGAACGGTGGTGTGACGGCCCGTGTGAAGGTCGGCGGCGGCTGGGGGGTCTACTCCTCCCTTGTGGGCGTCGGCGACATCACGGGCGACGGCCGCGGTGAGCTCCTCGCCCGGGACACGACCGGCAAGCTGTGGCGCTACACGAACCAGGGCAACGGCCTGTACGCGGGCCGCGTCATGATCGGCACGGCCGGCTGGAACGCCTTCAAGGGCCTGTACTGACGGACCCCGCCCCCTGGGCCTGCGGGCTCAGGGGGACGCCCCGGGGAGACGCCCGGGGAGACGGGGCCGTGTCGGATACCCGATCGGTTCCCGGGAGCGATACGGCTATGCTCGGGGGTGTTGTGCCGAGGGCCATTAGCTCAATTGGCAGAGCAGCGGACTTTTAATCCGTTGGTTGTCGGTTCGAGTCCGACATGGCCTACACCTCGCAGCAACGAGGAAGCCTCCTCCGACCTGCGCGCGAGCGCCCCATCCGACATCTTGGGATGGGGCGCTTCACTGTGCCCGGGGCCGTCCACCTAGGATCACCCGCAAGGCGGGGTCGTAGCGCAGAGGTCGTCGCGCGCGGTCTCCAAAATCGCGAGGACGCCGGTTCGAATCCGGCCGCCCCGCCCCTTCGCGAGCCGCGAGCCGCGAGCCGTGGTTCGGGCTTCGTCGTTGGCAGTTGGGTGGGGCGGCACGTAGTTTTCGGGGCATGAGTGCCCCGCCTATACGCGAGACCGAGCAGGTCGTAGACCTCCGGGACTCGGACGTTCTTCCCGGACCGCGTAAGGCTGGGGAAGGGGCGGTCTCCAAGGGGCTCGGCTCCGGGTGGGTGCGTGGGGGTGGCACCGGGGTCCTGTGTTTTCTCGTGTGCTTCGCGCTCGGGTTGCAGTCGTGGACCGCGCTGCGCGTGACCGGGTTCGATCTTGGGATCTTCGATCAGGCCGTGCGGGCGTACGCGCATTTCGAGCTGCCCCGGTCGCCGATCAAGAGCGTCCACCATGAATTCCCGCCGGACTTCACGCTCCTGGGTGACCACTTCACCCCGCTCTTGGCCCTGCTGGCCCCGCTCTACTGGATCTGGGACGACCCGCGCTCGCTGATCCTCGCCCAGGCCCTGCTGTTCGCGGCGGGCGTGCCGGTGGTGCGCCGGATCGCGCGGCACTGCTTCGCCGGGGCCGCCCCCGCCGTCGCGCGCCGGGCGGCCGACGTGAGCGGGCTCGTGTACGCGGTGGGCTGGCCGCTCCTGAACTCCTCGTACACCGGCTTCCACGAGGTGGCCTTCGCCGTACCGATCACGCTCCTCATGCTGGAGCGGGGCCTCGCCCGGCGCTACGGAGGCGCGGCCCTGTGGGCGGTCGCCCTGTGTCTCGTGAAGGAGGACATGGGGCTTGTGGTCGGGGTGTTCGGGGCTTTGCTCGCCGTGCGCGCGCACCGGGCCCGGCGGGCGAGTGGCCGCGCGGTCGGGATCGCGCTGCTTCTGGGTGGGCCGTTGGTCGTCGGCTTGGTCGTCGGCTGGTTCCTGCCGGCCATGGGCAGCCCGCCCGGCTACTACTGGAGTTACGGCCGCCTCGGGGCGGACGGCGGCGAGGCCCTGCTGACCGTACTGACCGAGCCGTGGGTGCTGGCGGAAGTCGCGTTCACGCCGTCCGTCAAGGTGCTGATGCTCGCGTGGATCCTGGGAACGCTCGCGTTCCTGCCGGTCGGGTCACCGACGCTGCTGCTCGCGGTGCCCCTGCTCGCGGAGCGCATGCTCTCCGACAACCCGAACCACTGGCCGGTGGTCAATCACTACGACGCCTTCCTCTGGCCGATCCTGCTCACGGCCGCCCTGGAGACCCTTGGGCGGTTGCGCGGCAGGTGGGGTGCGCGGATGGCCGTCGTCGCTGTGACCCTCAGTACCGCCGCCGCCCTCGTCGCCGGCCTCGGCCTGCCCATCAACCCGGGTTCCTGGCAGCCCCGTCCCGACAAGCGCGCGCTCGCCCGCGCTGCCGAACTCATCCCGGACGGCGCGACCGTGGAGGCCGACAACACCGTGGCCCCGCGGCTGACGTCCCGTACGCGCGTCGTCCTCGTCGACGCCACGCCACGCGGGGCGGACTGGGTCCTCCTCCGCGTCAACGACCGTACCTTCCCCTTCGCCTCGCTCGACGAGCAGCGCCGGCGGATCGACCTCCTGCTCGACCACGGGTACGAGCAGGTACGGAACGAGGACGGCGCCGTCCTCCTGCACCGCGTCCGGAACCTCCCGATCCCCGGCATGCGCGTACCCGGCCCGGACAGCACTCCCGTACGCGAACAGGTGCCGTCCGATGTGGGCCGAAATCCCTTCCTCCGCTAGTCGCCAGTCGCCAGTCGGTAGTCGCTAGTCGGTCAGCCACCTGCCGTCGCGCATCAGGCCGCGCGCCGGGACTTCGTCCGCCTCGCGCCAGGCCTGGACGCGGCGCGGGGTGATGCGGAACCAGCTGTACGGGGTGTCCACGTCACGCCGCGGGTCGAAGCCCGTGCGTGCCGCGAACCGGTCGCCCTGCTCCTGGGAGAGCGCGTCCATCGCGAAGACCTCGACATCGCCGTCGATCATCGTGACGTCGCGGGTGCCGCCGAGCGCCAGCCGGGCGGCCCGGGTCGCGGTCAGGTTCCGGCCCGTCGGGCTGTTCGCCAGAGTGGCTACGAGCAGGGCCTCGCCGTCCCAGTCGAAGGAGAGCGGCACCAGGTAGGGCGCGCCGTCCGCCGAGGCGCTCGCCACCCAGACGTCCACGTCGTGGGCCAGGCGGTGCTCGGTGTCGCGGCGCCGCTCGGTGCGGGAGCGGGGGGCCGGGGAGGTGCTGCCGGTGCCGGTGCCGGTGCCGGTGCCGGTGCCGGTGTCGGTGCTGGTGCTGGTGCTGGTGCTGGACATGGGTGCTCCTGCCGGGGGATGGCTTGTCTTGTGGGCACAGCTTCCACGCCGGCCCCGGGCGCGCGCTTCCGTGCTGAACACCCAACGTCCACCGACGCGTTACGGATAATGACGCCGTGACCAGTCCCGAGATTTCGCCCCGGGAAGCCGACGTGCTCGCGCTTCTCGGCGAGCACCTCAGCAACGCCGAGATCGGCGCCCGGCTGTTCCTCTCCGTTCGTACCGTCGAGTCCCACGTCTCCTCGATGCTGCGGAAGCTGGAGGTGCCGGACCGGCGCGCGCTCGCCCGGCACGCCATCGCCCTCGCGCTCGCCGACGCCCGCGCCGGCGAAGGTGCTTCCCGTACCGTGCCCGCTCCCCTTCCCGCCCCGCTGACCGCCTTCATCGGGCGGGTGCGTGAGCGGCGGGAGTTGGCCGAGGCCGTGCGGGCGCATCGGCAGGTGACCGCCGTCGGGCCGGGCGGTGTGGGCAAGACGCGGCTCGCGCTGGCGGTCGCGGCCGACGTCGCCGACGAGTTCGCCGACGGCGTGTGGTTCGTCGACCTGGTCCCGGTCACCGAGGAGAAGCGGGTCGGCGCGGCGGTCGCCGCCGCCCTGGGCGTGGGCGAGCAGCCGGGCGGCGGGATCGACGACGCGGTGCTCGCCGCTCTCGCGGACCGGCAGGCGCTGCTCGTGCTCGACAACTGCGAGCAGATACGGGACGGGGGCGTCGCACCCTTCCTGGAACGGCTGTTGACGGCCTGCCCCCGCGTGCGCGTCCTCGTGACGAGCCGGGCCCGGCTCCTCGTGCCCTTCGAACGGGCCTTTCCCGTACCGCCGTTGTCCCGTGCCGGAGCCGACGAGTCGGACGCCGTGGCCCTGTTCCTCGACCGGGCGGGCGCCGTCGGCGCGGCCGCCGTCGTCGGGCTCCTGACGGATCCGGCGGTACGCGCACGGGTCGTCGCCCTCTGCGAACGGCTCGACGGCATGGCGCTCGCGATCGAACTCGCCGCCGCCCGCTGCGCCACGCTCGGGCTCGACGGCCTCACGGCCGGCCTCTCCCAGCAGCTGCGCCTCCTCGCCGGCGGCCCCCGCGCCACCGACCGGCACCGCTCGGTACGGGCGGTCCTCGACTGGAGCCACGACCTGTTGGAGCCCGCGGACCGGTCGCTGTTGCGCCGCGTGTCGGTCTTCGTCGTGCCGTTCACGGTCGAGGCGGCCGCCGAGGTCGCCGGGTTCGCCCCGCTCGAACCCGCCGACGTCGCCGACGGCCTCGGCCGGCTCGCCGAGCAGAGCCTGCTCGCGGTGGTCCCGTCCGAGACCGGCACGCGGTACCAGGCGCTGGAGACGATCCGCCAGTACGGTACGGAGCGCCTCGCCGACGCCGACGAACTGGACGCCGTCCGTACCCGGCACGTGGGCTGGTGCCTGGCCCGCGCGGCTGAGCTGGTGGAGCCGGGCGGTGAAGGGGCCGCGGAGGGCGCGGCCCGCGCCGACTGGCGCGCCCGGTTCGACGCCGTGGCCGACGACCTCCGCGCCGCCCTCACCTGGTCCGCAGACGCAGATGCCGACGCTGACGCCGACGCCGACCGCCCGGACCGGCGCGCCGACGCCCACCGGCTAGCCCGCTCCCTGGCCGGGGCCGCCTTCATCCGCACCCTGCTCGGCGAGGCGCAGCAGCGGTACGAACAGGCCGCCGCGCTGGCCAGCGATCCCCCGCGAGCGGTCGACGCCCTCCGGCAGGCCGCCGCCGTCGCCGGGTGTCGCAGGCTCGGCGACGACATGCTCCGCCTGCACCTGGCCGCCGCCGAGGCCGCCCGCCGCGCCGGGGACACCGCCGGGGCCGGTCGCGACCTGGCGGCCGCCGCCACCGTCGCGTACCGCTTCTCCAGCGAGTTCACCCTCGTTCCGTCCGCCGAGGACGTGACCGCGCTCCTCAAGGAGGCGGGCGAGCTGGCCGGTGACGACCCGGCTGCCGAGGCGGCCGTCGCGCTCGCCGAGGCGGCCGTGCTCGCGGACGCGTTCGGCGCGGTCCAGGGCGGCACCGACAACACGGCGTCGGCGACTGTCGCCCGCGCCGAACGGGCCGTGGCGCTCGCCCGCCGCACGGGCGACCCGGTCGCGGAGTCCGCCGCCCTCGACGCGCTCTCGGGCGCCCAGTGCTGGGCCGGCGAGCCGTTCGCCGCCGCCGCTGCCGCCCGGCGCCGCATCGACATCCTGGCCGGGGACGGGGGACCCCGTCCCCCCGCCCGTACGCACGAATCCCCCGCCCGTACCCACGAATTCATGGACGCCCTCGCCATGGCCGCAGGCACCGCCCTCGGCGTGGGCGACCTCCCGGCCGCCCGCCTCTGGGGCGGACAGCTCGCCGCCCACCCGCTCCTGGCCGAAGTGGGCCACCACGCCACGTCCTGGCTCCTGGTCGCGGACGCGTTCGCCGGCCACGGCGACGAGGTGCTCACCGGCAGCGCGCGGTTCCTGGACGCGTGGGAGCAGAGCGGCCGCCGCCGCTCCTTCTCCCTCGGCCCCGCCGCCGCGTCGGTCGCCCTGGTCCACGGCCTGCGCGGCGACCACGACGCCCGGGCGGACTGGCTCGCGATCGTCGACCGGGCGGGTACGGGGGACGAGTACCGCCACGGCTACGGCGCGGTCCTCGACGCCCAGCTCCTGCTCCACCGGGGCGACCCGGACGCCGCCCTCGAACGGCTCGCGCCCGAGCCGGAGCAGGTGTGGAAGTGGGTCTCCTGGATCTGGCTGCACTGGTACGTGACGCTTCGCGCCGAGGCCTCGGCACTCGCCGGCCACCCGGACGCCCGCGCCCGGGTGACCGCCGCGCGTACGACCGTCGCCGGGAACCCGGTCGCCTCCGCCCATGTCGACCGGACCGAGGCGCTGCTCGACGGCGACGTACCGCGGCAGCTCGCCGCCGCCGCGGCGTTCGAGGCGGCCGGCTGCCGCTACCAGTCGGCCCGCACCCTGCTCCTCGCGGGCGGCGACCACGCCGTCGCCGGTACGGCCGCGCTCGCCGCCCTCGGTCTCGGAGGCTAGTTCGTACAGTTCGTACCTACGGGACTCAGATGCCCAGCGCCTCCAGCCGCTCCGGGTCGGCGATGATGTCGATCTGCGTGATGCGGTCGCCGACGATCGTGAAGGCCATGAGCCCGGCCGCCCGGCCGCCGTCCACGTACGAGACGATGCCCGGCGCGCCGTTGACCAGCACCTCCCGGTACTCGCGGCGGAAGCGCGCGAAGGTGAGCGCCTGGCTGATGACCGCCTCGGCGCCGCGCACCAGCTTCGAGAGCCCCGCGAGCGCCTTGCCGCCGTCCGCCCGCAGCAGCACGTCCGGGTCCAGGACCGCGAGCAGGCCCTCGAAGTCGCCGCCCTGCGAGGCCGCCATGAAAGCGTCGACCACCTCGCGCTGGCGCGTGATGTCCGGCGCCGGGCCGGGCGCCGCGCCCTGGACGCGACGGCGGGCCCGGCTGGCGAGCTGGCG
This sequence comes from Streptomyces sp. NPDC058579, assembly GCF_042718575.1. NCBI lineage: Bacteria > Bacillati > Actinomycetota > Actinomycetes > Kitasatosporales > Streptomycetaceae > Streptomyces > Streptomyces sp. NPDC058579. Next base: position 634,363 of record NZ_JBHXPI010000001.1, read on the forward strand.
CGTCGCGGCCGGGGTGCGGTCCACGATCGGGGCTATCTCGTCGAAGGACACCGCGAACATGTCGTGCAGGACGAAGGCGAGCCGCTCGGCCGGGCCCAGCGTGTCCAGGACCACGAGCAGCGCCAGGCCGACCGAGTCGGTGAGCAGCGCCTCCTCCTCGGGGTCGGTCGCGCCGCCGCCCGCGCCGCGTACGAGCGGATCGGGCACGTAGTACTCCAGCGGGTCCTCGCGGCGCGAGGCGCGCGAGCGCAGCATGTCCAGGCAGACCCGGCCGACGACGGTGGTGAGCCAGCCGCTGAGGTTCCGTACGTCACTGGTGTCGGAGCGGCTGAGCTTGAACCACGCCTCCTGGACGGCGTCCTCGGCCTCGCTCAGCGAGCCGAGCATCCGGTAGGCGACCGCCTTGAGGTGGGTGCGGTCGGCATCGAAGCGCGCGGCCAGGAGGTCTTTGTCGTCCATCGGTGCGTCTCCCTCGTTCGTTCGTTCGTCCGTACGTATGGGTCGGAATCGCCGCGTGCCCTCATATGTATGACGGTCGGCGTCCCCGTGAAGTGACACCTCACGGCCCTGAAACGACCCTGAACAGACCCCGATGAGCCCCCTATGAGGTCCCGAAAAGCCCACGACGAGGTCCCGGCGAGGTCCCGACTAGGCCCTGACGATGCCCCGAAACGTCCGCTGCGTGAGATCCCCTGTCGTCCCCCGCCCAACGCCCGGATTTCCCCGGCGGAGAACTCCCACCGCCGGGATTTGCCACTTCAGCGCCGTGATCTTCGACCGTAGATTTTCATGCATGACGACAACCGCGCAGGTCAACGCCGTACTTCGTACCCCGCCCGCCTCTCCCCAGGCCGCGGCCGCGTACTTCTCCGCCAGCCTCGCCTTCCACGCCGACGTCTCCGACGTCGCGAGCGCCGTCGCCGCCGGCGGCGACCTCGGCTTCGTGGTCCTCGACTCCCGCTCGACCGCGTCCTGGGACCAGGGCCACGTCCCCGGCGCGATCCACCTGCCGACCGCGCTCATCGCCGAGCAGGCCGAGCAGCTGCTCGACAAGTCCGTCCCCGTGGTCACGTACTGCTGGGGCCCCGGCTGCAACGGCGCCACCCGCGCCGCGCTCGCCCTCGCCCAGCTGGGATACCAGGTGAAGGAGATGCTCGGCGGCTTCGAGTACTGGGTCCGCGAAGGCTTCCCGTACGAGACGTGGGAAGGCCCCGAGAAGAAGGACGCGGACCCGCTCACCGCCCCGGTCGACGGCGAGGACTGCGGCTGCTGAGAGGGCGGCCGGGAAACGGATTAGGGGATCGGCTCACCATGCCGTAAGGTCATATTCACCGACGCGGGGTGGAGCAGCTCGGTAGCTCGCTGGGCTCATAACCCAGAGGTCGCAGGTTCAAATCCTGTCCCCGCTACTCAGTAGCAACGAAGGCCCGGATCCAGTCACTGGATCCGGGCCTTCGTCGTGTCCCCCTGCCTCGTGTCCCCCTGCCCCGCATCCCCCACATGGCCGAGCGGGGGTCGCAGAGCGGCGCGGCTCCCGCCACCCTGGGGAGGGCGCGGTACCGTCCGTCGCCGTGCCGTGTACGGACCGGGCAGGAGACCACAGGTGGGGCAGGGCCAGGGGCAGGGGCGGGAACGAGGGCCGGACCGGGGGCACGGGCGGGCGAAACGACAGGCGAACGGGCGGGCGAAGGGGCCGACACGACCGCCGCTGAACGGGCGGGCCCAGGGACTGGGGAACGGCTCGCGCAACGGCCTCTCCCCGCGCGCCCCGCGCCGGCGGGCCGAGCGGGCCCGGCGCTTCATCCGGGCCCTGCCGCCGCTGGTGATCCTCGGCGGGATCGTCTTCGACCTGGCCACCCCCGCCGCGTACACGGCCTCCCCGATGTTCTCCGCCGCCCCGCTCATCGCCGCCCCCTTCTTCTCCATGCTGACGACGCTGCTCACCGGCATCGCCGCCGTCCTCGCCGGCATCGGGCTGCACCTCTACAACGGCACCGCCAACGACATCCCCGCCCTCACCGAGACGCTGACCGTCGTCACCGTCTCCGCCCTCGCCCTGCTGATCAACCGGGTCGTGCGGCGCAGCGGCGAGCGGCTCGCCTCGGCGCGGGTGATCGCGGAGACCGCGCAGAAGGCCGTGCTGCCGACGCCCGCCGAGCGGATCGGCGGGCTCCAGGTCGCCGCCCGCTACGAGGCCGCGCAGGCGGACGCGTTCATCGGCGGGGACCTCTTTGCCGTTCAGGACACGCCGTTCGGGGTCCGCCTCGTGGTCGGGGACGTGCGCGGCAAGGGGCTCGACGCGGTCGAGGCGGTCGCCGTCGTGATCGGCGCCTTCCGCGAGGCGGCCGAGCAGGAGGCCTCCCTCGAGGGGGTCGCCCAGCGCCTTGAACGGGCGCTGGCTCGCGAGGGGACCCGCCGCTCCGGACTCGACGCCTTCGAGGGGTTCACCACGGCCGTCCTTGCTGAGATCCCGCGCGGGAACGGGCGGGTACGGGTCGTGAACCGGGGCCACCCCGAGCCGCTGCTGCTGTACGCGGACGGGGGCCTGACCCACCTGGAGCCGACCGAGCCCGCGCTGCCGCTCGGCATGGGCGAGCTGGCCGTCTGGCCGGACCGGGCCGACGAGGCCCCGTACCCGCCCGGCGCCACGCTGCTCCTCTACACCGACGGGCTCTCCGAGGCGCGCGATGCCTCGGGGGCCTTCTACGAACCGGCCGAGCGGCTCGCCGGGAGGATCTTCCCCGGGCCGGAGGAGCTGCTCGACGCGCTCGTCGACGACGTCCGCCGGTACACGGGCGGGGGCTCCACCGACGACATGGCGCTGCTCGCCGTGAGCCGGCCGGGAGCGGGGCAGCCGGAGCGGCGCCGGACGATGCCCGTGGTGCCGTGACGTACGCCCTGACGCACCCCTGACGTACGCCGTGACCTTGCGTAGTGGAGGCGTACCGCTCCGATAACAATTGACGAACCATCAGATTCGGGGTGGCGGCAAGACTCCGTACTGAAGCGGGCTCAAATCGGGCTGTACCAGCTCAATCTTGGGAATGATCAACAGGAACAGCTTGGAATCCGGCCCTCGTGTCTATTAACGTTCGATAACGCAGCGCGGTCGTCCCAGCCGTCGTAAGAGACGGCACCGCGCGCGTGCGCCGAATCCTGAAAGGGAACCGGGGAACCACTACTTGGGGTGAATCGGGCACCTTCGCACTCGTGCGGAACCGCCCGTAGGAGACCTTCCTGCTCCGAACCCGTCAGCTAACCCGGTAGGCGAGAAGGAAGGAAAGGAGCACGCCTCCGTGGCGTCCAACAGCCCTGCCCCCGACGGTCTTTCTGACGGGTTCAACGCGTTCGGTGCCCGTGGTGCCGCCGGGACGGACGACAACGCGACGACGTTGGGGGAGTGGAACCCGACCGAGGACTCCCTGCGCCAGCAGGCCCGTTCGGGTGGCCGCCACCGCGTCGTGAAGCAGCGCTCCGGCTTCGCCCGTTCCTCCACCGTCCTCGGCGTCGGCGTCATCGCGGCCGTCGGCGCGGGCGGCATGGCGACCGCCAAGGAGAAGCCCCCGGTCTCGATATCGCTGCCCGACCTGAACCTGCCGGACGCCTCCGAGCTGCCCGGTGTCGGCGAGCTCATCTCCGACGGCGGCGACGGCGCGGGCGGTTCGGACTCCGGTACGACCAACCCCCAGCCGCTCACGGCCACCCTCGCCCTGCCGGCCGACGGCGTCGAGAAGGCCGGAAGCGGCCAGTCCGCCTCCGCCTCGACCGCCGACGCCGGTGAGGCGCTGCGCGCCCGCATCCTGCAGCAGGCCGAGCAGCAGCAGGCCTCCGCCGACGCCGCCGAGAAGGCCGCGGCGGAGAAGGCCGCCGCCGAGAAGGCCGCCGTCGAGGCCGCGGCCAAGGCGGACAAGGCCGAGAAGGAAGCGGCCGCGGCGAAGAAGAAGGCCGAGGAGGAAGCGGCGGCGAAGGCCGAGGCGGAGCGCCTGGCGAAGCTCGCCGCGAGCTACTCGCTGCCCACGTCCTCGTACACGATCACCTCCACGTACGGCCAGTCCGGCTCCATGTGGTCCTCCGGCCAGCACACGGGCCTCGACTTCGCGGCGCCCACCGGCACGCCGGTCAAGGCCGTGCACGGCGGCACCATCAAGTCGGCCGGCTGGTCGGGCTCGTACGGCTACCGGATCGTCCTGGAGCTCGAGGACGGTACGGAGGTCTGGTACGCGCACCTGTCCTCGATGACGGCGAGCGTCGGCCAGACCGTGGGCACCGGCGACACGATCGGGCGCGTGGGCGCGACCGGCAACGTGACCGGCCCGCACCTCCACCTGGAGGTCCACACCCCGGGCGGCGCGGGCATCGACCCGGCGGCCTGGCTCGGAAGCAAGGGCCTCTCGGTCTAGGGACGTCCAAGGACCCCTCCCGAGGCCTTACGACTCCGGCAGTCCTGGCGGCACCCCCCCCACGTCAGGGCTGCCGGAATACCCGTACCGGGGGCGGTCGTTGTACCGTCCCATGACCTCACTGCGCCCTCTGGGCACTTCCGACCTGAACGTCTTCCCCCTCGCGCTCGGCGGCAACGTCTTCGGCTGGTCCTCCAGCGAGGAACAGTCCTTCGCGGTCCTGGACGCCTACACCGCCGCGGGCGGCAACTTCGTCGACACCGCCGACATGTACTCCGCGTGGGCCGAGGGCAACCAGGGCGGAGAGTCCGAGACGGTCATCGGCAAGTGGCTGGCCTCCCGCGGCAATCGCTCCGAGGTCGTCATCGCCACGAAGGTCGGCGCGCACCCCCGGTACAAGGGCCTCGCCGCGACCACGATCAAGGGCGCGGTCGAGGAGTCGCTGCGCCGGCTCGGGACCGACCACATCGACCTGTACTACTCGCACTTCGACGACCCGACCGTCCCGGTCGAGGAGATCGTCACAGCCCTCGACCAGCTGGTGAGGGAGGGCAAGGTGCGGGCCGTCGCCGCCTCCAACATCTCGCCCGAGCGGCTCCAGGCCTCCCTCGACTTCGCAGAGACCGAGGGCCTCGCCCGCTACGTCGCCCTGCAGCCGCACTACAACCTGCTCTCGCGCGACACGTACGAGGGTGAGCTCCTGGCCACCACCGAGCGGGCCGGGCTCGCCGCCGTCCCGTACTTCGCGCTGGCGTCCGGCTTCCTCACGGGCAAGTACCGCGCCGGGAAGACCGTCGACAGCGTCCGCGCCGAGGGCGCCGCCGAGCACGCGAAGACCGAGCGGGGCCGGCGGATCCTCGCCGCGCTCGACACCGTGGCCGAGGCGCACGGCGCGGAGCTCGCCACCGTCGCCCTGGCCTGGCTCGCCTCCCGCCCGACCGTCGTCGCCCCGATCGCCTCGGCCCGCACGGTCGAACAGCTCCCGGCCCTGGTGGCGGTGGCCGACCTCCACCTGACCGAGGCGGACCTCACGCTCCTGACGGAGGCGTCAGCCGCCTAGGCGGCTCTCCTAGCTCTGGTACGGGTTGTAGCCGCCGTAGTCCAGGTACTGCGGCGGCGCCCACACCCGGCCCGTCGCCCGCGCCGCGTAGGTGAGCGCGGGTGAGGCGACCGGCTTGCGCTGCCAGAGGTGGTGGAGCAGCTCCTGCTCGCGCGCCGTGAAGTCGGGGACCTGTGCGCCGCGCTGGGCGCGGTGGCGCAGGAAGGCGAGGGTCGTCGCGAACGCCTCGTACTCGCCGACGGCCGTCGCGGCCGGCCCGCCGTACGTACGGCGGGCGAAGTCGCGGGCGACCGAGCGGGCCCGCATCGAGGAGAGCGCGAGCGGCTCGGCCGGTGAGAGCCAGCCTGCCGCCGCGTACGCCGGAAGCTGCCCGGATATCGTGCGCAGCTCGCGCTGCCTGCTCCATATCGCGAGCCAGGTCAGCAGGCCGAAGGCGGGCACCATGAACATGCCGTAGACGAGGATGAAGCCCAGCGGCCCGAGGATCATCGCGGAGCCGTTCCACAGGGCGTGCATGAGCATGGCGAGGAGCAGCCCGGCGAGCGGCAGCAGGACCCGGCGGGTCCGCAGGAACTTCCGCCGGGAGGTGGCCAGGGCGGCGAAGGCGAAGCCGAGGCCGGTGAAGACCGTGAAGAGCGGATGCGCGAACGGCGACATCACGATCCGTACGAAGAAGGTGCCCGCGGTCATCGAGCCGAGGCCGCCGGAGCCGAGGTCCTGGTCCTCGCCGAAGGCGTTGCCGAGATAGAGGATGTTCTCGGTGAAGGCGAAGCCGGTGGCGGTGAAGCCCGCGACCACCACCCCGTCGACGAGGCCGGTGAAGTGCCGTCGGCGGAAGAGGAAGATCAGCAGGATCGCCGCGGCCTTGGCGCTCTCCTCCACGACCGGGGCGACGACCGTGGCGCCCCAGGACTCGGCGGAGGCGGGGTCGGCGGTGGCGGTCGCGATCCAGCGGACCGCGAAGGAGTTGGCGAGGATCGCGACGAGCGTCGCGGCGCACGCGCCCCATGCGAAGGCGAAGATCAGGTTCTTCCACGGGCCCGGCTCGACCCGGTCCAGCCAGCGGAAGGCGGCCATCAACAGCGGTACGGGCAGGACCGCGAGGCCGAGGCCGACGAGGAAGCCCTCGGTGCCGGTCTGTTCCCGGACGATCGCGAGGATCACGAGCGCGCAGAGCGCGAGCACGGTGATCACGGCGACGGCCCGGACCACCTTGCTGCGCCAGAAGGCGCGACGAGGCCTGTAGCGCCACTGCGCGCGGTCCGGAACGGCCGTGAAGGCCGGCTCCTCGGTGTCCCGAGTGGGGACGGGAACATGGTTCGACACGTGATCGACCCTAACGAGGAGTACTGACACCTGCGACGGAGTTCTCCGACAACTGCCGCTTCCTGTGGAAAAGCAGAGTCAAACCCGAAACTCCCGCTGAGCTACTTCCTGTGGAAAAGCAGGTCGTGCACGAGATGCCCCTTGTCCAGGCCCTGTCCCTCGAAGCGGGTGAGGGGGCGGAAGTCCGGGCGGGGTGCGTAGCCGCCCTCGGGCCGGGTGTTCTCGAAGTCGGGGTGGGCGGAGAGGACTTCGAGCATCTGCTCGGCGTACTCCTCCCAGTCCGTGGCGCAGTGCAGCACGGCGCCGGGCTTCATCCGGGTCGCGAGCAGCGTGAGGAACTCGGGCTGGATCAGCCGCCGCTTGTGGTGGCGCTTCTTCGGCCAGGGGTCAGGGAAGTAGACGCGGCAGCCGTCGAGGGCGTCGGCGGTGAGCATCTCGCGGAGCAGGATGATCGCGTCGCCGTTGGCGACCCGGACGTTCTCGAGGCCGCCCCGGTCGGCGAGACCGAGGAGGTTGCCCTGGCCGGGGGTGTGGACGTCCACGGCGAGGATGCCGGTGCCGGGGTCGGCGGCGGCCATCTGGGCCGTGGCCTCGCCCATGCCGAAGCCGATCTCCAGGACCACGGGCAGGCCGCCGAACATGTCGTTCAGGTCGAGGACCCGCTTGCCGTCGATGTCGAGACCCCAGTCGGGCCAGCGCTTGAGCATCGCCTCCGCCTGCCCCGTGGTGACGCGGCTGCGGCGCGGCTGGAAGCTGCGGATCCGCCGCTCGTGGTGCGAACCGGCGGGATCGGGCAGCGGTCCTTCCCCGGGGGCGAACCTCTGGCTGCCCCGCTGGAAGACGGGCTCCGGGCGGGGCTGGGGGTGGGCGGCGGTTTCACGGGACTCAGACACAATGCGACCAATTCTACGGTCCCGAAACCGCACCTCCGTGGGGTGGCCGACTGGGGTGGCCGACTGGCAGTGGGCCGACCCAGCCGACTCGGTGCGGCCGGCTACAGCAGGGCCAAGGCCCTCCGAGCCACCTCGCGGCCGATCGGCAGCGACGCCGTCGCCGCCGGTGACGGCGCGTTCAGGACGTGCACCGTCCGGTGCGCCTCACGGATCAGGAAGTCGTCCACGAGCGTCCCGTCGCGGAGCACCGCCTGTGCACGCACCCCCGCCGGAGCCCGGCGCAGATCCGTTTCCTCCACGGACGGGAGCAGCCTGCGCACCGCCTCCGTGAAGGCACGCTTCGACAGCGAGCGGCGCAGCTCGCCCGCTCCGTACCGCCAGTGCTCCCGGGCGATCTGCCACGCCCCGGGCCACGCCAGCGTGCCCGCCAGGTCGCCGGGCCGGACGACCGACCAGTCGTACCCCTCCCGGGCCAGCGCCGGCACCGCGTTCGGCCCGACGTGGACGCCGCCGTCGACGCCCCGGGTGAGGTGGACGCCGAGGAAGGGGAAGGCCGGGTCCGGGACCGGGTACACCAGGCCTCGGATCAGCGAGGGGTCGGCCAGCTCGTAGTACTCGCCGCGGAAGGGCACGATCCGCATGCCCGGATCGTCGCCCGCGAGCCGCGCGACCCGGTCGCACTGCAGCCCCGCGCAGTTCACCAGGGCCCGCCCGCGCGCCACCGTCCCGGCCGCCGTGCGGACGGCGACGCCCCAGGGCCGCCGGTCGACGGCGGTGACCTCGGAGCCGTACAGGATGCGGGCGCCGGAGGACTCGGCAAGCTGCTCCGCCACCGCGCCGTAGTCGCAGATTCCCGTCGTGCCGACGTGGATCGCGGCGAGGCCCCGCACGTTCGGTTCGTACTCGGCGATCTGGGCGGGGCCCAGTTCCCGCACCGGGATGCCGTTCTCCCGGCCGCGCTGCACGAGCGCGTGGAGCCGGGGCAGCTCGTCGCGGCCCGTGGCGACGATCAGCTTGCCGGTGACCTCGTACGGCAGTCCGTACTCGGCGCAGAACTTGACCATCTCGGCCGCGCCCTTGACCGCGAACCGTGCCTTCAGGGAGTCCGGGCGGTAGTAGATCCCGCTGTGGATCACCCCGCTGTTCCGCCCGGTCTGGTGGCGGGCCGGGCCGTGCTCCTTCTCCAGGACGGTGACGCGGGTGCCGGGAGCGGCGCGCGTCAGGGCGTACGCCGTCGACAGACCGACGATCCCGCCGCCGATCACGAGCACGTCGCAGTCGACGTCGTGCCTGTACACCTGCACCACCTCCCACCCCGATAGTGCACTGACCCACTGACAGAGCGGCTAAACCCCCTGGGCCACGTGTCACGTCGAGCTCATCCCAGGGTCATGCCGCGCTCATGCCGGGGCCATCAGGAGCGGCCTGGCCCGCTCCCGCAGCTCCATGACCCTCGGCTCGTCCCCGTACGGTTCGAGCCGGTGCAGCAGGTCCCGTACGTACTCGGTGGTGCGGGCGGACGAGATCCGGCCGGCCACCTCCACCGCGCGCGTGCCGGCCGCGCAGGCCGCGTCCAGGTTGCCCGACTCCAGCTCCGCGACCGCCGAGACCACGAGCCGCAGCCCGTGCGAGCGGACGAACTCCTCCGTCGGCCGGGACAGCGCCTGCTCGGTGAAGCGGCGCACCTGGCGGGGCGCCTTCAGGTCCCGGTAGCACTCGGCGGCGTCCGCGCAGAACCGGTCGTACGAGTAGAAGCCCAGCCACGACGGGTCGGCGTCGCCCTCCCGCGAGCGCTCCAGCCACCCCTCCGCGGCCTTGAGCGCGGCCCCGGCCGCCGTGCCGTCGCTCGCCTTCGCGTGCGCGCGGGCCTCGACGAGCCGGAAGAAGGACATGGTGCGGGCGGTGGCGAGCCCCCGGTTGCGCTCCAGGGCGGCCTGGGCGAGGTCGACGCCCTCGTCGGCGAAGCCCCGGTAGGTGGCCTGGAGGGACATGGAGGCCAGGACGTAGCCGCCCAGGGGCACGTCGGCGGCGGCGCGGGCCAGGCGCAGTGCCTGGATGTAGTAGCGCTGGGCGGCCTCCTGCTGGCCGGTGTCGAAGGCCATCCAACCGGCAAGCCGGGTCAGCTCGGCGGTCGCGCCGAAGAGCGCGCGGCCGACCTCGTCCGAGTACGAGGCGAGCAGCAGCGGGGCCGCATCGACGCGTAAGCACTCCGGGACCATCGAGGAGCGCCAGTCGCCGCCGCCGTACTTGGAGTCCCAGCGGCGCGCGTCCTCGGCGGCCTCCCGGAGCTTGGCGACGTCGCTGTGGCCCACGCGCGCGTGGGGGCCGGTCTCGGGTCCTTCGCCGGCCGCCGGTTCCTCGACCGGCTCCAGCAGGCGCTCCACGGAGGAGTCGGCGGGCGTTATCAGCCACCGGGAGGCGGGGGTCGCGTAGGCGCTGACCGCGAAGGATCCGGCCAGCGACTGCCAGATCCCGCCGCCCCCGGCCCGCCGGCCGGCCAGATCGAGCCGGTAGAGCTCGGTGGCCGAGCGGACCGCCTCGCCCACGTCGCGCGGGAAGGCGAGCCCTACCTCGGGCGCGGGGTCGGCGTCCGCGAGCCCGATCTCGTGCAGCGGCACGGGCCGGCCCAGCTTCTGGCCGATCGCGGCCGCGATCAGGTGCGGGGCGGCGCCCTGGGGCACCATGCCCTTCGACACCCAGCGGGCCACCGAGGTCTTGTCGTAACGAAGCGTCAGACCGCGCTGTGCCCCGAGGTCGTTGACGCGCCGGGCGAGGCCGGCGTTGCTGATTCCCGCGAGGGCGAGAACCGTGCCGAGCTTTTCGTTCGGCCCGCGTTGCTCCCTGGACATGACGCCACCCCTCGACAACACAAGACGGCCGCCACGACGCCGGGCATAGGCGTGCGGCATTCGTAAACACAGCGTAGTTCGCCGCATCCCGACCGTTAAGGGGCGGAGTTCCGTATGGCGGGATTGTTGTGGGAACAGACGGATGGCCGACAGATGGCGTAGCGGCGTCGGCGGGTCCCCCGCCGTCCCGGCGCGCGTGGGGAGTGCGTGGGGAGTGCGCGGGGGGCCTGCGAAACGGCTTGGGGCGCGTGCTCCGCGTGTGTGGCCGTGCGCCTGGCCGTGCGCTCTCGCCCGGTCGGCGGGGGAGCGCTTCCATGAGTGCTGCGTGGGTCGGCCCACTCGGCTGTGGACCGGTGGGCTGGGGGATACCGTCGCCCCATTCCCCGCGGGCGGCGGACGGCTCCGGGAGGCGGACAGCGCCTCCCGGAGTGCCGGACGCCCTCAGGTTGTCCGGCGCGCCGGGTCCGCGCCACCGCTGGCGCGTTGAGAATGGCCGAATGACGACCGTCGTCGAACCGGTGTCAACTGGCCCATGCCAGGGGCGCATTCGCATTGGCGCGCGCGACCCCGGAGCCCCCTCCGTGCGCTGTTGTCGTGGCAGCATGTTCCTCCACTGAACCGACGTGGAGGCGCCGATGCGATGGCTGGTGGGCTGGAGCAGTGTCGCCGCGAGCTTCGGTACGACGGTTACTGCGGGTACAGCCGGCGCGGCCGGTGCCGTGGGGGACCCTGCGTCCGAGGGGCGCACGGTGCAGCCGGTCGGTGCCCAACTCCTGTGGGGCGACCCCGATCCGCTCTGGGCGGTCGGCGACTGGCGTCCCGACGAGGTCCGCGTGATCAGCATCGACGCGCACACCCGCCTCGCCGTCCTGGGGTGTTGCGCCGCGAGCGACGAGGAGCTGCGGGTCGGGCTGCTCACCGCGCGCGGGGGCGCGCTGCGCCATCTCACCGCCTGGGCGGGCAGCTACACGGCCGTCGTGCGGGTCGGCCGCCGCGTCACCGTGACCGGCGATCTGGCGGGCGCGCGGCCGGTGTTCCACACCCCGTGGGCGGGCGGCACGGCGTACGCGACGGCCGCCCTGCCCCTCGCGGACCTCGTCGAGGCCCAGCTCGACATCGGCCACCTGGCGGCGCTGCTCGCCTGCCCGGAGACCCCGGAGGCGCTGCGCGACTCGACCCCGTACGAAGGCGTGAAGCGGGTGCCGCCCGGGCACGCGCTGATCCTGCGCGAGGGCTCGCGCGAGATCACCGGGTACGAAGCGGTGGCCTCGCTCGCGGTCGCGGCGGCCCAGGTCGAGCCGCGGCGGGCGGTGGAGGGCGTACGGGACGCGCTGGTCGACGCCGTACGGGCCCGGCTCACCGCGCCCCGGCACGCACCGGAGGCGCCCCTGCCGGACCCGGGCCCTGTGCCCGGCATGGGTCCCGCCGAGCGGCGGGCGGCCCGGGGCGGCGGCCCGGCGCCCGGCATCGGCGCGGACCTGTCCGGCGGCAGCGCGTCCGGCACGCTCGCGCTCCTCGCGGCGGGCCTGCCGGGGGTGCCCGGGACGATCCTCGGCCACGGCACGGGCGCGGGGGAACGGCTGCTCGCCGTCACGTTCAACGACCTGGCGACCGGCGGGGGTTCCGACCGGGAGGAGGAACTTGAGCGGGCCCGGGCGATCGCGGCGAACCCGCGGCTGCACCACGTGGTCGTGGCGGCGGGCGAGGAGGCGCTGCCGTACGCGGAGCTCGAGGGGCCGCTGACCGACGAGCCCGGCCCTTCGCTGGTCGTCGCCGACCGGCACCGGCGGCGGCTCGCGGGCGGCAGCGCGGACCACTTCACGGGCCTGGGCGCCCGCCAGGTCCTGGACGCGCACCCGGCGCGCCTCGCCGACCTGCTGATGGACCGCCGGCGCAGACCCCTCGTACGGCCGGTGACGGCACTGGCCAAGGCGGCGGGCCCGTCGGCGGGTTCGATGCTGGTCCCGCTGACGGTCTACCGTGCGGCGCGCCGGCTCGCCCGCACCCCGTACCGGTCGGGCCTGGAGGCGGCGGCGAGGCTGCTGCTCGACGCGAACCGGCCGGGCCCGGGGGCCTACGGCCCGGTGGAGGCGTCCCTCTCCGCCCTGACCTGGTCGCGGCCGGGGCCTGCGGCGCGCTGGCTGACGGGGGAGGCGCTGGCTGAAGTATCGGTTCGCCTGACGCGGGCGGCGACGCTGCCGACGTCGGTGCAGCGACCGGGGGAGGCACGCGCGCGTGCGGCCCTCGCGCGGGCGGCGGCCGACCACCGGGTCCTGGAACAGGCGGCCGAGATCCGCGGCCAGCGGCTGCACGCGCCGTTCCTGGACAACCAGGTGGTACGGGCCTCCCGCGACCTCCCCGAATCGCTCCGGGTCCAGCCGGGAGCCCGGGCGTCCGTCCTGCGCACGGTCCTCGCGGGCGCGGGCGTCCACGACCTCCCGCCGGGCTGGGGCGCGCCGAACCCCGCGGTCCCGGCAGCGGCCGTCCGCATCGGCCTACGCGCCGCGCTCCCGCACCTCCTGGCCCTCTTCGACGCCCCGCTCCTCGCCGACGCGGGCCTGATCGAGGCCCGCGTGGTCCGCAAGGCCCTCCACGCGGCGGCCGACGGCGACCCGATCCCCCTGGACGGCCTCGCCGACCTGGTCTCCACCGAACTCTGGCTCCGCCGCCTCCTGTCCCGCCGAGGCTCCTGCTGGACAGGCTCGGCGGCCCCACGCCAGCGCCAGGCGGTGGTGGGCCCGTTGGTACCGGCGACCCGGAGGTCGCTGCCGGCGTGAGGGGCGAGGGCGGGCGGTGCCAGCCTTGCGGGTGAAACCTCTCCGGCCCACCACCCCTACCCGTCGCGCGGGATGCCACCGTGGACGTCGGGCGAGAGGAGGCCTTCATGTCGACGCGGTCAGCCGACTTCGCAGGCGAGGCGGTGGAGCAGGCATTCCAGCAACTCAGTGCGGCCGAGCCCGAGGGATGGCGCGTGGAGCTGATCCGAGGGCAGATCTACGTCACGGGGATCGGTGACGGACGCCACGCGAGCATCGTGGCGGAACTGAGGGATCAGGTGTTCGCACGGAGGGGATATCGGTACCTGAGCTGCTACGGCAGGATCGGGTTGGAGCTGCCCGGTCCGTCGGGCACCGATCACGTCGTCCCTGATCTCACCGTCGCCCCCAGGGGCAGCTACCGCGACGAACTCGTGTGGCATGCACCCGACCCCGTCCTCCTCGTCGCCGAGGTCACTTCCGCGTCCACAGTGAGCCGTGACCGGGGCCAGAAGGTCCACGGCTACGCCGACGCGGGGATCCCGGTCTACCTCGTGATCGACCGCGAGGCGGACGAGGCGGTCATCCACGCCGAACCGCGGGCCGACGGCTACGCCGTGCGGGCCGTCCACAGGCTGGGGACGGTCGTGGCCCTGCCCGAGCCCCTCGGTTTCGAGCTCGACACCTCGGAATTCTGAGCGTGCCCCTCCGGGAGGCCCCGGGGGCGCCACGCGCGCGGAGACTCGGGGCGCCACGTCCGCGTATGTCCCGAGGCCCACGCGCGCGTAGACCCGGGCGGCGCCACGTCCGCGCAGACCCCGAGCCGCCACGCGCGCTCAAACCCGAGCCGCCACGCCCGCGTAAACCCCGAGGCGTCCCGCGCCCGCCCCGGCGACAATGGCCCGCGTGCGGTATCTGATCCTCGGTTCCACCCTCGCGCTCGACGCGGACGGCACGCCCCTTCCCCTGGGCGGGGCCCGGCTGCGGGCGTTGCTCGCCGCGCTCGCGGTGCGCGGCGGGCGGGCGGTGACCGTGGGCGAGCTGGTCGAGGACGTGTACGGCGACGAGCCCCCGCACGACGCCCCCGCTGCCCTCCAGGCCCTCGTCGGGCGGCTGCGCCGGACCCTCGGGCGGGAGGCCGTCGAGTCCGTGCCCGGGCCCGGCTACCGCCTCGCCGCCGGGCCCGACGACATCGACCTGTACGTCTTCGAGCGCCACGTCCGCGACGCCGGCGCCCGCCTCGACGCCGGTGACCCCGACAGCGCCGCCGCCCTCCTCCGTACCGCCCTCGCCCTCTTCCGCGGCCCCGCGCTCGCCGATCTGCCCGAGCACGCGCGCGTGCGGCCCGAGGCGCAGCGCCTCGCCGCCCTGCGCCGGCGCGTCGAGGCCGACCTCGGGCGCGGCGCCGTCGACGGACTCGTACCGGAGCTGACCGAGCTGACGGACGCGTACCCGTACGACGAGGGCTTCCGCGCCCAACTCGTACGCGCCCTGCGGGCCGAGGGCCGGCAGGCCGACGCCCTCGCCGCGTTCGAGGACGCCCGCCGCGCGCTCGCCGAGGGGCTCGGCACCGACCCCGGCGCCGAACTCACCGCGCTCCACCGCGAACTCCTCCGCCCGACACCGCCCCCGCAGCCCCGCGAGACCGGGAACATCCGGCCCCGCCTCACCTCCTTCGTCGGCCGCGAACCCGACCTCGCCGCCCTCCGCGCCGACCTGACCCGCTCCCGCCTCGTCACGCTCACCGGCCCCGGCGGCTCCGGCAAGACCCGCCTCGCCGAAGAAGTCGCCCTCGCCGCCAGTACGACGCTCGCGCTCGCCGCTCCGACGGCCCCCGACCCGACCCCGACCGCTCCCACCTCGACGACGCCCTCCACCCCGAGTCCCTCCACCCCGAGTCCCTCCACCCCGAGGTCCGCCGCCCCGAGTCCATCCACCCCGAGTCCCTCCACCCAGACGCCCGCCGCCCCGAGCCCCGACGCCCCGACGGCCTTCCCCCAGAGCCCCGCCGCCCCACCGCCCTCCACCCCCACCGCCCCCGACGGCGCCTGGCTCGTCGAGCTCGCGCCGCTCGACGACCCCGCCGCCGTGCCCGGCGCCGTCCTCTCCGCGCTCCGGCTCCGCGAGACCACCCTGATCACCCGCGAGGGCCAGGCCCCCCAGGACGACCCCGTCCACCGGCTCGTCGACCACCTCGCGCCCCGCTCCCTCCTCCTCGTCCTCGACAACTGCGAGCACGTCATCGACGCGGCCGCCGCCCTCGCCGAGACCCTCCTCACCCGCTGCCCCCGGCTGCGCGTCCTCGCCACCAGCCGCGAGCCCCTCGGCGTACCCGGAGAAACGGTCCGCCCCGTCGAGCCCCTGCCGCCCGCCCCGGCCCACCGCCTCTTCGCCGAACGCGCCCGCGCCGTCCGCCCCGACTTCGCCGCCGAGAACAGCGCCGACGGCCACCGCGCCGTCGACGAGATCTGCCGCCGCCTCGACGGCCTCCCCCTCGCCATCGAACTCGCCGCCGCCCGGCTGCGCCTGCTCACCCCGCGCCAGATCGCCGACCGGCTCGACGACCGCTTCCGTCTCCTCACCTCCGGCAGCCGCACCGTCCTGCCCCGCCAGCAGACCCTCCGCGCCGTCGTCGACTGGTCCTGGGACCTCCTCGACGCCGACGAACGCACCCTCTTCCGCAGGCTCTCCGTCTTCGCCGGCGGCTGGGACCTGGCCGCCGCGGAGGCCCTCGTCCCGAACGGTCCGGACGGTCCGAACGCCGCCGACCCGCTCGGCGCGCTCGTCGACAAGTCCCTCGTCGTCGCCGCCCCCACCGACGACGGCGAGATGCGCTACCGGCTCCTGGAGACCATCCACGAGTACGCCGTCGAACGCGCCGCCGAGCGCCCCGACGTCCTCGCCGCCGCCGAAGCCGCCCACACCGCGTACTTCACCGCCCTCGCCGAGCGGGCCGAACCCCTCCTCCGCTCCGGCGAGCAACTCCCCTGGATCCGGCGGATCGAGACCGACCTCGACAACATCCGCGCCGCCCTCCACCGCACGACCGTCACGGCTCCCGACGAGGCCGCCGCCCACCGCCTCGTCCTCGCCATCGGCTGGTTCTGGTGGCTCCGCAACTACCGCACCGAGGGCCTGGTCTGGACCGAACGCGCGCTCCTGCTCGGCGAGGACCCGGACGACCCAGAAGACCCCCGCTACTGGCCCCGCATGCGGCTGCGCATGCTCTCCTTCTTCCTCGTCGTGGAGAACCGCACGGCCGCCGACCTGCGCGACGACCCCGAGGGAAGCGCGCTGGTACGGCGGGTGCGCGAGGCCTTCGGCGAGCGGCCCGGGCCCGAGTCGGCCCGCTTCCCAGGGCTCCTGTGGCCGTTCACCGCGTTCCTCACCGAGAGCCCGGCGGTCCTGCGCGAGATGCTCGACACCGCCGTCGACACATGCCGCCGGTACGGCGGTGAGTGGGAGCTCGGCGTCAGCATGATGTTCCGTACGCACCTGGTGATCGACATGCCCGGCGAGACGCACGGCATCGACGAGGACCTGGCCGAACTGCGCGTCCTCTCCCGCCGCGTCGGCGACCGCTGGATGCGGGCGCAGGTGGCGAGCGCGGCGGGCGAGGCGCACATGATGCGGGGCCGGCTCGCGGAGGCGGAGGAGGCGTACGAAGACGCTCTCGCCCTCGCCCGCGAGGTCGGCGCGCACGCCGAGTCCCCGTTCCTGATCGCCCGGCTCGCCGAACTCGCCTACCGCTCCGGTGACGTGGACGCCGCCGAGAAGGGCCTCGACGAGGCCGAGGCGGAGGCCGCCGACCACCACATCGAGGACACGGAGACGTTCCTACGGTTCATGAGGGCCGTCCTCGCCCTCTACCGCGGCGACGCCCGTGAGGCCCGCGCGCACATGGACGCCGCGAAGCGACTGGTCCTCACCGGAACACCGCCTCCGCACTTCACCGCCTCCGTGGCCGGGCTCTCCGCGCGCGTGCTCGCGCAGGAGGGCGGCGGTACGGCGGCCGTGGTGGAGGCGGTCGACGCCCTGCGGCTCACCCTGCAGGCCCAGTGCGCCGACTTCGTCACGGCCCAACTGGGGGAGTGCCTGGCGACCGTGCTCAGCATGAGCGGCGCGCTCCCGGTCGCCGTCCGGGTCCTGGCCGCCGTCGACACCTGGCGGGTCGCGATCCCCCGCTCCGTCCCCGAACTCCGCGAGGCGGAGAACCTGATGACCAGGGCCCGCACGGAACTGGGCGAGTCCGCCACCGCGAGCGCCTACGCCGAGGGCGCCCGCCTGACCCTCGACGAGGTGATCGCCCTGGTGGACGCGTACGTGGCGGACGTCGGGAACGACTGACCCGTGGCGGACCCCAGGAACAACTGACTCGCGGCCCCCGCCCTCAGGAACAGCTGATCGGCGGCCGCCCTCAGGAACAGCTGATCCGGGACTGCGCCCAGTCTGCCACCGCGACGCGGCCCCACGGCGAGGTCTCCTCCACGACCAGCCGGAGGGTCTCGCGCCCCGCGATGCCGACGTGGACCGGGATCGCGGGGTCGCCCGCCTCGACGACCTGCGAGCGCCAGAGCCGTTCACCGTCTCCGTAGACGGAGAAGCGGACGCCTCCGATGCCGATCGGCGCGGTCAGGTCGTCGACGCCGACGAGCGCGTCGTAGCTGGTGCACTGCCGGTTGAGGTCGATCACGAGCGCCGACGGAGCGTGCACGCTGACCCCGTGCCCGTACCGCGTGCCGCCGATCGACAGGCCCTGGCGCTGCCACATCCAGCTGCTGTCACCGAGCCGGACCTCGGGCTTCGTGCCGTCGCCGAAGACGCCGTAGTCGAGCTCGTTCACCTGGTAGACGGCCGGCGGGGCGGGCGGCGGCGTGGGCGTCGGGGTGGGTGTCGGCGTCGGCTTCGGAGGTGCGGGCGTCGGCGTGGGGCTGGGCTCGACCGTAGGCGTCGGAGTCGGCTCAGGTGTGGGCGTCGGGGTCGGAGTCGGCGTCGGCTCCGGCTCCTCGACCGGCGCCGGAGGGGCGGGCGGCGGCGTGGGCTTCGGGGTCGGCTTCGGCGACGGAGTGGGCGCCTGCGGTACGGCGGGGGCGACGGCCGACGGCGTGGGTTCGGGCTTCGCGACGGGCTGGGGGTCTCCGGAGAGGGCCCAGACCAGGCCTGCCGTCGCGGCCACGGCCACCGCCGCCGCGATGCCCGCCTTCGCGGGCGCGCCGAGCCCCTCCGCCGCGGCGGCGGAGGACGCTCCGGCCGTACTCGACGAGCCCGCGCCCGTCGCCGCGCCCGTCGCGGCGGCGGCCGCACCGGCGCCCGCGGCGCCCACGACCCCGCCGGCCACGACACCGGCGGCCTTGAGCGCGTACCCCGCGGCGAACCAGCCGATGACGGCGATCGGCAGCAGCGCGGGGATCCCGGCGTTCACATGCTCCAGCTCGCCGACGGCGAGCCGGCACTTGGCGCACTCCTCCAGGTGCTTGCGCAGCCCGCGCTCGGCCCGCATCCGCAGGCCCCCGCGCGCGTACGCGCCGAGCCGGTCGGCGTAGCGGGCGCAGTCACCGCCCGCCGTCAGGGACGTGCTCACGTGCGCCTGGAGGTAGGCCTGCTTGAGGCCCTCGCGGGCCCTGCTGGCCAGTACGGCGGTGGCGTTGGCGGTCAGTCCGAACAGCGGGGCGACGTCGCTGGGCGACTCCTCCTCGACGGTGGTGTGCCACAGGACGGCCTGCCACCGCTCGGGCAGCGACCGGAACGCCTGCATGGCCAGCGACTGTTCGGCCTCGTGCATGGCCATGACGTCGGCGCCGAGGTCGAGCGTGTCCTGGTCGGAGACCTCGGACGAGCGGGCGGCCTGCGCCGCGAACACGGCGAAGTCCTCGACCAGGTGCTCGCGCTTCTGCGTGCGCGTCCAGTTCGCGGCGACCCGACGGACCGTGGTCAGCAGATAGGCGCGCACCGCCTGCTCGGGACCCGCTCCACCCCGTACCGCCTGGAGCGTGCGGGCGAACACCTCCGCCGTCAGGTCGTCGGCGGTGTGCGCGTCGCGGCAGCAGGTCCTGGCGTAGCGGCGCACGGCCTCGGAGTGGCGACGGAACAGCTCTTCGTACGCGCTGTCGTCGCCGCCCCGCATCAGCTGGATGAGATCGGCGTCGGAGGGCGGCAGTTCGACCGGAGGCGGAAGGACGGTGTCGGGCTCGTCCGCTCCGTCGGCGGCCGCCGACCGCGTGACGGCACCGGCCACTGCCCCGCCCTCGCGCTGCTGCGGCACACTCGGCTCGCCCGGAGCCTGAGCCTTGGGCCCGCCCGCGGAACCTCCGGGTCCGCCCTGACTCGGCACGTGTTGCGGGGGAAGGCCCCCGGTCTCCGTGCCACCGCCGTTGCCCAGAGGCTCGTCCCGACCGTCACCGCTCATCGCGGAAGCCCCCGTATGCACGCTCAGAACCGAACACCGGGCAAGAGTGCCACAGAGCGCCTACGCACTGAACCTCAGCGTCCACTTACCACTCGTCCGGGGCCACTTCCGGTATCCGGGCGTAACCGATCACCCGTTCGTGCCATGCTCGACGGTCCGCCCGGACCAACAGAACCGAACAACGCGGAAGCCGAACACCCCGAAGCCGAACACCCCAGAGCCGACGGCCCGGAAGCCGAACACCCCGGAACCCGACCGGCCCGAGGCCGACCGCCCCGAGGCCGCCCCGAGGCAGAACACCCCGAAGCCGAACCGGCCCCGCTCCGCCGCTAGCGCGAGCGGAGGCCCTCCAGAAGGATGTCGAGGAGCCTGGCCGAGGCAGCCGCCTGCTGCGCCGCGTCCGGCAGCGCGGGCGCCGCCGTGGCTATGACGAGCAGGACATCGGCCACGGTCACGTCCGTCCGCAGCTCGCCCGCCTCACGGGCCCGGTCCACGAGCCGTCCGACGACCTCCAGGAGCTCCGCCGCGCCGGCGTCGTCCTGCTCGGCGCCCGGCACCGCGCGCGGCGCGGCCACCCGTGACTCAGACTGGTCGGCGAAGCCCCGCTGGTGCGGCACCCGCGCCTCGTCACCGGCGCTCTGCGCCGGCAGCAGCAGCTCGTCCGCGTCCACGCCCACCCGCAGTATCTGCGGCGGCAACAGGCGCCCCGCGCCCGAGGCCACCGAGGTCCGCAGGAACCGGGAGAGCGCCGACCACGGCTCATCCTCCTGCCCGAGGGCGGTGCGGGCCTGCTCGGTCAGCCGGGAGGTCTCCTCCTCGGCGATCCGGCGGACCAGCACGTCCTTGCTCGGGAAGCGGCGGTACACCGTGCCGACGCCGACCCGGGCACGCCGGGCCACGTCCTCCATCGGCGCGCCGTAACCGAGTTCGCCGAACACCTCGCGCGCCGCGCGCAGCACGTGCTCCAGGTTCCGCTGGGCGTCCACGCGCAGCGGAACCGACCGGCCGACGGACCCCGCCGACCCGATGCCCGCGCCCGAGACCGCACCGCCGCCCGAGACCGCGCCGGCACCGGGGCCCGAAACCGCACCCGCGGCCGTACCCGTCCCCGCGCTCACTCCCGCACCACGTCCGTCGAAGGCGCTGTCCGTCGTGTCGACGACAGCCTGCCACCGAGAATCCTGCATGTGCATAAGCGTTCCCCCGCTCATGATGTCTCCCCCCGGAGACTCCCCGCCTTGACACGGGGTCGGCCCATTGTGCGGCGCTCTGGTCTGCGCGCCGCGAGCCGATACCCCGACGAGGTACGAACATAGTTGAGACGAGGTCAATTCAGAAGGGGGAGTTCCGTACGGTGCGCCCCCCGATCGGAGCAAGGGCCTGAACTCTCCCGATTCCGCTCTCCCGCGCCACCCCCCACGCCCACTCTGACCTGCGCACTTTCCGCTGTACCCACCGTGTGCGCCACCCCGCGCCCCCGCGCACCTCCGGTCACACAATTTGTCGAGCCTGTGGACAAACCCCGGACGGCGGTGCGTCATGGGACAGTGACCGAACCTGCGCGCATTCTCGTTGTCGGCGGTGGCTACGTCGGGATGTACACCGCGCTGCGCCTGCAGCGGCAGCTCAAGACCGAGCTCAGAGACGGTTCCGTCGAGATCGTCGTGGTCACGCCCGAGCCGTACATGACGTACCAGCCGTTCCTCCCGGAGGCCGCCGCCGGGTCGATCTCCCCGCGCCATGTCGTCGTCCCGCTCCGCCGCGTCCTGGACAAGTGCCGGATCGTCATCGGCGAGGTCCACGCCGTCGACCACGCCAAGCGGACCGCGACGCTCTCCACCCTCGCCACCGAGGAGGAAGGCACCGGCAGCGAGCAGCTCACCTACGAAGAACTGGTCATCGCGCCCGGCTCGATCTCCCGCACCCTCCCGGTCCCCGGCCTCGCCGACTACGCCATCGGCTTCAAGACCGTCGAGGAGGCCATCGGCCTGCGCAACCACGTCATCGAGCAGATGGACATCGCCTCCTCCACCCGCGACCCCGGCCTGCGCGACGCCGCCCTCACCTTCGTCTTCGTCGGCGGCGGCTACGCGGGCGTGGAGGCGCTCGCCGAGCTGGAGGACATGGCCCGCTACACCGCGCGGTACTACCACAACATCAAGCCGGAGGACCTGAAATGGGTCCTGGTCGAGGCCTCGGACCGGATCCTGCCCGAGGTCGGCGAGAAGATGGGCAAGTACGCGATCCGCGAGCTGCGCGGCCGCAACATCGACGTACGCCTGGGGACCCGGCTCGACTCCTGCGAGGACCGCGTCGCCGTCCTCAGCGACGGCAGCCGCTTCCCGACCCGTACGGTCGTCTGGACCGCCGGCGTGAAGCCCGCACCGGTCCTCACCGCCACCGACCTGCCGCTCAACGAACGCGGCCGGATCAAGTGCACCGCCCGCCTGTCCGTCGAAGGCGTCGAACACGCCTGGGCGGCCGGAGACGCCGCGGCCGTCCCCGACATCACCGCGGACGAACCCGGCAAGGAGTGCGCGCCGAACGCGCAGCACGCCGTACGCCAGACCAAGGTGCTCGCCGAGAACGTCGCCGCCGCCCTGCGCGGACAGCCGCTCAAGGAGTACGCCCACGCGTACGCGGGCTCGGTCGCCTCCCTCGGCCTCCACAAGGGCGTGGCCCACGTCTACGGGCGCAAACTCAAGGGCTACCCCGCCTGGTTCATGCACCGCGCCTACCACCTCAGCCGCGTGCCGACCTTCAACAGGAAGGCCCGCGTCCTGGCCGAGTGGACCCTCTCCGGCCTGTTCAAGCGGGAGATCGTCTCGCTCGGCTCGCTGGAACACCCGCGCGCCGAATTCGAACTCGCCGCCGCGCCCCCGCCCCCGAAGAACGGCCCCAGGAACGGGCCCAAGAACGGCCCCACGGAAGGGCCCAAGCCCGGCTGACACCGATGTCAGTGCGGTCGGTCACACTGGACGTGTGACCATAGGTGGGCTCACACCTGCACAGAGTGACTCAGCACGGCCAACAACCACGAGGCATACAGATCCGTGAACTTCACCCGTTGGAGCGCCCGACTCCCCGGCACGCAGCGCCGCACGGCGGCGCGGGGGACCGAAGGCTCCGTGCCCGCGGCCCGCGGTGAGTACGAGCAGCAGCCTGAGCACCTCGCCGACGAGGCCGCCGAGGTCCCGACCCTGGAGGACTTCTCCGTACGGGAGATCATCGGCCGTCTCCCCGGCCTGGTCGCGCTCGTGCACGGCCCCGAGCACCGCATCGCGTACGTCAACGACGCCTACGCCGCCGCCTTCGGCCCCCGCCTCGCCGGGGCCACCGTCGCCGACGCCTGCCCCGAGGCCGAGGAACTCGGCCTGCTTCCGCTCATGGACCAGGTCCTGCGCAGCGGAAAGCCCCGGACGGTCAAGTCCCGCAAGACCCAGGACGGCGGCTCGTACACGGTCACCTGCCTGCCGGTGGACTCCGCGCGCTTCGAGGGCGGCGGCGTCCTCGTCCACGCCGCCGACGTGACCGACCACGCCGAGGCCGCCGAGCGGCTGCGCGCCAGCGAGCGCCGGCACCGCGAGACCGCCGTCACCCTCCAGCGCTCCCTGCTCCCGCAGGAGCTGGAGCAGCCCGACGACCTGCGGATCGCCGCCACCTACCAGCCCGGCGGCACGGACGCGGCCGTCGGCGGCGACTGGTACGACGTCATCACCCTGGGAGCCGGCCGCACCGCCCTGGTCATCGGCGACGTCATGGGCCGCGGGGTGCGCGCCGCCGCCGTCATGGGCCAGCTCCGCACGGCCGTCCGGGCCTACGCCCGGCTCGACCTGCCCCCGCACGAAGTGCTCCAGCTGCTCGACGGCCTGGCCGCCGAGATCGACGCCAGCCAGATCGCCACCTGCGTCTACGCCGTCCACGACCCCAACGAGGGCAAGCTCGTCTACGCCTCCGCCGGCCACCTCCCCATCCTCGTCAGGGACGAGGACGGTTCGGTCCGCAGCGCCGAGGACCCCACGGGGCCCCCGCTGGGCACCGGCGGCTGGCTGCACACCTCCGGCTCGATCGCCCTGCCGCCGGGCTCCACCGCCGTCCTCTACACCGACGGTCTCGTCGAGCGGCGCCGCGAGGACATCGACGAGGGCGTCGCCGCCCTGGAGCGCGCGCTCTCCGGTGCCGTCGGCACCCCGCAGGTCGTCTGCGACCGGCTGCTGCGCTCGCTCGGCGTCACCGCCGAGCACGACGACGACGTGGCCGTCCTCGTCGTCCAGCACCCCTCCCGTAAGGGAGCGGACGCGGAGCTCTTCCACAACGCGGCCCTGGAGCTCCTCGGCGGGGTCGAAGCGGCCCCACGCGCGCGTGCCTTCGCCTCGGGCGTCCTCTCCAGCTGGCGCTTCCCCGTCGAGCTGCGCGACCTCGGCGTCCTCGCCACCAGCGAACTGGTGGCGAACTCCCTGAAGCACGGCACCCCGCCCATGCGCCTGCGACTGCGCCGCACCGACCGGCGGCTGATCATCGAGGTCACGGACGGGGACGACCATCTGCCGCGCCGGCGCAGGGCGGAGACGGAGGACGAGGCGGGCCGCGGGATCTCGATCATCGCGACGATCGCCTCGTCCTGGGGCAGCCGCCGCACACCGGGCGGCGGCAAAGCGGTCTGGTGCGAGTTCGCCCTGCCCGACTAGAGCCCAGGTAGGGCTCAGGCGGAGACGCTCTCCTTGGCGGGCATGTGCTGCGCCACCACACGGGAGGTCCTGGTGGCGAGGTACGGCTGGTTCTGCACGGGCGTGAGCTGCTTGCCGAGGCGTACCGCGAGGAACGTGATCCCGAGCGAGAAGAGCACGAAGGTCACGATGTACGGCCCGTGCAGCGCGGCGCCCATGGGCCCGCCCACGGCCGGACCGACGGCCAGCGCGAGCTGCTTGACCAGCGCGAAAGCCGAGTTGTACTGACCGACCATCGACTCCGGCGCGAGGTCCGCCACCAGCGGCGCCACGGTCGGCGACAGCATCGCCTCGCCGAGCCCGAAGAGGGCGTACGTGGAGACGAACGCGGCGGTCGCCATCGCCTGGCTGCCGTGCCCGAGCCCCGCGTACCCGGCGATCACCCACGCCACGGCCCAGATCAGACCGACGGCGGCGATCACCCGGCTGCGGCGCCGGCGCTCGACGAACTTCAGCACCACGAACTGGGCGACGACGATGACAGCCGTGTTGGCGGCCAGCGCGATCCCGAGCGTCGACGGCTCGATCCCGGCGGCCTCGGTGCCGTACGCCGCGAGACCCGACTCGAACTGCCCGTAGCAGGCGAAGAACAGGACGAAGCCCAGGACGCACAGCTGCACCATGGCCTTGTGCCCGAGCAGCGCCCGGATGCCGCCCTTCGGCGAGCCGGCGGGCCGGGTGTCCTGGAGGGCGGGCGAACCCGGCATCCGGACGGTCATCACGATGCCGCCGAGCACCAGGAACATCGCGGCCTCGATCGAGAAGAGCAGGAGGAAGCTCCCCGGCCGGTTCACGTCGACGAGCTGGCCGCCGATCAGACCACCGACGCCGAGTCCCAGGTTCTGCAGGAAGAACTGCATGGCGAAGGACCGGGTCCGGGTGGACGGCTCGGAGCACCAGACGATCATCGTCGCGAGCGCCGGCTGCATCACGGCCGTACCGGCACCGAGCAGCGCGGCCGAACCGACGGCGGCGGGCACGCTGCTCGAGAGCCCCATACCGAGCGCGCCGAGCGACGCGAGGACCGCGGCGACGAGGAGGACGGGGAGGGGACCCCGCCGGTCGATGGCGCGTCCGCTGAACGGCAGGACGACGAGTGCGGCCATGGCGAAGACGGCGAGCACGACGCCCGCCGTGGTCGCGCCCAGGTCTCGCACCTGGGCCACGTACACATAGAGGTACGGAACCGTGAATCCCAGTCCGAACGCGCTCAGCGCGCTGCCCGTCTGGATCCGACGCATCGCTGCACCCATCGCCTTGGTCACGGTTCACCCACCTCGATCAGGGCTTCAGGGCTGTAGGCCTGAAGCCTCAAGACTTCAACAGTAAAATTAGATCCTTAACAATACACATGGAAGGACTTCAACGCCAACGAGGACCGTGGGATACTCACGGCATGAGCGACACCCCCGAGCCATCCGGCCCGCAGCCGGCGCAGGAGCCGACCCTCGACGAGCAGATCGCGGCTTACCAGCGCGAGTTCCGCGACCTGGACCCCCAGGTCGAGAAGGTGGTCTCCGCCCTCGGCCGGCTGAACCGCCGGATGAACGTCGCGTACGGCCGCCAGGTCGCCGACCTCGGCATCAGCAACGCGGAGTGGGAGGTCCTCAAGACCCTCGTCCTCGCCGGCGCCCCCTACCGCCTGGGCCCGGGCGAGCTGGCCAAGCGCCTCGGCCTGACCCCGGCGGCCATGACCCACCGCATCGACCGCATGGCCGGCGAGGGTCTCGTCACCCGCGACCGCGACGAGACCAACCGCGTCCGGGTGATCGTGGAGCTGACGGACGAGGGCCGCTCGAAGTGGCTCGAAGCGATGCGCATGGCGACGGACTTCGAGGAGAAGCTCCTCCAGGACCTCACGGTCGAGGAGCGTGCAGGCCTCGGCGACATGCTGATCCGCCTCCTCCGCAGGGTCGAGCGCACCCAGCCGGACGCGGGCGGCCGGCTCACCGACCTGGACTGAGACCGGCGCGGACCGGGCACAGAGGGGTCACCGGGCGGGGGTTGACACACCCCCGTCGTATCCGTAGTGTTCTCCGAGTTGTCACGGGGCCGGAACGGTTCTGCGACAGCCACTCCCGCCGCTTGAAGCGGCACCTCTACTCAGCACGATCTCCCAGCCGGGACGAATTTCGGCATGCCGAAATTCATTTCGAATGGCTCGATTATGAGCCGCCCGGGAAATCCGCTAGAGTTTGAGCGTCGGAACGGCCCAACAGCCGCGAAGGCAACCCCCACTGACTGGGAATCAGGCCCGAAAGGATCTGATAGAGTCGGAAACGCAGGAAGGCCGAAACGGGAAACCGAAGAAGCCGGAAAGCACCGAGGAAATCGGATCGGAAAGATCTGATAGAGTCGGAAACGCAAGACCGAAGGGAAAAGCCCGGAGGAAAGCCCGAGAGGGTGAGTACGAAGGAAGCGTCCGTTCCTTGAGAACTCAACAGCGTGCCAAAAATCAAC
>NZ_JBHXPI010000002.1:0-407954 GCF_042718575.1 Streptomyces sp. NPDC058579
TCACCCCTGACCACTACGACGCCTGGCTCGACCCCCACCACCAGAACACCGAAGACCTCCGAGCCCTGCTCACCCAACCCGCGGAAGGACAACTCAACGCCCGGCCTGTATCAACGGCCGTGAGCAACGTCCGCAACAAGGGTCCGCACCTCGTCGACCAGGTCACCTGACACCTTCCCGGCGGCTACGTGAACGTTTGGCCGGTGAGGAGGGAGGGCGCTCGTTGGGGACGCGGCCAAGAAGTTGCCGCCCTCCTCAAGCAGGCCGAGGGGCCTTCGCAGTGGCGGAGCCCCTGTCCGGGGTGGGCGCACTGGTCCGTGGTGTGGGCCGGGGGAGTTCACGCGCAGATCGGTGATGCCCGGCGGCGGCCGACCGCCGGGCCTCCTCCCGTTCCCCGATCTGTGCGTGCACTCGGCGTCGGCCCGGTCGTTGGTCGGGTGTGACCTCCTCTTCCTCGCCGCCCGTAGTTCACCGGCAGCTCCCATCCGCTCCCGCCGTCTGCCATCTGTGCGGGACGACGCTGGACAACACCGGCACGCCCACGCGGTCCGTGCTCGTCCAGTACGGCAGCCTCGGGCTGCCCGCCCGGTGCCGCTGTGCGCACCGTGCTGGACGGGGCGCCCCGGGCGCGGGTCGGCCGACCTGGAGAGCACGGACGTGGCCTGGCGCTCGCTCGTCGAGCGGTGCGAAGCAGTGACGGACAACTACCTGGCGGGCCGCTGGCTACCCTCCCTGTGCGAGGTGGAGGTCGCGGAGGCTTTGGGCCGTACGACGTGGTCCGAGACGACGATGACCACCTCCCGCGACGCCGTCGCGTCCGTGCCAACTGGTCTGACGGCCGGCCTGCTCGCCGCCGCCTGCATCCAGCAGGTCACCCTCGAGAACCAGCACCTGCGACAGCAACTTGATGACGCCGTCGGCGTCACCGCCCTGTCTGCACGGCGAACAGCGAGGGCGACGGCCACTGGCAGACGCGGAGACTGACTTGCCAGCGCTGCACCCCAATCAAGCAACGGCCACTTCGTCAAGGCGTGATCAAGTGGTGTCCGCGTACTCGTAGTAGAAGTGCTCAGCCAGGTACAGATGAACGTGCCCAGCTGTCAGGTGCGGCTCTGTGGCCCAGTCGGGCGGCCACCCGGGGCGCCCGCTAACATACATACATGCATGTACGAAACCAGTTGGACCGGTCAGCCGGGCGGGGCTCGGCCAGTCGTCCCCGTTCCAGCCCGACCGGACGCAGCGCGCAGACCCGCGGCGCCCTGCTGGAGTCCGCCGCCCGGGGCTTGTCCCGGTACGGCTACGGCAACCTCGTGCTGGAGCAGGTGGCCAGAGACGCCGGGTACACCCGGGGGGCCCTCTACCACCAGTTCAAGGACAAGCAGGACCTGACCCTGGCCGCGCTCCACTGGATCCTCGACACCTGGGAGCAGGAAGTGGGCCGCCTCGTCGGCCAGGAGTCGGAGCCCGTCGCGGCGCTGCTGGCCATGGCGCGCGGACACGCCGTCTTCTGCCGACGCGACTTCGCCCGCATGGCGATCGCGCTGCGGCTGGAGTTCACCGGGCAGGACCATCCCGTCGGGCGCGAGGTGGAGCGGAGCTACGACGAGCTCGTCACCCACTGCGTCCAGCTCATCGACGCCGGCCGCGCGGCGGGAACGATCCCGTCCGGCCCTCCGGCCCGTACTCTCGCGCTCGCCTTCGTCGGCGCCCTTGAAGGAACCGTCGTTGCCCTGGCTGGCCAGGCTCCGCATGACGAGCTGCTCGCCGAACGCGCCGTCGCCGGCGTGCTCGGACTCGCCCCTGCTGCCCCCGACCGGACGGAGGACCACTGATGAGAATCCCGAAGAGCGCGCACACGTCCCTTCACTGGCGCATCCACGAGATCGCCCCGGACTTTCGCGTCGAGGACGTCTGGGTCCTCCCGACGCCCGGCGGCCCCGACGACCTTCCACTGCTGGTGGATTGGTTCGCGAAGGACGACGGCCCGAACCCGTTCTCCGGTGTCGCCCGTGTCCTCTTCGCGATCCGCTGGCGCCTCGGGAAGCTGTTCGGCTGGGACAAGGCCGGCTCCGGCGTCGGCTCCCGGGTGCCGACGCTGCGTACTCGGTTGCCGGAAGATCTGCGCGAGGGTCCGTGCGGGCCGGATCTCCAGTCGGTGCCGTTCACCTCGGTCTACCTGACGGGCACCGAGTGGACGGCCGAGAGCGCCAACAAGACCGTGCACACCGTGATGCACATTGGCTGGGTCCCGGATGACGCCGGCGGCTACCGGGGTCAGATGGCTGTGCTCGTGAAACCGAACGGCCTGCTCGGCACGATCTACATGGCCGCAATCGTGCCGTTCCGGTACCTGATTGTGTACCCGGCGCTGATGCGCATGATCGGACGCGGGTGGCGGGTCGGCACGCCGACCTGACTGCGGGCACCTCAGCAAGACCCAAGACCGTACCCGGCCAGTCGATGAAGACGCCGCTACTCGCACTCGCCCGAGGCAAGTTCCCGAGGGAAGTTAAGGAGATGAAGGTGGAAGCAGGAACCAACCATCCCGTCCACCGAGACGGAGCGAACGGGGATGATCGCGTGCTGACCGTCCGTCAACAGCACAACATTCCCCAGGTGATCCGCGCTCTCAGCCCGACCGACCCCGACTACATCGACGTCTTCACGCTCACCACGAATGACGCCTCACACAGGTCACCGGATCAGTGGGCCCGCGCGGCGTTGGAAGACGTCGCGGGCCTCAAAGGCCAATTCATCTGGCGGGTACTTCTTGGCCTGCGTCTGAAGCGGCGGGCATCACCGGACCACGTGGCCGGATGGATGATCGCTGACCGCTGCGACAGAGGGATCCGGCTCGAAGCCCACTCCTGGATGCTGACCGGCCACCTCGTCGTCCACGTCGATGACGAGCAGGTGTCGCTGGCCACGATCCTCCGCTACGACCGGCCGATAGCGGCACGCATCTGGTCGCCGCTGTCCGCAGTACACCGCCGATTGGCGCCCGACCTGCTGCGCGACGCGCACAGGGTTCAGCAGCCGAGGCAACACCGATGACCCCGTCCGCGAAGTACGACGAGATCGCGCGGACGGCACAGGTCCTACTAGCAGAGCAGAGCGGGCCAGGAAGCTCGGACACAGGAACTGGGCACGTTCACCCGTACGTGGGCTGAGCACTCCGTGATCCTCGGCCCGTCCAAGACCTCCGAACAGATCCGCAGGCAGATCTTCTTCGACCTGCTAGAGGGTGTTGCAGAAGGCTCAGTTCCGGGCATTTTCCCTGTATGGGTGGGGTGTTGCGGGCTGAGCCGGTGTGGGTGGAGACGTTCACGGGCTTGCGAATCGAGCGATTCGCGAAGCTGGTGAATGTAGTGAAGGAGCGGGGCGGGAACGGTCCCGGTGGTGGCAGGCCGTGGTGCCTGCCGCTGGCCGACCGGGTCCTGCTGGTGGCCGTCTACTACCGCACCAACGTCACCATGCGGCAGCTCGCCCCGCTCTTCGGGATCTCCCCTGCCACCGTCTGCCGGGTCATCCACCGCCTGCGTCCGTTGCTGGCCCTGGAGCCCGCCCCGCGGCCGGTCGCCGACGTCGACCGGCTGTGGATCGTGGACGGAACCTTGATCCCGGTCCGCGAACGGACCGTGGGAGCCTCCTCCCGCAACTACCGGTTCTCGGCGAACGTGCAGGTCATCATTGACGCGGACAGCCGCCTGGTCGTCGCCTCGGCCCGGCCGGCGCCGGGCAACAAGGCCGACGCCCACGTGTGGCGAGAGTCAGGCCTGCCGGGCACGGCGGCCGGGACGACGGTGATCGCGGACGGCGCCTACCTCGGCACCGGCCTGATCGTCCCGCACCGCACAAGGGCCGGACGTCCCCTCCTGCGCGGCCAGGAAGAAGACAACGCCGTACACCGACGCGTCCGTGCCCGCGTCGAGCACACCTTCGCCCGGATGAAGAACTGGAAGATCCTTCGCGACTGCCGCCAGAAAGGAGACGGCCTCCACCACGCGGTCCAGGCCGTCGCCACCATGCACAACCCTCGCCATGACACGGTGAAACAACAGGCCAGACGCCACTTCGACCTGCCGAAACCGGACCTTCTGCAACACTCTTTAGAGGAGATGGTTGACTACCCCGAGCAGGGCGTCCGGACCGCTGCCGAAGGGCTGATGGAGGCCATTGCACAGTGCGCAGGGGACCAAGGCGCCAAGAGCGATTGAACCCCGACAACGGTCAACGGTCACATCTAAAGTCTGGCCACAACCAGCGCGGCCATCAGGTCGACGACCTGCCCGGCCGCCGACGCTGGCGTTCACCGCGGCGGGCAACAACTTCGAACTCGCCATTGCGGTCGCCATCGCCACCTTCGGCCAGGCCCTTGGCCGAGGCTCCCGCGCACGAGGGAGTAACGACTCAGTGACGCATAGTCAAGTGCTCGGCGGTGCAAACCAGAACGGGCCCGGGGCCGGAGCTGGTCCTGGGGCTCATCGTGATCAGCCCCAGGACCCTCCTGGAACCGATTCCGCTCGTGGCGTTCATTCTGCTGTTGTCCGCCGAGCGGCGCGTGTGTAAGGGGCGGGCTCCTTCACTCGCCTGGTTGGCCTGCCTGGTCACGGTGATCACCGACGCAGTCCAGCAGGACACGGCTTCGCCCTCTACCGAGCAGTCCCCGGCTTCCGGGTACGGACCAGACGGGCGCGGCCCTCCGCACCGGCCTAGAGTGGGACGGGGAGGTCCGGAACGCAACGCGTGTACCTCGTCCGGGACGGAGGATATCCCGATGACCAGCGACACCGGGACCCTTGAGGGCCACCCTCATCCGAGCCCACGTGAACGCGCTGCTGTCGGCAAGGCCGCCCGCGCCCGGGTGCCTCGGTCGAGCCATGCCGAGTACTCCCCCTCGAAGCGTCGGGTCGATCCGCTGGAGATCCTCGAGAGGCAGGCGACCGCGAGGGTCCAGGAGCTGGTGCCGATCCGCCGCAGCCGGATGAGGGAGTCGCCGTTCCGGTACTACCGCGGCGCGGCCGCGCCCATGGCGGCCGACCTCGCCAACACCCCCGTCACCGGGATCAGGGTCCAACTGTGCGGCGACGCGCACGTGCTGAACTTCGGGCTCTTCGCCTCTCCCGAGCGCCACCTGGTGTTCGACGTGAACGACTTCGACGAGACCCTGCCAGGCCCTTGGGAGTGGGACGTCAAGCGGCTTGCGGCCAGCCTGGCCATCGCCGGCCGGGAGAACGGCTTCACCGACCTGGAGCGCGCGTACATCGTCTCGGCCGCGGTGCGCTCGTACCGCGAGTGGATCCGGACCTTCGCCGGCATGCACAACCTCGACGTCTGGTACGCCCAGACCAAGATGGAAGGGATCGAGGCCCTTGTGGCCGACCAGCTCGGGAAGGGCAAGCGCAGGAAGCTCTCGAAAGTCATGGAGAAGGCCCGCGGGCGGGACAACATCCAGGCGTTCGAGAAACTCACCGGCATCGTCGACGGGGAGCGCCAGATCATCCCCGCCCCGCCGCTCGTCGTGCCGATCGGCGACCTGCTCCCGAATGTCGAGCGCGCCGCCCTGGAGCACGAGATCCGCGCGCTGATCGCGCGGTACGCGGGCACGCTGCGGCCGGACTACCGGCAGCTGCTCTCACAGTTCCGCCTGGTCGACATGGCGCGCAAGGTGGTCGGCGTGGGCAGTGTGGGCACCCGCTGCTGGATCATCCTCATGCTCGGCAGGGACGAGGAGGACCCGCTGCTCATCCAGGTCAAGGAGGCCGAGCGATCGGTACTCGCCGAGTACGCCGGAGAGAGCGAGTACGACAACCAGGGGCAACGCGTGGTCGCCGGACAGCGCCTGATGCAGGCCGCCAGTGACATCTTCCTCGGCTGGGAGCGCGCCACCGGCATCGACGGCCGAGAGCGGGACTTCTACGTCCGGCAGTTGCGGGACTGGAAGGGCAGCATCGACACCGCGGTGATGTTGCCGGAAGGCCTGCGGATTCTCGGCGAGCTGTGCGGCTTCTCGCTGGCCCGGGCTCACGCCCGGTCAGGTGACCGGATCGCCATCGCGGCCTACCTGGGCGGCGGCGACTCCTTCGACCGGGCGTTGACCGACTTCGCGGAGAACTACGCGGACCAGAACGAGCGCGACCACGAGGCTCTGGTCGAGGCGGTCGACTCCGGTCGGCTCGTCTCGGACGCCGCGTGAACGAGATGTGCCTGGAGAGAGCCTGACAGTCGGTCGGGCATTCCGTGAACCACGCCGGGGTGGTTCAGCGCGCCACCCGCGTGGAAACCCGGCGGATCCGGCTGCATGACACCTACTCACGGGCGCCGCGCAGGCGGGCACAGTTCCGTGGCGGTCCGCTCCCGGGTCGCCCCGCGACGGACGTCACCGGCGGCGGCGACCTTGATCGACAACATGCTGTGTCGGGCGCCCCGACACGGTCAGGAGTACCAGTCGGCCTCCGTCGGGCGCGCCCGCCGTGGCACCTCCCGAGCGGGCATGGGTCTGCGTTCGCCACCCGCGAGCAGGGTGCTTGCCGGGTCGCCGCCGAAAGCGCGCGGGAGCGCCACCTCGACCTCGATACCGCGCGGCGGGTCGGTGGGCAGGATTGTGGTCATCACCATCGTCTGGGCGTGGTGTCCATGGGCGCGGGCGGCGGCGACCTGCTTCCCGTCCACGAGGAGCTCCAGCTCCCGCGTCCCGCCCATCCGCAGGTCCACGGTGACCGAGCAGCCAGCGTGCTCACAATGAAACTGATACTCGCGGCTCATGATTGCCTCCCTGAAGCGCCTGGCATCAAAGCCTCTTCCCTCCATCGTGACACCGGGTGGTGGCTGCGTCGGTCCTGGATCTCGCTCCCGCGGTCGTCACCGTGATCCTCACCCGCTACGCCACCTCTCCCAACCGCCCGCACCACCATCGCCGAGCAGGGGAGGGCTCCGGCGTCCTTCCCCTCGGACAACGACAGCCACCGCGACCAGATCGCCGTGCCTCCCCGTTGGGCGCCCCACCCACAAGCTGGTGCCCTGAGCTTCAGGTCTGACGGCCTTAACAGACCCACCATCGCCCCAGCCCGCACCAGCGGCCGGGCCTCGCCCGCAGGCGACCCTCCGCCGCAGACACCTCCGGGCGCGCCCCAGGAGAGCGGGCATGGGGCAGTCCGGAGGTGCCGCCCGGCCTCCGTCATGGCAGCCTGGATATGGAGTGCTCCGACCAGGTCGCCCGATTCGGCGACGAGGTCTTTCTCGAAGGAGCCCGGACATGGCCACCACCGTCAGCGGAGCGCCGACGGGTGCCCAGCCTTCCCGACGGCCGTTTGCGACCGGCTGGACCGTCTTCGCCGCAGTTCTGATGATCTTCGGCGGCGCCATGGCGATCTTCGAGGGGATCGCCGCCATCGCCAAGGACGACCTCATTGTCGTCACCCGCGACTACGCCTACAGGATGAACACCACCGGCTGGGGCTGGATCCATCTCATCTTGGGCATCCTCATCGTTCTGGCGGGTCTTGCCCTCTTCACCGGCGCCATGTGGGCACGCATCGTCGGTATCGCCCTCGCCGGGCTCGGCATGATCGCCAACTTCCTGTGGCTGCCGTACTACCCGTTCTGGGCCATCGTGCTGATCGCCATCGACATTTTCGTGATCTGGGCTCTCTGCGCCGGAACGACCAGAACAGCCGGGCAGGATTGATTCGCCGCCGCCGGCCCGCGACGCGCGAGACCGGTGGCGCAGGGCTGACCGAGAGATGACCTCGTTCAAGGAGCCCGGGCCCTGACGGAGACGGCGGACCCTCGCCCGAGTCGTATTCCTGGCCTGGCATGTGGCCCGGTTGTGCCGCCACAGAGAGTCGTCCCCCGCCGCAGATGCCCGGCGGTGTAGGAGTTGACGATCCGACAGGCTGGCGCGTACGGAATGCGGACGAGGGTTCGGTCGGGACCGAGCTGCAGAGGAGAAGGGCATGGCGAAGGACTACAAGGGGAAGATCGCCCTCGACACGTGCGAGACCACCGTCGTCCACTACACGCCGGCCCCGTAGCCGCAGAACCACGACGAGCGCGGACCCGCGTGGGGTCCGCGCTCGTTGCTCATCCAGCGCTGGGCGGTCGTATCAGTCGACGTCGACGTACGTGACGATCAGGATGCTGCCGAGCGCGGTCGCGAAGAACACGATCCGGACGCCGGAGTGCTCGTAGTCGCGCACCGCCGTCGCCGTGGCGTGCGGCTTCACGTCGGCCGGGTCGGCGGCGATCTCGTTCAACGCCACGTCCAGCTGCGCCACCTGGACGGTGGTGAGGGTGCGGACCTGGGTCTCGGCCGGCTCGATGAACACGATGCGCGGCCGCCGACCGCCGCGGGAGTGCTTAGGCGACATGCGGGTCCTGGTCGCTTCGGTCACTGTCGGGCAAGCCGCGCTCGGCGCGGATGTCCTCCCAGTCGCGGCACCGGTCGAGGTCGATGCCTTCGGACGCGAGGTTCTCGAGGACGTAGGCGAGCGCCGGGTTCCCGGGGAACTCCGTACGCGCGGCGTCGCGGAGCTCGCGCTGCTCGGCCTCATCGAAGATCAGGTGCGCCATCGGATCCTCCGCCGGTCGGGTACGCCCTGAGGCTAGCGCAGCAGCCTGCCGGCCGGGATGGAGTCAGGACGAGTGCGCCCCGCTGACCTCTCAGCGGACCGGAATCGAGCCCCGGGATCACTCGAACGAGATGGTCCGTGTGTGGCGTGGGTCATAGGCGGAGTAGGCCCGCGCGACGTGAGGGGAGCGCGCGGCTCACATGTCCCCAGACCCGCCCCAGCGGGCGTGCCTACGCTCCCGCCCATGACAGAACCCACACCCAGGTGCAGCTCCGCCTCGGCTACTTCAAGGACTTCTGTAACGTCGCCGGCCTCCTACGTGACACCGGCGCCCGCCGTACCGACTCGAGGGTCTTCGTCGCCGACCACACCATGAGCGCGCACCAGGTCCTCGCCCTGGTGCAGCTCCTCGAGTTCGACCGCCGCTGGGGCCACGGAGCGGTCACCGTGGAAACCACCCCGAGACTGCCGTTCAGGCCGTACTCCACGATGGGTGACGAGCTCGCGTCGTGGTGGGGCACGGTCGATGAGAAGCCCTGGCTGACCTGGATGCCGCACGAAGACGGCCCGTGAACCGGCTGGCGGCGCCCAGGAGCGCGTGGCAGGATCGCCGCCGTCAGAAGCGCCGAAACCCAAGTCGGAATCCGCCACGCCATACGCATCTCGGCCAGATCCTCTGGAACGGCGTTGTGGCCAGTGGGGTGCGCGGTGGACGATCACGCCATGGCCATGGGGGAGACAATCGTGGCGGCGGTCGCAGGAGCCAGCGGCGCAGGAATCGGCGCCCTCGCCGCACTGCTGGTCCAACGCGCGAAGCGCCGCGACGACGCCGACGCAGCAGCAACCGCTGCCAAGAACGTGCAGCGGGAACTACAGCTCGACCTCCGCGCGACAGCACGTGCTGCGGCCAGGGCCTGGCTGACGAGCGCCGAACGCGTGATCTCCGACCTTGAGAACGGGCGGACGTCCGAAGCCCAGCGCCATGAAGAGGTGCTGGAAGCCGAACTCAAAGAGCTCACCACAGCCCTGTACCGATTCACGGGCCGTGAGTACCCCATGATCCCCGACCAGTTGCTCCGCCAGCCACTGACGGAACACGTCACGAATGTGTCGCATCGCCTCCGGGCCGCCGTCCACGGCAGGACCGAAGCGCGACCCGCGCCCGGCGAAGATGAGCAGCTGCCTACCGACGTACGGGTGACGTACGAGGCCCTCAACCGATACCTCGTAGAGGGCATCGAGGTCAGCGATCAGATTGCGGCGAAGATGGCGACCAAACCCGCAGGGGTGGACGAGGCAACTGTCGCCTGGCTCTTGGCTCGCCCCGAGGTAGACGAGGCCTTTCTCGCCACCCTGCTGGCCGAGCAGCAGGAGAATCGGGATGAGTGAGTGTGGGATCGCCCTGACCGCCGCCGCATCGGCCATCGTCGGCAGCATCACGACCGCGTGTCGCCCTCGGCACCTCCTGTGTGGGTAGCGATGGCCTTTGTCCGGCACGCAAGCAGGCTACGGAGCGCTTCTGACCCAGCTTCGTTGCCCATGCGCTCCTCATGAACGAGGAGCCATCGCGCTCCCGCTTCGACCTCAGCCCACGCCAGCCGACTGCGCCGGTTCTCGGCACGTCGTACGTCACTGCGGAGAAAGCCTGCCCCTGCTGCGAACCCTGCGGCAACGAGGGCCAGCAGTGCCGCAGGAACACGGGCCTCTGGCGACGCCAACCCCGCAGCGCCAGACAGCCCGGCAAGCACCGCAGCGGGGAATCCGAGCGCGACATCCATGAGGGACCAGAAACGGACGCGAAGGTGGGCAGCGCGTTCCAGTCGCTCCGCTTCAGCCAACACACGCTCGACTTCAGCTCGGAAGCGCGCCCCCTGCCCCTGCGAACTGCCCGGATGCTGCCTGTTGTCATCAGCCACGAGCCCATGATGGCCCGGATTCCGAACAATGATCACTCGGACCACACCCGTGCCGTCGGTCCGGGCTGGCAGGATCCCCGGCATGAGTGAGTGGGGGATCGCCCTGATCGCCGCCGGAGCGGCCATCCTGGGCAGCGCTGTAGCCGGGTTCTTCGCGTGGAAGGCCGGCCACCGCCAGGCTGCGGCAGCCGAAACAGCGGGCCAGGCGCAGGCGAACGCACTGATGGCCACCGTCCAGGCAACGTTGGACGAGCAGCGCCGCGCCCGCGCCGATGAAACGACGCCGGCAGGTCTACCTAGAGGTGCTCTTGGCGGGTCGTGATTGCCAGTTGGACGGGTCCGTCGAGAATGCCACCCGGGCGCTGAAGGCCACGGAAGCGTTGTCTCTGGAGGGCCCCGAAAGCGTGTACGAGGCTGCGCTCCACTACGGTCTCCTATCGTTCCGAGACTCGGGCGATGCGGGTCTGGAAGAGGTTGACCAAGCTCGACGGGCGTACCTAGAGGCCGCCCGCCGCGCCCTCGACACCTGACTCCCTGGCCCCGTCCAGAGCGCGAAACGGGCGGGGGAGGCAGATGAAGCACTCACCCGAAGGCGAACCACCGCCGGCCTCTCGTCGTCGTGAAGCTCAGGAGCACTCGTG
Organism: Streptomyces sp. NPDC058579; assembly: GCF_042718575.1. Lineage (NCBI taxonomy): Bacteria > Bacillati > Actinomycetota > Actinomycetes > Kitasatosporales > Streptomycetaceae > Streptomyces > Streptomyces sp. NPDC058579. The sequence goes on from NZ_JBHXPI010000002.1 coordinate 11,128, forward strand.
GTGTCGGCTGACTTCCTCGACGCTCCACCCCACGAATTCCGCGGTGTCTTCGTCAGGGGTGGAGGACATGCCCAGCCAGTCCTGCAGCGCCTCGGAGAGGCTGTGGGGGACACCTGCCGGATCGACGGGCGCCATGCTGTCCTCGGGCCTGTCGAGGTGGCGGTCGTTGTCGATGAGGATCCACTTGCCGTCCGGGTCGTCCGTGTGCGTGACGCGGCCGGCCCGAACCTGGGCCACGTTGGCGGCGTGCACACGACTTTCCCGTTGCCGCTCGACTTCGAGGCGTTCGTCCTCAGCCACCAGGAGTTCTTCCACCTCTACGCCGAACTCCACTGCGGCAACCGCACGGCCGCCGAGGTCGTCGTCCACGAAGTCTTCCTGAAGATCCTGACCGGGTGGGACGGGCTGCTCCAGGAGGACGAGCTCGAGCGCCGGACCCTTGCGGTGCTGCACCGTCACGTGACGAAGCGCCTTGCGCGGGAGGGCCGCGACCCCGCGGACATCATCAACGGCCCGATCAGCCAGAACCTGGGCGCGCTGTGCGGTGAACTGGAACTCGCGCCGAGCCCGATCGGTCTGTATGAGGCGATCTCGGAACTTCCGGCGCGCTCGTACACCGTGATCGTGATGCGGTTCCTGATGGGTACTCCACCAAGCAGGCCGCCCGATACATGAACATCGACGAACGCGCCGTGAACTACCACTGCCGACGGGCCAAAGAGCGCCTGGGCAGGAAGCTGGGCCTGCCCACCTGCGCCGCAGCCCGGCAGAAGGAAGTCCAGCAGCGACCCGCACCATCGACGACCTTCTGGAGAATGCCGCGGTCCCCGTCACCGGGAACCCCCACTTCGACGTCGGCACGGCCTTGCACCGGCTTGCCGCGGACGCCAGCCGCAGCACCACCCCGCCCTCGGTACACCTCGCCGGCGCCGCACGGGCCGGCCGCCAGCTGTCCACCGTGTGCCGGTGGGCAATCAACGCCCCCAGCGCCCCCGCCGACATCGGCCGCCTCGCCGACGCCCCCGCCTGCGGCACCGAAGGCGAGTTCGACCTGAGTGCCGCAGCAGACGCTGTCCTCGCAGACCCGGCCACGGTGTGGGAGGAGTGCGGCACCTGGGTCTTGGACGGTACGGCGGTGATGGACTCCGCCGAGGCGGGTTCCGACTTGGGCATCGAGTACCCCGACGCTGGGATGCCGGCCGAGGCATCGGTCCCACTGCCCGCCGGCCGCTGAAGGGTCCGCGCCACGCAGACCTGGGTGGGCGACGAGAACTGGGTCGGCCGGGTCCAGCTCCTGCCCGCCGAATCCTGAACGGGCCCTGCTTCGGTCATGTGTGGTCAGCCGCGGCGCGCAAGGTTGTGCAGATGAGCGATGCCGAGCATCGCGTGGTGCACGCCATTGCCCTTGAGGCGGCATTCGCCCCGGATAGCTCCCATGCCCCTCCCAGAGCAGCGCGAGGGGCGTGCGGTGCTGAGCAACTCCGGGACCACCGGCGTTCTGGCAGACGGCGAGGCGACGAGGCGGCGGGCTCAGGAGTCGGGGAGAAGGTTGGGGACACGGTCACCCGTCACCCCTCACGCGTGCGTGGTGACGGGTGACCAGTCAGGAGTGACGGCCGTCTGACTGCTTCGGCGTTCCTGTACCCAGCATCTGCGCGGCATGGCTAACGTGTCTGTTCCTGCCGTTCGCGCGGCAGAGACGTGGGCTGGAGTCAGAGGAGCAGATGTGGATCACCAGCGCATCCCCGAGTCCCCAGCGGTGTTACCGCTGTTCCCGAGGCCTGTACGGCCATGGTGGAAGCGGTCCGTGGTCGCGCTCACGGTCGTTCTCTCAGCGGCGTCGTTCTCCGTCGGAGCTGTGCTTGCCACTTCCGGCGACAGTTCGAAGGCTCCCTCCGAATCGCCTCGGCAGTGGCAATCGCGACCTGTCGAGCCCACCGGGCTGACCTACCAGCAGAAGCAGAGCATTCTGTCCAAGTTCTGCACGTCGTCCCAGATGCGTGGACCTGCAGGGGACAGCTCGGCCTTTCCGACCTGCATGGGGGACTACTACGTGACGGACCAAGGCATGGTCATGCCGAAGTAGCGAGGTTGTGGCGTGCGGGGCCCACACACTTGCGACAGGACGGGCGACCGGTCAGGCACCCACTGACGAGGTATCGCCGTGAGCACTGAAGGGCGCGGGAAGGCCTTGTGGCGCCACGGAACGACCGCGCCAGTCTCCGGTCGTCGACTCCGCGAGCGGAGGCAGGGAGGTTCGGTCTGATGGCGTACGGCAAGAAGGGGTACACGGTGACTGTGTTCTCCAAGACCCCGACCGCTGGTTGCAGCTGGAGGTCCAGGGGTGTGACGTCCCGGTCTGCCCCGTGCGCACCGAGCCGGCCGTTGAGCCTCTGGCGACCGACATCGCCCAGTGCTGGGGTCCGGCTCCGGACTGGAGCCACGGCGACGGGAGCCCTGTGCACCGTCGTCGGCACGGATGCCATGAAGGGCCTCGTCATCATCGAGTCGGCCGACCGGCGGCCTCCGGAGGGTTTCCGTGCGGGCCCGTGGTGAGCGACCGCCCTTGCGGAAGGTCGTCGGCAAGTTCGTGACTCACCAGTTGCGTTTGGTCGAGTGGGACCGCCATGAGGCCGCCCTGGGTGGAGCTGCAGTTGGCGACTACGCCGCTGCTCGCGGTCGGCCAGACTCGGATGCTTCAGTCGAGTGAGGACGGAACTGTCCCGGGCGGCTCGGCGTGGACAAGGACGTTTGTCGGAAAAAATCATGACGGTCTCAGGGTCTGCTCGTATCTTCAGTTCATGACCGTCATTGCCCGCCGGGAGCTGGTGAGTCCAGCCACCCGCAACGCGTTCCGCTCGCTGGCCACGGACTTGACCGTTCGGATCGTGGCCGAGCTCTGGGAGGACCACGGTTTCGCGCCCATTCCTCCGGAGGAGCTGAAGTACGAAGACCCCGGGCAGCGGCGGACCATGTTCATGCTCTACGCCGAAGGGGTGGACTGGTCTGATCCTGACCACGTCCGGAGGGCCCTTCTCGTCTTCGAGGACTTCATCCGCGCGTACCGGGAGCCCGGCCAGCAGGACACACCCAAGTGGTGGGAGGACATCCGCGTTCGGCTGGAGCGAGACGGATTCGCTCTCGACGAGAGCGGAAAAATCCTCTGGGCGGCGCCGCCTGTTCTGGTCCGGGACCTCAGCAGCCTGAGCGATCCCTCCGGCATCACAATCGAGCTGGAGCGCATCAGGCGAGACCTGACGACGGACCCGCCGGGAGCGATCGGGGCGGCCAAGCAGCTCATCGAGGCGACCGCGAAGACTGCCCTCCGGGAGCTGGCCATCGAGATCGACAACAACGCGGCCCTGCCCTCGCTCATCAGCACCGTGCAGAAGTCGCTGAAGCTCGATGCCGCTTCGGCACCGGACGGCCCCGATGGGAGCAAGGCGATCAAGAAGGTCCTGTCCGGTGCGATCAACATCGCCGTCGGTGTGGCCGAGTTGCGTAACCAGGGCTTCGGTAGCGGCCACGGCCAGGCGAGCGCCCCGAGTGGTCTGGGGGTTAGACACGCCCGCCTTACGGTCAACGCCGCCGTGACCTGGTGCGAGCTGATCCTCGACACGCTGGCGGACCCGGCGGCGCCGTGGCGTAGGGCCACTCCTTGAGCCCCTTCCAGATCCTTCGACCCGGTCCGATTTCCAGGCCGTATGCGTGGCGGGCATCGGTGTCCCCTGCCGACGTCGTTGGCGGCGCGGGCGTCCGCGGGGCGCCCCATGTGCCGGCGGCAATCGGATCGAGGACGGGACCGGAATTGGCAACGCATAAAGCCGGCACCTGGCGAGAAGGCACGGGGCGCCAGCCGTGGCTGTGGAGAGATGGCCGTGCGTCCCGCTTGGCGCCGCATCGGGATCGCACAACGGACCCATGATGCGCTCCTCGCCGCCTGGAATGAGCCGTACGTGACGCTGATGGTCAACGAGGCGGCTGGTAGAGGGCGGCAAAGTCCATGCCCTCTACCAGCCGTGGGGGTACGAAGACCTCGGAATCAGCCAGCCGTCGATGGCGTCACGTCGCCTTACGGTGATGATCCGCCCGACGGCCTGATAGCACGGGGAAGAGAACATCTACGAGGGCCGCAGATGGGACTGAAGGGCGCCCACTGCCCCCACCACGACAGCTCCGGGCTCGGCGCCCAGAGGAGCCAAGCGCCAGGGCCTTGGCCGCGTGGCGGCTCTGCGGGCTGGCCCGCCCTCGAAGGCCCATCTGTGGCAGGGGAGACCGCCATCAGCGTCATCGGCAACCTGCTCGACGGCTCCGATCCTTCTCGTCAGCCATGCTGGACTCCAGAGCGTGAGCACGCAGGCCGACCTTGATCTCGGTGCTCTCGGGGCGCCAGACCGCCGTCCCCGGCGCACCTTCCAGGCGCTCCATGAGCGCCTCCCAGGTGCCGGACTTGAGCCAGCGGTTCGCCTGGGTCTGAAGGTTCCTGTAGTTCCCGTACTCCTTGGGGAGGTCCTCGTAGCGGGCCCCCGTGCGAGCCTTCGTCAGGAGCGCTTCGAGCTTCGGGCGAACCGGCAAGGCGTCACTACGGCGCGGCCGCAGCAACGGCTCTACAAGAGCCCACGCCTCGTCCGTCAGCTCGGGGACGCTTCGGTCCTTCTCTACGAACCACTCGGTGATCCGGCAGGAAACACCCTGCTGCCGTGGTACGGCCCGGGTGACTCTCGCTTCGATGTCGAGGAGGTCCACGAGCTCGGCCATCAACTCCGGTGTCAGGTCGGACAGGTTGTGCCTCGCCGCCTCCGCGATTCGCGCGAGGTCTGAGGCGCGTCGACTGCCAAGGTGGGCTTCCCGCTGCCAGCTCAGGGCTTCCGCGCGCAGACGTTCCAGTGCGGCCAGCTCTTCTTCCAGGGGCTTGATCGCCGCCTCGACCGCAGCCTCGGCCTCACTTCCCGTGAGGCCTCGCTTGGCGACCTGCCGGGCAGCGACGCCCACGGTGATGGCGATGACCTGAGACTGTTCGGCGATCTGTTGATCGAGCCGGGAAGCGCGACCCACGTGGTCGACGTGCTCGGAGGACGATACGTCGAGCCACCCGCGGGCCATGGTCTTCATACGCTCGGCGTTGCCGAGGAGCGACACGATGTCACTCCAGACCGCCCCTTCAACAGTGTCGACATCGAGCTGCGGACAGGTGCAGGTGTTCCCAGCGCCGGGGTATGCCTCCCGTCGACCCTCGCACTGGTAACTGTAGACACCAGCGCGGTGGTTATGCCCGGCGTACACGCTGCCGCACGGACTGCCGAGCTTCATCGAGAGCAGGTAGGCCCGGCTCCTGGATGGGGTCCGTCCGACCCTCTGTGCATCCAGAAGCTCCTTGGCTTCCTCCTTGGAGAGGATCTCCGGCAGCTTGATGACGACCGGCACACCGAATGTGCTGATGCCGTCCGAATTCCGCGCGCCCTTCCTGCGCCAGGTGATCTGATTGCTCAGCGACGCCTCGCTCAGCATCATGCGACGCAGGTTCTTGCGCGTCCACGGGCGGCCGGAGCGGGTGTAGTTGGCGTTCATGTTGAGTTCGAGTGCCACAGTCTCCCAGCTCCGCACGGCCAGGAAGCGCGTGCGAATCCAGCATTTGAGTGCTGCGTCCTTCTTGGCGACCTTGAACTCGCCGTCCTTGACGCGCCACCCGAAGGGGATGTTCCCTCCGACATAGAGCCCTTCTTCGGCCTTCTCCTGGATACCGCCCTGGGTGCGGAGGCGGATCAGTTCCCGCTCCTCCTCGGCGTATTCGGCATCCTTCCGCATCTGCGACCGGCCGTCGGCTGTGGAGTTGTCGTAGTCCTTCGACGCCACGGCAACGCAGATGCCGAGGTCTTCCAGCTCCCACACCCACCGCCAGAAGGCACGACCTGTACGGCCGATGGTTCGGCTCTCGTTCACACCGACAATGTCGAAGGGCCGTGGGTGCTCCCGTGCCATCTCCATCAGGCGGTTCAGGTCCGGGCGCTCGTGCGCCTCGAGGCTTCCGCTCAGACCTTCGTCAGCGAAGGTCTCGATGTGCAGGTACCCCTTCTCTTTGAAGTAGGCGAGCATCTTCTTTGCGTTGTAGGCGATGCCGTATCCCTTGGCCTGCTCCTCCGTGCTCACCCGAAGGTAGGCGACGGCTCGGAGTGGACGACTGGGGACAACCCTGTCCGCGTCGTTGATGGCAGACGTGAGAACATTGGTCATGTCAGTCCCTTCGCGACTGGCCGGACCCCGGGGCGTGGCTGCGCCGCCGGGGTCACCCATGTGGCTGTGATCTTACGCTGAAGGAGTGTCAGCCCGTGGGGTGAACAGGATCTCCAGGGCGCGCGGTTGGCATCGGATGGGGCTCTAGGCGCTTCGATCCGAGATTTGGCAGTCGGGCTCTTGGCTCCGTCCTCAACGGAGCTGACGAGAACTCACTGTCGTTCCCGCCGAGCTCGAATGGCATGAACGTGCGTTCTGCTCGAGGTTGCTTCGCATCACGACTGGCGGGGGAAGCCCAAGGGCGCGGCACCTACTACGCCATGCCAGCAGCCTTCCTGGTCCTTGCTCGTAGGCCTCCCTCCACTCCCAGGGCGCCACGCCGCGCACGCCGGTGTCCTCGCGGTCGCCGTGGTGCTGTGAAGCCCCCCGCCGGCCGGGAGCGGAGCGTCGAGTTGGCGGGACCCGGGCCGAATAACCCCCTTTAATAAAGAGGATGTTCGTTATGATCGGCGACTCCTTGATTCCGAGCAGGGGCGACTAATGGGGGAAAAGCCAGATGAGGACGTCTACGGAAGCATGGCCGGCGCCATCGGAGGACTCGCGGTCGCGGCCGGGGTCCTGGCCGCGATCAAAGACCGGTTGGGCCTGTCGTGGCCCGCGACCGTCCTGCTTACCGCCGGCGCCCTCGTAGTGCTCGGCTACGGGGCTTGGAGGGCCAAGGCGGCGCTCACCCGCTGGTGGGTCAGCAAGCCCGCCGCGGAATCTTCCACGGCCGCCGGGAACCCTTCCCCGCACGGCCCGTCAAGCAGCCTCCACGCGGCCGACGGAGGTGCCACCGAGACGGAGTCGGCACACCCGCTGACTGTGGTACTGAGTCGAGCCGGTGCCATCGGGCGGGAGCAGATCATCCGAGCCGCCGATGTCCGCACCGACCCGGTGCCCGGCGTCGGCATCGTCCATGACATCGAGCTGCCGGGTGCATGCACGTACGACGACGTCGTGAAGAGACTCGGGCCGATCGCGTCCATGCTCGGTGTGACGCGGCTTCATCTGAAGCCGGAGAGGAACCGTCAGAGTGAGCGGCGCGTGCGGCTCCTGGTCCTGGACGAGCCTCCGTTCAGCCGCCCATTCCCCGCTCCGGGGCGCCGGGAGATCGAGGCCTTCGCGGGGGTGCCGCTCGGGCATGACGTGACCGGCCAGCTCGCCGGGGTGCCGAGCTTCAACAAGGCCTCCCTTCTGGTCGGCGGTATGACGCAGATGGGCAAGACCACGCTGATCAACGGGCTGATCACGTGTCTGCTGATCGGCTACGAGGAGTTCGAGCTGTATCTGCTCGACGGCAAGCTGTGCGGGCTGACAAAGTTCGAGAAGACTGCCGTCCGGTATGAGGCGTCGGACGATCCGGCCGTCATGGAATCCATGCTGGACGACCTTAACGGCCGCGCGGAGAGCCGCTACGTGCGAATTCAGGAATCCGTACGTTCCCGGAAGCCGGTGCCCACTTTTAAGCCTGTGTTCTTCATTGTGGACGAAGCGGCCGATTTCTTTGCCGATGATGGAAGCAAGGTTTCTAGAGAAATGGCGCGGCGCGTGGAGGAAAAGGCGCGCACGCTAGTCGCGAGGTCTCTGGAATCACTGATTCATGTCATCATGATGACGCAGCGCCCTGCCAATGACGCGATCCCGGTCAAGGTGCGTGACCAGTTCGTCTACCGTCTGTGTCTCTATGTCGCTTCCGAAGGCAGTGCGAAAGTTGCCCTTGGCGATTCCTATTTCAAGACTGTCGCCCCGATCCATCCCGCTCTGCTCGACCCGGACATCAAGGGTCAGGCGGTCTTGTTCGCGAACGGAACCTCCACGCTCCTGCGGGGCTTCAACTTCGCTGATCAATTCATCTGGAACGTCGTGGACGACGTGTTCGATCGCCGTCAGGAATTGCTCAGCAAGGCCCCGGCTACGCCACTCATTCAGGCAATTGAATTGATGCGGAGTCAGAGTGTTGATTTCATGCTCACGGCGGACCTTGCAGCTGCCTTGGGAGTCTCCGGACAAAATCCGACGGACACCGGGAAGCGACTGAACAAGCTTCTTGGGGTGCCGTCCTATCGGGGGGCGAAGGGTATCCGCGGGTACAGGCTGTCCGATCTTGCCTCCGCCGCCGTGTCCGGTGACTGACCCGTCGCCGGCACCGCACCGCGACTGCACCCCGACCGTCACCCCGGCCCGTACGACCGTCACCCGCTCTACGGGGTGACGGTGCGGGTGCGGTGCCGGGTGACGTTTCTGACCAGCTAGAACGACAGATAGAGGGGGATCTGATGAGGAGTGCCGCAACCGTCACGATCGGCCTGGGGGCGACCATCGCCGTGGCGTTAGCCGCGCTCGCCCAGGCGGCTAGCGGCAACGGGGTGGCGGGGGCGGCTCTCAGTGTCCACGTCCCCGCCCAGTACCGCGCGTTGATCGAGGATGCCGGCACCTACTGCCCGGAAGTTCCCCCGGATCTCCTGGCCGCGCTGATCCAGCACGAGTCCTCCTTCAATCCGGGGGCCGACTCGGGACCGGCCAAGGGAATCGCCCAGTTTCGGCCGGGAACCTTCGAGGAGCGCGGAATCGACGGAAACGGGGACGGGAAACGCGATCTGTGGGATCCCGAGGACGCGATCCCATCGGCCGCCAAATATCTATGTGAAATCTACAAAGAGCTCGATGACGTTCCCGGAGACAAGCAATCGAACATGCTCGCCGCATACAACGCCGGGCCCGGGGCAGTCCGTGAGCATGGGGGAGTCCCGCCGTACACGGACACGCAGAACTATGTGCGGAACATCCAGGCAACAATCCGGCCCGGCGGCGGGGTGGGCTCCTCGAAAACCGCTGCCGTTGTCATCGGTGCCGCGTCGAAAATGATCGGGCTGCCGTATTCGTGGGGCGGAGGGAACGCCAGTGGCCCGACGAATGGATTCTGCTGTTCGCCCAACGGACGGTCCGGCGCCGGCATTCGTGGGTTCGACTGTTCCGGACTTGTCGTCTACGCGTACGCGAAAACCGGTGTGTCGCTGCCCAGGACGGCGGCGCAGCAATACGCCGCATCCGAACACGTAAGCCCGCGTGACCTTCGGCCGGGAGACCTGGTTTTCTACGGGACGGCCGCCGCCAATATCCATCACGTCGGCATCTATATCGGCGATGGCCTGATGATCAACGCGCCCCGCCCCGGGACGGACGTCCGTACCGACCCGATCAAAGCCCTGCCCGACCTCTACGCCATCGCGCGCCCCGTACCGAAGAAGGAGATCTGATGTCCCAGACCAGCAAGCTCGCCGCGCCCACCGACCTGTCCACGGGATTTCAGGACTTCTTCGACACCATCGGCCTGACCGGCGGCGGACTCGTCACCAAGGGCATCGCGGCCGTCATCGCGGTCATCGCTGTACGGATGCTGCTCCAGCTCTCCAACGACCCCAAGGGCGCCCTGCGCAAGGGCAGCATGGCGGTCGGCACGCTCTTCGTGGCCGTGGTCCTGGCCCTGTACGGCGACACCCTGTTCTCCACCGTGACCAACGCCAAGAGCTGAGCTGATTCGGGATGCCCGAGAAAGACCCCTGCGATCTACTCAAGGGGACGCCGGTCTACGAGGACTGCGTCAACCCGGACGCGGGCGGGCCCACCGCTCCCGGCCCTCCGGGCGCGGTCACCGACGGCGCAGCCGAGGGCGTCCAGAAGCTCGCGCGCGACCTGATCGAGCACATCAGCGCGCTGGTGGCGCCCGGCGAGACCTGGGTACCCAGGACGGCCGACAGCGACCTGTACGCCCCGTTCTTGTGGCTCGGCCAGCACCTGGCCGTGGCCGTCTTCATCTGCGTCGTCGTGGTGTGTGGCCTGACGGCGTGGCAAGGGGCGCCGCGTCTGCGGCAGATGGGCCACTCCACCGGCTGGACGCTGGTGGCAGTGGCGGGCATGGCCCTGGTCCCGGGCACGGTCACGCTCCTGAACAAGGCCGTCAGCGAAGCCTTCACGGCGCTGCTGAACAGTAACGAGATGACCTTGTTCGCGACCATCAAGCGGGACATGGCGTCCGGAGCGGACGCGCAGGACCCACTCGCGATCCTGATCATCGTCTCCGCGCTCGTCGTGGCCCTCGCGTTCGCCGCGCTCGTGTTCATGACGCGGCAGCCAGCCGTGCTGGTCTTCGTGTGCATCGCGCCGCTGGTCCTTGGCTCGCTCGCGCGCGGGGGCGACACCAGTGCCCTGCAGAGGTGGGCACACCGGCTGCTGGGGCTGCTCTTCGCGCCCCTCGCGCTGATCCTCGTCAGCCCGTTCGTGGCCCTGGCCAAGGGCTCGTTGGTCATGGACGCCGTCATGCTGGTCGCCGCCGACGTCGTCATGCTCCGCATGATCTTCCACGGCGTCCCTTACATCGGGCCCCGCCTCGCCAGAGCCGCACGGGCCCTGGTGGAGCAGCAGACGAACAGCCGGGTGATACGGGCGGTCGTGCGCGCGGGTGTCCCCGACGTCTACGAGCAGGAGAACACTCCGCGCGGCCCCCGCGTGGTGCCCACACCGGGCCGGGGCATGTCCCAGGACGCAGACGGACTCTTCGCCGCGTACGGGGCCCAGCAACCACCACGGCCGGGACGGCTCACCGCCCCGTCGGCCATCGAACAGACCAAGGCGGCCACAGAGCGGACCGCGCAGATCTGCGTGGCTCGCCGCGAGGCCCGCGCCGCTCATCAACAATCGGCGACGACCAGCTCGGGCACGACGCCCGCAATCCCGGCCGCGAGGCCCGCCCCGCCGCCCACCCGCCCGGCGTCGGCACCCGCGCCCGCGCCCGGTCCCCGCCCGGACCCCGCGCCGACGCAACCGCCCACCCCCTAGGAAGGGACCCGCCCGTGTACTCTCTGTCCCCCGGCTACCGGGTACCCGCCCTCCAGCGCGGCCTCAGCCCCGCCGAGATCGTGCTGACCAAGCTCAATGCGGGAGCCGGGGGAGCGGTGCTGGCATCGGCGCTGCTCACACCCCCACCGATCTGGACGTTCGGCGCGGTCGCCGGTACTGCCCTACTCCTCAACGTCGCAGCCGGGCGCCGCAGCCTCGCGCGGTGGGCGACCGTCGGCGTACGGCACCTGCGCGAGCGTTCCACGCCCGATCTAGCCACCACGTCGGGCCTCACCTGGACGTGGACGCTCTACCCGCACCACGGCACGATGCAGGACCCGCTCACCCGCGAGGCGTTCCACGACGGGTTCGCCCGCGCGCTGACATTCGCGGCGGGGCAGGCCCGTGTCGCAGGAATCCAGCTCCACGTCACCCACCACTCCACGGCGGGCGAGCACACCAGCCACACGCAGACGATCACCGTGCACATCCCCAAGGGGCTGGTCGGCTACCCCGACCGGGTCATGAGCACGATCGGTGGCGAACTCGCGGCGCTCGGCGTGCTCACGGACGCGACTCCCGACGACGTCCCGGAGTTGACCGACAGGGCCGCCGGCTGGGTCGAGTTCGAGGACGGCCGGTACGCGGCCACCGCACGGATCACCGCGTGGCCGTCCGAGACCGGCGGCGACATGATGCCCCGTCTGCTCCTCGGCGAACAGGCCGAGCGCTCCCTCTCGGTGCTCTACCGGCCGCTCCCAGCCGCTCAGTCCCGCCGCTCCGCCCGCTGGCAGGCCGCCGCCGCTGGGGCGTTCACCACCGACCCCGTCAAGCAGGACGCGCACTCGGCACACAGCGGCACGACACACGGCGCCTTGGTAGCGGGAGCGTGCCTGGTCGACATCGACGCCTACCTGACCGTATGGGCGGACAGTGCCGAGTCGGTCTCGGACGCCCGATGGGACGCGGACCTGGCCGCCGACCGGCACCGCATCGGCCTCGACTGGCTCACCGGGCAGCAGCCGCGGGCCCACCTGATGACCACCCCGCACGGCGCACCCACCCGGAAGGGAGCCATCCTGTGATCCGACTCCCCGCGACCCAGGCCGCCATCACCGCGCCGCTGGTCGCCTCCAGCACCTCCTTCCCCGGCATCCCGATCGGCCGCTCCCTCACCGACGGCCGCGCCTTCCACCTGTCCCCGGTCCTGGTCGACGCCGCCGTTCTGCCCGCCACGAACTCGCTCGCGCTGGGCGGACTGGGTTCGGGCAAGTCCACGACGGCCAAGGCCCGGCTGCGCCGCGAGATCCTGCATCACGACCACCAGGCCGTCGTGATCGACTCCTTCGGCGAGGACGGACCCGCAGGCGAGTGGGCACTCCTCACCCGCTCGCTCGGCGGGAAAGTCATCAAGGCCGGAGAGTTCACCCTCAACCCCGTCTCGCCGCTACTCCCACCTGAAGTACGCGAGCAGCTGGTCCGCTCACTGATCGCGGCCGTCGAACCGAGCGCGCTCACCCACCAGTCCACCCACGCTCTCCAGCACGCGCTGAACAACCCGAAATCCGGCGGGCTCGGCGGCCTGGTCGACGCGCTGGTAAGCCCCGAGGCCGGCCGCTGGCCTGCTCCCAAGCTTGCCGAGTGGGGTGAAGGCGCCGCCATAGCGCTCTCCCGCTACACAGAAGGCTCGCTCCGGGGACTGTTCGACGGACGGGACGCGAGCCTGCCCGAGACCGACCTGCCCATCGTCTCCTTCGACTTCTCCAGCCTCGACAGGAACTCGCCCGCGATCCCCGCCCTGATGGCCGCGATCGCGTGCTGGGTCGAACACGTCTGGTTGCCGCAGTCCACAGCCGTCCACCGCCACCTGGTCCTCGAAGAGGCGTGGCAGATCCTCCTCTCCCCGGCCACGGCCGAACTGATCCAGAGACTCCTGAAGAACTCCCGCAAGGCCGCGCTCTCGCTCGACGTCGTGATGCACACGCTCTCCGACCTCGGCGACGGCCGCGCCCAGGACCTCGCGCGACTCTGCGAGATCGCGCACATCGGGCGCCTCGGCCCCGAGGAAGCCGCCGCCGTCGGAGCACTCCTCGGACTCCCCGCCTGGGCCATCGCCCGTATCCCGGCGCTGGAACCGGGACAGGCCGTATGGAAGGTCGGCCCCGGCTTCGTGGACGTCGTGCATACGACGCTCGCGCAGGAAGAGATCCGACTTACCGACACGTCCACCCGCCGACGCAGGGCACAGGAAGCACACGCTGGCGCCGCGGTGACCCCGGGCCTCGAAACCGCTTCCGATCCGGAGATGGAGGCCTACGGGTACGACGACGGCGAGGCGTACGGAGAAGAGGGCCCCAGCGACGGCGAACACGCCGCCTTGGGCGACATGTTCGGCAAGCCCCATCCGGACCCCGAACCGGAGCCCCAGGCCGCCCCGGTGCCCGGATTCCAGCCCGACCACCAGCACGCGCTGGTGCTCCATGCCGCCGCCGAGGGCCGTTACAGCGAGGCCGCCGACATAGCTGCGATCGGGGAGCGCGGGGACATCACCGCCCACGGCATCGACTCGCCCCAGGCGATCGCGTGGCTGATGACGCGAGCACGGGTGGCCGTCCTTGCCGGAAACCCCTCTCAGGCCGCGCAACTGCGCGCTACCGTCGCCCGCATGGGTGGCAACAACGACGTGTGGACCAGCAGTACTGAGCCGAACTGGTACAGCGAGGGGCCGCCACCGCCACCGCCAGGTGCGGACCCGGCGCTCGTCGAGCAGCCTGCCCCGCTCAAGCGCAGGCGCCTGTGGCCCTACGCCGCCGCGATTGTGGTTCTGATCCTCGCCACGGGTGGTGTGTGGCAGAAGAAGCACGACGACCAGGCCGCGCAGGAACAAATGCAGAGGGCGGCCGCCTACAAGGGCCGGGCGTCAGCGGATCTTCAGATGGCCGGTGTCAGCGCAGGGTTGGAAGCTGAGTGGAACCGGGCCGGGGACGCCGTCACCCTGGAACTGCGCAGCTACATGGACCCCAACGCGACGTACCTGCGGATCGAGAGCGCGGGGGAGAGCGCCGAGAGTGTGAAGAAGGGGTATCACCTGGCGACCCCCGAGATCTCCCTGCCCGTCAGGGACCGATACGCCGACGTCACCGTGAAGGTGACCATCGGCGGCAAGGCCTGGACGCAAGGGGCGCACACACCGACGCGCGAGATCCGACTCTCTCCGACGGGTGTCGCCTTTGACGCGGCAACGGGGGACGAACTCGCCTCCTGAATCGAGGCATCGCCCGCCCGCGAACAGCGAGGCACGGTGATCGTGGCTGGTGGCTTCGCCGGGTTGGGGAGGGGGTTGCTGTCGACTGGGACGAGAAGGATCGGCGGGCGGGCCAATACTCTGCAACCTGGACACGGACGATGGTTGAGAAGCGGGCGTCGTGATCGTACGGCCAGACCTTAGGCCAACGACATCTGTGCCTCGCCCGCCACTACTGACGTCGGCCACCGCACGGGGGCTCGGTATGGGGACGCTCGGTCCGCACCTCGCAGAACGCGGCCTTGAGTGCGGGAGAACGGTGAGGTGGGGAGCCGACACCATCGCCGTGCACCCGACGAGATCCCCTACAGCGTCTCGCTCGCCGAGTCGATGAGGCGGCGGCGGGCCGTCTTCACGGCGGGCGCCAGCGCGGCCGCGGCGCCGACCGCGGTCGCTGCGGCGACCAGGGTCGCCAGGACGAGCGGCGAGGGTACGTGGGCGATGCCCGAGCCGATGCCGCTGGAGCGGCCCTCTGCGTCGACCAGCCACCGCCCGAGCGCCGCTCCGGCCACGGTGCCTAGGAGGGCGGCGACCAGGGTGGTGAGGGCCGCCGCCGTGACGATGACGGCGCCGATCTGGCGGGGGGTGAGGCCGATGGCCTTCATCGCGAGGAGGTCGCGGACCCGGGCTCGTACGCCGGAACTGATCAGCGTGAGCAGCTCGACGAGGGCGATGAAGCCGAGGACGGCGATGAGCGCCGCGATGACTCCGCGCGGGGTGTCGAGCCGGTCGGCGGGGGTGGGGGTCTCCCGTATCTCCAGGGCGCCGTCGACCGCACCGGAGACGGCGGCCGCCACCTCCCTCGGGTCGGCCCCCGGGCGCAGGACGAGGGAGTGGAAGCGGGCCTTCATCGCCGGGTCGCCGTTCCTGAGGCTGTCGAGCGAGGTGGAGATGACCCGGCCGCCCTGCTCGGGTTCGACGCTGCGGCCCACGACGTGCAGGATCTGCGGGCGGCCCTCGACCGTCATCCGGACCCACTCCCCGACCCCTACGCCGAGCAGGTCGAGCAGTCCCTGTCCGGCGACCGCCTCGTCCGGTCCTGTCGGCGCCCGGCCCTCGACGACGCTGTGCGGGTACGGTCGGGCCTGGCTGCCCAGGCCGCGCAGGGTGATCGTCCCGGTCTGGCCGGGGACGAGCGCGACGAACTCCGCGCCGGGGAAGCTGTCTTCGACGCCAGGGACCGAGGCGAGGGCCCGTGCGAGCGCCGGGTCGTCGGCCGGACCCGGCTCCTCGGCGCGTACGGTCAGGGCGGCGGCGCGGCCCATCCGGGCGGGGTCGCTGCCGAACTGGTCAAGGGTCGACCAGGCGACGAGGGCCACGGTCATCAGGGCGACGGGGAGAGCGAGCCGGGATATCGGCACCAGGCTCCGGCCGCGGCCGGAGAACGCGGAGCGCCAGCCGAGGACCAGGGCCGGTGACAGGCGCAGGGCGATGGCGCGGCGGCCGAGGCGGGTGAGCGGGGCGGCGGTGAGGAGCGCCGACCTGGCGGCGGGTACGGGCGGTACGCGGCCGGCCCGCCAGGCGGCGAGCCCGGTGGCCGTGCCGATGAGGAGGACCGCGGCGACGGGCAGACCGGCGACGATCGCCCGGTGTCCCGGCAGCTCCGGCCAGAGGACCACGGCCTCGCCGATCCGGCCCGGTATCCAGCGGCCGAGCGTCAGGGTCGCCACCGTGCCGAGCCCGGCGCCGAGGACCGCGAAGCCCAGGTGCTGGACGAGGAACCCCCGCGTCACCTGGCCGGGCGTGAAACCGATGGCCTTCAGGACCGCGATGTCCTTGAGCTGGCCCCGCACACGCGCCCTGACCGCGCCGGAGATGGCGACCGCCGCCGCGAAGAGGGCGGCCAGGCCGAAGGCGGCGAACATCTGGCCGAGCATCCGGTCGTCGCCGCCCACATCGGCCTTGGCCTCCTGCCAGTTCGTCACCCGGTCGACCCGGTGGGCGCCCAGCAGGGTCACGGCCCGCTGGACGACGTAGTCGGTGTCGTCCGGGTCCTTGAGCCGCAGCCCGACGCTCTGCCCCGTACCGGCCGAGGCCACCTGGCCCGTAGCCATACCCGTACCCGTACCGGTCGATGCCACGCGGTCGAGCGACCCCGGCAGCACCCAGGCCACGCCCGCTCCCTGGCCGGTCCGGTAGAGGGGTTCGGCGCTCTCCGCGATGCCCGCGACGCGCAGGGCGAGCGGTGCGCCGTTCGCGCCGGTGACCGTCACCGTCTCGCCGGGATCGGCCCACAGGGCCCGCGCGAGCGCGCTCTCCAGGACGATCTCGCCCGGGCCGCCGCCGGTGGGCGCCGACTCCAGCCAGCCTCCCTCGGTGATGAGGGGGCGGGCCACCGTGGGCGGCTGCGGTCCCGTGCCCCGCAGGACGACCCGCGCCCGCGCGCCGGCCACCTCGACGGTGGCCTCGGTCGTACGGAAGGGGCCGGAGACCCCGGCGACCTCGTCGAGGGAGGCGAGCGAGGCGACCGAGGAGGCGTCGAGGTCACCCCGGGTGTGCAGCCAGATGTGCGCGCCCTCGGACTGGTTGAACACCCGCTGCCAGGGGTTGACGGCGTAGCTGAGGAGCGCTCCGGACAGCAGGAGCGAGGCGATCACGCCGGCGCTGGCGAGCACCACGAACAGGGCTTCGCCGCGATGGGCGCGCAGGTCGGAGTGAGCCCACCGCAGAATGGCCCGCACGACGCACCGCCTCAGTCTCGCAGTTCGAGCACGCCGGAGACTCCCGGCCGTGCGGTGCCGCCGTCGCCGAGGGCCGCGTCGTCGGCGACCTGGCCGTCGAAGAAGCTGATGACCCGGTCGGCGGCGCTGGCCATCCGGGCGTCGTGGGTGACCATGAGGATGGACTGCCCGCGCTGGTGGAAGCGGGAGAGCAGCCGCGCGACGTCGCGGGTGCCCTTGCTGTCGAGGCTTCCCGCGGGCTCGTCGGCGAGCAGCAGCGCGGGGTTGTTGACCAGGGCGCGGGCGAGCGCGACCCGCTGCTGTTCGCCGCCGGAGAGCTCTCCCGGCATCGATCGCTCGCGGCCTTCGAGCCCCAGCTCTTCGAGGAGTTCCGCTCTGCTCTTCCGCGCCGACTTGGGGGAGACCCCGGCGAGGAGCGCCGGCAGTTCGATGTTGTCGGCGACGGTGAGGTTGGAGACCAGGTTGAAGAACTGGAAGACGATGCCGATGTGGCGGCGCCGCAGCATCGCCCAGCGGGCCTCGGAGTAGCCGTCGACCTGCTCTCCGTCCAGCCACAGGCGCCCGCTGTCCGGCCGTTCGAGACCGCCGACGAGATGCAGCAGGGTGGACTTCCCGGCCCCGGACGGGCCGGTGATCGCGACGAACTCGCCCGGCCGCACGGTCAGGTCCACGCCTCGTACCGCCTGGACAGGGGCGCTGTCGCCGTGATGGGTCTTGGTCAGACCCTCGGCGTGGACGATCGTCTCCTGTGGGGGCGCCGCGACGGGACCTCCGCTCATTCCAGCTCCTCCTGACAGCGCTCCAGCCAGTCGAGGTCGGCCTGCAGGTGCAGCATGGCTCCCTCGATCAGGAGTTGGGCGATCTTGTTGCCGCGGTCCTCCGTGGCGGCGAGCTTGGAGAGGGTGCGCATGGTGTTCAGGTGTTGGCGCCGCTGCTTGTTGATCAAGGTGACCGGGTCGGCGAGTCCCGACAGCGGGGCGAGCGCGAGCTTCATGAAGAACTCGTCGCGCACCCTCGGTTCGTCGGCGGTCTCCTCGAACCACGCGGAGACGGCGTCGCGCCCCGCGTCCGTCAGCTCGTACGTCCGCTTGTTGGGGCGACCGGACTGTTCGACATCCTCACCCTTGATCAGACCGCTCTTCTCCAGCCGCCCGAGGGTCACGTAGACCTGGCCGACGTTCGGCTGAGGGTATGCGGAGCCGAGGAGTTGTTCAAGGCCCTGCTTGAGCTCGTAACCGTGGGCGGGACCCCGGGTGAGGAGTGCCAGCAACTGCTGCCGCACACGCTCCCCCTTCTGTGTCGTTCCGGAACCCGATGCCGGAGCTGTGACCGGTGTACCAGGTGACGGCCAAGTGATCTGGGGGCCCAGTATCCCCGATTCGCCGGGCTCGACATATGCCACGATGGTCCCCGTCGCGTCCGGGACCACGTGCAGGAGGAGCCCATGCGGTGGATGCGGGCCGTACGGAGGGGGATTCTCGCGGCGGCGATCGTGCTGGCCGGGTACACCGGCGTCGCGCAGGGTGCCGGTGAGCCGGCGGCCGGGGGCCGTGGTCCGCTGACGTTCGTCACGGCGGGCGACCTCACCCACTACCTCGGGCCGCTGGTCGACGACTGGAACCGGGAGCATCCGGGCGAGCGGGTCACCCTCGTCGAACTGCCGGACTCGGCGGACGAGACCCGGGCGCAGATGCTCAGCGAACTCCGCTCCGGCAGCAGCCGCTTCGACGTGCTCAACCTCGACGTGGCCTGGACCTCGGAGTTCGCCGCGGCGGGGCTGATCAGCCCGCTGGACCGCGACCGGTTCGAACTGGACGCCTTCCTGCGTCCCGTGGTCGACACGGCCACCTTCGACGGGCGGCTCTACGCAGTCCCGTACGTGACCAACGCCGGGCTGCTGTACTACCGCAAGGACATTCTGGACGCGGCCGGCGAAAAGCCGCCGACGACCTGGGCCGAGCTGGCCCGCCAGGCGCGCACGCTCGCGCCGCGGCACGGCCTGGAGGGGTACGCGGGGCAGTTCCTGCCCTACGAGGGGCTGACGGTGAACGTGACCGAGGCGATCCAGTCCGCGGGCGGGACCGTCCTGCGCGACGACGGCACGCGGGTCGCGGTCGACTCGGACGCGGCGCGGGCGGGCCTCGGGTTCCTCGCGGACGGGCTGCGCGAGGGCTGGATCCCCGCCGAGGCCCTGCGGTACAAGGAGGAGGAGTCCCGGGCCGCCTTCGAGGAGGGCCGGCTCCTGTTCCTGCGGAACTGGCCGTACGTCTACTCGGACGCGAACGGCCCCGGATCGAAGGTCGCGGGGCGCTTCGGCGCCGTGCCGCTGCCCGGTCTCGACGGGCCGGGCACGAGCGTGCTCGGCGGATCGAACCTCGCCGTGTCGGCCCGCTCGAAGAGCGCCGCCACGGCCGCCGACTTCCTCGCGTACCTGACGAGCGAGCGGGTGCAGCGCCAGGTGCTCACGCGGGGCGCTCTGCCGCCGGTGAGGGTCTCGCTCTACGACGACCCGTCCCTCGTCGCCTCCCATCCGTACCTCCCGATCCTCCGGCAGAGCGTGCTCGCGGCCGTGCCCCGCCCCAAGAGCGCGCGGTACGACCAGGTGAGCCTGGTCGTCCAGGCGGTCGGCCAGGACGTGCTGGCGCTCCGCGAGACCCCCGAGGAAGCCGTGCGGCGACTGACGCGCGAGCTGGGCGCCATCTCCGGCGGCTCGTGAGGCTCCTGCGCCGACTTCCGCACTCCTCCCTGGGCCACTACCTGCATGTTGGGTAGTGGCCTTCCCCTTTGTCCTACCTCATGGTTCAAACAGTCTGCCCAAACAGCCATCTTCACAAGCAAGTTCTGCAGCGTCGTTGACATCATGCCGTCACTGATACTTAACATGAATGCATAGCAGAGGCCCTTTCGGGTGCTCTCGCCTTCACTGCAGACAGGTCGACGCGAGATGCTCAGCACTCTTGCGGCCGATGCCGGCCGCCCTTCCCACCCCCGCTCCGCAGCCACCCCCTGGTGGCGGGACGCGGTGATCTACCAGGTCTACGTACGCAGCTTCCTCGACAGCACGGGGGACGGCGTCGGAGATCTCGCCGGCGTCCGCGCCGGACTTCCGTACCTCAGGAAGCTCGGCGTCGACGGCGTCTGGCTGAGCCCGTTCTACCCCTCGCCCCAGCACGATCACGGGTACGACGTCGCCGACTACCAGGACGTCGACCCCGTGTACGGCGACCTCGCCGAGTTCGAGCGCGTGGTGACCCAGGCCCATCGGCTCGGGCTCAAGCTGCTGATCGACATCGTTCCCAACCACTGCTCCACCGAGCACCGCTGGTTCCGGGAGGCGCTGGCCGCAGGGCCGGGCAGCCGGGCCCGGTCACGGTTCCACTTCGCCCCGGGCCGCGGACCCAACGGCGACCTGCCCCCGAACAACTGGCACGCCATGTTCGGCGGCCCCGCCTGGAGCCGTGTCACCGAACCGGACGGCACCCCCGGCGAGTGGTACCTCCACCTGTTCACCCCGGAACAGCCGGACCTCAACTGGCGCGACCCCCGCGTGGGCGACCACTTCGAGCAGGTGCTGCGCTTCTGGCTGGACCGCGGAGTGGACGGCTTCCGCATCGACGTGGCCGCCGGCCTGTTCAAGCACCCCGAACTCCCTGACTCCGACGACCCGACGGCCGACGAGCGCACCCGTGACTCGGTCAACCCGCTGGCCTGGAACCAGCCCGAGGTCCACGACGTGTGGCGCCGCTGGCGGTCCGTGTGCGAGGAGTACACCGCGCGCGACGGCATCGAGCGGCTCCTCGTGGGCGAGGTGTCCGTGCCGACCGCGCGCGAACACGCCCAGTACGTACGGCCGGACGAGCTGCACCAGGCGTTCTTCTTCGACCTGCTCAGCGCCCCCTGGGACGCCAACGCCTTCCGGGCCGTCATCGACGAGGCCCTCCGCGACATCGCGGGTACGGGGTCCACGGTCACCTGGGTCCTCAACAACCACGACCAGGTCCGCACCGTCACCCGGTACGCGGGCGGCCCCGGCGCCGAGCACGTGGGCTCCGCGCGGGCCCGCGCGGCGGCGCTCCTCATGCTGGCGCTGCCGGGCGCCGCGTACGTCTACCAGGGCGAGGAACTCGGACTGCCCGAGGTGCTCGACCTGCCCGACGACGTCCTGACGGACCCGATCTTCCACCGCACGGGCAGCCGCGCGCGGATCCGGGACGGCTGCCGCGTCCCTCTTCCCTGGTCGGGCCAGGCGTCCCCGTTCGGGTTCAGCGAAGGCGCGGCCGATGTGCGCCCCTGGCTGCCGCAGCCGGAGTGGTTCGCCGAGTACGCCACCGACCGCGCCCTCGCCGACACCCGCTCCTTCTGGCACCTCTACCGCGACGGACTCCAACTGCGGCGCGGCCTGCCCCAGTTGGGCGAGGGGGAGCTGCGCTGGCTGGAGGCGCCGCCCCAGGTCCTCGCCATGGCACGCGGTGACGGCCTGGTCTGCGCCGTGAACTTCGGTTCCGAGACCGTCCCCGCCCCGGTGTCCGGTACGCCGCTCCTCGCGAGCGGACCCTGCCCGCCCGGCGAACTCCCCGGCGCGACCGCCGCCTGGTGGTCCACCGACATCCCCACCTCCTGACCTGCTCGGCCCCTCTCCCCAAGGAAGGAAGGACCGTCATGAGACGATCCGCCGCCATATCCCTCCGTACCACCGCCACCGCCTCCACGGTGCTGGCCCTCGCGCTCACCGCCACCGCCTGCGGCGGGAACGCCGAACCCGCCTCCGGCGGCGGTGAACTCAGCGGCAAGACGGTCACGGTCGCCGGAGTCTGGACCGGCAGCGAGCAGAAGAACTTCAAGAAGGTGCTCGACGCGTTCAGCGCCAAGACCGGCGCCAAGACCGTCTTCGTACCCTCCGGCGACAACGTCTCCACCTTCGTGGGGAGCAAGATCGAGGGCGGCAACGCCCCCGACGTCGTGCTCGTGCCGCAGGTCGGCGTGCTCCAGCAGTTCGCCAAGGAGGGCTGGCTCACGGCCCTGTCCCCGAAGACCACGGAGACCGCCACCGCGGGCCTCGCCCCCGTCTGGAAGAACTACGGCACGGTCGACGGGAAGTACTACGGGCTGTACTTCAAGGCCGCCCACAAATCCACCATCTGGTACGCCCCCGAGGCGCTGTCCCAGGCCGGCGTGAACGAGCCGAAGAGCTGGGCGGAGCTCCTCACCGCCGGACGGACGCTCGCCGACTCCGGCCGGCCCGCCTTCGCGGTCGCCGGCGAGGACGGCTGGACGCTCACCGACTGGTTCGAGAACGTCTACCTCTCCCAGGCCGGACCGGAGAAGTACGACCAGCTCGCCCAGCACAAGATCAAGTGGACGGACGAGAGCGTCGTCGCGGCCCTCACGACGCTCGCCGAGGTCTTCAAGGACAAGCAGCTCGTGGCCGGCGGAGCCCAGGGTGCCCTGCAGACCGACTTCCCGGGCTCCGTGGAGAAGGTCTTCGGCCCGCAGCCCGAGGCCGGCATGGTCTACGAAGGCGACTTCGTCGGCGGCGTCGCCAAGGACGAGTTCGGCAAGAAGCTCGGCGAGGACGCCAAGTTCTTCCCGTTCCCGGCGGTCGGCGCGGGCACCGCGCCCGTGGTCAGCGGCGGCGACGCGGCGGTGGTCCTGAAGGACGCCAAGAACGCCGACGTCGGCATGAAGCTCCTCGAGTTCCTCGCCACCCCGGAGGCGGCCGAGGTGTGGGCCGGGGCCGGCGGCTTCCTCTCCCCGAACAAGAACGTCAAGCCCGAGGCCTACGGCGACGCGACCACGCGGGCGACCGCCGCCTCGCTCGTCGCCGCGGGCGACTCGGTGCGCTTCGACATGTCCGACCAGGCCCCCGCTGCCTTCGGCGGCACCAAGGGCGCCGGCGAGTGGAAGCTGCTCCAGGACTTCCTGCGGGACCCGTCGAACCCGAAGGCGACCGCGGCGGCCCTGGAGGCCGAGGCGGCCAAGGCGTACGGGAACTGAGGCCGCCACCGTCATGGCCCACACCCCGAAGGCAGGCGCCGCGGACAACCCGCGGCGCCGTGCCCTGCGCAGAAGGCGCCTCCTCGGCGCGCTCTTCGTCCTCCCGGCCCTGCTGCTCCTCGGGGCCCTGGTCGTCTACCCCGTCGTGTTCTCGATCGGGCGCAGCCTCTTCGACGCGACCGGCGACCGGTTCGTCGGCGCCGACAACTACCTGGAGATGTTCCAGGACCCGGCCACGCTCAAGGCCGTCCGCAACAGCGCGATCTGGGTCGTCGTCGCGCCCGTGCTCCTCACCGGGCTCGGGCTCGTCCTCGCCGTCCTCACCGAGAAGGTGCGGTGGGCCACCGCGTTCAAGCTCGTGCTCTTCCTCCCCATGGCCGTGTCCTTCCTCGCCGCGGGCATCATCTTCCGCCTCGCCTACGAGCAGAACCCCGACCGGGGCGTGCTCAACGCGGCGATCGTCGGCGTCCACGACGCGATCGACGAACCCTCCGCGTACCCGACGGCACGCGCGCGTGAGGGCAAGGGGCTGAGCGGCAGCCCCGGCGAGGGCTACACGACCGTCGAGGTCAGGCCCGGCGACGACATCACCCTGCCCTTCGTCGGCATCGCGCCGGAGGCCGTACCCAAGGGTGCGGTGCCCGCGCGGATGCCGGAGGCTTCGGCGGGGAGCCTGTCGGGCGCCGTGTACCTGGACTTCACACCGGGAGCGGGCGGCCGGCAGGGCCAGATCGACCCGAAGGAGAACGGCCTTCCCGGCGTGACGGTCGAGGTGGTGCGCGCGGGCACGGTCGTCGCCTCCCAGGAGACCGGCGACAACGGCTCGTTCACCTTCACCGGACTCGACGACGACGCCTATACGCTGCGGGTCCCCGCGTCCAACTTCGCCGCCGGGTACGCCGGCGTCGACTGGCTCGGCCCGACGCTGGTCACACCGGCCATCATCGGCGCCTACCTGTGGGTCTGGACCGGGTTCTCGATGGTCCTGATCGGGGCCGGGCTCGCGGCCATCCCGCGCGACGCCCTGGAAGCGGCCCGCGTGGACGGCGCGACCGAGGGCCAGATCTTCCGCAAGATCACGGTCCCGCTGCTCGCCCCCGTCCTCACCGTCGTCTTCGTGACCCTCGTCATCAACGTCATGAAGGTCTTCGACCTCGTCTACATCATCGCCCCCGGCCCCGTGCAGGAGGAGGCCAACGTGCTCGCCACGCGCATGTGGCTGGTCTCCTTCGGCGGGGGCAACGACCAGGGACTCGGCAGCGCGCTCAGCGTGCTGCTCCTCGCCCTCGTCGTCCCGGCGATGATCATCAACATCCGGCGCTTCCGGAAGGGCGGATCATGAGCAGCCACACCGGAACGAGCAGCCGCACCGGCGTGAAGAGCCGTAGCCGTACGGAGAGCCACGGCGGCACGAAGAGCCGTACCGGTCCGACCCGTTGGCTGAGCAGCACCGTGGTCCAGGCCCTCCTGGTCCTCGTCGCCCTCGTCTGGATCACCCCGCTCGCCGGGCTCTTCCTCTCCTCCATGCGCTCGGAGCAGGACAACGCCTCGAACGGCTGGTGGACCTCGCTGGTCGACCCCGCGCAGCTGTCGGTCGACAACTACCGTGCCCTCTTCGAGGATTCCGGTCTCGTCCAGGCCTTCTGGAACACGGTCCTGATAGCCGTGCCGACGACGGTGCTCGTCGTCGGCATCGCGGCCCTCGCGGGATACGCCTTCGCCTGGCTGAGCTTCCCCGGCCGGGACGCCGTCTTCCTCGTGGTCGTCGGCCTGCTGGTGGTGCCGGTGCAGATCGGCCTGCTGCCGGTGGCCAAACTCTTCGGCGCGGTCGGGCTGTTCGGCACCGTCGCGGGCGTGATCCTCTTCCACGTGGCGTACGGCCTGCCCTTCGCCGTCTTCCTGCTGCGGAACTACTTCGCGGAGATCCCGAAGGAGATGCTGGAGGCGGCGCGGCTCGACGGCGGCAGCGAGTGGCGGATCTTCCTGCGCCTGATCCTGCCGCTCGGCAGGCCCGCCATCGCGAGCCTGGCGATCTTCCAGTTCCTCTGGGTGTGGAACGACATGCTCGTGGCGCTGCTCTTCGCCGACAGCGAGTCGCAGCCGCTGACCGTGGCGCTGCAGTCCCAGATGAGGCAGTTCGGCAGCAACATCGGCGTCCTGGCGCCGGGCGCCTTCCTGTCGCTCGTCGTTCCGCTCGTGGTGTTCTTCGCCTTCCAGAAGCACTTCGTCCAGGGGGTGATGGCCGGCTCGGTGAAGTAGTGGGCCAGGATGAGCGCGTAGTCCCTCTTGGCCCCGAACGGAAGGCTGACCGCGGTGCCCCTCGGCGCACCCTCGGACTCCCGACAGGTCTGGCTCCCCGCGGAGTTGACCTCTCTCACCGGCCTGCCCGCCGGACTGCGCTACGCCCACTGGGACGGGCGTTCGCCGTTCCCGTCGGATCCGGCCGCCGTGGAGTTCTACGTACCTCCCCTCGTCCAGGACATCGGCGTCATCAGCAGGCCGCTGGACCGCATGACGCGCCTCAAGGCCGTCCAGGCCCTCAGCTCGGGGACCGACGGGCTGGGGACGCGGCTTCGCCGGCTGCCGGGCCGGGTCACCCTGTGCAACGCCCAGGGCGTGCACGCCCGCAGCACGGCGGAGCTGGCGCTGACGCTCATCCTCGCGTCCCTGCGCCGGATACCGGAGTTCACCGGCGCCCAGGGGCGCGAGGCCTGGCGGCCCGAGGCGTCGGCGTCGCTGTACGGGCGTTCGGTACTCATCGTGGGGTACGGGGCGGTCGGCTCCGCCCTGGACGAACTCCTCACCCCTTTCGGCTGCGCGGTGACCCGTGTCGCGCGCACGGACCGGGACAGCCCGCGCGGGCCGGTGCACCGCGTCGGCCTGCTGCCCCGGCTCATCGCGGGCGCCGACGTCGTGGTGCTGACGACCGCGCTGACCGCCGAGACCCACCACCTGGTCGACGCCGAGCTGCTGGCCCGGGCGCGGGACGGCGCGCTGCTTGTGAACGTGGCCAGAGGAGCGGTCGTCGACACGGCCGCCCTGCTCGCGCGGCTGCGCGACGGCCGGCTGCGGGCCGCGCTCGACGTCACCGACCCCGAGCCGCTGCCGGCCGGCCATCCGCTCTGGTCCACGCCGGGCGTCCTGATCACCCCGCACGCCGGCGCGCTCACCACCACCATGTGGCCCCGCCTCGAAGCCCTCATCCGCCGGCAGCTGGAGCGTTTCGCCGCGGACGAGGAGCTGGACAACATCGTCGTCTACTGAGAAGGGCGGGCATGACCATGGGCCCCGCAGCCCCCGACACCGCGCAGGCAACCGGCGCCGACTCCCCGGTGGAGACCGCCCGCTCACTCGTCCCGCTCCTCGCCGCCGAGGCGCCCCGTACGGAGGAGCGGCGTCGGCTCACCGACACGGCCGTGACCGCCCTGCGCCGCGCCGGACTCCTCAGGCTCGGCACGCCCGAGGAGTACGGAGGCCGGGGCGCCGGCGTCCGTACGGCGGTGGACGTGTGCGAGGAGCTGGCGCGGGGGTGCGCCGCGAGCTCCTGGACCGTGGGCATCGCGTACGGGGGTGCTCTCTTCGCCTCCCAGCTGGACCACCCCGAGCGCAAGGCCCTGTGGCAGGACGGCCCGGACAACATCGTTTGCGGCACCGCCAACCCCTCGGGAACGGCGCGGCGCGAGGGCGACGGCTGGACGCTGAGCGGCAGTTGGCCCTGGGTGTCGGGCATTCACCATGCGGCCTGGACCCTGCTCGGCTTCTCGTGGCCGGGAGCGGACGGAGAGCCGCAGCGCGGCATGGCCGTGGTCCCCACCTCCGCGCTGACCGTCGACGACATCTGGCACATGGCAGGCATGCGCGGCACCGGGAGCGACACGGCCGTCGCGGAGGAGGTGTACGTGCCCGACTCCCGCACGCTCTCCCTCACGGACATGGCGGACGGCGTCTACCGGCGACGCCACCCCGACGAGCCGCGGATTACCTTCCACCTCTCCATCAACCTGCCCCTCGTGGCCACGGCGGTCGGCATCGCGGCGGGCGCCCTGGAGCGGGTGCTGACCGCCGCGGCCCGGGGCAAGCGGGCCGTCTCCCCGCTGCACCACCTGGTCGCGGAGGCCCCCGCCCATCAGCTCAACGTCGCCGACGCCGCGACGCTGATCGACACCGCACGCCTGCACCTGCGCCGCGCCGCCGACGAGGTCGACACGCACGGCCGCGCGGGCCGCCGCCCCGAACTCACCGAGCGGGCGCGGCTGCGCATGGACGCCGCCCACGCCATGCGCTGCTCCCGGGAGGCCGTGAGCCTGCTGCTCGACACCGCGGGCGCGGGCAGCTTCGCGGACGGCTCGGAGCTGCAACGGGCCTGGCGCGACATCGAGACGGCGTCCCGGCACGCCGCGCTGAGTCTGCAGACCAGCAAGGAGATCTACGGCCGAGCGCTCCTCGGTGCCCCGCTTCCGCCGAACCCGGCCATCTGAGTGGAGCCGACCATGACCACAACCCCCACTCGCGTTGCCCTGGTCACCGGTGCGGGACGCGGCATCGGCGCCGCGATCGCCACCCGGCTGCACGGCCTCGGCCACCGCCTGGCGCTCCTCGACCGCGACGGAGACGCCGTGACGGAACTGGCCGGCTCGCTCGACCCCGACACGGGCGGCACCGCGCTGCCGCTCCTGGTGGATGTGGACGACACCGACGCGGTCGCGGCCGCGCTGGACGAGGTCTCCGGGAGGTGGCAGGCACCCGAGATCCTGGTCAACAACGCCGCCCGCACCGCCCCCGGTTCGGTGTGGGACATCGACCTTGACGAGTGGGACGCCGTGATGGCGACCAATCTGCGCAGCGTCCTCGCCCTGACCCGGCTGTGCGCGCCCGCGATGCGTAGCGCCGGATGGGGCCGCGTGGTCAACCTCGCCTCGCTCGCGGGCCAGCAGGGCGGCACCCTGGCCGGCCCCCACTACTCCGCCGCCAAGGCGGGCGTCCTCGTGCTGACCAAGGTGTTCGCCCGGGAGCTGGCGCCGCACGGCGTGACCGTGAACGCGGTCGCCCCGGCGGCCGTCGAAACACCCGCGGTGACAGAACTCGGAGCGTCGGCGGTCGCCGAGGCGGTACGGAACATCCCCGTCGGCCGCATGGGCAGCCCGTCCGAGGTGGCCGGCCTCGTCGCCTACCTGGTGAGCGAGGACGGCGGGTACGTCACCGGCGCCACCTTCGACATCAACGGCGGCACCCACATGCGCTGATCTCGTACAGCCTCTAGGCCGGCCGGGTCTCCTCCTGGTAGCCCAGCTCCGAGAGCTTCTGGTAGAGCGAGGCCCGGGAGGTGATGCCGAGCTTGGGGAAGAGGTTGTACAGGTGGGTGCTCACCGTGCGCGGCGAGAGGTAGAGCCGGCGGCCTATCTCCTTGTTGGACAGGCCCGATGCCGCGAGGCGGCCGATCTGGAGCTCCTGCCGGGTGAGGTCGGCCGGGTTGTCGGCCGGACCCGCGGGCACCGGCAGCAGCGGGGGCACCGCCGCCCGCTCGTGGTCGCGCTGCGGCCGGGGGATGACCGCCCGGACCGTGGGGGTGGCGCGCACTTCGGCCTGCGGTACGACGCTGCCGGCACCGCCCGGCGTGCGGCGCCTGCGGTCGAAGGCCAGGCGCAGGCGGGTGAAGGCGAAGGGGTGCAGCTCCCGCTCCGAGGCGCCCACCGACGCCTCGAAGAGCGACTCCGCCTGCTGCGGCGGGGCGAGCAGGGCCCGCGCGCCCGCGAAGAGGACGAGGTGCCGGGCCGAGCGGTGGGGTAGGCCCGCGGCCTGGGCCGCCGCCAGGTGCATCTGCCCTTCGTTGGCCCTGCCGGTCAGTACGGCCGACTCCACCAGGGTCAGGAACACCCAGGGTTGCAGCGGCGACAGGGCGGCGCTGTCCGCCGCCGCCCCCGAGGCCCGCAGGGCGTGCGCGTAGGCCTCGGCGTACGCGCCCTCGGAAAGGGCCGCCCAGGCGCTCGCCTGATGAACCATCAGGGACGTGAGCCCTGAGAGACCGTTCACCGCAGTCAGCTCGCGGATCAGCGTCCGCGCCGTCCCCGCGTCGCCGTGGGCCGCCGCGATCAGCGCCGACTGCGCCTTGGCGCGGCGGGCCGTGAGGACGAGTCCGTGCTCCTCGGCGAGGCGCAGCATCCGCGAGGTCGCCTCCTCGGCGGCCTCCCGCAGGCCGCCGAGGAGGAGGTCGAGGCCCAGGACGCCGAGTCCGTCGGCGCAGTCGACGACGGCACCGCCCTCCTCGCTCGCTTCCACCACCTTCCGCAACCGGTCCTGGAGCGGGCCGAGTCCGTCGAGGGCGAGCGCGAGGTGGGCGAGCCGCAGGACCTCGGCGCCGCCGGCGTGCGGGGGCAGGTCCTTGACGGCCGCGTCCAGCGGCGCCGGGGACCTCGGGACCCCCTCGGTGAGCGGCGCGGACAACTCCTTGACGAGCCGGGCCCAGGAAGGTCCCGTACTCAGCCGGGAGGCGATCGCGTGCCACTGCTCCGCGTCCCCCGAGACCACGGCGAGGGAGAAGAGCCGGGTGAGGAGTTCGTCGCGCCAGGCGCCACGAGGGCCCGAGTCGGGGCCCGGCGCGTCCCCGCACGAGTCGAAGGCACCCAGGAGCAGCTGGAGGGAGGCCCGGCTGTCGCCGTCCCGTTCGGCCAGCAACTGCGCCTGCGCGAGGGCGAACGCCGGGCCCTCCGGCCGCGCCGCCCCCGCCGAGGCCCCTCCAAGCAGCTCCGTCGCGAGCGTGAACCGCCCCGTGCGCCCGGCACTGTGGGCGGCCAGCGCCAGCAACTCGGCGCGCTCGGCGGAGCTTTCACACAGGTCGGCCGCCCGGCCGCGCGCCGTGAGGGCCAGCTGCTCAAGGCCGTGCCGAGCCGCGCGGGCCGCACCGGCCGCAAGTGCGTCCGCCACCTCGGGATCGAGCCCCACGGCCGAGGCCACCAAGTGCCGTACCTGCTCGGCCGGTTCATGGTCGAGCACGGAGGCCAGCGCCCGGTGCGCGGCCCGCAGCCGGTCGGGCGCCGCGGTCGCGACCACCGCGGCGCGCAGCAGGGGCTCGGTGAACACGAGCCGCCCCCGCTCCCCGGCGATCCGCAGGACGCCCGCGTTCTCGGCGGCCACCAGCGCCTCGCCCGCGGCCTCCCAGCCGTGGCGGTAGGCGGCCCACACCGTACGCGTACTGCCGTGCGCCTCAAGGGCCGCCAGCAGGAGCAACTCCCGTACCGGGTCGGGAAGATCCTCCACCTGGGGCCCGTACACCCTGCGGAGGGGCTCGCCGAGGGGCAGGGCGGCGGGCAGCGGCTCGCGGCCCGCCCGCTGCGCCTCGGAGAGCGCCCCGGGCAGTTCCACGAGCGCCAGCGGGCTGCCGCCGGCGGCCTCGACGATCCTGCGCCGTGGCTCGGCGGCCAGGGCGGGGTGCCGCGCGTCGAGCAGCGCTGCCGCGGCGGTCGGGGACAGCGGGCCCACGGGGCACGCGGCGCTCGGCGCGTCGTCGAGGAAGGGGCGGGAGTCGTCAACGGTGGCGGCGACCAGCGAGATCCGCGTACCGGTCAGCCGGCGGGCGAGGAAGCCGAACACCGCGTGGCTCTCGGCGTCGAACCAGTGGAGGTCGTCGAGCACCAGCAGGACGGGCCGCTCCTGGGCCGCGTGCCGCAGCAGGGCGAGGACCGCCGCGGAGAGCCGGAAGACGTCGGCGCCGGAGGTGTCGCCGGTGTCGAGGGCGGTACGGAGCGTCGTGCGCTGCGCCTCGGGAAGCCCGTCCAGGTCGTCCTGGACGGAGCAGAGGACCTGGTGCAGGGCCGCGTACGGCAAGGACGCCTCGGTGCGCACGCCCGCCGCCCGGAGCACCAGGGCCCCGGCGGCCCGGGCCCCGGTCGCGCAGTGGTCGAGAAGAGCGGTCCTGCCCATGCCGGGGCGGCCGTGCAGCGTCAGCACCTGGCCGGCGTCCTCGTGGGTCAGCCCGTGCGCGAGTGCGTCCAGTCGGGCCGACTCCCGCTCCCTGCCCATCAGTTGCCGGGGGGTCCTCGTCTCTGCGGACTCCATCGTGTTCGCCCCCTGGTGTCGCGTGCTCTTCGGTACGACCTTCAGCACAGCACGCGGCACCAGGGGATTCACGCGTCTGAGAGCGCTCTCCGCCTCTTCGTGCAGGAGGCGTGCCCGGCCGGGCAGCGGCGAGGCCCCCGCTCGGCGACTGCTGCCGGGCGGAGGCCTCTTGGGTGCCTCTCTCTAGGTCAGTACTGGGTGCCGCTACCCCAGAGGAACCGGCCGTCGGCGGCCTGGATCGTGACGTTGCCGTCGGCCTGCAGGACCATCTGGGCCCCCGGGTTCCCGTCCGTACGGGAGGACCACACGGTCCTGCCGTCGGCCGCGAGCACGGTGAAGTTGCCGTCGCCCTGGAACACCGCCCGGTCACCCTGGCCGGACGTGCCCGAGGACCAGCGGGCCCGGCCGTTGCTGTCGAGGATGACCAGATTGCCGTTCTGCTGCATCGTCAGCGAGATGCGGTTGGTGGTGACCGACTGGCCGCGCCCGATCACGTAGGTGCCGTGCAGGACCTTGGTCTGCCCCTCCTGCGCCGTCGGCGTGGAGCGTACGGCCGGGGTACGGGGCTTGGCGGGCGCCTGGGTCCGGGCCGGGGCCGGAGCGGCCGCCTTCACCGGCTTCGGAGCGGCTGCCTTCACCGGCTTGGGAGCCGGAGCGGGGGCCGGCTTGGTCGTCGTCCTGGACCCGGAATCCGAACGGGAGTCGGAGTCCGAGTCCGAGTCGGCGAGAAGGGTGCGCTGCACCCCGGTGTTCGGCTTCGGGTCGTCGTCCGTGGTGTTCGAGACCGCCAGGACCGTCCTGGGGGGCTTGACCGTCCGGTCCGTGTCCGTGTCCGTGTCCGTGTTCGGGTCCGCGTCCGGGGTCGTGGTGCCGGGCTTGTCGGTCGTCCGGACGGGCGGGAGCGCCCCGCGCGGCCCGGTCGGCAGGCCGTCGGGCGCCTTGCGGCCCGCCGCCATCGCCTTCTCGTCGGCGGGCGTGATCACCGGCGGCTTGTAGGCGGAGGTGTCCACCACCGGATCAGGCTTGCCGGGAGTGGACTTGGACGGCTGGTTCGCCGGAGGCTGCTGGAGCCGTTCCGAGTGCTCCCGGACCTGCTGGTCCGTACCGCCCTGCGTGCTGGGCCAGGTGGCACCGCCCTGCTCCCCGAGCAGCGCGACGGGGACGGAGGCGGAGGTGGTGACGTCGCCGATCGCGTGCGTCGCCTTCTCGGAGTCGGAGTTCTGGCTCACCACCAGCGGTACGGAGACCAGTACGGCTCCCGCGATGGCCGCGGCGGCCATCAGCGGACGCCCACCCTGGCCGCCGCTCCCGCTCGCGGCCCTGCGCGTCGGCGGCGAGGAGGTGTTCGCCGCGGCGCGCGGGGGCGTCGCCGTGGGAGCGGCCGCCGCCGTGCCCGTGGGGGCGGAACCGCCCTCGTCGGGCCGCTCGGCCGCCGTCGTCGTCGATGCGGCCTGTGCGGCCGGCGCGGTCGACGGCACCGCGCGGAGCGCGGGGCGGGGCCGCTGAGTGGCCGTGGCCCGCTCCGTGGCCCGCTCGGCGGACCGGGCGCGCCGGAGGGCGCGCCTGGCCTGGCGCGAGGGTGCCTGCTCCTGCTCGGCCGCGGGTTCGGCGGCGGTCGGCTGCGAGACGAACACCGGACCGGAGGAGGTCCGTTCCGACGCGGTGGCGCCGTGCAGGGCCACCGCCTGCCGTATCCTCGGCCGCTCCGCGCCCTCGGGCCGGGCGCCCGGAGGGCCCTGGCTCATGGTCCGTTCCTCTTGTGACACGGGAATCTCCTCTGTCGATGGATGTCGGGCCTGCCCTTCAGGACAGGGCAGGTGCGGGACCCACTGCCGGGGGCCGCGCACCGGGCCGCTCCGTCAGCCGGCCGACACAGCGCTCGGGCCAGACGGCCGACTCGTCCCACCGCGGTTCGGCGTCCGCGAGCCAGGTGACCAGCCGCTCCTGGAACAGCGCGTCCTGGGGGTCGAGTTCGCCGGGTACGGCCGGCGGAGCGGAGTCGGGCATCTCCCGGAGCAGGATCAGCCGGCCGCCGGCCAGGCCGTCCCGTACGCCGATCACGCGCAGCCGGGTCCCCGCGCCGAACACGACCTCCTCGACCGTGTCGGCGCCCGCCGCCGCGTCGTCGAGCAGCGGCCTGATCCGGCGCGCGGTCGCCGACCAGATCACGTACCGGTCGCCGCTGCCCCCGGGCAGCGCCCGGTCGGCGGCGAGCGCGCTGATGGGAGCGTCGAAGCTCAGCTCCATACCCGGTACGGGATCCTCCGCCCCGGCGCCCGGGCCGGTGCTGCGCAGCGCGGGCCCACGGTACGAGGGGAGTCGGCGCAGTCCCGCGTTGATGGCCTCCCGACGCCGGGCTTCCGGCAGGACGGCCGACTCGCCCGTGAGGTGGAGGTGCAGGGCGACGAGGTCGGCCCGCATGGTGTCGTCTGCACGGCTGCGTACGGACGGCAGCCGGGTCAGCGCGCGGACCACGGCCTGGTGGTGCCGCTCCCACGCCGGGCCGAGCATGGTGCGGAGGTCGGTCGAGCCGCCGCCCGCCGGCGCCGGAGCGGGCAGGATCGACGCGGGTGCGGGCGGCGGGGGAGCCAGTACGGACGCGGGTTCGGGTGCGGTCGGCGGCGGGGGAGGCGGTGCGTGCTCGGGCTCGGGCGCGGGTGCGATAGGTGGCGGGGGAGTCGGCGCCGCGGCAGCCGGTTCGGGTGCGACTTCCGGCGCCGGTTCCGGTGCCGTCTCCGGTACGCGCTCCGGTGCCGGGGCGGGCTCCGCCTCGGCTGTCACCTGAGCTGCGGCCGGAGCCGGAGCCGGAGCCGTAGCGGGTGCGGGAGCCGCTCCTGTCTCCGCCGGCTGGGCGGCGGGCTCCTCCGTGCGGATCGGCGTGCCGGAGGTCAGCCAGCCCGGCAGGGCGCTCGCGGAGGCGGCCGCGCCCGGCCCCCCGGCGATGCCGACCTGCGGCAGGGCCAGGACCTGCGTGGTCTCCGGACTCACCGCCTCGGGGGCGGGGGCAGCGGCGGGCTCGGGCTCGGCCGGGTCCAGCGAAGGGGCCGTCGAGGACATCAGGGAGGCGGGCGCCGAGGCGACCGTGGCCGCGGGTTGTTCCTGCTGCTGGGGCGGCTCGGCGACCACCGTCGCCGGGGCGTGGCCCGGCAGGTACGCGTTCGAGCCCACCCCGGGCAGCCAGCCGCGGCGAGCCAGGCCGATGCCGTGCCGGACCGTGATCCGGCGCAGTTGCGTCAACTGGTCGGCGGTGCACTCCGCGTGGACCTGGAGCATGGCCCGCTCACGGCCCGAGGTCTCCAGCCTGGCGAGCATGCCGTCGAGCGCGGGCAGCAGCGAGTCGTCCGTGGCGACGCCGGGCAGTCCGACGTCGATGGCCAGGACCTCGGCCTCCACCGGGCGCTCCCACGCGCGCGTGTCCTGGCCGGTGGGGCCCACCCAAAGCCCCGCGCGGGTCACCGTCACCTGCCAGTCGTCGGAGAGGCGGTACGTACCGTCGTGCGGCCCCGGGGCGAGACCGGGCAGCGGTGGCCGCCAGCGCTTGAGGCGTCCGCCCGGGCCGTCCTGGGGTCCGTAGACGACCGATTCGACGTACGAGTGCCAGGTCGGGTCCCCCTCGGAGGAGACGAGCAGGGTCCGCGACTCGGGTGCCTCGCCGTCCGCCGCGTCGAGCAGCAGCGGCAGTCCCCCCGAGACTTCCACCTCGGTGTCGAGCAGGTGGGCGACCTCCTTGGCCAGCGGCAGCAGGTCCCCGGACCAGGGGATCAGCCGGGTCGCCCGGCGGATCCGGTCCGGCAGGGCGGCGAGCACGCTGGCGACGGCCTCGGCGGAGGTACCGACGGCGCCGGGACCGCCGACGAGCAGGACCGCGCTGGTCGGCTCCATCGGCACGGTGTGCGCGAGCGCGGGCACCGGGGGCGCCGCGTACCGGTCGGGGCGCAGGATGATCCCGGCCGGGATGTGGTCGATGCGGTGCCCCTCGGCCGTGTCGGCGGCGAGCCGGGAGAACGCCGCCTGCCAGACGGGCGCCGGGTAGCGGCGGCCCACGGTCTCGGGGGCACGGCCGGGGGCGAAGCGCAGCCAGCCGTGGTGGGTGAAGAGCGTGCCGCCGGGGCCGACGACGGGGACGCCGTGGCAGGCGAGCACCTCGACAGGCCAGGCCTCGGTGATCCGCTGGGCGATGCCGGAGTCGGCGCCGTCGGCCATGACGAGCGCCACGCGGCCGACCCGGTGGCCCACCGCGGCGGCCAGGATGGGGGTGAACTGGTCGAGGAGCGAGGCGGTGTCCTCGACCCCGCTGTCCACCAGGAACACCACCTGGTCCGGGGCCACGGGCGTCAGCCAGTGGGCGGCGTCGGTCAGGTGCTGGGGGGCGTGCTGCGTGGCGTGGAAGAGGTAGACGCCGGCGGCGCCCTCGGGCTGGTTCCGGTCGCCGCCCGCCGGGGCGTTCCGGCCGCCGCCGGCCGCCCCGCGTCGGCCCAGGAAGCTCTGCCACAGGCTCATGAGCGGGCACCCCCTTCGGGCTGGAGGACCTTCCGCTGCTCGCCGCGTACGACGGGGGCGCCCGGCAGGTCGTCGGGCAGCAGTTGGCTCAGGGCCTCCAGGCTGGGCTCTGCGACGCCCCTCAGCCGGCCGGCCTGGCGGGTCATCATGGTCTCCACGATCTGGCGGGCCAGGCGCGCGTTGCCGAAGGACTTGCCGCGCGGTGTCGCCTCGAAGAGCAGGCGCAGCGCCTCCAGGGTGTCGGGGGCGCACTGGTAGCCGAGTTCGAGCGTGTGCCGGTCGGCGATGGTCACCAGTTCGTCGTTCGTGTAGTCCTCGAAGGTGACGTGCCGTGAGAAGCGGGACGCCAGACCGGGGTTGGAGTCCAGGAAGCGGCCCATCTCGCCGGTGTAGCCGGCGACGATGACGACCACCTCGTCGCGGTGGTCCTCCATCAGCTTGAGCAGGGTGTCCACCGCCTCACGCCCGAAGTCGGACGGGGAGTCGAGCGGCGTGAGGGTGTAGGCCTCGTCGATGAAGAGCACGCCGCCCAGGGCGCGTTCGAAGGCCTCGCGGGTGAGCTGCGCCGTGTGACCGATGTAGCGGCCGACGAGGTCGGCGCGGGCCACTTCGACGAGCTGGCCCCGGGGCAGCACCCCGAAGGAGCACAGCAGGTCGGCGTAGAGCCGGGCGACGGTGGTCTTGCCGGTGCCGGGAGGTCCTGCGAAGACGAGGTGGTGGCTGATCCTGGGCGCGGCGAGCCCGGCGGCCTTCCGCTGCAGGGTCGCCTCCAGGAGGTCGACCATGCCCCCGACCTCCGCCTTCACGGCGGAAAGGCCGATCATGTCGTTGAGGCGGGCCAGTACCTCCGAGTCCGCGGGCCGCTCCTCGCCGCCCGAGCTGATCACGGCCGCCTCCTCCTCGCCGACGTCCTCCGCGACGAGCTCCGCCAGGTCGGACTGGCTGATCTCGGCGCGGGACGAGAGCCGGTACGCCTGCCGGTCCACCATCTCCTCGAACACCTTGCGCGCGGCACGGCCGTTGCCGAAGCTCGCGTCCCGGGGCATCCGGGTGAAGTGCAGGGCGAGCGCCTCGCGCGCGGTCGGCGCCAGCTGGTAGCCGTGGGCGGCGCACATGTTCTCGACGATGGTGACGAGTTCGTCGACGGTGTAGTTGATGAACTCGATGGACCGGGTGAACCGGGAGGCGAGTCCGGGGTTGGCGGAGAGGAAGGCCTGCATCTCCTTGGAGTAGCCGGCGACGATCACGACGACCTCGTCGCGGTGGTCCTCCATGAGCTTGACCAGGGTGTCGATGGCCTCCTGGCCGAAGTCCGCCCCCGAGCCCTTGCTGTCGGAGAGCAGGGTGTACGCCTCGTCGATGAACAGGACGCCACCCAGGGCCCGTTCGAAGGTCTCGGTGGTCTTGATGGCCGTACCGCCGATGATCTGGGCCACCAGATCGGCGCGGGAGACCTCCACGATGTGGCCCGAGGGGAGCGAACCGAGCTCGGCGAGGATGCTGCCGTACAGCCGGGCCACGGTGGTCTTGCCGGTGCCGGGCGGGCCCGCGAAGACGAGGTGGCGGCTCATGGGCGGGGCGGGCATCCCCAGGCTGGCGCGCTGCTGGGCAAGCCGGTTGAGGTTGATGAGCGTACTGACCTGGTGCTTGACGCCTTCGAGGCCGACCAGGGCGTCCAGTTCGCCGAGCGGTCCCTTCGGCGGCTCCGGGGCCGCGCCGCCCGGGGCGGACTCCGCCGCGCCCCCGTTGGCGGCGGCCGCGGGGGCCTCCTGCTTCGGGGCGCCCTCCCAGATGTCCGCGGCGCCGTTGCCCGTGCTCACCAGGCCGTCCACCGAGAGCCGGGTGCCCGGTCGTGAATGCCGCAGCCCGGCGCCCCGGTTGGTGCGGACCGAGCAGCCCGCGATCGTGACCTGTTCGGCGCTGTCGACGCGGATGCCGTCGCCCGTACTGTCGGCGAACCCGCAGGAGTTGAGGGCGGCCCGCGCGCCGGCCGCGACGAGGATGCCGTGGGCGCCGGCCTCCTTGACGGTCACCCGGGTCATGGAGAGCTCGCCGCCGTCCTCCACGGACACGCCCTCGGTGCCCGTCCCGCTGATCTCGCAGTCCCGCAGCGAGCCCCGGCCGAGGGAGCCCACCGACACCCCGGCCTGCTT
The DNA here is from genome assembly GCF_042718575.1 of Streptomyces sp. NPDC058579. NCBI lineage: Bacteria > Bacillati > Actinomycetota > Actinomycetes > Kitasatosporales > Streptomycetaceae > Streptomyces > Streptomyces sp. NPDC058579. The sequence continues at coordinate 48,921 of NZ_JBHXPI010000002.1, forward strand.
CGAGCCGCGGATGGTGCTGTTGCCGACGTGCGGGTTGCCGTGCCCCTCGATGCGCAGGGCCGCCGAACCGGTGTTCTCGACCTCGCAGTGTTCGAGCCTGCCCCGGCCGTCCTCGGCGACCTCGATCCCGTACCCCTTCGTGCCGTTGACGCGCACCCGGCGCAGCAGCGGGTTGGCCCCCGAACGCACCGAGACGCCGTGGCCGCCGGCGTCGAGGACGTCGAGCCGGTCGATCTCCGCGACCGACTCGTCCACGAGGAGCACGGCGACGCCCTCGGTGTCCCGGACGGTCGTACCGGTCAGGACCGGGCCGCTGGACTCGGCGACGCGTACGGCAGCCTGCGCCGAGGTACGGAAGACACAGTCCTCGTACGTGCCACGGGACTTGCCGGTGACGAGCAGGCCGCTGCCCCGGGTGTCGGCGGTGCCGCAGCGGCGCATCACGGGGTCCGCGCCCGAGGCGACGACCATGCCGTGACCGGTGGTGTCGGTCACCTGGACGTTCTCCAGGACGGTGCGGGAATTGCTCGTCACATAGACGCCGACGGTCACGCCGGTGACGGTGACGTCCTGCACGGTGACGCTGCTGGAACCCTCAAGTGCCACGGCCGGCTTGTCCGTCGAGGAGATCTCGCAGTCCTCGACGGAGCCGCGGGCCTCGCCGTTGGCGAGGATCCCGTTGCCCCGCGCGTCGCGCAGCCGGCAGCCGCGCACGCTGATCCGGCCCTGGTCCACGACCACGACGGCCGAGGTCCCCAGGTGCTCGATGACGGAGTCCTCCACCGCGCTCGGCTGGGCCGAGGTCACCACGATCCCCGCCCCGTCCGGGTTGGTGATCCGGCAGTTCCGCAGCGCGAGCGAGCCGGAGTCGGAGGCCGACACGGCCGTCCAGCCCTTGCCGACCACCTCGCAGTCCCGCATGGCCAGTTGGCCCCGTGCGGCGTGCACCACGGGCACGTCGCTCTCCCCGCCGCGCAGCAGCAGGTCGGTGAGCATCACCGCCTCGGCGGCCAGGGTGATCGCGGTGTCGCGGCGCGGGGTGATCTCCACGCTCCCCTTGGGGCCGTCGGCGACGATGGTGACCTGCGTGGTCACCAGGAGGTTCTCCACGTACCGGCCGGGCTGCACGCTGATCACCGCGCCCGTGCGGGCGTGGGCGAGGGCCTCCTTGATGGTCCGGTACTCGCCGGAGCCGTTGTGATCGACGGTGAGTACCTGGCGAACCACGGCGGTGCCTCCCCTGATGGTGCGGTGATGCGGCGGTGCGCGCGGCGTGTCGCGCAGGCTCACAGGCTGCCGGGGGCCGGGGGACGGCACCACCGAACAATGACTGGTTCACGCGACGTAGGGCGCCGGGCCGATGACGTAGATTTCGCCGCTACGGACCACAGGGATGCCGAACTCCGCGTGCGGAGACACCTGTTGAGGTACGGCGCTTCTACGCTGCGTCCATGAGAGCGATGCGACGGGGCGCGGCCCCCCTGATGTCCGCGATGGCTCTGGTCGCCGCCGCGGCCGGCCCCGGCGCGGCCGCCGGGTCCGCGGACGAGACCCTGCCGGTGGTGGTGCAGACCCTGGCGGACCGCGCGCCCTGCCGCCCGGCCTCCGCCAAGCGGGCCGAGAAGCCGCCGTGGACCCAGGACATGCTCGGCCTGGACCGGGTGTGGCGCATGACCCGCGGCCAGGGGGTCACGGTCGCCGTGGTCGGCACCGGGGTCGGCACCGGGGTCCCCGCCCTCCGCGGCCGGGTCACCCCGGTCGGGGCCGGGAGCGGCCAGGACTGTGTGGGCCACGGCAGTTTCGTCGCCGGGCTGATCGCCGCCGCGCCGCGCGAGGGCTCCGGCTTCACAGGCGTGGCCCCGGAGGCGCGGATCCTCGCCGTCCGGGCCACCACATTGCGGGGCGCGGCCACAGCGGCCACGGTGGCGCGGGGGATCGAGGCCGCCGTGCGCGGCGGGGCCGAGGTCATCGCCGTCCCCTACGCCTTCCCCGCCCGCAACGCCCAGCTGACCGCCGCAGTGAAGCTGGCCCGGAGCTCCGACGTCCTCGTCGTGGCGCCCGCCGCGCCGGACAAGCCGCCGAACCAGGGCGGCTCCGAAGCCGTCAAGCCCCGGGACTACTGGCCGGCCGCCGAGCCCGGCGTGCTCTCCGTCCTGGACTTCGGCGCCGACGGCTCCCGCCCCCAGAACGCCGTCGTCCCGCTCCGGGCCGACCTCGGGGCTCCGGGGGACCGGGTCGTCAGCGTGGGCCCGGGCGGCGAGGGCTCCTTCACCGGCTCCGGCTCCTCCCTCGCGGTGGGCTTCGCCGCGGGCGCCGCCGCCCTGGTCCGCTCGTACGAGCCCGGCATCGGCGCCGACCACACCCGTACCCGGCTGCTCGGCGGCTCGTACACCGCCACCGTGCCGCGCCTGGACCCCTACGCGGCCGTCTCGGGTGTGCTGCCGGCGGACTCCGCGGCGGCCCTGGGGGAGGGCGCTCCGGTCACCCTTCCGGTGCCGCACGACGACGGGGGCGCCCGCTCGCGCAGCATGCTCATCGCGACCGGCGGCGTGTCCCTGGTCCTGATCCTCGGCGCCCTCGGCTGGCTGCTGCCCAAGGCGCGGGCGCGCGGCTGGCGGGCCGGCTGAGCGAAAGCCGCTCGGCTGGCCCCCGGGGCCCGGCTCCTGTCCGCCGGGCCCCCGCCCCAGCCCTCAGTCCTCCAGGAGCGCGGTCTGGATCATCAGGCTGCGCCGCCTGGCGATCCGGACGGCCCGCCCCGGCGGCAGCAGCTTCGGCTTGACGTTCCCGATGAAGGTCCCCTCGCTCGGAGGGCAGGACATCAGCAGCGCCGTGCTGTTCGCGTCGAGCAGGCCCCGGATCATGCTGTCCGACGCGCCCCGCATCCCGCCCGACGAGGCCCTCGCCAGGACCATGTGCAGGCCCACCTCGTAGCCGAGGGGGATGTGCGGGAGCAGCGACTCCAGCGGCGAGTTGAAGCCGGTGCCGACCATCTCGTAGTCGTCGACGAGGACGAAGAGCCGCGGCCCCTCCCACCAGTCGCACAGCTTCATCCGGGCCGGCGGGATGTCCTCGCCCGGGGTCCGCTCCGACATGGCCTGGGCGACGCCCTGGGCGTACTCGCGCAGCGCGTCCCCGGACACGGCGTGGCCGAGCCGGTACTCCGGCGGCACCGCGTCGACCAGTTCGCGCCGGAAGTCAGCGATCAGGATCTTCGCCTCCGAAGGGGAGTACCGGGAGACGATCGAACGGGCCAGCGAGCGCAGCAGGTTGGTCTTGCCGCACTCGGTGTCCCCGACCACGACCAGGTGCGGGCTCTCCGAGAAGTCGTGGTGGACGGTGGAGAGTTCGTTCTCCTCGATGCCGATCGGCAGCCGGTGCCCGTCCGGCGCGGGTAGCTGCCCGTACCCGAGGCGGGCCGGGAGCATACGGACCGCGGGCGCCCCGGGCTTCCCCGCCCAGCCGTCCGCCACGGCGCTCACCAGGCCCGCGACGCCGTCGGCGAGGTCGTCCGCCGACTCGGCGCCGTCGATCCGGGGCAGGGCCGTGAGGTAGTGCAGCTTGGTCTGGGCGGTAAGGCCTCGGCCGGGTGTGTTCGCGGGGACGGTCGCGGCCTTGCGCATGTCGATGACGGAGTCCATCGGATCGCCCATGCGCAGCTCCAGCTTGCTGCCGATGGCCTCGCGCAGCACGGGGGTCAGCTCCATCCAGCGGGCGGTCGAAAGCATCATGTGGATCCCGTAGTTGAGCCCGCGCTGCGCGATCTTGTTGATGTCGTCGACGAGGTGGTCGAAGTCCTGACGGACCGTCGGCCAGCCGTCGATGACGAGGAAGACGTCGCCGAAGGGCTCGTCGGCGAACTCCCCGGCCGCCCGGCGCTGCCGGTAGGCGGCGACCGTGTCGATGCCGTGGTCCAGGAAGAACTGCTCGCGCCGGCGCAGCAGGACGCTCACCTCGCTGACCGTACGCCCCACCCGGTCCTCGTCCAGGCGGCCCGTCACCCCGCCGACGTGCGGGAGCCCGGCCAGACCGGAGAGCGAGCCGCCGCCGAAGTCGAGGCAGTAGAACTGGACTTCGCGTGGGGTGTGGGTCAGCGACAGCGAGGCGATCAGGGTGCGCAGCATCGTGGACTTGCCGCTCTGCGGACCGCCCGCGATCCCCACGTGCCCGCCCGCCGCCGACAGGTCGACCGTGAGCAGGTCGCGCAGCTGCTCGAAGGGCTTGTCGACCACCCCGACCGGAACCCGCAGCCGCGGCTCCCCGTCCACGGCGGTCAGACCGCGCTCGTGGTGCGGCTCCAGCGGCGGCAGCAGCATGTCGAGCGGCGGGGAGGCGGTCAGCGGCGGCAGCCACACCTGGTGGGCCGCGGGCCCCGAACCGACGAGCCGGCCGACGGCCACCGAGAGCAGCGAGTCGGTCTCCTCCTCGGCCGCGGCCCGCGCCTCCTCCTCCGTCGGCTCCACCGGCTGCCGCGGCACCACCCAGGTGGTCGTCCACGGCACGATCTGGTTGGCCACCCGCGAGGTGGAGACGGCGCCCGCCCGGCTCCGGTACGTCCCCGACACGTACGCGGCGCGGAACCGGGTCAGCTCCTCCACGCCGGTCTTCAGGTAGCCGTTGCCCGGCTCGGGCGGCAGCAGATAGGCGTCCGGCACGCCGAGGACACCCCGGCTCTCCATCGCCGAGAAGGTGCGCAGGCCGATCCGGTACGACAGATGGCTCTCGAGCTGGTGCACGCGGCCCTCGTCGAGCCGCTGCGAGGCGAGCAGCAGGTGCACCCCGAGCGAACGGCCGAGACGGCCGATCATCACGAACAGGTCCATGAAGTCCCGGTGCGCGGAGAGGAGTTCACTGAACTCGTCGACAACGACCACCAGGCTCGGCAGCGGGGCGAGCCGCGCGCCACCGGCCCGCGCCTGCTCGTACTCCAGGGCCGAGGCGTAGTTGCCGGCCTGCCGCAACAGCTCCTGGCGGCGCATCAGTTCACCGTGCAGGGCGTCCTGCATGCGGTCCACCAGGGCCGCCTCGTCGGACAGGTTGGTGATGACCGCGGAGACATGGGGGAGGGTGTCGAGCCCGAGGAAGGTCGCGCCGCCCTTGAAGTCGACGAGCACGAAGTTGAGCCGCTCCGAGGAATGGGTGAGGGCGAGACCGAGCACCAGCGTGCGCAGCAGCTCGCTCTTGCCGGAACCGGTCGCCCCGATCAGCATGCCGTGCGGACCCATCCCGCCCTGCGCGGACTCCTTCAGGTCCAGCTCCACCGCCCCGCCGTTGCCGGCGAGGGCGATCGGCACCCGCAGGTGCTGGTGGGCGGAGCGCCGCTGCCACAGGGTGGCCGGCTCGTGGCGGCGCAGGTCGTTGATGCCGAGCAGCCCGGTCAGCTGGATGTCGGAGGCCAGCGGCTCGGCCGACTCCCCGCCCGTCGTCGCCCGGAACGGCGCCAGCTCCTTGGCCAGCGCCCGGGCCGCGTTCGGTCCGAGCGCGTCGGGGACACCGAGCACCGTCGACTGCTCCCGCCGGTTGCTGTCCGTACGGACCAGCTCGACCTGTCCCTCGTTCAGCGCGAGCCGCAGTGTGGTGCGGCCCGGACGCCAGCGCAGTTCCCCGGACAGGTCGATGACCACGCAGTTGCGGAAGCCCGCGCCGTCGAACCGGTGACCTGAGGGCACCTGGCCACCGTCGATCACCACGACCACCAGGGGCTCGTCCCGGGTGGGCGTGGCCGTCGGATCGAAGGGCGGCCGCTCGGCGAACTCGGCGCCGATCAGATCCGTCAGCTCATTGACCGCCGAGGCGGCCATCCGGGTCGGCCCGGCGCCGTCCGTGGCCTGCGGGTGCAGCGCGTGCGGCAGCCACTTCGCCCAGTCCCACTCCTCCTTCACCTCGTCCGAGACGCACAGCGCGATCCACACGTCGTCGGGGCTGTGCAGGGTCGCCAACTGCCCCAGCAGGGCCCGCGCGAAGGCCCGCGCCTCCTCGGGTTCGGCGCGGACGAGCACCCGCGACCACGCCCGCAGATATACGGCGATGGGCTGGTCGGGTATCTGCGCGTACGCCTCCACGAAGCACCGCAGCGCGTGCGCCGTCAGCGGCTCCAGGTCCTCCACCGGGCGGGTGGTCACCGGCGCGAGGCGCAGTCCGAGGCGCTGTGATCCGCGCGCGATCCGCACCTCGGCGAAGTCCTCGTCGCTCACCCGCCGTTCCCACAGCCGGCTGGAGGTCGCGAGCGACCACAGCGCCGCAGGCGCGGGATGGCGCCAGGCCAGGGCGTCGCCCTGCTCCACGATGGCCCTGCGCACCCGGCGCCGTACCTGCGACAGATAGCGCAGGTAGTCGCGCCGCTCCCCGTTCATCTTCGACTTGCGCTCGCCCCGGCGCTGCATGGCCTGACCGACCAGCATCGCCACCAGACCGAGGACCATCATGCCGACCGCGACGTACATGAACACGCCGCCCGAGCCGGGCCGCAGGAACATCATCATCATCGACAACGACATGATGCCCATGGGCAGGAACGTCCAGACGCCACCGGCGTTCGGCTGTGCCTCGGCCAGGACGGGCGGTTCCTGGAGGCTCAGCTCGCCGTCCGGCATCTCCGGCCCGCGCCGGCGGGCCGGCCTGCGGAAGAGGACCACGCTCACGGACTCGCTCCTTCGTCTGCGCGCGCCGGCGCGGGGCGATTCCGGCGCGGCGCTACGGGTTTCCGCACCCTAGGCCGCCCTCGGGCCCGCCCGGACGGGTCGCCGGGGAACACCGTCATCCGCACCGCGCAATTGCGTCATTCGTCGGAAGGGAGGAGCGCGGCTCCGCCCGTAGTGTGCGCCCCATGAGTGAGAGTCCCCTCGCCGGGCTGAGCCGCCTGACCATTCAAGTACCCGGCCGCAGAGTCGAGTTGGCGGCTCCAGCCGACATCCCCGTCTCCGATCTGCTGCCGGCGCTGCTCGGCTTCGCCGGCACCGCGGCCGAGGAGACCAACGTCGAAGGACAGGGCTGGGTGCTCCAGCGCCTGGGCGAGGCGCCGCTCGACCCGGAAGGCACGCTGTCCACCCTGGAGGTGCGCGACGGCGAGACCCTCTATCTGCGGTCGGCCGCCGACGCCATGCCCGAGGCCCACTTCGACGACATCGTCGACGGGGTCGCCACCGTGATGGGACGCCTCGGCGGCGACTGGACCGAGTCCAGCAGCCGTACGTTCGTCCGGGTCGTCGCCGCCACGCTGCTCACCGCCGTGGCCCTGGTCCTGGCCATGCCGGGCCTTCCGTCCGTCGACCGGGGCCTGACCGCCGCGCTGTGCGGGGTTCTCCTCCTCGCCGGCGCGGGCACCGCCAGCCGGGCCGTCGGCGACGCGTTCACCGCGGTCATGCTGGGCTGCGCCGCCGTACCCTTCCTGGCCCTGGCCGGCTGGCTGCTGCCCGGCGGACCCGCCGGCGCGGAGCTGCTCGGCCCCCGGCTCCTCTCGGGTGGGGCCGCGGCGGCCGGCGGCGCGGTCCTCGCACTGTCCGTGGTGGGTGCCTCCGCGGCCGTCTTCCTCTCGGTCGGGGTGGTCGCCGCCTTCGCGACCGCCGCCGGCGGGCTGATCACCGCCAGCGGATTCCCGGCCCCGGACGTGGCCGCGGTGATCGCCGTCGGGGCGGTGATCCTCGGCGGGTTCGTCCCCGCGCTCGCCTTCCGGATGTCCGGCATGCAGATGCGGCCGCTGCCCACCTCGCCCGAGGAGCTCCAGGAGGGCATCGAACCGCACGCGAGCGAGGAGGTGGCCCGGCGCTCGGCGACGGCGAACGCCTGGCTCACCTCCCTCTACGCGGCAACCGGGCTCGTCTGCACCTTCTGCGTCACCGTCCTCGCCCAGCACTTCGGCCTCGCCGAGGCCATCACCGCGGCCACCCTGACGGTGCTGCTGCTCCTGCACGGCCGCAACCTCGGCAGCGTCTGGCAGCGGGTCTCGATCCTCGCCCCCGGCGTCTGGGGCGTCGCCGTCCTCGCCATGGCCTGGGCCGACGCCCTCGACGGCGGTGGCGGCCGGCTGGGCCTGGTGGCGGTCCTGGTGGCGCTCGCGATCGTCCTCACCATCGCCATCTGGACCGTCCCGGGGCGACGGCTCGTGCCGTACTGGGGGCGCGCGGCGGAGATCCTGCACTTCCTGGTGGCGCTCGCGCTGCTGCCCCTCGCCCTGTGGGTCCTGGGCGTGTACGGCCTGGTACGCGGGATGACCGGCTGACACCGGCGACGCCGGCACCCGCCCCCGCGACCGGCTGACACCGGCGGCGCTCGCGCTGCCGCCCCCGTAGACCTTTCGAACACCGACGAGCAGGCCGGAGGGCCCCGTGCAGTCAAGGCACGACCAGGTGCAGGCCCATCTCTTCCTGATGGGCCGGCTCACCTCCGGAATGCTCCGCGAGAACCCGGACACCTTGGAGACCCCCGGCGGGCGCACCAACCGGGGGATGGCCTTCGGGCTGATCATCGGCGTGGTCGCGGTTCTCATCTCGGCACTCTGGGGCCTCTTCTCCCCGGGTGGCTCGACCAGTTGGCGGGCGGAGGGCACGCTGGTCCTGGAGAAGGACACCGGGAACCGGTACGTGTTCGCCCAGGGGCGGCTGCGCCCGGTCCTCAACTACGCTTCCGCGCGGCTGCTGTTGAACGGCGACATGAAGTCCGCGACCGTGAGCAGCTCCGCCACGAAGGACGCCCCGCACGGCCCGCCCGTGGGCATCCCCGGCGCCCCCGACTACCTGCCCGGCCGTAGCAGCCTGCTGTCCTCGGCCTGGCAGGTGTGCGGGGCCACCACCCGGCAGACCTCCGGGGAGCTCGTCGTACGGACCCGGCTAGCCCTCGGCGCCGCCGACGGCGGGCGTCCGCTGGGCTCCGGCGAGGCGCTCCTCGTCCAGGGGCCCGACGGGCGCCGCTCGCTGCTCCTGGGCGGCGAACGCCACCTCCTCGACGAGACGACGGGCGCGGCCACCTCCCTCGGCTACGGCTCCGCCGCCGCCCACCCCGTCTCCGCGGCCTTCCTCGTCGCCCTGCCCGCGGCTCCCGACCTCGCCGCGCCCGCCGTACCCGGGCGCGGCGAGGCGGGACCCGCGCTCGACGGGCAGCCGACCCGCGTCGGCCAGGTCTTCAGCGTCGAAGTCCCGGGCGCGGCGGGCCAGTTCCACCTGCTGCGGCGCGAGGGCCTCACCCCGCTGACCGAGACCGAGACCGCCCTGGTCCTCGGCGACCCGCAGACGCGCAAGGACGCGTACGGGGGACAGACCCCGGCCGCGCGCCCGCTCGGCGCCGAGGCCGCCCGGGGCCACCTGGCCTCGGCGGCGGGCCGCCCGGCCGGTGGCGGCCTGCCGGCCTCGCCGCCCCGCCTGGTCCAGATCCCGGGAGGCGCCGAGCCCTGCGCCGTGGTCCGGCCGAGCGACGGCACGGCCATGGGCGTCAGCGTCGCCTTCGCACCGGCCGCCGTCGCCGAGGACCACGTGGCGCAGCCGCCGGCCGACGGGGTCGCCCCGGCCTGCCTGCCCGTGGACCGGGTGGAGGTGCCGCCGGGCAAGGGCGCCCTGATCCAGGCGCTCAGCAGCGCGGGCACCCGGATGGGCGACACCGTCTTCCTCGTCACCGACTCGGGCGTACGCCACCCGGTCGCCCCGGGCGGGGCCCTGGAGGCCCTCGGCTACACGGCCGCGGACGTACGGGGTCTGCCCTCGGCCCTGCTCATGACCCTGCCGACGGGCGCGTCCCTCGACCCGGCGGCCGCGGCCATGCCGCCTGCCGCGGACTCGGGCGCGCCGCAGCGGAGTTGCCCGGGCGCGGCCGACGCCCCCTCCGGCTCCCAGGAACCCACGCAGGCCGTCAACGCCTCTGCGGAGTAAGGGAGTTGACGTAGATCCGGACTCCGGGACGGCAGCTACGTAACGCGACGCATGCGTCCGGGGACGGCCGGAGGCAGGCTCCGATCCCAGGACACGACACGGCACGACCCCACCACGGAAAGGGTGATCCCTATGGCCGATGACATTCCCGGCGGCTCATACAAAACCGTAGCCGAGGCGAACCTCCGGGTCGCCGAGCTGATGCAGGGCGCCCACGACGACATCACCCGGATCCGGGGCATCGTCCGCACCTCGGCCAACGAGCTGGTCGGCCCCGGCGGCTACACGGGCGCCGACGGCAAGGCGTACCAGGACCTCCTCGCCGCGTGGGAGGCCGACGTGACGAAGGTCGAGCGGGGCCTGGAAGGCGTCAAGGAGACCATGATCAGGAACTCCGGCCGGCAGTCGGACCTCCAGGACACCAACACCAGTCAGATCACGCGCATGCAGAACGCCATCTCCGGCCTCAAGGGCTGATCCGCCCCCCCCTGATCCGACCGCCCCCGGCCGATCCGTCCGCCCCTCCCCGCGGACCCGGAACCATCCACGCAGACGAAGGAGGACCTCGTGCCCGAGGCCAGTTACGACCACGGATCCATCAACATCAACTACGCCGCGACCGATGGCGTGACCGCCCAGCTCATCAACGCGAGCGAGGCGATCGACACCGTCCTGAACAACCTCCAGCAGGCCATCACCCAGTGGCAGGACAGCTGCCGGGGTATGGACAAGGGCGCCTTCGGCGAGAAGTTCGTCGAGTGGCACGGCTACGTCGACCACGCGGCGCAGGCCGTCGCCGGCAGCGGCAAGCTGCTCAGCGACATCGCCGAGGGCTACGGCGTGCTCGACCGCGGCCTCGCCTCGGACTGGGGCAACCTCCAGGTCTACTGACCACCCCTCCGGACCCAGGGAGCATCCCGGTGCCCACCCAGGCGCAGCTCACCAAGCTCGACACCCCGGCGATCCAGGCCTTCATCAACGGTCCGCTCACCGAGTTCCTCAACGCGATCGTGGAACTCGGCAAGGACTCGGGCACCGCCCTCTCGCCCCGCAACATCGCGCGTGGCTACACCAACCCGGACACCTTCGCGCTGATGAAGCCGCTGGCCATCGGGCTGATGTCGGGGGACGACACGGTGCACGGATCGACCCTCAACTCCACCACGCTCAAGTTCACCCAGAGCATCGACACGATGCTCCAGCAGATGACGAACCTGTCCGAGGAGATCAGGGACACCCTCCTCAAGATGATCGACGAGTTCCTCAAGAAGCAGGGAGGGACGCTGGACGACATCAAGGCGCAGGAGTTCCTGAACACGATCAAGTCGTCCGGCAGCTCGCCGAACAACCCGACCGGGCTGCCGAACGACCCGACCAAGACCGGCGCCTGAGCCGCCGGACCGGAAGAGAAGGAAGAGCGGAGGGCATCCATGCCTGTCGACCTGTGGGCCACAGCGGTCAGATTGCTGACGGGCTACCCGGTGCCCGAACGCTCCACCCTCTTCCAGGAACTCAACGGCACCGACGACAAGGTGCCGTTGATGAACGTGAAGGTCGAATCGCTCGGCAGCGTCGCCGCGTCCGAGAAGCTGCCGACCGTCGGTCCCAACGTAGAGGGGCACTCCTATGTGCTCGGCTACTACACGACCGGCGGCGGCGCCCTCGACCTCAAGAAGATCACGATCGACTTCCTCTGGAACCCGTCCGAGCGCCCCGCCCAGCCGGGCACCCCGCTCGACAACTACATCTTCGGTCCGTTGAGAATGCTCAACGGGATCGTGAACAACCCCTTCTCCACGCAGGGCAGTTCCTACGGCGGTCTGGTGATCGACCCGCAGAACGCCGTCAACCTGCGGACGTTCTCCGATGTCGCCGGCGCCTACGACCGCTCGTCCCTGTACTTCGGTGAGCAGGAAGCCATCCTCAAGCAGTGGGCCGACTCCCTCGGGCACGAGGACGCGGACATGCGGGGGACGGCCGCCGACGCGTTCGCGGCCCTGATCAGGCGCATGGAGGAGAACTACAAGGGCTACAAGGAGCAGCTGTCGCCGCCCGGCTTCTCGGCCAAGAACTTCGCCCTGCTGCCGGTGAACGGCCGGGGCGGCTCCCTCACCAAGCAGGGTGATGCTCTCATCGGCGCGGCGAACGCCGTCCACCAGTCGGCCTACGACCTGGCCATGGCCTGGTACAGGTGGGCGAGCAACTCCTTGTCCAACCCTATGCAGATCCTGAACACGCTGATCTTCGATGCCGCCCTCTGGATCCACGGGAGCAATCTCAGCCAGGTGAACATGGAGGTCAGCACCTACGACGTCGGATACTCCACCAGCTTCCAGGCCAACGGCTCCTTCCAGCAGAACCACCCGACCTGGGGCGACCTCAGCCAGATCGAGAGCTGGACCAAGATCGGCGAGCACGCGATCTACCGCTGGAACGAACACATCAACGCGGTGCTTGTGCCGGCCGGCAACGAGCAGCTCAGCAAGGTGAACAACGCCTTCGTCGACGCGTCCTCCGTCCTGACCAACCCGATCACGACGCGGAACACCTCCCCGCTCGGCAGTGACGGCAAGGGCGGCGACGACGGCACGGGTGGAAACGGCGAGAACAACCCGGATATCCAGGACATCCTGGACAAGCTGGGGCTCGGCGGGGACGGTGGCGGCGACGGGAGCGGCGGCGACGGCTCCGGCGGGAACAACAGGGACCTCCCGCCGCCCCCGAACCTCAACGATCTCGGAAACGAGGGCGGCAACGGAGCAGGCGACACGGGCGGGAACGACGGTACGGGCGGCCAGGGCGGCGGGAACCGAGGGGTGCCGGACCCCAATACGTTCCTGGCCAACGTGCCCCCGCCCAATCTGAACGGCCCCGGCGGCAACGGCTCCGGGGGCGGGCTCAACGGCTCCGGCCTGAACCTGCCGGACGGTGTGCCGGGCCCCGGAGGCCTGCCGGGGACCACCGGTTCCGGAGGCCCCGGCGGCACCGGGAACCCGACCAGGACCTCGGTGAACGTGCCCGCACCGGACCTCGGCGGCCTGCCGGGGTCGGGCCTGCCCGGTTCCGGCCTCCCCGAGTCGGGTCTCCCCGGTTCCGGTCTCCCCGGCTCGGGACTTCCGAACACGCGCGTCTCCGTGCCGGGCGGCGTACCCGACTTCGGCGGGTCCGGTTCGGGCCTCCCCGGTTCCGGTCTCCCCGGCACGACCGGCCCCGACGGCACCCCCCTCCCCGGCCTCCCCGGACCGAACGGCACGTCGAGCACCGGCGTCAAGCCGCCGAGCCTCAACCGGGACGGCTCGGGTACGCCGGTCGCCTTCCCCGACGGCAGCACCCGTACCGTCCTCCCCGACGGCAGTGTCGTCACCACCAGCCCCGACGGTACGAAGATCACCCGGAGCCCCGACGGCACCACCCTGACGGAGAAGCCCGACGGTACGAAGATCACCGCCGAGCCCAACGGGACCACCACGACCGAGAAGCCGGACGGCAGCAAGAAGGTGCTGCACCCCGGCGGACTCGTCACCCTCACCACACCCGACGGCGACACCTCGTACCTGGGACCGGACGGCAAACCGCTGGGGGAGCGCCCCGACATCCCGCTGACCACGCTCCCCACCCTCAACAGCCCCGGCTTCGACCTCCCCGGTGTCTCCGCGACCGACGGCTACGGCACACCGGGCGGCGGGGTGACCGGCGGCAGCGGCGGTACGTTCGGCGGTGGCGGCGGGGGCTCGCTCCCCGCGAACCCGCCCGCTTACGAGGAGGCGGGCTACGACCTGTCGACCGACTTCCCCGCCTTCGGCGTGGACGCCCTCGGCGGCAGCCCCAACGGGGCCCTCGGCGGCATGCCGAACGGCTCCCCGACCGGGACTCCGCCGATGATGCCCGGCATGGGAGGCGCCGGCATGGGCGGCGCGGGCGGCATGGGTGGCGCGGGTGGCGGCATGGGGGCCGGCGGCGACCGCGTCCGCGAGTTCGTCAACGACCCCGCGGCCTCGCCGAACCGCATGGCCCAGGGGACCGGCGCCCAGGGAACCGGCGGCACACCCCCGTACATGCCCCCGCCCGGCGGCGGCCAGAACGGCGCCGGCCAGCAGACCCAGAGCTCCGACCGCGAGCGGGCCAACTGGCTCGCCGAGGAAGAGGACGTCTGGGGCACCGAGGAAGACGTCAACCCGGCCGTCCTCGGCCGGGAAGAACCCGGCGGAACCGGGGGAGCGAAGAACAACGCCTTCATGACGGGAGAGAGCCGATGAGTTCGCCGAAGCACTCGATCGAGGAGCGCCTCGCCATGGCGATCGCGGACCTGGAGGCCTCGGAGCGCGCGGCCGCCCAGGCCCAGGAACAGGTCCGCGGCATGAAGCTCTCGGCCACGTCCAAGGACCGCAGCGTCGAGGTGACCGTGGCGGGCACGGGCGAGATGGCGGCCATCCGCTTCCTGGAGAGCAAGTACCGGAGCATGGCCGCCCCGCAGCTGGCGGCCTCCGTGATGGAGGCCTTCGGCAACGCCCGGGCCCTCGCCTCCCGGGACGTGACCGAGATGGTCAAGCCGCTCACCGACAGCGTGAACGCCCTCAGCGCCATGCCCGGCATGCCCGACCTGCCCGGCATCCCCGGCACGACGGCCGACTGGGGCGCCCTGATCGGCCAGTTCCTCGGCCCTGCGGCGCCCCCCGAGCCCGAGCGGCAGGCCGACCGCCAGGGCGGCCGGCGCAGGAAGAGCCGCGCCCTCTACGACGAGGTCGACGGCGACCCGCACGACTGAGCGGGGGCCCGGCCGACGTGCCTGAACCTGGTCATGACGTACGTCAACTGACGCAAGCGCCCGGGGACTTCCGCGCGCAGAATTTCCTCACCACCGCACCACCGCACCGCCGCACCGTGGCAGGACACCGGGAGTAGGCCATGCCCTCAAGTTTCGACGCGGACGCCGACGCCGTCATGACCGCGACCAGCATGTTGCGTTCCTTCACGACGCACATCGAGGGCATGAAGCAGCGGTTCAGGAACGGTGTGAACGACACCATCACCTGGTACGGGACGGGCGAGGACGAGTTCGCCAAGAAGCAGGGACCGATCTACCTGGAGACGGTCGACAACACGTTCAAGACGCTGGACGCCCTCACGGAGGCCTTCCTGTCGCTCGCGAACGGCACCATGGAGAACGCCAACGTGTTCCTCAACCGCCAGAGTGACGTCCTCTCTTCCATCAAGCAGGAGAGTGACAGCCAGTCCGGGCCCCGCGGATGAGCCCTTCGCTGGACCCCGGCCTCGGCGGCTGGCCCGACTGGGCCAGAGAACTGATCATGATCCTGACGGGGGACTATCCGCCGAGCGGTCTTCCGCAGATGGCCTTCGACGCCGGCACGCACTACGACCGCCTCGCCCGCGACATCGACAAGATGATGGAGCTGGCCAGGAACGTCACCCTGAAAATCGGTGACGGGATGCCGGAGGAGGCCCGCAAGCAGTTCGAGGGGGTCGTCGACAGCCTCACCTCCGGCCGGGGAAAAAGGTACCTGGACGGCTTCCTGGAGCAATTGGGCGGCGTGCGCCTCGATCTGGAGGACAAGGGCCGCCAGCTCTACGAGATGTACTGGCAGGTCATGGCCGCCCTGATCCAGCTGCTCGCGCTGCTGGCCTGGGTGGCGTTCCTGGCCGCGTTCGGCTTCGGCAGTCTGGGAGGTCTCCAGGCGGCCATCATGAACCGCGCCCGGGTGGCCGTCCTTGCCTCGATCGCCCAGCTGTTGCAGCGCATCAAGATCCTGCCGGGCGTCTTCGAGGCGTTCGAGGAGGCGCTGCTCGCGTTCGCCGTCCAGGTCGGCAACATGGCCTTCGGCAACAAGCTCTTCAGGCGGGAGTCCCTCGACTGGGGGTCGATCGGCAAGGACGCCCTCTTCGGGTTCTTCGCCGGCGCCATCGGCGAGGTGTTCGGCAAGGTGTTCAACAAGGGCGAGGGCTTCCTGTCCAAGTTCGGCCGGGACACTCCTGACTTCGGCGGCAACAGGAACTCGTTGGACTGGGAAGGGTTCAAGAGGGAGGCCTTCGGCAACGCCAACGACTTCGTGTCCGAGGGCTTCGGCGAGAGCCTCGGCGCGGCGGCGATGAGCCTCTTCTTCGGCGGCCCCGGGTTCACCTGGGCGACGTTCCTCTCGGCCGGCGCCAGCTCCGTCGTCGAGCGCAACCTGGAGCAGGGCGCGGAGGAGGCGGCGCGCTGGCTCCGCAGCAAGTTCGTCGACCTGCCGGACACCCCGGACGGGGTGAACTCCGGCCCCGGCACCTGGCCGCCCCGAAGCGCGAACCCGGACGCGAACGCCAACCCGAACGCGAGCCGGGACCCGAACCGGGACTCGAACTCGGGCTCCGGTTCGCCCCGGAACACCGACAGGGACAACGGCAGCAACGGTGGAACGCGCCGTCCGCCCGTCCTGACGTCGGGTCCCGACCGGGACGGGACGGGCGGGGGAATCCCCGCCCGCAACGGAAGCGGCAGCTGGAACGGCAACGGAAACCCGAACACCAGCGGAAGCCCGAACACCAACGGAAACCCGAACACCAACACCAACACCGGTACTGGTTCCGACACCGGCACCGGCTCCAACGGCAACGGATCCGGCCGCCCGCCGGTCGTGGTGACCAGCACCCAGGACGTCCCTGACGTCTCCACGTACCAGCCCGGCGGCGAGACTCCCTCGCAGGCGCCCTCGATGCCCACCCCCGCTCCGGACGTCGTTCGGAGCGGCCCGGGCCAGGACACCTGGCAACTCCCCAACCAGCCGCAGCAGTTCGTCGCGGACCCGGCGGGCACTCCCGGCGCCACGACCCCGCCCAACGGCCAGCAGGGTGACCGTACGCTTCCGGCGGGCACCCCGGGATCCACCGGAACCCTGCCGAATACGAACCCCGCGGGAACGCCGCAGCCGCCACGGATGCCGGAGCCCACGGTCGAGGGGAACAACCCGGTCCGTACGCTCGGCACCGACCCGGTTCCCGCTCCCACGCCCGGTACCACGCCAGGTACGACCCCGGCGAACACGTCGGACCCGGTGACGACTGCCGGACCGCGCCCCGCGCCCGAGCCCAATGTCATCGAGCTCGGCGACCTGACCGTCGAGTTGCTGGATTCCCAGACCGCCAGCGACACCAGCAGCGATACGTCCAGTGACACCGCCAGTGACTTCAGCACACGCACCAGTACCACCGAAGCCACCGATCCCACCCCCGGTACCCCGACCACCACCCCCGGCACGCCGACCATCACCCAAGCGCCCTCCTCAGTCCAAGAGATCCCCGGCCAGCGCGACCTGAGCGTCCGTCAACAGGACGTCATGATCGGCCAGGGTGTGATCCCGCGCGCCTCCGCGCCCGGCGAGGACAGCCTCGTCCTGGCGCTCGGCGCCGGCGCCCCCGACCTCGTCACCGGAACGCCGGGCGACATCCGCGCCCGCCTGTCGGACGCCCTCGTGGCCGAGCTGGACAGGCCCGCCGGCGCCGGTTCCCGCTCGCTGTGGGATGCCGTCGACGCCCAGGCGCAGGCCGCCGTCGCCGACGACCGTACGGCGGACAGGATGCGGCTCGGGGAGACGCTGACGCGTCAGGAGGTCTACGCCCAGGAACTCCTGGCCGTGCACAACACCTGGGGCGACGACGAACGGCGCTCGCTGGCGGAGGCGATGCGCACGTACACCACCGCGTCCGACGCCACGGACGAGATCCTGCCGCTGGTGGCCGGTCAGGTCTACGGCCTTACCGTCAACGTCGTCCAGCCGAACGGCAGCACCATGGTCGTCGGCGCCCCGGACGCCCGCCCCGTGACCGTCGCACGGCTGCCCAGAGCCACCCGCAACAACAAGAAGAGGGGCAAGAACCGCGACCGGTGGCTGGGGGCGGCCAGGCCCGAGGAATCGCCCAGGCCCGCACAGCTGTCGGACGCGGACTTCCAGGCCCGCTGGGAAGAACTCCCCACGGACACCGTCGGGTTCGCACGCGCCGTCGACAAGGCCCGCTCCCTGCTCACCGAGCTCGGCCGGGTCACCGACCCGCTCAGCTCCACGCCGTACGCCCAACTCGGAGGCGACGACCGCGCCCTGCGCCGCCTGGCGGTCCTCCTCTTCGAGGACAGCGACCTCCGTCAGAACGACGCCCGTCGAGACGAGGCCCTGGCCCGGGCCCTGGACCTGCTCGACGACGACCCCGCTCCGGCCCGTCCGGAGACGGAGTCCTCCGTGGAACCCGAAGCGGTGCCCCAAGCGGCGCCCGACGCCGTGTCCACGACCGGGTCGGACCCCGACACCCTCGTGGAGGACGCGCGGGACGAGCGGGACGACGACGCCCCCGGCCCCGGCGGTCGGCTGTCGGAGCGCTCCTTCCAGCGCCGTTGGGACAAACTCAAGTCGAATTCCCCCAGGTTGGCGGCGGCAGCAGCCGCGGCACAGTCCCTGTTCGCCGAACACGGCCGGGTCACCCACCCGCTCTCGGACGCTCCGTTCTCCGACCTCGACCGCGCCGACCGCGCGGCCCGCCGGCTCACGGAGATGCTCCACAGCGACCCCGGTCTCCAGACCGACCCCACCCGTCGTGAGGAGGCCCGCGCCTGGACGCTGCAACTGCTCGAGGACCCCCTGTTCCCGGTCCCCGCGACGGACTCTTCCGGGCTCTCTGACGACGAGAGCGACACCTCTTCCATCTTCTCCTCCGTCCCCTCGGTCTCCTCCGTCTCTTCCGTCTCCTCGGACAAGGGCTGGCAGACGCTCGCCACCGAGCAGGAATCGCCGGCGTACGAGGAGCGCGACACATCGCCCACGGAGCCGGAGCCGAAGCCGGCGCCGGCGCGGGAGCCGGAGCTGCCCGCCTACTCGGAGGGCGACGCGGCGCCCTCGTACCCGGCGCGTGACACGCGCCCCGAGCGTTCTCCCGCTCTGGTTCCGACCATCTCCAAGCACCTGCGGACCGGCCGGCGACGTACGAGCCGGCTGCTCCGGTACGAATGGTTCGACGTCAAGGCCACCGACCGGCTGCGACAGGAGATCGGGCTGCGCAAGAGCACCGACATCCTCGAACTCGCCGAGACCATCGGGCGGATACCCGACGACCTGCCGCGGATCGCCGCCGACCTCGGGCTGACACCCAAGGCGCTCTTCAAGATGGCCGGCGATCTCGGCGCGGACCCCCGCCACCTGTCCATTGTGCTGGGGCCGACCCTCCGCGAGGGCGGGAACGTGGTGATGCGTGACCTGACGCGTCTGGCGCGTTGGAGCTTCGCCAACCGCGACAACCGCCCTCAGGAAGTGGCCGACGCCCGGCGCAGGGCGGGCTGGCTCCTGGCGGTCGCCGCCCACCATCAGGTGGACTGGCGAGAGCTGACGGACCCTGAGCGCGGCCTCGCCCGCTATCTGGACGAGGACCCCCTGTCCTCTCCGGTCCTGACCAGGGCGGACCACCCCGGCCTCACCAACCTGGTGAACGACTGGCGCCGCAGCCCGCGGTTCGACCCGCGCGCCGAAGCCGCCCCGGACCTCACCACCCCGCCCGCCGCCGAGGAAACAGCCCCGTCAGCGCGGGAGCAGGCGGCACAGGTCGCCAGGGTCTCCCAGCAGGCCGGGACCATCGTGAGCGACCTCCTCAAGGACCGGGGCGTCACGGTCCCCCCGGAGCAGCGCGCCACGCTCATCGACACCGCAGCGGCGCACCTCTTCCGCGACCCCGCCGACCCCGAGGGAGCCCGGACGGCCGCCGCGCGGCTCCTCGACGAGGCGGACGACGCCGCGAAGACCGCCGCACGGCGCACGGACCCGCCCTTCGACCCGGTCGCGTTCGACCAGCTCTGGGAGAGCGTCCGGGAGCAGGTTGGCGGGGAGCAGGACCTGGAAGACTCGCTGGCCGACGCGCGCGCCCTGGTGGGCCCGCTGCGCAGGCTCCCCCCGTCGTTCGACCGGGACACCGACCCGTACATCCGGCTCAAGTCCGAGGACCAGGTGGCACGCCGCGTCGCGTACCACCTCTACACCTGGCCCGGCGACACCGAGGGCGCCCGCGTCCTCGCCCAGCGTCTGGTGTCGGACCTGCCCGAGGCCGCGCCGGATCCGCTGCTGCGCGTCGGCGGTGCCAAGGGCAAGTCCAAGAAGAAGCCGAGGAGGCAGGCCACCACCACCGAGTCGGAGAACCAGGAAGCAGGCAGCTCCACCGGGGCCGGTACGACCGCCGCCGATGCCACCAGCTCCGAGGAACCGCCGCCCTACGAGGCGGGGGAGCCGTTCGACAGAGCTCGCCTGACAGCCGAGAACGCCGACGAACTCGTCGGCGACGCCTTCGATCAGTGGCGGGCGTGGAACTCCGGTACCGACCACGCCTTCTCCGAGTCGCGCGAGGACTTCCTCGCCGGTGCGGTGCCGTCCTTGCTGCTCCACGCCGACCAAATGGCCCAAAGCCACCCGGAGTTCGTTTTCGACGGAGCCGTCGTCGCGTTCCTCCTCTCCCACCAGCGGCATCCCGACAGCCCGTACACCGTGTCCCCGGAGACGCTGATCGCGCTCGCCGGGGGCCGGGAGGTCATGGTCGCCGCCGGCCGCTCCGCGGACCTCGCGAAGGCCGTCGCCGACCACCCCGGGCTCATCGCGCTGCTCGGCGTCCATCCGGATCTGCTGGACACGCTCGGAAACCCGGATCTGCAGGCCGATGTCGGGCCGTTGCTGAGCGACGGCGACGCCGTGACACGGATCCTGGGCGACCGGGACGTCCTGCGCGAGCTGGAGTCGGACCGCAACCTGCGCGGCATCGTCCTGCGTAACCACCGCGCGGTCATGGGTCTTGACGGCGACATCGAGCTGGCACGGCTCGTCATGGGGCTCGATCAGCTGTCCCTGACGGGCTACCTCGTGTCCGACGTACCGCAGTTCGCGGCCCTGATCACCGAGCTCGACGACCAAGGCCCGGACGGAAGAGCGGAGTTGTTCCGGGTTCTCGGCGCCGTCAAGGACAACCTGGACCTCCAGTACGAGATGTACGACCGCGCGGGCGGCTTCACCGACTCGAACGAGATCCACCGGCTCCTCACCGACGGGCCCCTGCTGTCCGCGTTGCGCACCCACCCGGCACAGATCAAGGCCGTGTTGAGCGTCCCCGGCATGCTGGCGGCGGCGCATCGCGACCCCGGAACGCTCGCCGTGCTCGCCGGCGATCCCGCCCTCTCGGACATCCTCCTGGACGTGCCTGAGCTGGGTGAGCGGCTGGCCGGTGACCCCGGGCTGCTGCGGACCGCGTACGCCAACCCCCGGCTGGCGGCGACGCTCTCGTACGAGCCGGACGCCCTCGCGAAGGTGCTGTCCCTGAAGGACCGCGCGGCCCTGGAGCGGGCGCTCACCTCGGCAGCCCCGGCCGCCGCACGCAACAGGACCGCTCTCCCGCCGGACGTCGTCGCGAGCCTGAAAGACCAGCCGCGACTGGCGGAGATCCTGACGGGGAACCCCGAACTGCTCACCGCGCCCCACGAATACCGGCGCCTGCTGCATCCGTCGGGCGGCAGGGACGCCCGCTCCCTGCTCGAGAACCACACGGACGCCCTGCTCGTGCCCGGCATGCTCCGGGCACTGCTCCGCCACCCGTGGGTCCAGGGGCTCAGCCATCAGTACTCCGCTCACTTCCTCGTGTTCGCGCAGGTGGTGCGGGGCCGCCCCGATTCGGCGGAGGCGTACCTCCGCAGCGGGGCCTGGATGATCCGGGCCATGATGAGCCCCCACTACTACGCCGTCGCGACCGCGACGGAGGGGTTCGCGGAGGCCGCCGGCCAGGACGGTCTGCTGCTCTCGGTGTTCAACGCGCACGAGGACCTCATGCGCCTGCTGCACGGGGCGCCGGACACCGTGGCCGCGCTGCGGGCGGGAGACGCCGCGCTCCTGGAGCTCGCCGCGCGCTTCCCGCTCGTCGTGAACGCGCTGCTCGGCACGCCCGCCGCCGCCGGGGCGGGCGGCCGGCACGGTCCCGTACTGAAGGCGCTCGCGGCCGCCGCCGCGCGGACGCCCGAGACGGTGCCGACCCCGGGGTCCACCGGGTCCACCGGTCCGACGGGACCCGCGGGGCCCACCCCCACGCGCACGGCGGGACACTGGTCGCGCCTCCTGCTCTCCGACGCACTGCTCGACGCCCTCGCCAAGGAGAAGGCCAGACCTCTCCTGGAACTCCTCGCCGCCGACGCGGAGATCTTCAACGCGGTCGTGGAGCGGCCCTCCCTCGCCCGGATCGTCCGGGAGACCCCCGAGCGCCTCACCTCGCTCGTCGGCGACCGTGCCGGCCTGCTGAGCGAGATCAAGGCCCTCGCCCGGACCATGACCGAGACCGGCCTCGACATCTCGCCGCACGACGCCGTCCGGTTGCGCACCCTCGCCCTGTCCCACGACGCCGCCCGGAACATCCTGAGCGAAGCCCATGACGAGCCCGGCCTGCGGGTCCTGGAATCCCTGCACGAGGCGTACGAGACGGTCCCGGGACTGCGGGAGGCCGTCGCGGCCGACGAAGGCCTCCTCCACCTGCTGTACGCGAACGAGGAACTGCTCCCCACCCTCCGCCACCGGAAGGAGGAGCTCCTCCGCGTCCTCGCCGACCCGTCGAAGCACGCCCAGCGCGCGCTGCACCTCAACACGGAGCTGACGAAGGCGCTGCGCACCAACGACCCGCTCCACCACGCCTTCGTCCACGACTCCTTCCTGGTCGAGGAGTTGGCACGGGACTGGGGCGCGGGGCAGCAGATCGCCCGCAACCGGAACCTCTTCCGGTTCGTGCGGATCCCGCATCTGGCAGGTGCCTTCGGCTACCGGTCGGCGGCCGACCGCTTCGTCGAGCTCAGCGAGGCCCTGACCGACGCGCTGCTGCGCGACGGCGTCCGGCTTCTCCCGCCGCTGCGGGACAACGACGCCTTCTTCGAGGAACTGCTCGAACTCCGGGGCGACGGCGCCCCGGAGCGGGTCCACCGCGTCGACGCGGTCGTGCGTGCGCTGACCGCCGACGCCGACAGCCCGATCCTGGCAGCCGTCGCGGGCACCCCGGGCCTCGCCCGTACGCTCTACGACGCGCCGATCCTGACGGCCACACTCACGGCGCACCCCCGCTCCTTCCGCCACGTCGACGAGGTACGCGGCCTGCTGTCCGACGCCGGCCTCGTGGCCGACCTGGAGCGGGCGCACACCGTGACCCAGCAGATCCTGGCCTCCCGCGACCTGCTGACCGCGGCCGCCGACGAACCGCGGCTGCCCAAGGCCATGCTGACGGTCCCCGGCTTCGCCGACCTGCTCGCCCACCACCCCGAGCTGCACCCCCTCGGCGCCATGGGCCTGGCGACCGACGTCCTCGCCGACCGGAACCTGGTGCCCGCCCTGCACGGCCTGCAGGGCCTGACCGAGGCCCTGATCGCCGTACCGACCCTCTCCGGCCAGCTGCGCAAGCCCGGGGTCCTCGCTCTGGTCCGAGGCCACCGCGTCCTCGTCCACCACGCCCATCAGCAGTCCCGGCTGTGGCGGGCCCTGGACCATCTGCCGGGGCTCGTCACCGCGATCACGGCCGATCCCGCGCTCCTGGCGAAGGCGGCCGGCCGGGCGATGCTGCTCGACAGCCTGGCCGAGGCCTCCCCGGAGCTGACCGGCGAGGACCTGCGCGCCCTCTTCGCCGACCAGGCGTTCACGACCCTCCTGAACAACCAGCCCTTGCTCGCCAAGGCTGTCTTCGGCGACCCCGAACTGCTGCGGTACGCCTTCACGCAGCCCCACTTCGAGGCCGCCGTCCTCGCCCTCGGCACCGGCAAGAAGGGCGGGCTCGGCAAGGCGGCGAAGGCCGGCGCCGCCAGGATCCGGGAGGTCGTCGACGCGTACGGCGAGAAGCTCGCCCAGTCCCGTGTTCCCGCGACCGCGTCGGACCCCCTGCCCGACGCCGGACCGGCCGCCGCCGATCCCGTACCCGCACCGGCGCCGGAACCGGTGGCCGACCGCCAACAGGACGCATCCACCGCGCAGTTGGCGGCCCTCGCCGAGGCCGCCCCGGAGGTCGCCTCCCTGCTGGCCAGGGACCAGGACCTGACCGACTGGCTCGTGGACCGTCCCGCGATCCTGACCCGACTGCCCGGCCAACCGGAACTGGCCGCCCTGCTGCTCCTCCGGCCCGACCTCGTCGAACTCCTGGCGGAGCAGCCCGAGGACGCGTCCATCCTCACCTTCGCCCACCACGCCGCGCGGGAACCCCTCAGCGGCGACCTGGACCGGGACGTGGACGCGTACCTCGGCTCCATCGACGTGGCCCTGGCGGACGGCAACCGCGCGCTCCTGCGCGACGCGGTCCGGCCGGCCTGGCGCCGGGCCGACGACGCGCGCCGCGCGGCGGTGGAGGAGCGGATCGAGCGGGTACGCGCGCGCTTCTCCGCCCTGGACCCGATCGCTCCGACGACCTGGGAGTTCAGCGGCCGGATCCGGTACGCGAACGGGATGCACGAGGGCCTGTTCGGCGGACACGAGGGGCTGCTGTCCCGGCTGGCCTCGGGAGCGAAGGACCCGCAAGAGGGCTCCGCGTACCTCAACGGCTCCCTGCACGCCCACCTGGGTCGCGGCTGGGGCGGCATCTCCTACACGTACGTCGCGAATCCCGAGGACGGCACCGTGGACCTGCTGGTCTACTCGCGGGCCACGCGGCGGGCCCATTCGGGCAATGGCTACGTCTGGGAGAGCGGGGGCGGCACGGCCATGAACGGCCCGTTCCCCGTCGAGAGCGCCGGGGACCCTCCCCAGTGGATCCGCTCCGTCCACCTGGTCAAGCTGCTAGGGACCCGGGGCGGCGTCGACATGCTGGTCGACGCCTACCGCGCCAGGCAGGGCGGGACGGGACTCCGTACCTCGCAGGCTCCGGACTCCGAGCGGACCAGCCAGGGACCTTGGGCGCCCGGGCCCGCCACGACCGCTTTGCGCGCCGACGCCGCGTGGGCCGCGCGCCGGAACGACGCCCCGAAGGTGTCCCTCAACACGGAGCGGTTCGACCCCGCGCGCACCATGGCGGAGGGGCGCAGGACCCTGATCCGGTCGCAGATCCGGCGGATCCAGGTGACCTCGGACCACTGGGTCCGCGACGTGACGCTGGACCTCCCGGTCACCGGCCTGAGCACGGCCGAGCGCGAGGTCTTCGAGCAGCGGCTCCAGGGCATCATGGACCGGGCGCTGAACGACCACGGGCGCAGGCTCCCGGACTCGGGCGACCAGCTGTACGTACGCGTCGAGTTGAAGCGCGGCGACACGGACGACGAGGCGATCACCGTCTCCTCGACCCCGGTGGGGGAGCGCCTGCCACGACCGGACCAGCTGCACCTCGACCTCGGGGACACCGACGGGTTCCTGCTCCACGAACTCCTGCACTACCTCGGTGAGTCGGACCGCTACGTCTCGGACGACGCGGTGTTCCGCTCGTCGACCGACTCGGCGGCCGTGCGGGAGGACGGGGTCATGACGGACCCCGAGAGCGGACTCGTCGTGTCGGACGACGCGCTCGCCGCCATCGAGGCGACGCACGCCTCGGGGCCCGTCCTCGTGGACCACCCGCTGGAAGGGCCCGCCCAGCCGCCGGCGACTGCTCAGGACGAGACCCACAACGTCCTGTTCACCAAGGACGTACGGATCAGCGCCGCGCAGACGAACGCGCTGCGCCCGCTGGCCCGGAGGCTCGCGACCTTCGCCCACCAGCGGGGCGGCGACGAGCGCGGGGCCGTACCGCACATCAGCATCGTCGGCTACGGCAACGGGCAGATGCTCGCCATCAGCTCGGCCGGCGCCCAGCAGAAGGGGGAGCGGCGCGCCCAGACCGCGGGTACGGTGCTGCTCCGTCTGGTGTCGGAGGAGCTCGACGCGCTGGGCGCGGAGCCGGGCTCGGCGGACCGGTTCCGGTTCACCACGAGCGGCGAGGCCACCTCCCACGGCGCGAGCGCCCTCCTCAAGCCGGAGCTGCGTACGAATGGCCGCAGCGCGGTCATCACGGTCGCCTATCCGGCGACGCCGGACCTGGAGGCGGACTCGGTCCTGGGCCTGGGCACGGACCTGGACCTGGACCTGGACCTGGACCTGGACACGGTCCCAGTCCCGGACCCGGTCTCGGACCTGGCCACCGTCTCGGCCGAGCCGGACCCGGATACGGTCACGACCGAGCCGGAGCCAGAGGCCGTCCGCCCGGAGCGCCGCGTCCCGCCCGACACCCCGCTCGTGACGGACGAGGCCGACGCCGAGCAGCACCCCCCGCTGACGGAGCTGACGGAGCCGACCGCGGCGGCCGACCCGAGCCCGCAAGGGCTGTTCCGCGCCCTGGAGGCCCGCGACGCCCTGGAACCCGGGCTGCGCGGGGACGACGGCCGCCCCGACCTGGCCGGCCTGCGCAGCTGGGTCGTCCGCGCGATGACCCAGGACGACCTGTCGCCCGAGCGCGTCGACGTGAGCGGTCCGGCCATCACGGTGAGCGAGCTGAAGGCTGCCGGGATCGGTCTGACCCCGAAGCAGAACGCCCAGGCGCTCCTCACCGCCACCGGCTCCCTCCCGCCGACCGCGCTGGAGGGCCTCCAGCTGACCCGCTACGCCGTGGCCACGGACCCGGAGTGGTCCGACTCCGTCTCCCAGGCCGCGTTCAACACGGCCTCCCGCGTCCATGGCATCCCCCTGGCGGACCTCCACCGCGACTCGGCCGAACCGGACCCCAACCCCACCGATCCCCTCACCGACCCGCTCGGGGCCGTGGGCGACCTCACGCCCGAGACGGCCTCGCACGAGCCCGTCGACGGGGTCGCCGAACAGGACGCCGCCGACGACCTGTTGGTCTTCGCGCCGCCGAGCCACCTCACCGACGCCGACTTCCGCCTCGCCACCGGGAGCGAGGGGTACGAGATCGTCGACGACGCGCTGCTCACCACCGTGCGGGACGAAGTGCTCCAGCTGCTGCCGCAAGCCCTGCGCGCACAGGCCGGGCCCGCCCTCGACCGGCGCCTGAGCGGGCTCGCGTCCGGCAACGACCTGCACGCCGCGATCAGTGACGCGCTCATCCTCCCCATCGGCCGCGGCGATGCCGCCTTCACCCTGATCCTGCGGGCCCGTCCGGCCGGCTGGACGCAGTTGACCAACCCCCGTGGCGAAGTCCTCGCCGGGGCCGACGTGTTCGACACGACCACGCGCGAACTGCGCGAGGAGGACGGGGGCAGGCAGGCCCGGGTCCACGGGATGACCGACCGGCGCGCCACCCAGTTCGCCGTCCGCACCCGGACCGGTACGGCCGAACAGGACGCCTCGATGTCCGGCGCCTCCGGCCTGAGCGGGCCCCTGAGCGGGGTCGGCGCGCTGCTGCGCGGTCCGTGGACGATGGGGAACACCGCCGAGACCACCTTCGCCGGCTCCACCGTGCTCGACCACCAGGGCGTCAAGCACTCCTCCTACCGGGCCGTGACCTTCCTGGCGGGCCTCGGCCTGGACACCGTGGTCCTGCTGCCGGGCGGCGGCCGGAAACAGTGGAACGACTTCAGGCCGAACGCGCTCTTCATCAACGTCGCGCGCGAATCCGCCCGTTCCCGGCCCCGTGGCGAGGACGGACTCGCCTACGCCACCTCGGAGTCCTGGTACGAGCAGACCGGCGCCCGGGAGGCCGACGCCGAGCTGCTGCGCACCGCACTCGCCACCGCCTCCCAGATGCGGCTCGACAGCACGGCGACCGGTCAGCAGGACTGGCAGGCCTGGGAGCCGGCCGACACCCCGGTCCCGGCGCCCCCGACCCCGGCCGCGACCGCCCCCGTACGGCTCGGCAGCCGGGCCCACTTCGAGGTGCTCCAGGGCACCGCCGGCTTCCGGTCCGCCGTGTTCCGGCTCGCCGGGGCCGAGTTCACCGACGTGGGGCACCCCAGCCACGCCGTCCTCATGGAGTTCGCCTCCTTCGACACCCTGATCGCCGGCATGCACGACGCCACCGACGGGTTCTTCCGCTCGCCGGAGTACTTCTCCGCCGACGGCGCCCGGCACGGGGTGATCAGCGTCGCGGCCCGCCACGTGAACCCGAGCGTGGTGCGCGACGACGACTTCAGCCGTACCGAGTTCGAGCGGGCGCACGTCACGACCGCCGGCCGGCAGCTCACCAAGACCGACCGGCTGCAGCTCGGCGGTTCCGCCAACTTCACCGCCGGCACCTCCCAGGCGCGGCTGACCGCCAACCTCGGTCTCACCGGCACCCGTACCGTCCGTACGAGCACGCCCGGGGAATCCGTCACCGGGATCGACACCGCCAAGCTGATGCTCCACGAACGCTCCACGGTGGTCCGGTTCGACACCGAACTGACCCTCACCGACGAGCAGGGCCGTACCGCGACCGTCCCCCTCACCTCGTACGTCCGCATGCTCGCCGCCGAAGTGCCGGACGACTGGCGTTCGGAACCCGCCCCGGAGACCGAGTCGCACGGCGCGGAGCAGCTCGCCCGCACCGCCCCCGAGCGGCACCTCGCGGTTCCGGACAGGTTCCGCGCGTACCTGCCCGGAGCGGCCTGGATCGGCGACCTCGACCCGGAAGGACCCCGGCAGATCCTGCTGCGGACCCTGGCGCTCGTCCGGTCCGAGTTCCCCGGATTCCTGCCGCCCGAGGGGACCCGCGGACCGGGCCCGCGCGCCGACGCGGACACGCTGCGGCTCCACGGCAACCTCACCAAGCTGACGGCGGCCCTCGGCGGCCAGCAACTGCGCGGCCGGCTCCCCGCCATGCTGAACATCGGCGAGTCCGTCGTCCTGACCGGGCACGACGACGAGCACCAGATCCACGTCACCGCGCTCGCCACCTACGACCAGTCGGGCGCCGAGAAGGTACGCACCCTCACGGGCGACATGGAGATCCTGAGCGCGTACGGGCACGACCTGACGACGACCTCCACCCGGGGGAGCGCCTTCAGCGCCGGGGCCGACCTCTCCCTGAACATCGCCGCTGCACAGATCGGGCCGCTCGACGGAGTCGTGCCCCGGGGCAACGCCTCCCGGGCCATGACCCGCACGCAGATCACCCAGAGCGGCGTCACGGCGCGCGCCGGTACGGGAGTTCTCGCGGAGTGGATGACCGAGTTCGAGACCCAGTTCACCGTCCAGGTCAGCGTGGAGCAGAAGCTGCCACGGCCCACCCCGGCGCCCGCCCCCACTCCGGCGGCGCCCGCCACCACCGGGACCATGCCCGGCCACTACGGGGACCCGGACGACTCCGACGCGGAACTCCCCGACCCCCAGGACGACGCCGCAGCGGAACTCCCGCTCCCCGTCACCACCGGAACCGACGCCCCGCCCCGCACTCTCAAGACAGAGCCGGTCTCCTTCACCGGCGCCTTCGTCCTGCCCGACGAACTCCTCGACGAGACGCCGACCGACGGCGAGCAGCCCGTGTCGGCGACCTCCCTGAAGTCCGAGGAAGGACCCGATGGCCGGCCCGTCCGCGTCCCGACCGGACACGCGGACAACGGCCTGGTCGGGACCCCCGACCCCGCCGGAAGCCTGCCCGTCGACACGCTGGCGTACCTGCACACGGGCCCGGCGCTCACCGCGATCGAGACCGGGCTCGCGGGCCTCGGCGTCAGCGGGCTCCACGCGGTCGACCACGCGGCCCTGCGCTCGATCCTGCACACGCTCGGCCAGCGGCTGCCGGACTTCGCCACAGGACCCCAGACCCTGTTCCTGCGCGAGGTCGGCACCCACTGGTCGGGCGCTCGGCAGATGGCGGCCGTCACCCTGCACGCCGACGTCGTGGGGCTGAGCTCCATCGGCCCCAGCACCTCCCTCGGGTACGCCCTGTACGGGCACAGCGCGCGCAGCGTCGTCACCCGGAACAGGAGCAACGCCCTCATCGGCGCCGGCGGAGGCGTGGAACTGCCCCTGGGCGTGGCCGACGACGAGACCCTGCGCGCCCGTGGCGGCTACCAGTACACAGAGGACGCACCCGAGACCTCCATCGAGGGCCTGATCGGCCGTACGGACGTCATCGACGCCTCCATCGGGGCCCAGGTGTGGAGCGACGCCCGGGTGCGTCTGCGGTTCGGCTTCTCCGTCTGGAACGAGACCGGCCTGCCCGAGCTGGTCGGCTCCGCGCTCGGCCTCAGCCGTTTCAACGAGTCGGCGTCGGACGGCGAAGTGACCGTCGACGGCGTGATGATGTTCAACGCCGCGGAGGCCGTGGCCATGAACCTCCTGCCGCGGGACCACCCCCTGGCCGCCCTGCCCGAGGTCCCCGAGGACACCGAGGACGCCGAAGACGGCGCCGAAGGGCCGGCCGAGCAACTGGTCGCGCCCGTCGCGGAGGACGGCGCCGTCGGGATCACGCTGGTCCGTGACGTTCCGGACCTGCGGGCCTTCCTCGCGGGCCAGGTCATGCCATGGATGCGGGCCAACCTCGGGCGCGAGCACGCGGCCGCCGTGGAGCGGGAGTTCTTCAAGCTGGCCTCGCGCACCGGCCTCCGCTCGTCGATCGAGGCCTTGATGGACGGGCTCACCCTGCACGTCCCCGACCGCGGCACGTTCCGTACCGCCGTCGCCGAGATCGTGCTCAAGGCGAACGTCGACCGTGGCGTGCCCCTGGGCACCACGACCGAGGTACGCCTGTGGGACCGGGCCGCGGTCGCGACCCGGCTGCTCCAGACCGCGACCGACGTCGTCTCCTCCCACAGCGCGCAGGGCGTCCTCTCCCTCGCCAGCGCCTCCTTCGCGCCCTGGGACGTCAACCAGGACGCGACAGTCACGCTCCAGGGCAGCGGTACCCGTACCAGTGGCTTCCGGCAGTCGGTGTCGACCGAGCACACCGTCCTTGGCGCGCTGCGCGGCATGGACGTGCTCCGCCTCAGCGAACACACCGTCAGGTTGGCGGTCGACATCCGCGTCCACCGCGCCGTGACGGCGGGGATTCCGGGCGCGGGCTCGTTGCTCCCCGCGACGGCCATTCGGCCGCTCGCCCCCGTCGTCGGCGGGGTCCAGACCCACCGCATCGGCCCGGCCGACCTCAACGGGCGGCTGCGGCTCGCGTTCCCGAAGGAGATCGGCGTACGGTCCGCCACCGGTACGGGAACCGGCGCCGCCCACCGGGCCCGTACCGCGCCCTGGATCACGCCGGTCGCCGAAGTCCCGGCGCGTACCGGACTTCCCCTCACCCCGGTACTGCTCAGGGACACCCACGTCTCCTCGGTCTCCGGGCTCGGGACCCTGCGGGAGGCGGCCCACGGACTGCTGCGCGGCGACCTCTCCCCTGCGGCACACTCCTGGCACGGCATGCCCATCTCCGCCACCGAGACCCTCGAAGCCGTCTTCAGCGCGGCGTCCATGCCGGGCCGCTTCCTGCCGATGACCCAGGCGGGCCTGGAGGTCGCGCTGACGATCCCGGGCGTGCTCGGCGACATGTCCGGGGTGCTCACCGTCTCCGCGGACGTCCAGAGCGTCCACGCCGTGAAGCCCGCGGAGATCACCATCTCGGGAGCGACGAGCCGGGCCTTCGTCCGGGCAGGCAAGAAGGGGTGGAGCAACCAGTACCACGGTGCCTCGGTCCGGGGAGACCTCGCTCTACGCCTCAACCAGCGGGCCGGCGGCCCGGATACGACCCCGCCGACCGGGAACGTGCACGAGGGCGTCACCGGCATCGGCACCCTCGCCACGACCTGGCTCGCGGAGACCGGAGGCGACCGCAACACCTCGGACACCGGCGAGAAGCGCAGCCGGCGCACCTACCGGCTGCTGCGGACCGGCGACGTGGCGTGGACCCTTGCCTGGCGGCCCGAGGGCGGGACGCCCGGCACCGTACGGGTCGTTGTCCCCGAAGGGGCGGTCCTCTACAGCCCCACCGCCGCGGCGCGCGCCCTGACCGAGCTCCGGCCGATCGCCCCGGCCCCGCAGCCGTACGACCTGACCCAGGGCCCGCTGCCCGACCACCTGACCCCGGCATGGACGGCCCCCGCCTCGACCCTCCCGACCTCGGGCTTGGAGACCATCGCCGAGATCGCCGAGGAGGAGGCGGGCGCGGACGGCCCGGTGGAGGCGGATGCGGAGGCGGAGGCTCCGAACGGCGAGCAGCCGCCCGCCTCGGACCAGCCACCCCTCTCGGACCAGCCCACCGTCTCGGATCAGCCCACCGCCCCGGACCAGCCACCCGCCCCGGAGCAGCCCAAGCCCTCCGAACCCCCGGTGACCACCCCCCAGATCGTGCCGCCGGCCTTCGTCCGGGGCGGTGCCGTCGGCTCCATGACCGTGGAGACCGTCCCCGTCTGGACGGAGCAGCGTGCCCGGCTGTGGGCCGCGGCGAGCGCCCACGACCTGGACGCGTCGATCCGCCCGGAGGTGGAGGAGGCCATGGTCCGGCTCCTCCTGAACCACACGCCGGAAGCCTGGTCCGCCCTCTTCCGCGACGGGATCCGGCTGGCCGTCGGGGACAAGCTCGTCTGGCTGCTCCCCACCCCCGCCGACCTCGCGGGCCCGGTGCCCGGCTCCGGGCCCGCGCCGGGCGCCCTCACCCGCTACCGCATCGCCTTCGGCTCCACCAGCCACAGCGGGGAGCGCTCGACGGAGACCACCACCGGCCTGGAGTCGATGCTCCAGTTCGGCTTCCAGCTCGCCTCCTCCTTCGCTTCGGCCGCCACCGCCGGCGTACCGCACCTCGGTCTGTCCTTCGCGCGCGGCCGGTCGCGCAACTGGGAGCAGGAGGTCATCTCCGGCCTGAAGCCCCTCACCAGGGGAACGGCCACCTTCGTCAGCTCACTTCGGATGCAGGTCTTCCTGGACGGTGTCCGGCAGGAGACCTCCGTCGTGGTGCCCCGCGGCATCGGGGTCGAGTTCCCGAAGATCTTCTCGGCGCCGCCCGTGCCCCTGCGGCTCGACAAGGTCAGTTCGCCCGCGGACATCCCGGCCGGCCAGGAGAACGCCACCGACCACACCCAGGGCACCCTGCACGCCCTCGACCTCGTCCCCGTCGTCGCCACGATCCAGTCCAGGCTGCGCGGGGCGGGACTGCGGCCCGACGCGGTGGCCACGGTGTCCGGCGAGATCCAGAAGGTGGTCAGCGAGGCGGCGGCCCTGGACCGCAGCCGCTTCTGGTTCACCAGCGGCGACCGCACCTCGCCGATCCGCCGCCAGCTCACCAGGTTCGGCGAGTTCCGGGGCCACGTCGTCATCCGGGCCGAGGTCGCCGACGCGACGCTGCGCGAGGTGACCGACGCCCTGCGCACCCGGGCCGACCTCGGCCTCGGCGCCACCCGCGGGCAGTCCCGCAGCGGTTCGAGCGGGGCCTCCATCGCCTTCGGCAACTCCGTGCTCGGACTCACCCACCTCCCGGTCGAGGACCGGCCGCGCGGCGTCCTTCCGCTGGCCGCGCTCACCTTCGGATCCACCCGGAGCGACGGCTTCTCGACCTCCGCCAAGTCCCTGAGCCACACCGTGCTCAACACCGCGTCGCAGGAGTACGCGCGGTACGACGCGGACGTCCGGCTCACCGTCACCATCGAGTCCGACACCCACCCGGACATCGAGCCCGTGGTCCAGCAGACGTACGGCGAGATCGGTGTGCCCTGGCGGTACGGGCAGGGCGCGGCCGACTGGGAGACGCGTACCCTCGGCGCCATTCGCACCCCGGGACTCGACACCCACGCCAACCCCGACACCGAGACCGACACCGAGACCGACACCGAGACCCACCCCGACGCGGCCCCCGGGTCCGGCCCCTCGCCCGCGATCCTCGCCCTCCTGGAGGCCGCGGGCCTCCCGGCCCACTCCTCGGAGCCGCTGCCCCTCGCGGCCCGGCGGGAGCAGGCGCAGGGCCTCGGCTTCAGCACGCTCCTCGCGCTGCCGGGCTCGGAGTCCGTACTGGACGAGTTCGCCGAGACCCTGCGGACCATGGCGGGCCCGGAGCAGGTCACGGCTCCCGTCCTGCGTCGGCTCTCCGTCTTCTTCGGCACCCCCGCCCTGGAGGCCTCCCTGGCCGACCTGCTGGTCGGGCGGACGCACGTCCTGCGCCTGAACGGCAAGGAGTACCGGCTCGGTCTGCGGGCGACGCTCGGTCGGAAGCTCGGCGGTGCCGACTACGCGATGTCGGTCAACACCCGGGCCACGGCGGCCTGGGGACTCACCGGCAGCATGTCCACCGGGTGGAGCGTCTCGGGGAGTCTGGGCGCCGCGCTGCGGGTCTCCGTGGGTCCCCGGCTGCGCCTGCAACTGGGGGCGCTCCGTGGCCGCTTGCAGTCCGACGGGGAACGGGGCGACGA
Organism: Streptomyces sp. NPDC058579; assembly: GCF_042718575.1. Classification (NCBI taxonomy): domain Bacteria; kingdom Bacillati; phylum Actinomycetota; class Actinomycetes; order Kitasatosporales; family Streptomycetaceae; genus Streptomyces; species Streptomyces sp. NPDC058579. The sequence continues at coordinate 83,019 of NZ_JBHXPI010000002.1, forward strand.
GCTCGTCGGCACGGTGAAGGAGACCAACCGCCACGAGACCGGCGGCCAGGTCCACCAGGGGAACTACGAGCTCCGCTGGGAGCTGGCGGTCCACCGGATGTCCTCGACGGGCACCGTCCGACAGGGCAAGGTCTGGGAGATGGCCAGGCCGGGAGGGACCTCGGCGCAGCTCCTCCTGCCGAAGGTGTTCGCACCGTCGGACCCTCTCGCGCCCGGCGCACTTGAGACGGTCGGGAAGGTCACCCCCGACCGGACGCGACCTGCGGACGCGCTGGGGGAGGTCCGCGCCGACTTCACCACCACCGGTTCTTCCGGCGTACGCCCGGCCTTCCTCGGCGTACGCGCCCTCGGCCGGCAGATCGCCGAGGTCTACCAGGGGCTGAACGCGCTGCCGGGACAGTGGCTCGCCGACTCCGCCCTGTGGCCCGAGGAGTTCCTGGAGGCGACAGGGCCCGACACCCTGGCCGCGTACTTCGGGGCGCTGACCTCCGCCGAGGGCTTCGAGGTCGCCCTGCCCGACCGCGACGGCTGGAAGCAGCGCCTGACGCTGCGCATGGACGCGTACAACACCCTTAACCAGGGGACGACTTCGGACGATGTCGAGATCGAGCAGTACAGCCAGCTGACCTCGCGCCGCGCCGTCGAGAACGGCAGGGCCGTCACCGGCGCCCTGGCGTTCCAGCTCGGCCCGCAGGGGAGTTGGGGCGGCCGGGACGAGAGCGCCGCGATGGACGACGAGGAGGACGGCGGCTCCACGGGCCAGGGGCAGCAGGGCGGTGCCACGAAGAACCGCGCGGCCGGGGTCTTCCAGGTGTCGGGCAGTGCGGTGCGCGGTACGTCGCGGAAGACGGCCGAGGGCATGATGAGCATCAGCCGCGCCACGTACGGGGGTACGAAGGACCGTCTCACCGCGGACCCGGTGTTCCACGTACGGATCGATCGCCGCAAGGGGAACCGCACGGAGTCCGGGGAACGGTGGCTGCGGGTCCAGGGCGGGCTCGAGATGCTGATGCCGTCGTACCGCGCGGCGGAGATCCTTCGGCAGCCCGCACCTGCGCCTTCAGTGGTACCGGCGCAGCCGACCCACACCTACGACGGGCAGCTGCTGCGCGTCGGTGTCGCGCATCCCGAGGTGTTCCGCGCGGACGGCGTGCTCGGCGCGATCCAGGGGCTCCTTGACGCCCACGGGGTCACCTCCCCGGGCGTGCTCGACGCCGTGCGCTCCGCGTTCTCCCCGCGCGCGTTGGGCGCGCAGGTGCCGACCCTGCTCGGCTCGGGTGTCCTGCGGGTGATCCCGAAGCCGTCGCCGTTCGGCACGACCGAGTACCTGGCCGTCAGCGTGCGCATGGAGTCCGTGGCCGCCGCCCACGAGCAGGCGGACCACGACGACGTCGAGCTGACGGGCCGCGCCCAGGGCTCCTCCGAGACGGCGGACGACGAGACGATGGGACGCTCGCTGGGAGTCGAGGCCGGGGCCAGGCTCCGGCTCGCCGCCGACGAGTCCGGCGGCGAGTCGGGCGCGAGTCACGGGCACGGCGGGTTCGAGGCGATCGGCGGCTATTCGCGCAGCCGCGGCGCCGGTACGACGAGTTCGGCGACCGAGCTCGACATCCACCGGATGACCCTCGGCGGGGCCACGGCCTTCAGCCACGACTTCACCCTGCGCGTGAGCATCAGCATGTCGAAGCAGCCCATGGAGCTCGTCTCGGCGCCGATCCGGCTCGCGACCGGTGCGTTCGGCGCGGCGATGAACATTCCCATCCTCGCCAAGGGCCTCGGCGTGCCCTTCAACCCGACCCTGGGCACCGGCCTCGGCAGGTACGCGGAATGGAACGAGTCCGCGACCGTCGAAGGCTCGATGCGCCTCCTGGTCCCGACGCGGTTCACCGTGCCGAAGCCGATATCTGCTCCGGCGCCGGACGAGGCGTCGAACCAGGCGCCTGAGCCGACTCCGCTGATCCACCGCCCCAAGGGCGACAACCCGCGCTGGGTCGACCCGGCGCTGCGGGAGGACGACAAGTCCCGTTCGCCGGAGCCCGGCAGCGACATGGCCGCCCTGCTCGCGGACCACGTTCTCCCGCTCGACATGCCCGCGGCCCACGCCGTGGAGCGGTGGGCGCGGTACGCGCCCGCGCCCGTGGGTCGGCGCCCCGACCTCCGTACGCTCGCGGCCGACGGGGACTCCGGGCCGAACCCGTTCGAGCTGACGACGATGGCCGGTCTGCGGTACGCGCACGCCACCAGCACCGAAGTGATGCGGCCGCGCCTGGAGGACCTGCTGCGCGGCGCGTACGAGGTTCCGGTGGGGAACACAGCGCAGACGGTCCGCTTCGAACTCGCCCGAGTCCGGCGGTTCGGGCCCACGGAGGGCACGAACCTCACGGCCCGGCGCTATCAGCAGTCGGACAGCTCCGCCGAGGCGTCCACCCACTCCTCCTCCGGAGTGGAGACCACCCTGGGGCCCGACGGCGGCGCCGACACGGACGGCGTACGGCTCTTCGAGCGGCTCGTCGGCTCGTACGGCAGGTCGACCGGCGACGACACCGCCGGCGGGCAGAGCCGTACCGAGGAGGTCAACGCGGTCTCCCAGTCGGTCTACGGCGGCCTTGAGGCGGACCTGACCGTCACCGTCGGGGGAGCGCTGCGCTTCGACGTCCCCGCCGGTCTGCACCTGCTGATCCGGCTCGACGCCGAGGGCCGCATGGTCGACGAGACCGTCGACGGCCTGCTGTCGGCCCTGAACGACGAGGCCGACGAGGCTGGGGAGGACGGCTCGCCCCGGCAGCCTTCCGAGAAGGCCCTCGGCAAGCGGAGGTCCACGGAGGATTCCGGCACCGAGTCGTCCGGTACGGACGAGAAGGCCGAAGTCCCCGACGGGACGGAGGAGTTCGAGGGCACGGACCAGCTGAGCCCCCTGGCCGTGGAGGCCCTCGCCCGGCTGCGCCGCGATCTGCCCGACACCTGGCAGGATCAGCTCGGCGACGCGTCGAGCCTCCTCGCCCTGCCGTGGGCGGCGACCCCGGAGGACCAGGCCGCGCAGCGCGAGGCGACGGTGCTGACCGCCGCGGCCCTGCACGACACGCTGCACGCGACGATCGCCCTCCTCGGCCACCACGGCGCCCGGCGCCGTGACGAGAGCGAGCCGCCCGCCCGTGACACCGCCCTTCTCGCCGCCCTGCACGAGGTGCTGAGCGACCTCCCCGTGGGCCAATACCCCAAGAAGGGCGGCTCGTTCTCGGGCAGCGGGCAGGCCTACGGCGACATCTTCACCCCGGGCGCCTCGGGCTCCGGCACCCGCCACTCGGAGGAGCGGGACCCCGAGGATGTGGCGCTCCGGCCCAGCGCCTTCATGAGCAGTGAGCCCGACGCCCTGAGGTCCGACCTGGGTCCGGCGGACCGTCCGGCGGAGACCCTCGCGGGCGGCGGCCAGGACCCGGATCCCGGGGACGGGGACCCGGCCCCCGAACCGCTCGCCGTAGCGGCTCCCGGGAAGCTCCCCGATGTGACCCCGACGACTTGGGTGCAGGACCAGGACGCCCTGGACCGGGATCTTCTCTTCGCCCCGCCCGAGGCCTTCACCGCCACGAATCTCAGGCAGTCCGCAGGGGCCGGCACCTTCGACCTGCCGAGCCCGGCCCTCCACACGGCCATCAGCGACGCGATCGTGGCAGCGACCCCCGAGGCCAGGCGCGACGCCGTGCGGCGGGCGCTCGAACAGCGCTTCTCGGTGGAGAACTTCATCAGCGAGCTGCCGCAGGCGATCGGCGACCGCCTCGTCCTCGGCCTGCACGTGGACGGCAGGCACTACGAGGCCGCCGTGCGCGTCCGGGTCGGCGACTGGCTGCAGGTCACCGACCCGCACGGCCGCCCCCTCTCAGGACCCGACGGGGTCCTCCTGCCCACGGTGTCCGAGAAGCGGGAGCCGCGCACCCGCCAGCTCTTCGAGTCGGGAGAGGCGGTCGCCAGCAGCCGGACCCTGGCGCACGGCGTCGCGCTGCCCGCCAGCATGCTGCTCAACCAGACGCTCGAAGCGATCCCGCACCTCGGCTCGGTCGCGGCCGTCTTCAACTCGGTGCTCGCCGGGTACAACGCGTCCTCGACGAGCACGGTCTCCTCCGGAGCCACCACCGCCCGCTACACCAAGGGCACGTACCGCGCCGTCGACTTCCTCTACGACGTCCTGTACGACGTCACCGTCCAGAGCGCCGACGGATCCACGGCACCGAGCCAGCGCCAGGCCGTCCTGGAGCAGGCGCTGGTGGGGCGGCACGACCGCCGACTGCTGCGGAGCCGGCCTCGGCCTTCGATGGAGGTCACCTACGCGACCTCCACGTGGTGGAACGACCCAGACCCGGAGCTGGAGCCGGCGTCGGAGCCCCAGGAGGTGGATCCGACGGACGAAGCACCCGCGACCGACGTCCCGGCCACACCGGACCGCCGGGACACCGGCACCGGTCTGCTCAAGACGGCCCTGCCGACCCTGGGGCTGCACCGGGAGAACGCCGGTCCGAACACCATGGCCTACCAGGAGTGGTGGCCGTTCGGCCGACCGAACGAGGAAGCAGGCGGTACGGACCCGGCCGCCACGAACCCCACCGCGACGGACCCGGCCGCCACGGACACCGACGTCCCCGCCACGAACCAGGCCGCCACCACGCCCCCGACCCCGCCCCCGCCCCCGTCGGTCGTCCCCGTGCACGTCCCCCGTACCTCGGTCGTCGAGTCCTTCGACCACACCGAAGAACTCCGCCGCGCCGTGTTCTCCGTACTACCCGGCTCGATGTCGCGGATCGGGACGCCGGAGAAGGCCGCGATCGACACGTTCACCGGTGTCCACTCGATCGCCGGCGCCCTCCACCGCGCCATGGCGGGCGGCTACTACTCCGTCCCCTTCAACACCAACGGCGGAGCAACCGAGTTCGTCGAACTGAGCACCGTCTTCCACGACGTGGAGGTGGTCACCGAGGAGAACGGCACGCCCCAGGTCGACTGGATGATCCACATCGACACCGAGGACGTGAACGTCGACAACGTCGCCCACCGCAACAGCGGCAGCGACGCCCTGTCCGCCTCCACGGCGGCGCTGTTCGGAGCGGCCTCCGGCCAGTTCGGGTCCACCATCTCCGTCCCCGCGCTCGCCGGCAGCCGCTCGGTGGGGATGTCGGACCCCGGACAGCAGGCGGGCTCCGTGACCCTGCACAAGGTCAAGCTGGAAGAGCCCACCGTCGTCCTCGCCGGACGCACCAGCACCACGGTCAGGGGCCGCGGCGGGCGGACAGTGACCGTGGAAGGCACCGCGCGGGTGCGGATCCTCCTGCAGGACGCCGAGCGGATGCAGCTGATGACCGGACGCGTCCCCCGCGCCACCGTCGACGGACCGCACGCCGGCAATGTCGAACTCCACGCCCGCAGCGCCCCCGACCGGCAGCTGCGCTTCTCCTCGACCCTGGGCACCTGGCTGCCCCAGCTGAGCCGGGTCGACTGGGTCAGCCACGACGACGCCGGGAGGCTGTACGACCGGGTGATGCGTGCCGTACGCGCGGCGGCCCCGGACATGCTGCCGCCGGAGGAGAACAACAGGGCGAACCTGCTGGTCACCCTGGCCAGGGAGGTGCGTGGGGTGAAGGCCCACGAGTACACCAACCTCATGACGATCGCCAACCTCGTGCGTCCCGAACCGCTCGCGGCGCGGCTGCACGACATCCTCAACGGCGGGATCTCCGTCATCCTGAGCAGGATGGGGCCCGGTGGCCCGCAGGAAGTGGTCCTGAACCTCTCCGGCACCCTCGACCCGGCCTCCCTCACCCACCGCAAGGGGATGATGTGGGACGGCAACAGCGAGACGTACTACGGCGGTTTCTACGAGCTCCAGGGCGACCGGTCCACGGCCTACTCCGTGGAGGGCGGCTTCGACGTACCACTGAACTACAGCACGAACCCGGACGACTTCGTCCTCCGTGGCCTGGGCGGCCGCATCGGGCCCCGGATCGGCACCAGTTGGGTGAAGAGCACCGGCGGCGGGTTCTCCGTGGGCGGTGCCTCGGGCGGCGGATCGCGGTTCATGGCCGGCTTCGAGGGCACCGTCGGCATCACCGTCAAGGTGACCCCGTCGCCGCGGCCCGCGCCGGCGCCGGCCGCCCCCACGCAGCAGCCCGCCCAGGTTCTGGACGGCGGCAACACCGTGGAGCTGACGACCTTCACGCCCACGACCGGCACGGCGGGGACACAGGAGACACCGGAGACGACGCCGGCCGCCGCGGAGGAGGGCCGCGCCGAGGACATCACCGCGCCCGTCCCGCTGGCCATGCGCCTGATGGTCGCCGACGACCTGCTGGAGGAGCGGGGGTCAGACGGGGTGTGGCGCGACTCGGTCGCCCTGCGCTCGGAGCTCCACCCCGAGACGGGGGCGCCCCGCCGGTCGGTCGGCCCGGTCCCGAAGGAGCCGCTCCACTACGTGCCCGACGAGAACGAACGGCCGCCGCTGCACACCCTGTTCATGGCGGACACCAGCCAGATGCACACCGCCGTGGACGAACTCCTCACCGATCTGGGCGTGGCCCTGAAGCCCTCGGAACAGGTCGGCCTGCACACGGCGCTCAACGCCATGGGCTCACGCGTCCAGGACTTCATCGGCGGCAGCCGCCCCTTCTGGACCCGCACCATCGGCCGGGACGGCTTCGGCATGCGGGTCCAGCTCGAGCTGAAACTCCGGACCATCGTGCGGGGCATGCGGACCAGGGGGGTCAGCCAGACCTCGTACCAGTACGACCACACGCTGACGACGGCCTCCGTGAGCGACAGCGCCACCCGCGACCTGATCCAGCTGAGCGGATCCATCGGCGCGAACGCCTCCTTCACCTCCGACCCCACGCCCCAGGACTACGGCGGCACCGCGGACGAACGGAACGCGGCGACGGACCACTCCCACACCCCGACGGCCGGATACCGCTACGGAGTGGGAGCACCGCGCACCCTGACGGTCAGCGCCGAGGGGCAGAGCGACCGGGTCGACATCGTCACCGGCCCGCAGGAGCACCTCCGCGCCCGGATGGAGTACCAGTTCGTCGCCGAGCTGACCTCCCGAAGCCCCGTACGGCTGGGGCTCGATCCGGCCGCCCCGCGCTTCTACGGCATGCGCACGGCCGACCGTACGGTCCGCGACGCCCACGCCCTGCTCGTGATCCCGGAAGGCCGCGCGAAGCGGATGCGGGAACAGGGCCGCCGACGCGTGGCCGAGACGGGCGTGCCCGGGCCCTCCCGTCTGGCCCCGGTCCCGGAGGTCGATGAGGGCGCGGCGGTCGAGGAGACCACGGAGGTGACGGAGGTCCCGACCACCGCCGCCGCCGGCCTGATCCCCAGCACCCACCCCTCCGACGGCCTGGGCCACGCGGTGCTGTACGACATCCCCGACCTCATGCCGGTGGTCGAGGGGGCCCGGGACACGCTCTTGCGTGCGCTGGATCCCGATCACGCCGAGGAGGTGATGAGACGGCTGCGCGCCGGCCTGGGCACCCGACAGGGCACCAAGGCCGCCATCGAGCCCATGGCCTCCGGTGTCTTCCGGATCGTCGTGCCGTACCGGGGTGCCGCCTCCACGGCGCTCGCCGTGGTGACGGCCAGGATCGACCTCTCGAACGCGCGCCACACGGGCGACGCGGACACCCTCCACGTCCTCGAGGGCAAGAACGTCCGCAAGGACGACGTCTCCTTCTCGACCTCCCACTCCTGGTCCCACGGCTTCAACGCCGGCTGGAACTACGGGTACAACCCGCACGACGCGAACCCGCCCATCGTCGTGGACGGCGGCGGTGGCGGCGGCTTCTCCGGCACCTACGGGCAGGGCCGCTCCCTCAGCTCGTCCCTCGGCCAGACCCGCAGCTCCGGCATGCTGCACGTGGACAAGAACCCCGCCCTCGTGGAGTACGACATCCGGATCACCATCTCCCTAGACGCCTACTGGGGCGCCACCGCCTCGACCGGCCTGGTCGGACCGCTGCTCTCCCTCGTCGGCAGGCACACCCAGCACACACTCGTCGAGACGGACCTCCCCGGGGCGCTGACACTGGCGCATCCGCAGCAGCTGATGCAGCCCCGAACCCCCGCGGCGAGCGGCAGCCGGCCGGTGCCCCGCACCACCCCCGCCCGCGAGGTCCGGGAGCGGACCGGCCTGCGGCCCGAACCGGCGCACCTGACCGAGTCGTTCATCGGCACCATCGGCGGACTGCGCGAACTCCTGGCCCAAGCCGAGAACCTGCTGGACGAGAACGTGTCCTCGGCGCTCGGCAGCAACAGCTGGCACGGTGCCCGCGCCCACCTCGCAAGCCGCCTCGCCGTCGTGTTCAGCATGGCCTGGCTGCACCAGCGCGCCGTGCACCTGGTGAGCGGCGGCACGATCCGTGTCTCCCTCACCGACCCCGGCATGTTCGTCAACGAACAACTCACCCTCGTCCTCTCCCTCGACCACGACAACCTGGGCCGCACTTCGACGCACGGCTCGGGCGAGGGGACGATCACCGGCACCATCGTCAAGGACTTCCGGCGCTCGCACCGCTCGGTCGGCGGCGCCGTGGACGCCGCCCTCGGCCTGCGGGGATCGGCGGCGCTGCGCTCCGGCTTCGTCACGGAGGGCCCGGACGTCCTGCGGCCCGGCGTCACCGCGGACGCCGGACAGAACCGGGGGACCGGACAGCGTGGCGGTGGCCTCACCAGCATGCTGGAGAGCGGGGACAAGTCGGCGGGCACCTGGGGCGCGGACCTGTCCGACGCGGACCAGCGGAAGTACGTCCACCTCTCCGTGGGCCGTGCCCACTGGAACATCGCCCTGGAGCGGGAGAACGGAACCGCGGTCGGCATCCGGACCACGGTGGAGCAGGACGCCCTCACCTTTTTCGCACCCGAGGAACGGGCGGCCCAGCTCCTCGCGCTCGAACCGACGCCCATCACCGAGCCCCTCGTGGGCTCGGAACCGCCGACGAGCCGCCTCCGGCGGCTGATGCCGGGTGGCTGGCTGTCGGACCCGGACAGCGACACCGAGCCGGAAACGGAGCGGGAGACGAGGACGGAGAGGTCACTCGGCAAGCGCCGGGACACGGGGGACGCCGGTCCCGAGGAGGTCGGCGCTGCCGTGGACCGGGAAACGGCGGACGAGCAGGCGAAGCCCGACGAGACGGGGCCCGACGAGACGGGGCCCGACGAGACGGAGCTGAGCCCGCTGGCCGCGGGCTCCCTGGCCCGGTTGCGCCGCGAGCTCCCCGATACCTGGCAGAGGCACTTGGGCAAGGCCTCCAACCGCCTCGCGCTGCCCTGGGCGGAGACGCCGGAGGAACAGATCGCGCAGCGCGAGGCGACGGTGCTGGCCGCCGCGGCCCTGCACGACACTCCGGGTGAGACGGTGGCCCTCCTGGAGCACCACGGTTCCCAGAACCCCGACAAGGGCGAGCCGCCCGCCCGGGGAACCGCCCTCCTCACCGCCCTGCACGAGGTGCTCAGCGATCTGCCCGTCGGCGAGGCCCCCAAGAAGGGCGGCTCGCAGCCGGACGACGACCCGGCGGATTACGGCCTCGCCACCCCGGGCGCCTCGGGCTCCGGCTCCGACCCGCTTGCCGCACTCGACCCGGTTCCGGTTCCGGTTCCGGACACGTCCCCGGAGGACTGGATACGCGACCGGGACACCCGGGACGAGGAGCTTCTGTTCGCCCCGCCCGCGACCGTCACCTCCGCGAGCCTGAAGCAGTACGGCGGGGCGGGTACGTTCGATCTGCCCGACGGGCGTCTGCACGGGGCGATCCGCGACGCGATCGTTCAGGCGGCCCCCGAGGGCGTGCGTGAGGATGTGCGGCGGGCACTGGACGTCCAGTTCTCGGTGGAGAGTTTCATCAGCGAGTTGCCGCAGGCGATCGGTGACCGTCTCGTCCTGGGTCTGCATGTGGACGGCAGGCACATCGAAGCCGCTGTTCGCGTGCGGGTGGGTGACTGGCGTCAGATCACCGATCCGCACGGCCGCCGCCTGGCCGGAACCGAGGATTATTTGCCGCTGACGGCGTCCGCGAAGTGGGAGCCGCGTACCCGCCAGCTCCTGGAGTCGGGTGAGTCGGTCAGCAGCAGCCGGACCACGGCCCACGGCGTCGCCCTGCCCGCCGCGATGGCGCTCAACTTCACGCTCGACGCGATTCCGCACCTCAGCTCGGCGGCGGCGTTGTTCAGTTCGGTGCTCGCCGGGTACAGCGCGGCTTCGACGAGCACGGTCTCTTCGGGAGCGACCACCGCCCGCTACACCAAGGGCACGTACCGGGCCGTCGATTTCCTCTACGACGTGCTGTACGACGTGACCGTGCAGGGCGCCGGCGGCTCCGTGGCGCCGGGGCAGCGCCAGGCCGTTCTGGAACGGGCGCTGGTGGGCCGGCACGACCGGCGGTTGGTGCAGAGCCGGCCCAGGCCTGCGCAAGGGGTCACCCACGCGACCTCCGAGTGGTGGGACGCACCGGCTCAGGACGGCCGGGACGCCGGCACCGACCTGCTCCGGAGCACCCTGGAGACCCTGGGGCAGCACCGGGGACGCACCGCCCGGGACGCCCTCGCCCATCAGGAGTGGTGGCCGTTCGGCCGGCCGGAGGAGGAAGCCGGCGGTACGGAACCGGCCGTCACGCAGGTGGTTCCCGATCAGTTGCGTGGTCCGTTGCGTGTGCCGCGTACCTCGGTCGTCGAGTCCTTCGACCACACCGAGGCGTTGCGCCAGGCGGTGTTCTCCGTGCTGCCCGCCTCGATGTCGCGGGTCGGGACGCCGGAGAAGAGCGCTGTCGACGCTTTCACGGCCGTCCACTCGATCGCCGGCGCCCTGCACCGGGCCATGGCGGGCGGCTATCTGTCCGTCCCCTTCAACACCCGTGGCGGGGTGATCGAGTCCGTCGAGCTGAGCACCGTCTTCCATGACGTGGAGCTGGTGACCGAGGAGGACGGCACGCCCCAGGTCGACTGGATGATCCACATCGACACCGAGGACGTGAACGTCGACAACGTCGCTCACCGTCACAGCGGCAGTGATGGCCTGTCGCTCTCCGCGGCGGGGCTGTTGGGCACGGGCATCGGGCAGTTCGGCTCCACGTTGTCCGTTCCCGCGCTCGGGGGCAGCCGCTCGGTGGGGGTGTCGGACCCGGGACAGCAGGCGGGCTCGGTGACCTTGCACAAGGTCAAGCTGGAAGAGCCCAGCGTGGTGCTCGCCGGGCGCACCCTGACCACGGTCCAGGGCCGCGACCGGGCGGAGACCGTGGAGGGCACGGCCCGACTGCGGATCCTCCTGCAGGACGCCGTCCGGCTCGGGCTGATGGAAGGACTCCCTGTTCCCCGGGCCACCGTGGACGGGCCGCACGCCGGCAATGTCGAACTGCACGCCCGTACGTCTCGCGACCGGCGGCTGCGTCTCGCCCCGATGCTGGGCAGTTGGCTGCCTCAGCTCAGCCGGGTCGACTCCGTGGATCACGACGATGCCCGACGCCTGATGGAGCGGGTGGTGCGCGCGGTGCGCGCGGCGGCGCCGGACATGCTGCCGCCGGCCGACGCGGTGCAGGGGCTGAAGGCCCACGAGCACACCAACTTCATGACCATCACCAACCTGGTGCGTCCGGAACCGCTCGCCGCGCGGCTGCACGACATCCTCAACGGCGGGATCTCCGTCGTACTGAGCAGGCCCGGACCGACCGGTCCGCAGGAGGTCGTACTGACTCTCTCGGGCACGTTCGACCCGGACGGCCTGACCCACCGGGGAATGTGGGACGGCAACAGCGAGACGTACTACGGCGGTTTCTACGAGCTCCAGGGTGCCCGGTCCACCGCGTCCTCCCTGGAGGGCGGCTTCGACGTGCCGTTGAACTACAGCACGACGCCCGACCAGTTCACCTTCCGTGGTGCGGGCGGTCGTATCGCGCCCCGGGTGGGAACCGGTTGGGTCGCGACCACGGGCGGCGGTTTCTCCGTGGGGGGTGCCTCGGGCGGCGGGTCGCGGTTCATGGCCGGCTTCGAGGGCGCGGTCGGTATCGGCGTCACGGTGACCCGGTCCCGCCCGCCCGCGCCCGAGCCGGCCCAGCCGCCCGCGACGGTCACGGAGGGCGGCGACGTCGTCGAGTTGACGACCATCCGGTCCACGACCGGGGCGCCGGAACATGGCCAGGAGGTGGATCCGGGCGCCGTGGAGGAGGGCCGGGCCGGCGAGGACACCCTCGCGCCGGTCGCGCTGAACGTGCGGCTGATGGTCGCCGACGACCTGCTGGAGGAGTGGGGGCCGGACGAGGAGTGGCACGACTCGGTCGGTATGCGCTCGCAGCTGGACCCCGACACGCGGATCGCCGGCCGAGAGCTCGACCCGGACCGGCAGGAGCTCGTCCACGAGCCGGACGAGAACGAACGCCCGCCGCTGCACACCCTGTTCATGGCGGACACCAGCCTGATGCACGCCAAGGTGGAGGAACTCCTCACCGAACTGGACGTGGATCTGGAGCCCTCGGAGCGGGTCGGTCTGCACACGGCGCTGAACGCGATGGGCTCGCGCGTGGAGGACTTCATCGGCGGCAGCTACCCGTTCTGGACCCGCACGGTCGGCCAGGACGCCTTCGGCGTGCCGACCCGGCTCGAATTCCAACTCCGGGCGACCGTCAAGGACATGACGACCAGGGGAGTCAGCCAGACCTCGTACCAGTACGACCACACCCTGACGACGGCCTCGGTGAGTGACAGTGCCACCCGTGACCTGGTCAACTGGAACGTATCCGCCGGTGCGAACGCCTCCTTCACCTCCGACCCCCGCCCCGAGGGTTACGGCGGCACGGCCGAGGAGCGGAACGCGGCCACCGACCACTCGCACACTCCGGCCGTTGGTTACCGCTACGGGGAAGGAACTCCGCGCACTCTGACGGTGAGCGCCGAGGGGCAGAGCGACCGGGTCGACATCGTCCTCGGTCCTCAGGAGCACATCTACGCCCGGATGGACTACCTGCTCGTCGCCACGCTCTCCTCCCGCAGCCCGGTGCCTCTGGGCGGCGATCCGGCCACCGCGCGTACCTACGGGGAGCGCACGGCCGAGCGTCCGATCGAAAACGCCCACGCCCTGCTGGTGATGCCGGCCGGACTCGCGGAGCAGATGCGCGAGCGAGGTCGGGGGCGCACGTCGACCGGGACTGCCGAGCCGGGGCCCTCGACATCGTCCGAGGGAGTCCCGGCGCTGTCGGTCACGGGCGGCGACGGTCCGTTCCCCACCACCCACCCGGCCGATGGTCTGGGCCACGCGGTGCTGCACGACATCCCCGACCTCAGGCCGGTGGTCGAGCGGACCCGGCGCACGCTCTTCCAGCAACTGGACCCTGATCACGCCGAGCTGGTGCTGACACGTCTGCGTGCCGCTCTGGCGACCCGGCAGGGCACCAAGGCCGCCATGGAGCCGATGGCTTCGGGTGTCTTCCGGATCGTGGTGCCCCATCGGGGTGCTGTGTCCACGGCGCTGGCCGTGGTCACGGCCCGGGTCGACCTGTCCAACCCCCGCCACACGGGCGACGCGGACGCTCTCCACGTCCTCGAGGGCAAGAACGTCCGCCGGGAGGACGTGTCGTACTCGACCTCCTTCGCATGGTCGCATTCCGGCAACGCCGGCTGGAACTACGGGCACGCGCTGCACGACCCGACCCAGCCCGTGGTGGACGGCGGCGGCGGTGTCGGTTTCGGAGGCGCTTACGGGCAGGGACGCAATCTCGGTTCCTCGCTCGGTCAGACACGTAGTTCTGGTCTGCTGCACGTGGACACGCCCGCTCTGGTGGCCTACGACGTCCGGGTCACGCTCTCTCTCGACCACTACTGGGGGGCGACCGCGTCGACCGGTGTGATCGGCCCGTTGCTCTCCCTGGTCGGCAAGCACACCCGGCACCAGCTCGCCGAGTCGAACCTGCAGGGCGAGCTGACGCTGGCGCATGCGCAGCAGTTGATGCAGCCCGAACCTCCCACGGGCACCGACCGGCCGGCACCGCGGACGGTTCCCGCGCACAGGGCCGGGCCGCGCACCGGCCTGCGGCCTGCCCCCGAGAACCTGACCGAGGCGTTCATCGGCACCATCGGCGGACTGCGTGAGCTCGTGGCCCAGGCGGAGAACCTGCTGGACGAGAACGTGTCCCCGGCGCTGGGCAGCACCGGCTGGCACGGGGCCCGCGCCCACCTCGGAAGCCGCTTGGCCGCCGTGTTCAGCATGGCCTTCATGCACCAGGGGGCCGTCCACCTGCTGAGCGGCGGCGCGCTCCGCGTACCCCTCACGGTCCCGGGCATGTTCACCAACCAGGGACTCACCCTCGTCCTCTCCCTCGACCACGACGACCTGCGCGCCATCTCGACGCACGGCACGGGTGAGGGGACGATCACCGGATCCATCGTCAAGGACTTCCGGCGTTCGCACCGCTCGGTCGGCGGCGCCGTCGACGCCGCTCTGCGTCTGTCCGGTTCGGTGTCGTTGCGTTCCGGTCTGGCCTCCGAGGGCCCGGACGTCCTGCGGCCCGGTGTCGGCGCGGACGTGGGACGGAGCCGGGGGACCGGACAGAGCGGCGGGGGCCTCTCCAGCATGCTGGAGAGCGGGGACAAGTCGATGGGCACGCTGGGCGACGAGCTGACCGACCCGGACCAGCGCAGGTTCGCGCACCTCTCCGTGGGACGGGCCCGCTGGAACATCGGGCTGGAGCTGTCCGGCGGCACGGGGGCCGGTGTCCAGGTCACGGTGGAGCAGGACGCCCTCACCTTCTTCGCCCCCGTGGAACGGGCGGCCCAGCTCCTCGCGCTCGAACCGACGCCCATCACCGAGACCCTCGTGGGCGCGGAGCCCCCCGCCCGAGGCGTCGAGCGGCTGATGCCGGGCAGCTGGGGCGCCCCGCGCGGGGACAGCGACGTCGAGTCGGAGACGGGGCGGCCCGCCGCGCCTCGCTCCGAACCCGCCACCATCCCGGCCGAGTCGAACCTGACCGCGGCCGAAGCCCTGACCGACCTGCGCCCGGACGGCGACGTGCAGCCGGGAACCCAGGTGGACACGTTGCACCTGCAGCCGGCGGAGGACGGAGGGGCCGAGCCCGTTCCGGCGCCCTGGGCGGCCGACCGGGTGCGCTTCCTCCTCGTCGAGATCGACGACGACGCCGTGATGCTCAGCGACCAGGACGGGATCACGGAGCAGTACGCCCCCGACCAGGCGGCGCAGCTCATCGAGGACACCCTCCGGCACGGCCGCGAAGCCGGAGCGGTCCCCGAGGCCTACGTCCTGGTCGGAGAGGGGACCGGCGACGGCCGGCCGGACCTCGCCGACCACCTGTCCTACAGGTTCCGGACACCGGTATGGTTCTCCGCCGACCCGTCCAGCCTGGAGGCGGGCGACGACGGTATCGCCCGCGTTCGCACCGAGGCGGGCGCCGAGTGGGAACGCGTCGACCCCCCGACGTCCGAGGACCCCGGGGAGCAGGAGCAGACGGACGGACCCGGGCCCGATGACGACCTCGGAAGCGACCTCGGAAGCGACCTCGAAGCGGAGGATGAAGTCAGTGGCGCCATCGACTCCCCGACGTTCCGGCCGCCCACGAAGGACCGTGTCGTCGACTTCGCCGTGAGCGCGATCGGTGGGCATGCGCTGGATGTGCAGCCGAGGGCGTTGTGGGCGAAGGCGGAGCTGGAGCGGGCGGCGCTGGAGGGGCCGGGTGCGCTGAAGGTGTTGGCGCGGAGGCTGGCCGGGGAGACTCCGAAGCGGAGTCTCGCGGGCGAGGGTCTGACGAATCTCTACCTGACGCCCGACGGGCTCGCCGAGTTGAGGGCGAGGGTCCGTGCGGCGCTCTCCCAGGATTCGTTGTGGGAGCAGGTCGGTGCGGGGCGCCAGGACGCCGCCGTGGAGCTGGTGGCCCACGAGTACTGGTCGCATGGCGTCGGCGCGGCGGCGAAGCTGGCCGACCAGCTGCGGGACGAGGAGGTCCTGCGGACGTCCCTGTCGGATCCGGCGCTGCTCAGGATCGGGTTGGAGGCCGCGTACGAGGTCATCGAACGGCACTACGCGGGATGGTCGACGCTCAGCCTCGGCGATGCCGAGCGGCATCAGAAGCTGATGCGGATCGCCAACGATCTGCATGGGCCCGGGAACTCTCCGGAGGCCGCCGTCGAGCGCGCGACAGGCTGGGACGCGGAGCATCCCGGGTCGCTGACGGCCGAGATGTTCCAGTTGCGGGTGCTGGACACCGCTGTGCCGCACGCCAAGGTGTTCTCGTTGCTCGCGGACAGCGAGGGCGCGTACACCCCCGACCGATGGAGACTGCACAACCCCGACGGGCCGGACTCCGCGGTGTTCCATCTGGGCCCGAAGAACCCGGGCAGTCCGCGCAAGATCCTGGACACCAAGCTGCATCAGTGGAGCGGGCCCACGGCCTATCTTGACCTGCACGCGTATCCGGAGAGCTTCTTCCCTGCAACGTACGAACACGGACACGTCCGGGTGCCGCCCGAGACGATCACCGATCTGCTGCGGAGGATGCCGGCGTTCACGGAATTCGTCGACCACTGGAGGGCGCAGGACAAGGAGCCCAACATTGTCATCGTCGGGTGCCGGGCGGGCAAGCGGACTGTGTCGGCGACCCTTGCGGCGCAGGCGGTCGCCGACGCTCTGGACAGCCCGAACACCTTCGCCGCGCCGTACGAGGTCTTCCTCTTGCCGTCGGGCGAGCTCGCCATCTCCCCGGATGACCCGGCTGCCCGGGTGTCCGAGACACCCTTCGTCCGGTTCAAGGGTGCTTCGCCGGGGCGGAAGCGGGTAAGCGTGGCGTCCGCTCTGTTCTCGGGTGCGATCTCGCTGGACGGTCCGGGGAACTCCCGGATGCGTCTTCCGTTCGTTCCGGACGACAAACTCAAGGAGCTGATCGAGGACCGGACTCCGGGTGGGAGGCCGTTCGTCGTGCACGCCCAGGGTTTCGGTCCGCATGTGAAGGTCTATGACCCCGTCACGAAGAGCTTCGGCGCGGACATCGATAAGCGGGAGTTGGCGCGGTGGATCCGTGAGATCCCGGACGCCGGCGGGCAGTTGTACGTCGAGGGCCAGCCTGTTCTGTTGCTCTGGGACAACGCGGGCGTGGGCGATGTGGCCGAGGTGGCGCCGGAGGGAGCCGACGACGCGGGAGAGGTGCTCACACGGACACCGAGCATGGCGGAGCGTCTCGTCCCGGAACTGAACGCGTACGTCTACGCTCCCGCGGGCCGGGTGCACCAGGGCGACCAGAACCGCCAGTTCGAGACGGTGATCGCCGTACACCGCCCGGGCGACGAGGCCCGGACCGGCAACCAGGACTGGAAGCCCTGGAAGGTCTTCCAGCCGGCCGAGGACGGTCCACGCCCGGAAGGCCCCGGGCCGTCCACCAGCCAGTCCCAGGAATCCGCCCAGGAGTTCACCCCGCCGCAGGGACCCCCTCCGCTCGACCCCACGTCGGCCGGGTGGCTGCGGAGCCGCAACGTGCACCTCCACGAGAACGCGGCACCGCTCACGACGGGCTTCATCCCCCTGCCCGCACCTCGTTCCACACACACGCGGCACAACCCCTGGTCCCGCTACGTTCCCCTGACAGAGGTCGACTTCACGACGATCCGGGCCAACCAGGACGGCACCCCGCCCCAGTACCGCTATGACGAGAGTCTGCTCTTCCTCGACTTCGAAACCGACGACCCGAGAATCCTGGACCAGGTCTTCGCCAACGGGATCCCGCCACTGAGCGAGGGACCCCTGCCGGACCTTGTGTCGTATCTGGTCGACCCCGAAACCATGGGCTATGTCGCCACCAGCCGTTCCGACAGCACCGGCGGCGCGGAGGAGGGCGTGGGCATCCGACTGCTCATCGACGCCCCCGGCGGCTTCGACGTCCTCGCGACCTTCCCGGAGTCGGAGGGGACGGACTTCGAGGACACCGTGCTCCACCCGGACAGCATCGCGCCGCGCTTCATCGTCGGCGCGGAGATCGTGGACGGCGCGGAGCTGGACAGCGCGACGGGCCGGTACACGACGCCGGTCACGTTCGTACCCAATCCGCGGTACTCGCCCACGCACCGCCCGGCGATCAGCATCGCCGCGCTGCCCGTCGGTAGGGTGCTCGACGAACAGCGTCGGTTGCAGGAGACAGAGCCGGGCGCCTTCGCCGATACGTGGGCCGCGGCCGGGCGCATTGTCGAGCGTCACTTCCCGGACGGGCCCTCGGCGACTGCTCGGCGCGACTGGGCGCAGCCATGGGTGGCCTACGCCGTCCACACCTACCGCGCCCACGGCCCGGACATCGCCGAACAGGTGGCCGCACGGCTGAAGGACCGGCTGAGCCTCATCTCTCCCGTCACCACTGAGCAGATGCCGGTGGAGGCGCAGGAGGCGGCTCGCGGCACCGAGCCGGACCCTGCCGCTCGTCGACGAGCGGAGATCGCGGAGGAGGTGCGGCAGAAGGTCGGGCCGCGCATCCCCCGGGCGTTGGATCTGCCGGGCCTTGAGCAGGCGGTCGCGGATGTTCTGGCCGCTCACCCGGGACAGAGGGACGAGGCAGCGGGCGACAGGGACGATTCCGGGCCGGCGACGCGGCTGTCTTCGGACGGCATGACCGAGCAGGAATGCCTGATCCTGCTGCACGCGCTCCGGACCAGGCTGTTCCCGCAGGGCGTCGCCCCCGCCGGGCCGCGCGCCGTGGATGACAGCGTGCTGGACGTCCGTCCGCAGGAAGGCGGCCTGGCTCTCGGCGAGGGCTGGCAGCGCGTCGGCTCCTGGCGGTCCGTGGAGGCCGCCGTCGCGAGGACCGGCCCCGGCAGCGTCGCCTTCGTTCTCGCTCGACGCCTCAACGGCAAGGGACACGCGTTCGCCGCGTACACCCTTCCCGCCGGCGTCGGCCCCGACGGAGAGGAAGAGCCGAGGGTCGTCTGGGTCGACCTCCAGGACGAGCGCCGGCGGTACGTCAGGAGCGCCCCTCCGCTCATCGCGCCCTTCGAGGCGCGCGCGATCGTCGTCGACGCCACAGCCCGGGTCGCGGCCGACGCCCTCCCCGTCCCCGTCGAATCCAGCTCGCTGGAACGCGCACTCGTCGACCCCGCCTCCGACCACCAACTGGGGGCGATCGGCTGGGAGTCCGAGCTCGAATTCATCCTCGTGGGAACCGATCTCCCGGCCAAGAAGGCGGTGGCCAGGCACACCCGCACCGGGTTCGTGATCTTCACCGAGAAGCGGGAGTTCTTCCGCGGCCAGGACGGGAAGCTGTACCGGACGCGGGACGAGGCAGTCGAGAAGGCCGGCGGGGAGCCGACGTCGGAGCCCCAGCTGATCGCCGAGCTGGTCGCCCCGCCGATGGCCGTGCTGGAGGACGACGCCTCGTCGCTCCACCCGGACGAAGGGTTCGAGCTGCAGGCGCGCACCCGCCGGCTCCTGGAGCGGACCAACCGGGAAGGCCGCTCCATCCCGCTGGACGAACTCCTGAAGGACGAGGGCTGGGAGATGAGGCGCAACATTGGCCCCATCCAGGTCCTTCCGTCCCTCTCGGGCGAGGGCCACGCCGCCTACACCCAGTTCACCGTCGGAGTGCCCGTCGCAGGACTCACGTCCCTGCTCGACCAGGTGCGTTCCCGCCTGGAAGGCAGGTGGCTGGCCGGCCTCGTCGACGCCGGACGTGCCTTCGCGGGCCGGCTGGCCGCGGAGTACGCGCAGGAACTGTTCGGACGGCTGGCGCCGGCGCACCGGCGGTCGGCGACGCCGGACGAAGCCCTGTTCCTGACCGATCTCGTCGGCCTGGACGAACTGCACGGCTACGCGTGGCACGGCTTCGGCCACCTCGTCGCGCTGCCCGTGGTCAAGCGGGCCGGGGACCCGGTGCTCGCCAAGAACATGCTTCCTGCCGCGTCCCGGACGCCCTTCGACGTGCTGCGCGGTGCACTGGACGACGGGGTCAAGGACTTCCTCCAGCGCCACGAGGACGGCATCACGGCCTTGTTCGAGAACCATCTGCGCGCTCTCGTGGGCGACTTCGCGAGGGACTACCCCGATTTCCTGGGCGACACCGAGGACATCCTGGAGGAGACCTGGGAGAAGGGGATATCCACGAGGGACTACCTGGAGACGGTGCTGCTCGGCGCCGCCCGCTCCGGTGCCGAGGTCACACAGTACGACCTGGTCGGGATGGTGGACCACCGCGAGCTGGACACCAACGAGGGGCGCATCACCCACCCGCTGGCCCTGATCGAACTGCGCAACTACAGCGCGGATGACCCCGCCCTGCCCGGCCTCGGCCCGGACCGCCGGTATCTGACGGACGACGTGCTCCGGACGGTCTTCAACGAGCTGAGCGACTTCGCCAACGACGCCTACGCTCAGGCCGCACGCCTGCGGCTGTCCCCCGAATCGGCCGCGGACCTTCTCGACCATCCTCTCGTCGTCCAGGTCGCAGCCGTCTTCGCACGCGTGGCCGGTCTGGCGCTTCCCGACTCCGAGGGCAACAAGTATCTCGTTCTGTCCACCCTCGACAAAGCCCTGCTGGCCAAGGACGTATCCGCCCACGCCAGGAACGCCCTGCTCCAGTCGTCGGACGTCGGCCGACGGCTCAATGAGCTCCACACGAATCTCCAGGACGGGCTCGCCTCCATGCCCGGCGGCATCGCCCCCGACATCCGGACGAGTTTCGAGGAGGCCGCGGAGGCCGTGCGAGCAGCCCTCCGCACCTACGTCTCCCTCGCACAACAGCGGCGGCAACCGGCAACCGAGCAGGACTCGACCAGTTCCCACCCGCAAGAAGCCATGATGTCGAACCCGGGTGGACTCGCCGGTCCCTCGGCACTCCCCGTTCCGCCCGGTGAGGTCTCCTCCCCGTCCGACGAGTCGGCCTCAGAGGGCGAGGCCGAGGTGGTGGCCCTCCTGGAAGGCCTGTGGCGCCGGGAGTACGAAGGCGCGCTGGACCTGGACGTGGTGGCCGGAGCCGTACTGCACCTGCGGCCCGGCAGTGCGGTGGACGAATCCCACCGCATCGCCGTGCTCGACCTGGTCGAGGCGATCATCGGTGCGGGCCGGGCAGCCGAGTTGACCTCCCTGGCCGACTTGTCCCTCCACCACCTGATGCCGCTGCTCGAAGGGGGCTCCCTCTTCCGCGACGCCCACGGCCGACCCGGCCGGAACTGGGACCGCTACGACGCCGCGGCGGATCTGGGCGCGCTGGTCACCGACGAGGTCCTGGTCCCCGACCCGGCCCCCGACCAGATCACGTACGACGTGCTGACGCCCGCGCCGTGGGTCCGTGCGAAGGGCAACGCCTACCCCGTCCTGCTGCGACGGGACGAGTTCGGACTCCTGCTGCACCACGCCGGCACCGACTACCACCTGCGCGACGAGGAACTGGCGCAGCTGCTGGCCCTTGATCCACTGCTGGACGACCAGCCCGCCGGTGTGCATGTGGTGCTGGCCGGATCCGGCACGGGCAGCGGCCCGTTGACGGCCCCCCGCGCGGTCGCGAACACGGTGGGCAGGCCCACCTGGTCGTACACGAGCACGCTCTTCCCGCGTGAGGTGGTCCAGACGCCCGCAGACGGAGTGGAGGCCACTCGTCTGCTTTTCGGCGCGCACCGTGAGGACCGTCCGAACGTGCCGACCGGAGTATGGGTCAGGTCCGATGTCGGCGACAGTTACCTGTTCTCCGGCTCGACCGACCCGACCGACCCGAACGGCGCGACCGACCTCATGATCAGCGACCCCATCGTGGACCGCGACGGACACACGATCGGCCGAGCCTCGCTGCCGCCGGACCTCTGGGCCCGGAGCGAGCGCTCCTTCCAAACGCTGAACTCCTGGCGCACCCACCGCGTCGTCAATGCCGCGGCCGACGCGGTCGTACGCTCCGGCGTCCCGCTGCCCTGGGCAGAGCGTGGCGAGCAGCCGTACTACTTCAGTGCCCACGCCGGCAACCAGGCGGTGCACGTCCGGCGCAGCGACGCCGCCGAACTCCCGCTCGACCGTCGGGGCTTCGGGCAGGCGCTGCGCCGTCGGCCCAGTCTGTCCGCACGGCCGGCGGCCGACCCGGTCGTGCTTCTCGCATGCAACGCCGAGCTCCTGCTCCCTGATGAGGATCCGCTCACCCACCTCACCGTCGGCGGGCAGCTCGCCAACGACGTCGGTCGCCGGGTCTATGCCTCGAACGCCACGGTGAGAGTCATCCACCGGTGGCGAGCGCCTGACGGAGGCCTCCGCGACGCGTCCCTGAACCTTCGCAGCGATGTCCCCGCCCCGCGGTGGATCGAACGGCGACCGGAACCCGACCAGGCGCAGCTGCAGCAGCTGGTCGGCAGGAATGGGATCCCCGACGTCGAGACCGCGCTCCGCCTGGTCCGTCTGGTGCGGCACGTCCACGGGGCCGACATCGAGGACCAAGTGGACGTCCACTTGAGGGCGATGACCCAGTACGCGACCTTGGAGACCCAGCGTAGGGCGCACCCACAGTTCGCCGACCGGCCGCTCACCGCCGCGTCCATGTACGAGTACGCGGACTTCCTGCTGTCGCAGGACACCTCCGAGGCCGGGCGCGACAACCCGATGAGGCCGGTGCTGCAGCGGCTCGTGGAAGTCACCCAGCCGGCGCCCGTCCTGCCGCAGGCGGACGCCGGAACCGCCCCTGCCCACGGCGAGCTCCTGCCACCGGGAGACAGTCTGTCCGCGCCCGGGGCGTCCGTGCGGAGCCAGGCCATGGCCCTCGGCGCGGCCGGCATGGTCAACAGCGCGACCTCCCCCATGCTGTGGCCGGACGAACTGACCGTCGCAAGCTACAAGGGGACGACCGTACTGGCGGTATCGGATGGCTCAGAAAACACTGCCGTCATCAAGATCGACGTCGAAGCAGACAGTCCGCACACATTCACCTTCTTCTATGCAAACACCTTTGTGCGGAGAGTCCTGGGGGTACCGACGCCGCACGGCCGCCTGTATTCCGCGAAGTCCCCGAGCGGTCAGAAATTGAATCAAATCCTGCGTCCGATCACCGCCGAAATGTCCGAAGAGTATTGGGGAGAGGATGCCGATCCGGACTCATTCGAAGATGAAATCCGAGACGACATGAACGCCCGGAAAGACCTGATCGTATCCGCCGAGGAAGAAGAGCGGGATACCTTCTTCGTCATGGACCGGGCCCCTGGAGTCGAGATCGAACGCATCGAGGAGGAGGGGCGTCTGGCTCTCCTTGATGATGAAATCTCTCTCAACCAGTACGGTGCGATGCTCGTCGAGGATGCTCTCATGGGTGAGGAAAAACGCTTCGATGCGCTGCGCACGGACAACGTCTTCTACGACCCTGCCGGTTCGCCAGGGAATCGCTTGACGGCGATCGACAGTATGTTCAACCCGCGGGCACAGGGTGAGGATCCCCTGACGTCCAGGCGGCTGCGACTCCTGTTGGGTGTGGTTGACGACCGACAGCTCGCAAGCAACGTCGACGATCTGCTGGATGCGATTCTGGTCAACAGCTTCGGGCGCAGCGTGCGCGAGGAATACCCGGACAGCCTCGTGAGCACGGCAGCGCGGTACATCGCCGAAGGTGCCAGGCGGGCCCTCGCCTCTGTTTATCCCAATTTCATGAGGGTGCGGGATTCGATGAGGGAGGAGGTCCGCAATGTGGGCATAGAGGGTGGGATAGGAGATCCTTCAGGAGGTGACGCGGTAGACGACTCGTTCATTGAGAAACTCACCGAATATGCACACATCGTTTACCACCTCCATGACCGAGGGGTGGCGCAGGAAGTGCTGCACGTATATGAGGACGTCAACGCATCCCTGGGTGCGCCTGTCACTGTCTGGGACTTCGTTCGGGCCATGCGGGACATCCCTCTCGGCGAGGGGGGCGACCCTGCCGCTCGCAGGCTGGCCGTGGAACGTGCCGCCGCAATAATCAGGGGATTCCGTAATTCCAGTATCGATGGTCTTGGCGAGCCGGTGACTGCAATGAGCCTCTTCGATTCAGTGAATTTGACCCTGACCAGGGGCGGAGAAAGCCAAGCCACCGCCGCTGAGTACAATCGCGCCATGGCCGACGTTCTTCCTTTCGGCCTCGGCGACGAGATGGATCTTGATGCTCAATGGCAGGCTGCGGTACGTGCCGCAGCAATGATCCGAGGCTTCCGCGGCGATGCGGCGGCGACGTAGACCGTGAAATTCGCGGCATGATGCCGACACCCGGGACCGCGGTGTCGCGCCCGGCCTCCAGCGGTTCCAGGCGCTCCGCGCGCAAGCGCCCGTGCCCCTTCGGGCGGTGCCGGTACCTGTTGGTGCGGGGTTCTGGCCGAGCCCGCGTCCGGCCCCGGCCCGCCGTGCTTCCCTCCTCCTCGAACCGACGAGTTCTGGAGGACCACATGGGGTACGAGTCTGCGAGTTCGCCCGGCGCCAGATCGGTTTTGCTCGCCGCCCCCAGCGGGTTCTGCGCGGGGGTCTCCCGGGCCGTCGAGACCGTCGAACTCGCCCTCGCCCGCTACGGGGCACCCGTCTACGTCCGCCGCCAGGTCGTGCACAACCGGCAGGTCGTGGAGCGGCTGCAGCGCGCGGGTGCCGTGTTCGTCGCCGAGGTCGACGAGGTGCCGGCGGGGGCGGTCCTCGTCCTCTCCGCCCACGGAGTGGCGCCGGGCGTACGGGAGGCGGCGGGGGAGCGGGGGCTGCGGGCCATCGACGCCACGTGCCCGCTGGTGACCAAGGTGCACCGTGAGGCCAGGCGGTTCGCCGAGCTCGGCTACGACATCCTGCTGATCGGGGCCCCCGGCCACGACGAGGTCGTCGGGACCGCCGGCGTGGCCCCCGGGCGTACGCACGTCGTGGACGGCCTCGACGGCGCACGCGCCGTCGAAGTGGCGGACCCGGAGCGGCTGGTGTGGCTCGCGCAGACCACGCTCACCGTGGAGGAGACCGAGCGGGTCGTGGTGGAGCTGCGGAAGCGGTTCCCGGGGATCCAGGACCCGCCGAGCGACGACATCTGTTACGCCGCCCAGAACCGGCAGGCGGGCGCGAGGCACCTGGCCGGGGCGAGCGACCTCGTCCTGGTCGTGGGCTCCGCGAACTCCCACAACTCCTGCCGCCTGGTGGAGGTGGCGCGGGCCTGCGGCACCCCGGCCCACCTCGTCGAGGACCCGGCCGCGATCGAGGGCGGGTGGCTGGAGGGCGTCGATGTCGTCGGGGTCACGGCGGGGGCCTCGGCGCCCGCGGAGTCGATCGGGGCGCTGCTCGCGGAGCTCGCCTCTCGTGGCTATCAGGACGTGCGGACGGTGGAGGTGGCGCGGGAGGGCCAGCACTTCTCCCTCCCGCGCGAACTGACCGAGTTCAGCGCCTGAGAAGCGTCCCCAGGCCGAACTCGAAGCGGTCGTCGAAGGAGTCGCCGGCCAGGTGGTCGAGGGTGCGGTGGAGGGCGGGGTGGCTCGCCTCGGAGACCGCCTCGGCCAGCCGGTCGCCCAACTGCTGCCGCTCGGCCGCCTGTTCCTCCTGGGTGAGGCCCAGGGTGAAGTAGATCGCCGCCCACGTGGTCCAGGCGGCCTCCCGCTCGCCCCGGCCGCCGTCCAGGAGCGCGCCGACGATCGCCTCGGCCAGGCCCAGAGTGTGCGGCTCGGCGGCGTACGTGCCGACGACCAGGGCCGCCCCGTCGCGGTGGGCGAGCAGGGCGCGGCGGTAGCGCCGGACCAACTCCTCGGCGCGCAGGTCCGGTTCCTCGGGCAGGCCGTCCAGCGAGACCTCGCCGACCACCGCGTCCGCCATCAGCTCCAGCATCCGGGCCTTGGTCTTCACGTGCCACAGCACGGTGTTCATCCGTACGCCGAGCCGCTCGGCCACCGCGCGGGTGGAGAGCGCATCGAGGCCCTTCTCGTCGAGGAGTTCCAGCGCGGCCCGGATCACGGTGCCGGGTGCGAGTCTGCCGCCCGCCGCTTGCCCATTGGTCATTGACCTAGTTTACTGCGAGGAGAAGTTATTGGTCACTGACCAAGGAGGGTTGGATTCGTCATGGAACAACAGCACCAGCGCCACGTCGTCATCGCCGGAGCCGGGCCCGTCGGGCTCTGGCTCGCGGCCGAACTGCGGCTCGGCGGAATCCCCGTGACCGTCGTCGAGCCGCGCACGGAGATCGACCAGCGCTCCAAGGCGCTCACCATCCACCCGCGCACCCTTGAGGTCCTGGCCTCGCGCGGCGCCCTGGAGCCCTTCCTCGCCGAGGGCATGCCGATCCCGAACGGCCACTTCGCGATGCTGGCGAACCGGCTCGACTTACGGGACCTGGACACCCCGTACCCGTACACCCTCTTCCTGCCCCAGGCCCGCACCGAGGAGCTGCTCCAGGAGCGCGCCGTCGCCCTTGGTGCCACCCTCCTGCGCGGGCAGCGCGTCACCGGGTACAGCGAGGACTCCGCATCCGTGACCGTCCTGGTGGACGGACCGCAGGGGGCGTACGAGGTACGGGCGGCGTACCTCGTCGGGTGCGACGGTGTACGCAGCACCGTGCGCGCCGCCGCCGGCATCGACTTCCCCGGCACCCCGTCCACGGTCCTCGGCTGGCTCGGCGACGTCGCCCTCGACAGCCCGCCTCCGCCCGGCTTCAGCGCCTTCACCGTCCAGGGCGGGCTGATGGTCGCGCCGCTGCCCGGCGGACGCTTCCGCGTCGTCGGGACCAGCCCCGACAGCCTCACCACCGAGTGGCCCGGCGACCTCACGCTGGACGAGCTGCGGAAGAAGACCGTCGCCGTCGTCGGCGAGGACTTCGGCATGCGCGACCCGTCCTGGCTCTCCCGCTTCGGCAACGCGACCCGGCTCGCCGCCACGTACCGGCGCGGCCGCGTCCTGCTGGCGGGCGACGCCGCCCACCAGCACTACCCGACCGGGGGAGTCGGCATGAACGTCGGCATCCAGGACGCGCACAACCTCGGCTGGAAGCTGGCCGCGACCCTCAACGGCCGTGCGCCCGAAGGACTCTTGGACACGTACCACTCCGAACGCCACCCGGTGGGAGCCCAGTTGATGGAGCACAGCCGAGCCCAGACCGCCCTGGTGACCACCTTCACCCCCGAAGGGCTCGCCCTGCGTTCTCTGCTCAGTGAACTGATCGTCGCCCGGCCGGAGTTCGGCCGCGAACTGGCCGAGCGGCTCACCGGTCTCTCCGTCGGCCACCCGCCCGCCGACCACGAAGCGCACCCGCTCACCGGCACCCGCGCGCCCGACCTGGCCCTCACCGGTACGGACCGGGGACTGCTGAGCCACCTGCGCCCGGACGCGTACCTCCTGCTCGACTTCACCCCCGACGGCTCACTCACCGCCCGCTCGACGGAGGCCAAGCCCGCCGTCCACGCATCGACCCCTGACGGCCTCCCGGCCGCCTGGCACGGCGTGCGCGCCGTGCTCGTCCGCCCCGACGGGCACGTGGCCTGGGCGAGCACCGAACCGGACGACAACCGGCTCGCAGCCGCTGCGGACGCGGCGGTCAAGGCGGCCGTGGCGTAGGAACCCCGCGCCCACGGGCAACTGGCGTGCGCCGGGGCGAAAGAGATCCCGGGCGCGGCGGCCGAGAGTGGGACGGGCGACACCGTCCCACCAGATCAGGCCGCGGTCCTTCGGGCTCCGGCGCGAGCCCGAAGGACCCGCCCTATGACCTTGTCCCCCTCCGTCCACACCGTCCGCGGCCCCGTGCCGGTCGCCGACCTGGGCACCGTCCTCATGCACGAGCACGTCTTCGTTCTCAGCGAGGAGTTCCGGCGGAGCATGCCGGAGACCTGGGACGAGGAGGAGCGCGTCGCCGACGCCGTGACCCGGCTGAAGGCCCTGGCCGCCACCGGCGTCACCACGCTCGTCGACCCCACCGTCATCGGCCTCGGGAGGGACGTCAGCCGCGTCGCCCTGGTCAACGAGCAGGTGGACCTGCACATCGTCGCCGCCACCGGCATCTACACCCTGTCCGACGTACCGGACTTCTTTCGCTCTCACGGGCCGGGGACGATGCTCGGCGGCCCCGAGGGCATGACCGAGCTGTTCGTCCGCGAGATCGAGCAGGGCATCGCCGACACCGGCATCCGGGCCGCGTTCCTCAAGTGCGCCATCGACGCCGACCTCACCCCGGGCGTCGAGCGGGTGATGCGGGCGGTCGCCCAGGCCCACCTCCGTACCGGAGCGCCGATCACCGTGCACACCAACGCGGCCGCCCGCACCGGCCTGACCGCCCAGGAGGTCCTGCGCAGTGAAGGCGTGGACCTCGGAGCGGTCGTCATCGGGCACAGTGGCGACACCGCCGACCTGGACTACCTGCACCAGCTGATCGACAACGGCTCGTACGTCGGCATGGACCGCTTCGGTCTCGACATCCTGCTCCCCGCCGACCAGCGGGTGGCGACCGTCGCGGCGCTCGCCCGCGAGGGTCTTGCCGACCGGATGGTCCTGTCGCACGACGCCTCATGCCACATCGACTGGTTCCCGCCGGGCGTGCGCGAGGCCGTCGCCCCGGACTGGCACCACACCCACCTGCACGACCAGGTGCTCCCCGGGCTGCGCCGGGCGGGCGTCACCAAGGCGGAGATCACGACCATGCTGGTCGACAACCCGCGCCGCTACTTCACCCCGCCCGGCGCCTGACCCGCCGCCGACGGGAGGAGGGCGCCGTGCCGCGCCTCGCGCGGTGTCATGCCGAACTCCTGCCGGAACGCCGTGCTGAACGACGCGTGGCTGCCGAAACCGCAGGCGTGCGCGATCCCCGCGATCGACTGCCCCGCCCAGCCCGGACTGGACAGCCGGGTCCGGGCCAGGAGCAGCCGTTCGCGGCGGATGAGGTCGCGCGAGGTCGTTCCCGCGTCCCGCAGGACCTGCTGGATGTAGCGGGTCGACCAGCCCAGGGCGCGGGCGATACCCATGACGTCAAGGCCGTCGTCGCCTGCGTGGCGGCGGACGTAGCGCCTGACGTCGGCCTCGACCGTTGCTCGCTGCCCGGCGGGGGCCGAGTCGACGGCGCCCTCCGCAGCCAGGCACACCAGGTCGAGCAGCCGCTCGCAGGCGAGGTCGAACGTCGCCTCCGAGAGCTCCTCCCGCTCCTCCTGCAGCGCGGTCACCATGGTCCTGACCACCCGGCCGAGACCGCCGGCTCCGCCGAACAGCCGCGGCTCGCGCGAGAGCGCCGGGCTGCGGGCGAGTACCTCCCGACCCGGCACGATCAGCGAGATCGAGCGGAACCCGGCATCGTGCGCGAAGGCCATCGGCCGGTCGATGGAGCACAGGGCCATGACACCGGGCGCGATCTCGCCGGACTCCGGCCCCTGCTCCACCCAGGCGGTCCCGGCCAGCGGGACAAGGAGTTCGTACGTGCCCCTGGGGTCGCTCCCGATGTGCCGGGCCGTCCGGGTGACCGTCTGCCGCCCGCCGGTGCACAGGGCGATGGCGTAGCTCGGCGAACGCTGGCAGTCGAGCCGCCCGGTCCACGGGGCGGTGCGATCCGGCACCGAGACGCGGCTCGCGCCGTGCAGACCGGTGAACGCGTCGTTCCATTCGCTCACCGAGGGAACGGGGCCGACCGCCGTCAACTCGTACATGCCTCCATCCTCGCCCACGGGCCGCGGGGAGTCCTCCCGTCCGGGCAGAGGGCTCCGGTGAACGGGCAGGCCCCCACCGGCTTTTGGGCCCTTGGCCGATGACCGAGGCAATCATGAATCCCAGGAACGACGAAGCCCCAGGAAGGGACAGACCATGAACCTGACCTCATCCATGAAGCGCGCCGCAGCCTCCGCCGGAGCCACGGTGATCGCCACCGCGGGCGTGGTGATGGGGGTAGCGGCGCCGGCGTCCGCCGCCAGCGGTACGACCACCATCTGCGCGTCCGGCAACTACAACGTCCGCTTCGAGGTTCCCCAGCAGGGCAACTCCGGCTACGTCGCGCGCGGAGCGTGCTCGACCGTGGCGCTGTATCCCGGCACCAGCTACGTCAAGATCTGGGGCTACTGGAATACCAGCGACGGCACGTTCTACGTCGGCACCGGGCACCCCCAGAACCCGGGTTCGACCTGGTTCCACGCCAAGGGGACCACGGCCAACCCCTACCTCACCTTCAACTGACCGGTCGGGCCGCCCGGGGTGGGGTGCCCCGGGCGGTTCGGCCTCAGGCTCGTTCTCAAGCCCCGCCTCAGGCCCGGCCTCAGGCTCGGCCCAGCACGTCCGCCGCCACCGACGCCGCGTACTCCAGCGCTTCCCGGGCCTGCGCGGCGGTCATGGCGGCAGGGCCGCCGCCCCGAAGCGCCCCGCCGCGGACGAGCACCGCCAGGACGGCCGCCATGAAGGCGTCGCCCGCCCCGATCGTGCTGGTCACGGTCACCGGCACGGCCGGCACGGAGACGTGGACGTCACCCGGCAGGAACGCCGAGCTGCCCCGCGCACCCCGGGTCAGAAGCACCAAGCGCCCCTCGGCCGCGAGCTTGCGACACGGCACCTCCGGTGCGTCGCCGGGCCAGAGCAGGCGGGCGTCCTCGTCGCTGACCTTGACGACATGGGCGAGCGCGCACAGCTCGCGCAGCCGGCGCAGACTGCTCTCCGGGTCGAGCGTGCGGTCCGTGCGGACGTTGGGGTCCACCGCGAGCATCGAGTGGCGTGCCGCCGCCCGCGCCGTGGCGAGCACCACGTCCGCCGCCGGCGGCACGACAGCGGCGAGCCCACCCACGTACACGGCGGAGAAGTCCCGCAACCTCCCCACCACGTCCGGCAGTTCGAACGTCGCCGTGTCCCGGAGATGGAAGTGGTAGCGCGTCCCTTCCTCGCTCGGGTCCGCCACGGCGAGGGCCGTGGGCCGGCCGGAGCGCCCGCAGAGGTCGAGCTCCACGCCGAAACCGCGCAGACGCCGTTCGTTCCGGCGCCCGAAGTCGTCCTCGCCCAGCGTTCCGGCGAACGCCGTGCGGACGCCCAGACGGGCCAGCTGCGCCGCCACGTTGGCGGGCGCGCCCCCGGGCTGCGGACGCAGCGTGCCGTTCTCCTCCGGTACGAGATCGGTCAGCGCCTCGCCCATGACGAGGACCGCGTCCTCCCGCCCCTGGTCGGGACCGCTCACGGCTGCACCACGATCTTGCGTCCCTGGCCCGCCTTGAAGCGGTCGATCGCCTCGGGGTACTGCTCCAGCGGCAGCCGGTCGCTGATGAAGACGGCGGGGTCGAGGACACCGGTGGCGAAGAGCGCCGCGGCCCGCTCGAAGCTGTGCAGGACGGCCATGGAGCCGGTGATGGTGATCTCCTGGTTGTAGATCCGGTACGGCTCGATGACCGCCCTCGTCGCGTAGTCGGCGACGCCGAACTGCAGGAACGTACCCCCCTTGGCGACGCGGCCGAGGCCGTCCTGGATGGCCGCCGCGTTGCCCGTCGCGTCGATCACCACGTCCCAGCCGCCCGGCCGCTCCAGCTCGGCCGCGGCCGATGCGGAGTCCGTGACGCCCAACAGCTCTGCCGTGGCGAGGCGTTCGGGGTTGATGTCGACGACGTCGACCGTGGCGGCGCCGGTGCGCTTGGCCAGCTCCAGCATCATCAGGCCCATGGTGCCGGAGCCGTAGATCAGCACCTGCGCCCCGAGCGTGCCGCTGAGCACGTCGTAGCCGCGCACCGCGCAGGACAGCGGCTCGATGAGGGCTGCGTCGCGCGCGTCGATGTGCTCGGGCAGCCGTACGCAGTTGGCCACCGGCGCGAGGGCGTACTCGGCGGCGCCGCCGGGGACGGTGACGCCGATCGCCGCCCACCGGTCGCAGAGGTTTCCGCGTCCGGCGCGGCAGAAGCGGCATTCGTGGCAGGGCAGGGAGGGGTCGACGGCGACCTGGTCGCCGATCGACACTTCGGTCACCTCGGAGCCGATGCCGACCACCTCGCCCGCGAACTCGTGGCCAGGGACGATGGGCAGCGTCGGCGCGAACTCGCCCTGCAGGATGTGCAGATCGGTCCCGCACAGCCCGCACGCGGCCACCTCGACGACCACGTCACGGGGCCCCGGCGTGGGGTCGGGGAGCGTGGTGACCGAGACCTTGCCGGGCGCCTCGACGATTGCTGCCCTCATTTGACGGCTCCAAGGGAGAGGCCCTGGACGAGCTTGTCCTGGGCGGCGAAGCCGGCTGCGAGCACCGGCAGGGACACGACGACCGAGGCGGCACAGAGCTGGGCGAGGAACAGGCCCTGGCTGGTGACGAATCCGGTCAGGAAGACGGGCGCCGTCTGCGCGGTGACCCCGGTCAGGACGCGGGCGAACAGCATCTCGTTCCAGCTGAAGATGAAGCAGATCAGCGCGGTGGCCGCGATGCCCGGCGCGGCGATGGGCGCGACGATCCGGGCGAGGATCGTGGGCAGCCTGGCGCCGTCCACCTGGGCGGCCTCGATGATGGAGACAGGGACGTCGGCGAGGAAGGACTGCAGCATCCAGACCGCGATCGGCAGGTTCATCGAGGTGTAGAGGATGACGAGGAGCCAGATGTTGTCCAGCATCCCGACGTTCTTCGCGAACAGGTAGATCGGCAGCAGGCCCGCCACCACCGGCAGCATCTTCGTGGAGAGGAAGAAGAACATCACATCCGTCCACTTGCGGACCGGCCGGATGGACAGGGCGTACGCCGCCGGAAGGGCGAGCACCAGGACGAGAACCGTGGAAACCAGGCTCGCCGTGGTCGAGTTGATGAGCGAGGGCCACGGGTCGGCGCCGCCGCCCGCGCCGAAGAACTTCTTGTAGCCGTCCAGGGTGAGCGCCGCGCCGAGCGAGGGCGGGTTGGTCGCCGCGTCCGGCTCGGAGTGCAGCGAGGTCAGCACCATCCAGGCGACCGGCAGGCAGAAGAGGATGCCGGCGCACCAGGCGACCACCCCGAGCCCGGCCGAGCGGCGCCGTGCCTTGCGGGCGGCGGGCGGGAGCGAAGCCTCGCGTACGGAAGGGCGTGCGGGGGCGAGCGCGGTCATCGGCGGGTCACCTCTTCGTTGAACAGGGACGAGACCACCCGCAGCGCGAAGGTCGCGATCACGATCGTGCCGATCACGACGAGCACCCCTGCCGCAGAGGCGAGACCGTACTCGTGGGCCTGGTAGAAGGTCTGGTAGATCGTGTACGGCAGGTTGGCGGTGCCGAGGCCGCCCGAGGTGATGGTGAACACCGCGTCGAAGTTCTGCACGATGTAGATCGAGCCGAGCAGCACACCGAGTTCGAGGTAGCGGCGCAGATGCGGCAGCGTCACGTACCGGAACATCTGCCAGTCGGAGGCCCCGTCGAGACGGGCCGCCTCCATCACCTCGGCCGGCCGGCTCTGCAGCCCCGCCAGCAGGATCAGCATCATGAACGGCGTCCACTGCCACACAAGCGCGCCCACGACGGCGAGCAGCGGCGAGTCCGAGATCCAGTCCGGCTGCGCGGGGGTGTCGTCGCCGAACAGGCCGGCGACCCACGTCCACGCCCCGTTGAACAGACCGTACTCGGGGTTGTAGAGGGCGTGCTTCCACAGCAGCGCCGCGGAGACCGGCACCAGCAGGAAGGGCGTGATGAGCAGGGTGCGGACGAAGCCCCTGCCCACGAACGTACGGTCCATGAGCAGGGCGAGCAGCAGCCCGAGGACCACGGACGCCACGACCACGGAGGCGGTCAGCACCATGGTGGTGAGGACCGACTCGCGCAGGGCGGGATCGGTCGCCACCGTCGCGTAGTTGCCGAACCAGCTGAGGCTGCGAGCGTCCGGGTCCAGCGAGTTCCAGTCGAAGAACGAGATCACCAGGGTTGCCACGAAGGGCAGTTGGGTGACCGCGATCAGGAACACCAGGGCGGGCAGCAGGGGCGCGCGGGTCGCCCAGGCGGAGGGCCCGCCCTTCCTCCCCGAGCGCTTCGCCGGGCCGGTACGGCGTCGGGGCGGGCCCGCCGTCGCCGGTGGGGACGTGCTGACCGAGGTGGTCACCGGTACTCCTCCGCGACCTTCTCGGCGAACGCCTGGCTCTTCTCCAGGGCCTCGTCCACGGACTGACGGCCCGCGATCGCGGCACTGATCTCCTGGGAGACCTTGGTGCCCAGATCGGTGAACTCGGGGATGCCGACGAACTGGATGCCGGGTGCGGGGCGCTCCTGGACACCGGGGGCCTCGGGGCGCGCGGACTCGATGGCCTTGAGGGTCACGTCCGAGAAGGCCGCGGCTTCCTTCTTGTACGCGGGGTTCTGGTACGTCGAAGCCCGCTTGCCGGCCGGGACGTTGGCCCAGCCGATCTGCTCGCCCACCAGCTCCTCGTACTTCTGGCTCGACGCCCAGGAGATGAACTTCCAGGCGTTGTCGGAGTTCTTGGAGGCTTTCTGGATGCCCCAGGCCCACGTGTAGAGCCAGCCCGAGCTCTCGGTCCTGTCCACGGGGGCCTGGACGTACCCGATCTTGCCCTTGACGGGGGAGTCCTTGGCCTCCAGGGACCCGGCCGCCGCGGTGGCGTCGTACCACATGGCGGTCTTGCTCTGGGTGAGGTTGTTGAGGCACTCGGCGTAGCCCGCCTGCGGGGCGCCCGCCTCGCCGTGCTCGCGCACCAGGTTCACGTAGAACGAGGTGGCCTTCTTGAACTCGGGCGAGGTCAGCTGCGGCTTCCAGTCCTTGGTGAACCAGGTGCCGCCCATGGTGTTCACGACGGTCGTCAGCGGGGCCATGACCTCGCCCCAGCCGGGCAGCCCGCGCAGACAGATGCCCTTCATCCCCGGCTTCGCGCCGTCGGCCTTGGCCGCGAGGTCGGCGACCTGCTGCCAGGTGGGCCGCTCCGGCATGGTCAGGCCCTTCTCGGCGAAGACGTCCTTGCGGTACATCAGGAAGGACGATTCACCGTAGAAGGGTTCGGCGTACAGCTTGCCGTCGGCGGCGGTGAGGGACTTCGTGAGGGGTGCGAGGACGTCCTTCTGGTCGAAGGCGGTGTCCTTCGCCACGTAGTCGTCCAGGGAGTGCAGCCAGTTGTTCTTGGCGTAGATGGGGACCTCGAAGTTGCTGATGGTCGCCACGTCGTACTGGCCGGCCTGGTTGGAGAAGTCCTGGCTGATCTTGTCGCGGACGTCGTTCTCCGGGAGCACCGTGAAGTTGACCTCGATGCCGGTGTCCTTGGTGAAGTGCGCCGCGGTGAGCTTCTGCAACTCCACCATCTGCGGGTTGTTCACCATCAGGACGTTGATGGTGTCGCCGCCGGAGGAGGCGGAGCCGCCCGCGCCGCTGCAGGCGGCGAGGAGCGCGCCGGCGGCGCCGGCCGCCGCGACACGCGCCCCGACGGCACGGCGTCGGCGGCTCCGGGGGACGGCAAGGGAACGGTTCTGGACAGACATGGCTGCCTCCTGCGGGTGACTGCTGCGGGTTGAGGTGAAGTGAGGGGTGCGGGTGATGGGTGTGTTCACACCCGGATGACCTGCGGGCCGAGCAAGGAGTAGCGCTGGGCCTCGGCCGACGGCAGGCCGGTGTCGGTGACGATCGCCTCGACGTCCCGGATCTCGGCGAAGCGGCAGAAGCTGACGACGCCGAACTTGGTGTGGGCACCCACGAGCACCCGACGCCGGGAGCCGCGTACCGCCTGCTTCTTGACCTCGCCGACGGCCGGATCGGGCGTGGTGAGCCCGTACTCGCGGGAGATGCCATTGGCGCCGATGAAGCACAGGTCGATGACGAGGCCCGCGAGCATCCGGGAGGCCCAGTGGTCGACCGTGGCCAGCGTCCCGGGCCGTACCCGGCCGCCGAGCAGCAGGACCGTGGTCTGCTCCGCGTCGGTCAGGGTGTGGGCCACCGCGAGGGAGGCGGTGACGACGGTCAGCGGACGGTCGCGGGGGAGCGCGGCGGCGATCAGCTGAGGGGTGAAACCCTCGTCGATGAAGACCGTCTCCGCCTCGCCGAGCAACTGGGCGGCCGCCGCGGCGATCCTGGTCTTCTGCGGAACGTGCTGGGTGGTGCGCTCCACGAGGGTCGTTTCGAAGCCGGCGCTCTCCACGGGCCGCGCACCCCCGTGGTTGCGGCGGATCAGTCCCTTACGCTCCAGGGCCTTCAGGTCGCGGCGGATCGTCTCCCTGGCGACGGTGAACTGAGTGGCCAGATCCGACACTTCCACGGATCCCGAGCTGCGTGTGATGCGCAGGATCCTGCGTCGGCGCTCGTCCGTGTCCACGCCACACCTTCCACCAGGGGTCTGTCACTGCCTGCACTGCCTGTCGCTGCCCGTTCGGGCCCGTGGTCCGTTTTTACAAGGGCTTCGACTGAGGTGACCAGGCTGTTCGCTGTGTGGATGCTGCCCGTTCATGCCCGATTGCCCGCCGCCGTTTCCGCTGATCAGCTGGCCGACGGCGGTGGGAGCGGCCGGTGCGCCTGTCCGTTGGAGGGGTGCGCGGGGCCCATTCCCTGCCCGAATCGCCCGGGCGACCCGCTCCGACGTGCGGCGGCAGCCGTAGATTCTCGGTCATCCTGCCGATGTCCCCGGCGTTCCGCGTGTCACATGATGGTGCGCGGTTGGGCCACGACCCGGGGCCTCCCTAGCGTCGAGGTGGTGAGGGCTGTGACAGCCGAGGACCGTCGCCATGCGATTCTCACGGCCGCCCGCCGTGAGGGAGCGGTGCAAGTGGTCTCCCTGGCGGAGAAGTTGGCGGTCTCCCTGGAGACCGTCCGCCGTGATCTGCGGGTCCTCGAGGACCACGGGCTCGTCCGCCGCACGCACGGCGGGGCGTACCCGGTGGAGAGCGCCGGGTACGAGACCACCCTCGAAGCCCGCACCGTGCGTCACGTGGCGGAGAAGGCGCGGATCGCGCGGGCCGCCGCCGAACTGCTCGGCGAGGCGGAGACCGTCTTCGTCGACGAGGGCTTCACGCCTCAGTTGATCGCGGAGGCCCTGCCCCAGGACCGTCCGCTCACCGTCATCACGGCGTCGCTCGCGACCGCCTCCGTGATGGCGGCGCGGGACCGGGTCCAGGTGCTGCTGCTCGGCGGGCGGGTGAGGGGCGGCACGCTCGCCACGGTGGACCACTGGGCCACGGAGATGCTGGCCGGTTTCGTCATCGACCTGGCGTACGTGGGGGCCAACGGGATCTCCCGTGAGTACGGGCTCACCACCCCCGACCCCGCGGTGGGCGAGGTGAAGGCGCAGGCGGTCCGCTCGGCCCGGCGGCGGATCCTGTCCGGGGTCCACACCAAGTTCGGGGCCGTCAGCTTCTGCCGGTTCGCCGAGGTACGGGAGTTCGAGACGATCGTGACCGACACCGCGCTGTCCTCGGCGGAGGCGCAGCGGTACTCGTTGCTCGGGCCTCAGGTCATCCGCGTGTAGCCGCGCCTCGCCGCGCGGCCTCGCTACGCGGAAGGCGCCGCCCCGCGCGAAAGCGCAATCTTCGCGTAACTCCTGAATCCTGCTTGCTTGTTAAGTAGGTTGGTCCGATGCTGGGTCCGACGAATCCAGGTGGGATTCACCGCAGAAGGAGGCCTCCTCATCAACGCCATACCTCGCTTCGCGGAACTGCTGCGCCGGCATCGGCACGCCGCACGCCTGACGCTCGAGCAACTCGCCGCACTCTCCGGAGTCAGCGGCCGCACCCTGTCGGACATGGAGCGCGGCCGCAGCAAGGGGCCCCAGCACCGGACCGTCACCGCCCTCGCGGACGCGCTCGCACTGGAAGGGCCCGACCGCAAGGAACTCATCGAGCTGGCGCGCGACGGGCGCCTGCGGGACCACTGGAAGCGCCCTACCGGCCTGTGCGAACTACCGCGGAACATCGACGACTTCACGGGCCGCGCGGCGGAGCTGGCCTGGACGCGGAGCCTCGTCCGCGACGAGGACACCGAGGCCGTCGCGCAGGTGGGACTCATCACCGGTGCCGCCGGTCTGGGCAAGACCGCGTTCGCCATCCACGCGGGCCACACCCTGCGCCCGGACTTCCCTGACGGGGTGTTCTTCCTCGACCTGTTCGGCATGTCCTCGCGCCCTCTGCCCGTCGACCAGGCCCTGGCGCTGCTGCTCCGCGCCCTGGGCGTTCCGGACCAGCAGATCCCCGCCGACCTCGCCGAAGGCGCGTCGCTGTACCGGTCGCTGCTGAGGGAGAGACGCGCGCTCGTCGTGCTCGACAACACCGCGTCGGAGGAGCAGATCCGCCCCCTGCTGCCGGGGGGAGGCCAGGGCAGAGCCCTGGCGACCAGCCGTCGGCTGCTCGCCGGCCTGGAGGGCGTACGCCGCCTGAACCTCGGCCCCCTGCCCCTCCTCGACACCACCCACCTGCTGAGCGGGATCACGCGGGACCGAGGCGCCTCGGACAGCGAATCCGTGCTCAGCGAGCTCGCGCAGCTGTGCGGCGGCCTGCCCCTCGCGGTACGGATCATCGGCAACCGGCTGGTCAGCCGCCCCGCATGGAGCGCCGCCGAACTCATCGCCCGGCTCGCCGACGAGGAGCGCCGCCTCGACCAGCTCAAGGCCGGCGACCTGAAGATCGCCAACGCCTTCGGGATGTCGTACGAGCAACTAGCCCCGTCCGCGCGCAAGCTCTTCCGCCGGCTCGCCCTGGTGACCGGGCACGACTTCGACGCCGCCCTCGCCGCCGTGGTGGGCGAGATCTCCGTCGAGGACGCCTGGAACACGCTCGACGAGCTCATCGACCTCGGCCTCCTCCAGGACAGCGGGGCCGGACGCTACCGCTTCCACGACCTGGTCGGGCTGTTCGCGCGCGAGCGGCTCAAGGCCGAGGACCCGGCGGACGAGCGGGAGGCCCTCGGGAGGACGATGACGGCCTGGCTGCTGCGGAAGGCCACCGTCGCCGGGCGCTGGTTCGAGCGGGATCGCGGCCGGCCCGAGCAGTCCTCCGGCGCCGACTTCGCCGACCTGACCTCGGAGGAGGAGGCCGACCACTGGCTGCGCGTGAACGTGGACAACTGGCTGGGCGCCCTTGGCGCGGCGGTGAGCGACGGCCGGTACTCCGCCGTCCTCGACTGCTCGGAGTCCCTGCACTGGTTCTCCGACCGCTGGATGCACGCCCCGCACTGGCACGAGGTCTTCACCCTCGGTGTCGAGGCCGCCGGAGCCCTGGGCGATCCGGCCCGGCAGGCCGAGCAGTACAACCTGTTGGCGTGGGTCCACCTGGTGCCGCGCGACGACCCGGAGACCGCCCTGCGGTACGCCGGCCAGGCGATGGACCTCGCCACGCGGAGCGGCGACACGCAGAACACCGCCTCCGCCCTCCACAACGCGGGCGGCGCGCTGCGCAGACTCGGACGGCTCGACGAGGCCACCGCCTCGGAGACCCGGGCGGCGGAGCTGTTCAAGGCCTGCGGTGACATCGACTCGTACAGCCAGTGCCTCGCCGCACTCGGCACCTGCCTGCGCGACGCCGGGCACCATGCCGAGGCGCTGCGGCGGTACCTCGACGTGGAGGCGCTCCTGGACGACCCCGCGTCGGGGGTGCGGCCGAGCGTGGCCGCGTTCACCCGGCCCATCGTGCTGGCCCGGGTCGGCGCGTGTCTCGGCTCGCTCGGCCGCCGGTCCGAAGCGATCCCCAAGCTCGTCGAGGCGATCGGCCTCATGGAGCAGGCCCAGTTGCCCTCCCAGCAGGCCCCCACCCTGGAGACACTGGGGTCCCTGCTCGCCGACGAGGGCCGGCGGCACGAGAGCGGCGACGCGTACGCGAGGGCGGCCGAGGTGTTCGAGGAGCTCGGTGACGCCGAGGCCGGCCGTCGTTGCCGTGACCTGGTGTCCACCGGTCCCTGAGGTGTCGAGCGGGTTACGGCACGCAGAACTCCGCGTGCTGTTCTGCGTGCTGTTCTGCATGGGCTCCGGACCGCCGTGAGCGTTGACTGGAGGGAGTCGGACGGGCCTGTGGGGGCCCGTCCACCCACTCCGGGAGCGCCCATGTCGACCATCGGGAACATCGTGCTCGTGCACGGTGGCTTCGTGGACGGGTCCGGCTGGCGGGGCGTCCACGACGAGCTCGCCCGGGAGGGCTTTCGCATCCGGATCGTGCAGAGCCCGACGCGGTCGCTCGAGGGTGACGTCGCCGCGACCCGCCAGGTCCTCGACACGCTCGACGGTCCTGCCGTCCTGGTCGGCCACTCCTACGGCGGGGTCGTCGTCACCGAGGCGGGTACGCACCCCAACGTCGCGGCCCTCGCGTACATCGCCGCCTTCGCCCCGGACACCGGGGAGTCGGCCGGCACGCTCATCGCCGAGGCGGCGCCCGGGGCGCCTGTGCCGCCGCTCCTGTCGCAGGGGGACGGCCTCCTCTTCCTGGACCGCGACAGGTTCCACGACGCCTTCGCCGCCGATCTGCCCGTACGGCAGACCTCGTTCATGGCCGACGCCCAGGTCCCCTGGGGCGTGGCCGCCCTCGGCGGGGCGGTCACCGAACCTGCCTGGAAGCACAAACCCAGCTGGTACCTCGTCGCCACCGAGGACCGCATGCTCCCGGCGGCGGCCCAGCGGGCCATGGCCCGGCGCACCGGCGCGACCGTCGTCGAGGCCATCGGCAGCCACGCCGTCCACATCTCGCAGCCCGGCGCGGTCGCCGGCCTCGTCCGCGAGGCCGCCACCGCCTGACCGCAGGAGCCGCGCCTCTCGCGTCTTCCACCGCCGCTCGCAGGGGAAATCATGACCACTCTTCTCACGTCACACTCCGCCGGCGGCTCCGCGACTGCCGCCCCGTCCAACGTCGTCCCCCTGGCCGAGCACGCCCCCGCTCAGATCCAGCTCCAGGGCGGCACGAGCGCCCTCGTCGGGCGGTCGGCGGAACTCGCTCTGGTGGACAGGCTTTTGGCCGAGGCGGCGCACCGGAGTGCCTCGCTGTTCCTGACCGGAGCGGCCGGCGTGGGCAAGAGTGCGCTGCTCGACGAAGCCGCGCTGCGGGCGGAGCGGGATGGATTCCGCGTGGTGCGGGCCGCCGGCGCCCGCTTCGACCAGCACGTCGGCTTCGCGGGGCTGAACCAGATCCTGCTGCCGCTGGCGGGCGAGCTCGCCTCCCTGCCAGCCCGGCAGGCGCGCACCCTCGAAGTGATCCTCGGCCTCGCGGCGGGCGAACCGGAGGAGCTGTCGACCGTCGCGTACGCGGTACGGGAGCTGCTCTTCCGCACCGGTACGGCACGCAGCCCGCTGGCCCTCGTCGTCGACGACTACGAGTGGCTGGACCGGCCCAGCGCGGTGGTCCTCGCGACGGTCGCCCGCCACGCGGGCATCGGGCGCGTCGCGCTGCTGGCCGCCTCCCGGCGGGGCGAGGCGTTCATCCCCGGTACGGGGACCCGGACCCACAAAGTCCCGCCCCTCGACGCGAAGTCGGCGACGAAGCTGGTGGCGGAGCGGTTCCCGGACATGACCTCCGCGGTGCGCCGACGGCTGCTCGCGGAGGCCGGAGGGAACCCCCTCGCGCTGCTGGAACTGCCCGTCTCGCTCAGCCTCGTACAGCAGACGCGGGTACGTTCCCTGCCGGCGGTCCTCCCGCTGACCGAGCGCCTGCGGACGATCTTCTCCGAGCGGGTCGGAGCCCTCCCGGACGCCACCCGGAAGCTGCTCCTGCTCGCGGTACTGGACGACACGGGCGACCTGCACGTCCTGCGCGGGACCGGCGACGCGCCGGCAGGGACGGGCGAGGCAACAGGGACCGGTGAGGCGCCGGCAGGGATGGGTGAGGCAACAGGGACGGGCGGGGCGGCAGGGACCGGCGACGCGCCGGGGACGCACCCCGAGCTCGTCCCCGCCGAACGCGCGGGGCTCGTACGGGTCGACGCCGCCGCCGG
Organism: Streptomyces sp. NPDC058579; assembly: GCF_042718575.1. Classification (NCBI taxonomy): domain Bacteria; kingdom Bacillati; phylum Actinomycetota; class Actinomycetes; order Kitasatosporales; family Streptomycetaceae; genus Streptomyces; species Streptomyces sp. NPDC058579. The sequence continues at coordinate 124,721 of NZ_JBHXPI010000002.1, forward strand.
GCGCCTGGTCTTCCGGCACCCGCTGACCCGCTCGGCCGTCATGGAGCTGTCGACCGGCGCCGAACGCCGCTGGGCGCACCGGGCGCTCGCCGACGCGCTCCCGGAAGGGTCCGAACGCCGAGCGCTGCACCTGGCCGGCGCGACCGTGGGCCCGGACGACCAGGTGGCCGCTCTGGTGCACGAGGCCGCCTACACCACCCTGCGCCGCGGCGACTCCGTCGGCGCCGTCTCCGCCCTGCTGCGCGCCTCGGAGCTCAGCGGCTCCGGTACGGCCAAGGGGCGGAGGCTCGCCGAGGCCGCCTGCCTGAGCGCCCACGTCACCGGCGACCTGCGCGCCGTACGCGCACTGCTCGACGATGCCGCGACCGTCGACCCGTCGAGCGCCACGTCCCCGGCCGCCGCCGCGGCGGCGGCGGGGGAGCTCCTGCACTGGGACGGCGACGCGGACGGTGCTCACCGGCTGCTCGTCGGAGCGATCAACGACCACACGCCCGGGAGCCCGGCCGACGACATCATGCTGCGCGAGGCGCTCCACACCCTGCTCCTGGTGTGCGCGGCCGGCGGGCGGCCCGACCTGTGGCAGTCCTTCGACGCGATCCTGGCGCGACACGGCGCCCACACCCCCGACCCCCTGCTGCCGGTCCTGCGCGGCGCCCTCGGCGACCCGGCGCACGCGGCGCTGCCGGTCCTGCCCCGCCTCGACGAGCTGGTCGCCGGGCTCCACCGGCAGACCGACCCCACGGTCATCGTCCGTACGGCCGCCTCCGCAACCTACGTCGACCGCCTCCCGGGCTGCCGGAGCGCCCTGCTGCGCGTGGTCGACAACGGCCGCAACGGAGGAGCCGTGGCCTCGGCCATTCCGGCGCTCCTCCTCCTCGCCGACGACGCGTACGCCGGGGGACGGTGGGACGAGGTCGCCGAACTGACCGACGAGGCGCTGCAATGGTGCGCCGCCCACGACTACCGGCTCCACGCCTGGCGGGTCCGCCTGCCGCAGGGCCTGCTGGCCGCCGCGCGCGGTGACGACGAAGGCGCCCGGAGCCTCGCGGACGGCCTCGCCTCCTGGGGCAACCCGCGCGGCCTTGCCGCGCCGCGCGTCCACGCGGCCCACATCAACGCCCTGTCCGCCCTCGGCCGCGCCGACTTCGAGAGCGCGTATCGGCACCTGGCGCCCGTCAGCCCGGCGAACCGGCCCGCGCCGCACGTCCCGCACGCTCTCAGGCTCATCTGGGACTTCACCGAGGCGGCGACCCGTACCGGTCACTACGTGGAGGCGGCGGCGTTCCTGGCGGCCGTCCGGGACGCCCGCATCCCCGCCCTCTCACCGCGCCTTGCCATGATCACCGAGGCGGCGACCGCGCTGGCCGACCCGAACCGCCTCGATCGCGATCTCTTCGACAAGGCCCTCGCGGCACCCGGCGCCGAGCAGTGGCCCTTCGATCTGGCCCGGATCCGCCTCGGCTACGGCGAACGACTCCGCCGCGCCCAGGCGAGCGTCGCCGCCCGCCCGCATCTCGAAGCCGCCCTGCACACGTTCGAACGCCTCGGAGCCGCCCCGTGGAGCGCACGCGCGTCCGGTGAGCTGCGGGCGAGCGGCCAGGCCCCGGCCGCGCCCCTCACATCCGTAGCGGGTGCCGAGCCGCCGCTGACTCCGCAGGAGGGGCAGACCGCCCAACTCGCCGCCACAGGGCTGACGAACAAGCAGATCGCCGCCCAGCTCTTCCTGTCCCACCGCACGGTGGCGGCCCACCTGCGAGGCGCGTTCCGCAAGCTGGACATCACGTCCCGCGGCGGGCTGCGCGACGCGCTGACCGGTCTCGGTCAGCTGCCCGTGGACAGCCCCGGACGGCGGGCCGTCTGAGACATCTCCTCAAGAGGTGAGTGACGTGAAGCGAATGACATGGAGGCACATCGCCTGGCTCTACGAAGCGGCTGACGACCCGTCAGCATGCTTGAACACGTGGGCGAGCGACCCCCGGGCGCCGTATCCCCTGCCCACGGGTCGCACCTTCGACGTGGTGTCGGTCGACCAGCGGCTCGGCCTCGAGGCGCTCGGCCAACTCCTGCACCGCAGGCTGCCCTTCGGCCCGATCGTCCTCGACCACCGGGCGCGACGAATGGGCTTCCTTCTGGCCCCGCGCAGCCGGCAGGCCTTCACCCGCCAACTCGGGCGGGAGGAGCGAGCGGTTCCCGCGTACCGCTACCTGAGTCACGGCTCCGTGGTCGTCGTGCCAGGACCCCGGCACGTGTGCGGCGACCGCTACGAGTGGCTGCGCGCCCCGACGCGGCGACCGCCGACCGGGCCGTACCTCCCGGTCGCCCTGGCCGCCGCGTTCGTCGCCTCCGTCGAGGCACTCACCTGCGCGGACCGGTACGGCACTTTGCTCAGCCCCCTGTATGGCGCAGCCTGATCCAGGCGCTCTACGGTCAGGTGACCGGTGCCTGAAGGGAACGTGGGATGCGGGACGCAGTCGAGGCGGCGCGTGTGGAGGATGCGATGCTCACGCGGGCGGCGCAGGCCGGTGACATCGCCGCACTGGGGTTGCTCCTTGAACGCCACAGGGCGGGCATGCGCGCGGTGGCGTTGAGCCTTCTGGGGCCGGGCGCGGACGCCGAGGACGTGATGCAGGACGCGGCGCTGACGGCGCTCCGGCGGATCGGGGACGTACGTGACCCGGGGGCCGTCGGCCCCTGGCTGCGGATGATCGTGCGCAACGCCGGCCGGTCCCTGCTGCGGGGCCCGGTCGCGGCGCCCCAGCTGGTGGACGAGCTCCCTCTGCCGTCGCCGGAGGACGGCCCGGAGCAGTGGCTCGAACGCAGCGCGGTACGGGACTGGGTATGGGAGGCGTTGGAGCAGCTCTCGCCGCTGCTGCGCCTGCCGTTGGTGCTGCGGCACTTCACCACCGTGGTCACCTCGTACGAGCAGATCGCCCGCGTGTGCGGCGTCCCGGTCGGCACGGTCCGCAGCAGGCTGAGCATGGGCCGGGCCAAACTGGCCGCCGCTCTCGCCGCCACGGCCGACTCCGCGCACGGTGACACCGAGCAGCGGGTGACGGCCAGTCGCACCGAGGCCCGCGAGACGCTCGCCGCCGCCGAGAGCGGACACTTCGGCCGCCTGATGACGGAACGCTGGTCCCCCGACATCTCCCTGCTCCGAGGTCTCGACCGGGTGGGCGGCTGGGACCTTCTCGTACGCACCATGGACGACGACGTCGAGGACGGCGTGCGGCAGCGCCTCGTCCATGCCGTGTCCTCCCGGTCGCTCACGGTCTGGGAGATGGACATCATCAACCCACCGGACCACCCCGACCACTGCCCGCCGTCCGTGGCCTGGCTCATGACCCTGGACGCCGCCGGCCGCGTACGACAGCTACGGCTCGCCCACCCCCGCCCCGTACAACGCCTGGACCTGCTGCCCGCCGCCTGAGGCAGGCCGGTGCTACGTCACCCCCCCCTGAGCTGCCACTAGGTCATTCGACCGAAGCGCCGCAAGGGCGCCGCTGGCTAGTTTCAGCTGCATCGGAGGTTCGTCACAGATCACAGGAGCCATGACATGAGCCCCCTGAAGAACGTCGTCCTCGTCCATGGGGGCTTCGTCGACGGTTCCGGCTGGCAGGCCGTGCACCGCCTTCTCACCCGCGATGGCTTCCAGGTCAGCGTCGTGCAGCACTCGACCCACTCCCTCGACGGCGACGTGGAGGCCGTGCGGCACGTCCTCGACGCACAGGACGGGCCGGCCGTGCTCGTGGGCCACTCCTACGGTGGCGTCGTGATCACCGAGGCCGGTCGGCACCCCAAGGTCGCCGCGCTCGCCTACGTCGCCGCCTTCGCGCCCGACAAGGGCGAGTCGGTCAGCGCGCTGATCGCCGACCCGCCGCCGAGCGCGCCCGTTCCGCCGATCCTGCCGCCCGAGGACGGCTTCCTCTTCCTCGACCGCGACAAGTTCCCGGACTCCTTCGCGGGCGATCTGCCGCTGGAGGACGCGCTGTTCATGGCGGACTCGCAGGTGCCTTGGGGCGTCGACGCCCTCAACGGCGTGGTGGGGGACGCCGCTTGGCGGTTCAAGCCGAGCTGGTATCTGGTGGCGACCGCCGACAGGATGATCCCCCCGTCGGCGCAGCGCGCGATGGCGGAGCGGGCGGGAGCCACCACCAGCGAGGTCCTCGCGAGCCACGCCGTCTACATCTCCCGCCCCGACGCCGTCGCGGAGCTGATCAGGCATGCCGCCGCGTGAGCGCGTCCCGTAGTCCGGCGCGAGAGGTGACGTTCAACTTCGGGAAGACACCGCGCAGATGGGCGGCCACGGTGCGGGGGGACAGGAAGAGCTGGGCCGCGATCTGCTTGTTGGTCAGCCCGGTGGCGGCCAGCTGTGCGATCTGCTGCTCCTGAGGGGTCAGCGGCGAACGGCCGTCCTCGGCCGATGCCGCGGCCGGGGCGTGGACGTTCACGCCGCTCGCCCGTAGTTCGTTCGCGGCGCGTGCGCACCAAGGCTGGGCCCCCAGACGCTGGAACGTGCTGAGCGCGGCCTCCAGGTGGACCCCGGCGGCCCCTCCTGCCTTGGCCCTGCGCAGCCTCTCCCCGTAGGCGAGGCAGATCCGTGCCCAGTCGAAGGGCCATCGTTCGGCGCCGGGGGTGGCGATGGCCCGCTCGAACAGCTCGTGGTCGACGGCGTCCGGGTTGGCGACGGCCTCGGCGGCGTCGGTCAGCATGGCCAGGCGCGGCGAGATGGACGGGACACCGGATGCCCTGACCGCCGCGATGTGCTCGATCGCCTCGGCATGGTGCCCGGTCCGGGCCGCCGATTCGGCGAAGTCCCAGAAGAGCGCGAGGGCATGGGGCATGTGCGAGGGGAGCAGACCCGGCGTGCCCAGGGACCTCAGGCAGCGGTACGCACCCTCGAAGTCGGCGCCGCCCAGCGCGGACAGCGCCCGAATGTGGGAGGCGTAGACGTGCAGCATCCCCAGTCCTCTGGGGTTCCCCCACGAATCGAGCCGATCGGCGACGTCGAGGGCCGTACGGTCGTCACCTCGCGCGGCTGCCAGGATGCCCCGCAGGAACTGTCCCGAGCAGCCGAGCAGACGGTAGTTGTGCGTCTCGCACCAGCGCAGACCTTCGTCGGTGAGGTCAGGGACGTCGTCCCACTGCCCGCCGGCGTAGGCGTCGTTGGCCAGCAGGAAGTGGGCCTCGATCGCCGTGGCGATGGCTCCTCCGTTGCGCCCGTCCTCCGCGACACGGCGCAGGGCGCTGCGGCAGTCGGGCAGCCGGTCGACATAGACGCCCGCGATCGCGGTCCGCACGATGCGCCGGGGGTCGGTCTCCCGGGTGAGGCCGAGGATGAGGTCGTCCAGCACGTCCAGGACCGCCACCGCGGAGTGGGCGGGATCGCCGAAGGCGGCGCGCACCACGCTCAGCAGGGGATCGGGCGCGTGCCGCAGCACATCCGCCACCGCGCTGTCGAAGGCCGGCCAGTGGTCGGCCCGGCCGCTGAAGAAGCACACCATGAGCAGTGTGTGCAGGGCCTCGCGGAGAATGTTCTCGTCCGTCAGGCCGGGTTGGGCATGGCTGCGGATCGCGCCGACGAGAAGCCGGTGGGCGGTGTCCGCGTCGCCTTCGCCGTTGAGGAGCTGACTGGCCGCGGCCGCCGCCACCGCCGGCGAATCCGCGCCCACGGGATCGGCGGACATGGCGTTGTCCAGCAGGGACCGTACGTTGCGCAGATCCCCCGTGATGTTGGCGCCGAGGACCGCCGCCTCGGCCAGCATGCGCCCCTTCGTCGTCCCCGAACCGCTCAGCTCGGAAGCCCGGAGCAGGGTGGTGAGGGCGCCGACGGCGTCGCCGCGGCGCAGCGTCCGATAGGCCACGTCGTGCAGGAGGGCGGCCACCTGGTCGTCAGGGCCGCCGGCCGCGGCGGCCAGATGGCGGACCCGGCGCTCCGAACCCTCAGGGAACTCCTCGGCCAGGTCCAGGTGCATCCGCTGCCGCTCGGCGCGGGTGGACAACTCGATGACCGCGGAACGGGTGAGCGGGTGCCGGAAGACCAGGCGGCCCGTCAGGGAGTCCACCCACACCAGGCCTGCCCGCTCGGCGGGACCCAGTCTGGTGAGGACGTCCGAGCCGGCCAGGGCTCGTTCGAGTACGTGAAGGTCACCGGAGCCCTCCAGGACGGCGAGCAGGAGCAGCTCCTGCGTCGCGCGCGGCAGGCCACCCACCCGTACGGAGAAGATCTTCTTGAGGCGCTCGGAGAGCGGCAGCACGGCCGGCAGCGGCCCCCGTTCCGTCTGCTGGGCCTCGTTGAGGGGGACGGGCAGTTCGAGCAGGGCCAGGGGGTTGCCGGCGGCCTCCGTGACAAGACGCTGCCGAACCCGGGGCGTCATGGCGGGGAACCGTTCCGCCACCAGCGCCGTCGCGGACGCCTCGTCCAGCGGCTGAACCTCGTGCGTGGGTATCCCGGTGCCGCTCAGGAAGGACTCGTCGCCGGTCCGGGACGCCGCGAGCACGACCAGAGAACCGGCCCTGACGTGCCGGGCGACGGTGCCGAGAACCATGGCGCTGGGGCGGTCGAGCCAGGCCGGGTCATCGATGACCAGCGTGAGGGGGCCACGCTTGGCCGCGGTCCGGGACAACAGGACCTGTACGGCGTTGGAGATGGTGAGCAGCTCGGCCGGCTGCTCGTCGGAGAGGCCCCGCACCGCCTGGAGGGTCTCCGCCTGCCGGGCCGGCAGAGCCGGGATCTCCTCGGCCAGCGGCTGGAGCAGTTGGGCGAGGCCGGAGAAGCTGACGTCCTGCCCGAACTGCGAGCCCACGATCCGCACGACGGTGAACCCCGCCTCGGACGCGCGCTCCGCGGCGATGTCCAGCAGGGCGCTCTTCCCCACCCCTGCCTCTCCCGTCAGCATCAGCGCGGTGCCCCGGGACGCGGGATCGAAGAGATCGTCGACGAGCGCCTGCTCCACCGACCGCCCGACGAGGCCGTTCGGGGCTGGTGACATGGGGATCGACATGAGGACCTTCCAATCTGCTCGGGCTGGATCAAGGGCATGACGGAAGGGGCAGCCGGAAGTTCGCTCGATGGGACGTGAGCCGCATCACACTGCCAGATGTCGTGTCGTGAGCCAAGACCCGAGGTCGCCCGTCAGGCGACGCTCCCTTACTACGTCGTGACCAGCCCCGGAGGACGGTTGTGCCGGAACGCGCCCTTGATGAAGGCGAGTTCGTCGGTTCGTGCGGTCGCCCGGGTCAGCTCGTCCACCGTAGTCGCGTCCAACCACTCAACGGCTTTAGTGGTCTTAACGGTCTCGGCGGTCTCTCCGGTCTCTGCGGTCTCTGCGGTCTCTGCGGTCTCTGCGGTCTCGGGGGTCTTGGCGGTCTCCGCGGTCTCGGCGGTCTCCTGGGGAAACATCTCACGCATCATCACGCGGGACCCACGGCCGTCGACCGTGTCGACCACCTTGAGGACCTTGAACCGGGTGCCGGGAGTGAACACCAGCCGTCCCGGGGCGTAGGGATCGACGGAGTCCGTACGGCGCCCGGTGAGCGACCACACCAGATACCCGGGCCCACCGGCGCCGAGCGCGGCCGGGGACGAGGACGCGTGCCAGAAGCCCTGGTCGACGACCACGGGGTGCTGCCGGTACCACCTCACCAGACTGCCTGCCACACCGGTGCGCACGATCGCGGGTCCTCGGTACGCGGGCAGCCTGCGCAGCCCTGACGCGACGCAACGCGCGAGCGGCATGTGCACACCGGGTTCCCCGGCGAGCATCAGCGGATCCACCCAGGCCCACTCCTCGTCCAGGTAGAGACGGACGGCGGCCAGATCGGCGCGAGCACTGACGTCGAGGCCGCGCCGGCCGGGCAGGGCGGCCTTCGGAAGTGCGCCACCCACATCAGACATGGCCCGCCGGAATGGATGGCCGTACTGACTCGACAACTGGAGCCGATCCCGGGCGATTCCGCGCCCGCCGGTGGAGACGATCCGGGCGGCTGCGCGCGGGGTGGGCTGCGCGCGGACAGAGGGTTCGGTCCTGGGTTCGTACGGGACGGCTGTCTTGGGCGGATTCATGGCGTCGCTTCTCCCTGGGCCGCGGAGGATGGAGGAGTCGGCAGGAGCGCTGCGCTGCGTCAGTGTCTTTGTCGTCTTTGTCGAGGACTGTAGGAATGCCAAGGGGCCCGGCAGTCAGGCGTGAGCCACGTCCGCGCGAAAGGGCACCGACGCTTCCTGTTCGTACCGACAGGTGAACTAGGCGATGCCGGCAGGGCCTTGGGGAGGCAAGGTGAGCTCACGGGGTGAGGAGCGGGGCCATGTGGTCGACGCAAACCGCCCAAACCAGATCAACCAACCTCAAATCCTACTGGGTCATTTGACCGAAGCTGCGTCACCGGCGGTCGCCGTACTGTGCCGATACGGCTCGAACTCCACTCGCACGGGGTGGGGGTGTAGAGCGGGCATGTCGGTTCTAGCTGGGGATTGCTGAAGTGACTCTGACTGTGACTCAGACGGGTGGAACGGGATCCGCGACGCTGGCTGATCCGATCCGAGTTGTCCTGAGGGCGAGCGACGCCTTCCTGGAACATGCGACCAGCGCCTACCTGCAGTCGCGTTCCGGCGTGAACATCGTCGCCCAGCAGGGACTTCCCGACGCGGACGTGTCGGTCATGCTGCTCCACTCCCTGAACGACGACTGGCTGAGGGTGCTGCGGCAGGATGCCGCCCGCGCCGGCGGCGCGCCGGTCCCCGTCGTGGTGATGGCGGATCGCGTCAGCGAGCAGCAGCTCACCCAGGCGGTCGAGTACGGGCTGACCAGCTTCCTCTACCGGAGCCGCTCAAGCCTTGAGCACCTGCTCGACGCGACCGTCGCGGCGAGCTCCGGTCGCAGCCGCTTCCCGAACGAACTGGTGGGACATCTGATCGCCGAACTGGGCCACCAGCAACGGCAGCAGACGCTCGCGCAGTTGTCGCGGAGAGGCGGCCTCGCGGCGCGCGAGATCGAGGTGCTCCGCATGCTGGCCGAAGGCATGAACACCCTGGAGATATCGGAGAAGATGAGCTACTCGGAGCGGACGATCAAGGGCATCATCCACGAGACGGTGAAGCAGCTGAACTGCAAGAACAGGACGCAGGCCGTCGCGCGTGCGGTCCGGACGGGCCTTCTCTGATGATGGAACAGCTGCTCGCCAACTGCCGTGACTACTGGCTCGGCTGGGGCTCCGCCGAGCGCGTCGACGGTCAACTGGCCTACTACCGGAGCGGGCTGGCGAACGGCCAACTCAACGGAGTGCTACGACTGGGCGACATCGACCGGCTGGAACAGTCCCTCAAGGACGCCGCCGAACGGTTGGCCGGAATCCCGTGGATGTGCTGGGTGGGCCCCGACAGTGCCCCCGGCACCGCGGAGAGACTTCCCGGCCTCGGTGGTGTGAAGCTCGGCGCGATGCCCATCATGGCCATCGACACGAAGGACGTGGTTCCTGCCGAAGGGCCCGCGGACCTGGAGATCGAGACGGTGCACGGCCTGGCCGCGCTGAAGGAGTGGGTACAGACCTACACGCCTTCCTTCGGCGTCCCGCCGGAGCTCCTCGACGACGTGCTGCGCAACGAGCTGGACCGCCGTGACACCGCCCGCGTCGTCCGATTCATCGGTCGCCGCGCGGGGCGCCCGGTGGGCACGTCGCTCCTCTACGAAGCGCACGGTGTGGCCGGCATCTATGTCGTCACGACCGCGGAGGACCAACGACGCCAGGGCATCGGCGCGGCACTCACGGTGGCGGCCCTCGAAGCGGGCCGCGAACGCGGCCTACCCGTCGGCACCCTCCAGTCCAGCCCGGCCGGCTTCCCGGTGTACGAGCGCCTGGGCTTCGAGACCGTCGCCACGTACGAGCTCTTTCAGCTCGCACCGGCCCATCCGTGACGAACGGGTCGTTCACGGTCCGGGCGGAGTGCCCAGGGCCGTGTTCAGGAGCGTCTCGGCGGCCTGCCGGGCGTCCGTGAACGCCTGAGCGTCGTTGCAGGACGCGGCCAACGCGTTGGCGCCCTCGAAGACGACAGCGAGCTGCCGGCCGAGCGCCTCGGGGTCGGCAGCTCCGGCCTCCGCGGCCGTGGCCACCAGACGATCGCGGAAGGCCCGCTTGTGCCGCTGGGCGAGGCGGGCGACCTCCGGGAGCTCTCCGGCGCCCTCGATGACGGCATTGTGGAAAGGGCATCCGCGAATGAGCGCCGAGGAGCGTCCCCCGAAGGGGCCGAAGATCGCCAGCAGACGCTGAGCCGGGCTCAGGTCGTCGCGCTCCAGCTCCGCTTCGGCGGCGATCGGGTTCTCCGCTTCGAACCGGCGGAGGTACTCCTCCACCAGTGCGTTCTTGGTCGGGAAGTGCACGTAGAAGGTGCGCGGCGAGACGTGCGCGGCTTCGATGAGCGCCGCCACGCCGGTGGCGTGGATGCCGTGCGCGTAGAAGAGCTCCGCCGCGGCCCGCAGGATGCGCTCACGCGCACCGCGCCCGCCACGAGGCGCCCCGGTGGTCGATGTCGATGGCGATGCCCCCATGGCTCAAGTATAGCGAACGCTTTACATGCGCTCGGGACGGGCGTAGCGTGAGGTGAAAGGTAAAGCGATCGCTATACTTTTGAAGGTGTCCAGGTCGTCCCCCGCCCGCCGTCATGGCGAGCCACGCTGGACGCCTGACCGCACCGAGTCACGGGAGAGACCATGTCGACCACCAGTGACATCGCCTATGACGTATTCGTCGCGGACCCGCTGCCGATGAGCGGTCCCGGGCCGCTGCCCAACGGAGAGCCGCGCGCCTTCCAGCCGCTCGCGGTCACGCTGATCCACGGCCACCGCGACGCCGTGCTCGTCGACCCACCGCTCACCCGGGCGCAGGCGGAGCAGGTCGCGGACTGGATCGAGGCGAGCGGGAAGCGGCTGACGCACATCGTCGCCACCCACGGGCACGGAGACCACTGGTTCACGGCCGGTGTACTCGCCGAACGGTTCGGCGCCCAGGTGGTCGCCTCGGCCGGCGCCGTCGCGCAGATGTCGAACAACGTCCAGGCCCGGGAGGTGCTGTGGGACGTGCTGTGGCCGGGCCAGATCCCGCCGTCCCCGGTCACGGCCGTCACGCCACCCGGCAACCGCCTCTCCCTCGAAGGCCACGACCTCCACATCGTGGACGTCGGACACGCGGACAGCGATGACAGCGCGGTGCTCCATGTGCCGGATCTGGGCCTGGTGATGGCCGGCGACGCCCTCTACAACGGCGTGCACATGTACCTCGCCGAGTCGGCCGACGGCGACTTCGGCCCCTGGCGCAAGGCCATCGACACCGTCGCCGCGCTGGAACCCCGCAGCGTCGTGGCCAGTCACCAGAACAGCAAGCTCGACGCCGACGCCGCACGGCTCATCGCCGAGACCCACCGCTACCTCGACGACGCCGAGGCCGCCCTGGCCGTACACGAAACCCCGGAGCAGTTCTTCGACGCCATGCTGGCCCACTACCCGGACCACCTCGGCCCGACCGTCCTCTGGGTCAGCGCCCGCGCCCTGTACCTCGCACGCGAGGGCGGCGACCCCGTGCGGAACCTCGTCGCTGCGTGGCGCGGGTGAGTCGAGCGGCGACGAGGCTCGGCCGACGTTGAGCGGAACCGGAGGTGGAGGCCGGGCGTGACAGGGAAAGTAGGGGAGAGACCAGGGGAGTTGGGGACCGGCGGGGGAGTGTTTCGAGATGCCCGACGAAAGTACGTTGCGCGAAGCGCGGCGCGAGGCCGCCGAGTTGCGGGAACTCGCCCGTGCCGAGCCGGCGCGGTATCTGCCCCGGCTCGCGGTGTGTCTGCACGGGCTGGCTTCGGTGCTCACCGAGTCTTCCGAACGGCTCGAGGAGTCGGCCGAGGTGCTCGGGGAGGCCGTTGACGTCTTCCGGCAGCTCGTCGAGCTCGATCCCGAGGGCCACCGTCCCGGTCTCGCCGCCACGCTCGGCCGGCGCGCGCTCGTCCTCGGCCTGCTCGGGCGGCGGGCGGAGGCGTGCGACCTCGCCCGCGAGGCCACCGGTCTGCTCCGGGAACTCGCCCGTCGGGAGCCCGACCTCCATCTGCCCGATCTCGCCTGGTCGCTCACCAACCTCGGCAACCACCTCGCGGAGCTGGGGCGCCACCACGACGCCCTGGAGTCGATCCGCGCGGGTGTCTCCATCCGGCGCCGGTCGGGCGACCGGGACGGCCTCGCCTCCGCGCTCGGTGACCTGGGCATCAAGCTCGGCGAGATGGGGCGCAAGGACGAGGCGGTCGTCACCCTCCGCGAGGCCGTCGACCTCTTCCGCGCCGCCACGCCCCACACCAGGCCGGGGGAGCACTACGCGACGGTCCTCGCCCTCATCCACGAACTGCACCAACTCGACCGCGAGGCCGAAGCCGCCCCGTACGTGGCCGAGTTCGAGGCCCTGCGTACTTCCATCGCCGCAGCCGATGCTGGCCAACTCCGCCTCATGGAAGCCCTGTTACGCAGGTACGGGTACACGGTCACCGCAGAGGGCCGGTTCCGGCGAAACCAGTCGACGACGGGATCGACCACCCCCACCCCCACGTCCCCCTCCCCGCTCGACCGCGTGCACGCCATGAACGACCAGGCCCTACGGCTCGTCTCCGCCGGTAACCTCGACCTGGCCGCCGAGACCCTGCGCGACGCCGTCGTCCTGTGCCGTACCTCTCCCACCATGACCACCGACCGGGCCCTGGCGCTCGCCCGGTCCCTGCACAACCAGGGCCTGACCAACGGCTGGCTCGGCCGTCACACCGAGGCCCTCGGCTCCGCCGACGAGGCCGTCCACATCTACCGGCGGTACCTCAAGGCCAACCCGGGTCGCATCCGGCCGGTTCTGGCCGACGCGCTCGACAGCCTCGGCAACCGGCTCGCCGCCCTCGGCCGCCACGCCGACGCGCTCGTCGCGGCCGAGGACTCCGTCGTCCTCTTCCGGCAGCTGGCCGAGGACGACCCCGCCACCCATCTGCCCGGTCTCGCCCGGGCGATGAACAACCTAGGCATCCGCCTCACCGACACCGGCCGCCACGACGACGCCCTGCGCTCCTCGCGGGAGGTCGTGGCGATCTACCGCATGCTGCGCGCGTACGACCCCGAGAAGTACGTCTACGGGCCGATCCACGCCCTCTCCAACCTCGCCCTCCGGCTGGCCCGCGCCGAGCGCGAGGACGAGGTCCTCGCGCCCACCATGGAGGCCGTCGACCTCCTCTTCGACGCCCGAGGCCCGCACCACGCGAGCAACGACGTCGCGAGCCTCGCGGAGTCCCTCACCTGGCTCGCCTGGTACCTGAGGAAACACGGCCACCGAGGCGAGGCCCGCACGGTACGCAGGGCGGTCGACGCGCTGCGCCGCTGAGGGGCGGAGAGCCAGAGGGCCCGGCATCATCCCGCGGGCGGGCCCTAGCCCTGTCTGCGTACCATCTCGTTGATCCACACGGGTGCGTACGGAGACGTGCACCCAGGAGACGTCGGGTAGTCCTTGAGGACCTCCAGCTCCTCGCCGATGCCGAGCGCGCGGCCGCGGTACTCGGGGTGCTCGATCCCGATCTGGGCCAGGCACATGTTCATCGCCCACTGCAGGCGGTCCGGGGCGTCCTTCATCTCCGTCTCGATGACGTCGAGCAGCCCTGCGAGGTCGAGGCCCGCCGGCTTCTTCACCACGCGCTCGGAGGTCAGCGCCCAGCCGGCGCTCGCGACCGCGGGATTCGGATCGGCGGACCAGGCGACACGCAGCTCCTCGGCGTGCGGGTTCTTCTTCACCACGTAGTTCACGAGCCAGTCGTGCACCTTGGGGGCGCGCGCCTCGCGCACCATGGTGTCCAGTTCGTCCCGCCCGTACGCCTTCGGGTGGCTGATCAGGATCGCCAGCAGCCGCGCCGCCGTGTCGTCCGTCTCCCAGAGCTCGCGCGAGAGCTCCTGCTGCGTCTTCAGCCGCTTCGCGACCGCCCGCAGCTTTCCGAGGTTCACGCCGTGATCGTCACCGTGCTTCTCGTTGACCGCGCGCGCCTTCGGGTCTTCGAGCGCGGCCAGCTCGGCCATCACCTCGGCGACCGTCGTCCCGTCCGAGCCTGTCCCGGCCACCTCGGCCTCCTCTCGCCACCTGCCCGATCAGCCTACGACGGAGGTCCGACAGCGGGCGCCCGTGACCCTGCTGACAAGGAGGCTACTCTCCAGTAGGGTCGCGGCAGCCGAAGAGATGAGGGGGCTGCCATGGCCGTGGCCGACTACACCGGACTGGCCGAACAGGCAGAGCAGTTGAGAGAGGGCACGGTCACCTCGACCGCCCTCGTACAGGCGGCCCTGGACCGCATCGCGGCCACGCAGCCCACCCTCAACGCCTTCCGCTGCACGCGGCCCGAGGCCGCCCTCGCCGAGGCCGCGGAGGCCGACCGCAGGCTCGCCGCGGGGGAGCGGCTGCCGCTGCTCGGCGTCCCGATGGCCGTCAAGGACGACACCGACGTCGCCGGGCTGCCCACCCGCTTCGGCTGCGCAGGAGACATCCCCGACGCGGCCGAGGACGGCGAGGCGGTACGACGGCTCAAGGCCGCGGGCGCCGTGATCGTCGGCAAGACCAACTCCTGCGAGCTGGGCCAGTGGCCGTTCACCGAAGGCCCGGCCTTCGGCGCCACCCGCAACCCGTGGCACACCGGGCACACCCCCGGCGGGTCCTCCGGCGGCTCCGCGGCCGCCGTCGCCGCCGGGATCGTGCCCGCCGCGCTCGGCTCCGACGGCGCGGGCTCCATCCGGATACCCGCCGCCTGGACCCATCTGGTCGGCATCAAACCGCAGCGCGGCCGGGTCTCCGTCCACCCGTACGACGACTGCTTCCAGGGCCTCACCGTCAACGGACCGCTCGCCCGGACCGTCGGCGACGCCGCCCTGCTCCTCGACGCGGTCGCCGGGCCGCATCCCGGCGACCGCTTCCAGCCGACCGTCGTGGACGCCTCGGCGGCGGCCCGCCGGGAGCCAGGACGGCTGCGGATCGCGCTCGCCTGGCGGGCGCCGTTCACCGCCACGTACAACCCGCTCGACCGCTCCATACGCCGCGCCGTCGCCGATCTCGCCGACGCGCTCACCGGGCTCGGCCACACCGTCGAGGAGGCGCGCCCGCGCTACGGGCTCATCGGGCTGAGCTTCCTGCCGCGCGCGACCGCCGGCATCGCCGAGTACGCCGACCGCCACCCCCAGCCCGAGCTGCTCGACCCGCGCACCCGCAGCGCGGCCGGCAACGGCCGCCGCCTCGCCGGGCGGGCCCTGCGCGCGGCCCGCGCCCGAGAGACCCGCCAGCACCGCAGGATCGGCGCGCTCTTCGACACGTACGACGTGCTGCTCGCCCCGACGACGGCCGTGCCGCCGCCCCGGATCGGCACCTTCGACACGATGCCGGCCTGGCGCACGGACCTGACGATGGCCTCCGCCTGCCCGTACGCCTGGCCCTGGAACGTCCTCGGCTGGCCGGGCGTGAACGTACCCGCCGGCTTCACCCCCGAAGGCCTCCCGATAGGCGCCCAACTCCTCGGCCCCGCAGGCAGCGAGCCACTGCTGATCTCCCTCGCGGCCCAACTGGAGTCCGACCAGAAGTGGTTCGCCCACCGCCCGCCGGAGCCGGAGCCGGCCGTCTAGCTCTCCGCGTCCGGGGCCCAGCCGGGAACGTGCTCGGCCACCGCCGTCTCCCAGGCCGGTACGCCGCCGGGCAGCGGCCAGGCCCTCGTGCGGTCGGGAGCCGTGGCGATGCTCCGCAGGGTGTCCGCCAGGCGACGCGACTCCGCGGAGGCGCGCACAGCCGCCAAGGGGCCGTCGAGGGCCGCGACCTTCTTCTCGTACTCCAGCACCGGCCGCTCGGCGCAGAGGGCGATCCAGGCCTCGTCCACCGCCCGCGCCAGCTCCAGGACGCGAGGCCGGGACCCCTCGGCGAGTGCGGCGGTCAGCCGGTCGTGACCGTCGAGCACCACAGGGGAGTTCAGGCCGCTGATCCACCAGACGAAGACCGGCGGCAGGATGCCCTCGCGGTGCTGACGGCGGTACGCCTTCACCCGCGGCGCCTCCCGATGCGACAGCGCCCGCAACGGCAGCAGATCCCGCGCGTCCTCGACGGGATCGCCGTAGCCGAACCAGGTGAGATGGCCCCGATCGGGGTCGTGGGAGAGGAGTTTGGGCCAGTTGACGTCCGCGAACCAGCTGGAGGATCCAGGCGTGATGTGCCAGTCCCCTTGATGGAGAGGCCCGTTGGCGGCCGTACGCAGTCCCGCCTCGGCGTACGCCGCCCACCGCTCCGTCCACGCCTCGCTCCCCGGCGCGGCGAACTCTCCGAAGGTGCGGGCCTGTTCGGCACGCAGCGGCCCGAGCGGGGAGACGTACCTGCCGGTCCTCGCGTAGTGCAGACCGCGGAGAGTCGCACGCTGCCGCGCGAAGAGCACGGGAACGTCCTCCTGGAACAGCACCAGCCGCCGGTCGTCGGCGCACTCCATCCGCAGCCCCGGCCGTACCGGGCGTTCGACACGCATGGCCCAAGCCTACGGACCCCGTTCTACGGCACCCGGGCCGTCCACTCCCGCGTCGAGAACTTCGCCGCCGCCAGCTCCTTCGCCCGTGCCAGCTCCTCCTCAGTGACCCGGCCCTCCGAGAGGCCGTAGCGGTCGCGGAAGGAGGTGATCATGCGGGCGATGACCGCCTCGCGGGGGAGGCCCGTCTGCCGGCGCAGGGGGTCCACGCGCTTCTTCGCGCTCTTCGTGCCCTTGTCGGAGAGCTTCTCGCGGCCGATCCGCAGGACCTCCGTCATCTTGTCGGCGTCGATGTCGTACGCCATCGTCACGTGGTGCAGGACCGCGCCCTCGCCCGCCACCACGCGCTTCTGCGCCGCGCCCGCGATCTTCCCGGCGTCCGTGGCGATGTCGTTCAGCGGCTGGTACCAGGCATTGACGCCCATGTCGCCCAGCGCGCCGAGCACCCAGTCATCGAGGTAGGCGTAGCTGTCGGTGAAGGACAGGCCCTGGACCAGGGCGTCGGGCACGGAGAGGGAGTACGTGATGGTGTTGCCGGGCTCGATGAACATCGCGCCGCCGCCGCTGATCCGGCGCACCACCTCGATGCCGTGCCGCTCGGCCGCCTCCGGATCCACCTCGTTGCGCAGCGACTGGAAGCTGCCGATCACCACGGCCGGCGCGCCCCACTCCCAGACCCGCAGGGTCGGCGGGCGGCGGCCCGCCGCGACCTCGGCGGTCAGGACCTCGTCCAGGGCCATGTGCAGGGCGGGCGACTGCGGCGGCTCGTGGATCAGCTGCCAGTCGTAGTCGGTCCAGTCCGTGGCGTGCGCGAGGGCCCGGCGGACCGCCACGCCGATGCCCTCCGTGGTGAGCCCGTACATCTCCGTGCCCGGAGGCAGCGCCGCGTCTATCCGGGCCGCGAGGCCCGAGGCGTCGGTGTCCACGGGGGCGCCCTCCAGGGCGCGGTCGATCGCGAGGATCGCCTCGTCCGGCTCCAGGAAGAAGTCGCCCGCGACCCGCACGTCCGCCAGGACCCCGTCCCGCGCCTCCAGGTCGACGACCACCAGCTTTCCGCCGGGAACCTTGTACTCGCCGTGCACGGACCCTCCCTCGCGACCGCTCACCTGTAAGGGGTGAACCGGTCAAAAGCGTACTCCGCGGGTGAACGGAGGGTTACGGCGGCGACGCTTCGGGTGTCAGACCGCCGTGCTTAGCTGGACGCATGACTGCAGTGACTGGACGCATGACCGAAGAGTTCCTCGACCACGTCCTCGCCGGTGGTACGACCGAGGTGGAGGAGGCGATCCGCAAGGCCGCCGCCGCCGAGATCACACCCCGCTTCCGACAGCTCGCCGCGCATGAGATCGACGAGAAGAACGGGCCGCACGACCTCGTGACGGTCGCCGACCGGGCCGCCGAGGCACACCTCACCGCCTCCCTCACGGCGCTGCTCCCCGGCTCCGTGGTCGTCGGCGAGGAGGCCGTCCACGCCGACCCGACGGTGTACGAAGCGATCCAGGGCGACGCCCCGGTGTGGATCGTGGACCCCGTCGACGGCACCCGCCAGTTCGTGCGCGGCGAGGCCGGATTCTGCACCCTCGTTGCCCTCGCGGTCCGCGGCGAGCTGCTCGCCTCCTGGACGTACGCCCCCGCGCTCGACGAGATGGCGATCGCCGTGCGCGGACGCGGCGCGACGCTCAACGGCGCGCCGATACGGTCCGGTTCGCCGACCCCCGGGGCCACCCTCGAGGTCGCCGCCTCCCACCCCGACTACACCACCGACGACGAGAAGGCCGCCCTGCTCCGCCTCGACGTCGAGGGCGTACGGCCGCGTCCCTGCGGCTCCGCCGGACTCGAGTACCTGGCCGTGGCGCGGGGAGCCCTCGACGCCACCGCCTTCTCCTGGGAGTACGCCTGGGACCACGCCGCCGGACTGCTCCTGGTCGCCGAGGCGGGCGGCGCGGACACGACCGTCGCGGGCGAGCCGTTCCGTATCACCGGAGGCAACGCGCTGCCGTTCACCGCGGCGCGCGACCAGGCCACCGCCGAGCGGATCCGGACACTGCTCAGGGGTCGGTGAACGGCGCCGACGCGCCGGAATATCCTGGAGTCTTGGCCACCGGCTGACCGACGAAGGAGTCCAAGGTGCCGTCGATGCTCGATGCCGTCGTCGTGGGGGCGGGACCCAACGGACTGACGGCCGCGGTGGAGCTCGCCCGACGGGGCTTCTCCGTCGCCGTGTTCGAAGCCAAGCCCACCGTCGGGGGCGGCGCCAGAACCGAGGAGCTGACCCTCCCCGGCTTCCGCCACGACCCCTGTTCCGCCGTGCACCCGCTCGGGATCGGCTCGCCCGTCTTCAAGACGATGCCGCTCGACCGGTACGGACTTGAGTGGCTCCACCCGCGCCTGCCCATGGCCCACCCGTGGGACGACGGCACCGCCGCCGTGCTCTCCCGCTCCGTCGCCGAGACCGCCGCCTCCTTCGGGCCGCGCGACGCCGGCACGTACCGCCGCCTGGTCGCCCCGTACCTCGGCAAGTGGGACACCCTGACACGGGACTTCATGTCCCTGCCGCTCACCGCGCTGCCCCGGGACCCCGTCACACTGGCCCGGTTCGGCCTCGACGGGCTGCGTCCCTCGACCTGGCTCACCCGCCGCTTCCAGGACGACAAGGCGCGCGCCCTGTTCTCCGGCCTCGTCGGCCATGTCATCGCCCCGCTCGACGGCTTCGCCACCTCGGCCGTCGGCCTCGTCTTCGCGCTCGCCGCGCACGAGGGCGGCTGGCCGCTGCCCCGGGGCGGCTCCCAGTCCATCTCGGACGCCCTCGCCGCGTACCTGAAGGACCTGGGCGGCGCGGTCCACACCGACTACGAGGTCAAGCGGCTCGACGACCTCCCGCCGGCCCGCGCGTACGTCTTCGACACCTCACCCACCGCTCTCGCCCGGATCGCCGGCTTCGGCGGCTACTACGACCACTACCGGTACGGCGCCGCCGCCTTCAAGATCGACTACGCGCTCGACGGCCCCGTGCCCTGGACGGCCGAGGAGGCCCGCGACGCCGGAACCGTACAGGTCGGGCCCACCAGCGGCGAGATCGGCACCGCCCTGCGCCAGGCCTCCTCCGGCACGGCCCCCCGGACCCCGTTCCTCATCACCTCCCAGCCCAGCCTCGTCGACCCCGGCCGCGCCCCCGAGGGCAAGCACGTGTTCTGGGCGTACGGCCATGTGCCGAACGGCTGGGACGGCGACCTCACGGACGCCATCGAGCGCCAGATCGAGCGCTTCGCCCCCGGCTTCCGCGACCGCGTCCTGGCCCGCGCCACGGCGGGCCCGGCGGAACTGGCCGCCCGCAACGCCAACTACGTGGGCGGCGACATCGCCTGCGGCGCGGCGCGCGGACTCCAGCTGGTGCTTCGCCCCAAGCTCTCCCTCTTCCCGTACGCGACCCCGCACCCGGCCGTCTTCCTCTGCTCCTCCGCGACCCCGCCGGGCCCGGGCGTGCACGGCATGTCCGGACACAACGCGGCGAAGGCGGTCTGGCGCAGGCTCCGGGCGACCGGGCGATGACGGGCGAGGTCGGGGATGACGGGCCGGGACGGGCGAGGTCGGGTGATGACCGCGATCACGGTCGACGACCGGGAGATGATGACCGTATGACGACACACCCGGGCATCGTCCTCGTCTTCGGCGACATCACGGACCAGGACGCCGACGCCGTCGTCAACGCCGCGAACTCCTCCCTCCTCGGCGGAGGCGGCGTCGACGGCGCGATCCACCGCAAGGGCGGCCCCGAGATCCTGGCGGAGTGCCGCGCGCTCAGGGCCGGCCACTACGGCAAGGGCCTTGCCACCGGTCAGGCCGTCGCCACGACGGCGGGCCGACTCGCCGCGCGCTGGGTGATCCACACGGTCGGCCCGGTGTATCAGGCTTCCAGCAGCGACCCGTCGCTGTTGGCCTCTTGCTACAGGGAGTCCCTGAAGGTCGCCGACGAGCTGGGGGCGCGCACAGTGGCCTTCCCGGCGATCTCGACCGGCGCGTACGGGTGGCCCATGGCCGACGCCGCTCGCATCGCTGTCGAGGCGGTGCGGGACGCGATTACCAGCGTCGAGGAGGTCAGGTTCGTCCTTTTCGACGAGGAGGCGTACCGGACGTTCGCCCAGCGGATCCGCTCCTCTTAGTTCGGTTCAGTTGCGAAGGTGTTCCACAGGATCTGTCCGTGGTCGCGATCGCGGCATTTCTGTAGGGGCACTCCGCGTGCGGGACCGGCACCGGCGACGAACTTGTAGCCGGCCCCCCGCACTGTGACGATGCTCGCCTGTCGGAAGGGTCTGTCGATCTTGCGGCGCAGGGCGCTGATGTAGACCTCCACGATGTTGGTCCGCCGCGGTGACTGCTTCTCCCAGATCCGCTCGATGATCTCGGGCTTGGTGACCACCCGGTCGGCCTCGCGGGTCAGGCATGCGAGAACGCTGAATTCCTTCGCCGTCAGCCCGATCTCCACCCCGCCCCGCCACACCCTCATGGAGACCGGGTCCATCCGCAGATCGCCCACCTGCCAGCCCGCCGACGTGTGCAGCCCGCTCCGGCGCAGCAGGGCGCGCAGCCGGGCGACGAGGACCGGGAAGGCGAACGGCTTCACGAGGTAGTCGTCAGCGCCGCTCTCAAGACCTTCGGCGATGTCGTGCTCGCCGTCCTTGGCCGTGAGGATCAGGACCGGGGTGGTGCGGCCCGCCGCGCGGATCCGCGCGCACACCTCGTAGCCGTTCAGGCCGGCCAGGAGGACATCGAGCACGATCACGTCGTGGTCGCCGTCCAGTGCCCGTCGGAGTCCCGAGCGCCCGTCGGGGGCTCTTTCCGTGTGGAATCCCTCTGCCGCCAGCTTCTGCCGCAACGTATTCGCGAAACGGGCACGGCGTTCGATCAGGAGGATGCGCACGGAATTCCCTTCGGAGTGGGGGTGACTTCACCGCTCTTCTAGGGCAAGAAACTAGACCGGAATCAGTGCCCGCCCGGCCGCCACTCTCCCGATCGGATGCTTTCGGTCACTTTTTGTGGACGGAGGTGAATTACCCGGTGGCCTCGTTCACTTTCGTCGCCGCGATCCCTGGCGATGGTGAACGGTGTCGACGAAAGTGAATGCCTGGCGTTGAAGCTCCGCGATGTGGCCCGCGTCACTGATTGGTCTAGTCCTCTCTGGTAGGGTCTGCCGCTCTTCTGGTGGAATCACACGAACTGAACAAGGACCCTTGTGACTGCCCTCGCCGCTCCGGACGCCTTCGAGCGCTGGTACGCCACGCTCGTGACCCCCGTCGGCCGCACCTGGCTGCTGCGGAGCGACCTGGTGATCGTCACTGTCGTGGCGGTCGGGTCGCTGTCCAGCGCCCTGGATCCGCACACGGGACTGGTCAGCGGAACCCTGCCCGGCGCCGTGGTCGCGGTCATCGTCTCGGCCGGCTTCCTGTGGCGTCGCCAGGCGCCGTTGACGGTCGCCGTGCTCGCCGCCGCAGGCCTGGTCGTCGACGGGTCGAGGGTCCCGGTCTTCCTCGCCCTGTACTGCCTGGCCCGGGACCAGAGCCGCCACCGGACCGTCGTGATCGCCCTCGCCTGGGTCGGCTTCACCATCCTCAAAGCACTGTTGCCCGGCCACGTCGGCATCACCCTCGCCGGTCAGTTCGCGTGTGCCGCTCTCTATGGCGTCTTCCCGGTGGTTTTCGGCCTGGGTTCACGGGCGTACGAGCGCGCACTCGCGGCCTTGCGCGAGGAGCGGGAGCGGAGGGCCGAGCGGACGCGCACCGAGGAACGGCTCCGGCTGGCCCGGGAGATGCACGACGTACTCGGTCACCGCATCGCGATCATGGCCATGCACGCCGGCGCGATCGAGGCCGCGGGAGGCCCTCGCCCCGAGGGGCGACAGCTCGCCCGGGCCATGGGCGACACCGCGAGGGCCGCCATGCGCGACCTGCGGCACGTGGTGGGCACGCTGCGGGACGGTGAGGGCTCGGTGGTGGCAGGCCGTCGGCTGAGCGACCTCGACCACCTGGTCGAGGAGGCGCGGTCGGTCGGGCTCCCTGTCGACTACGAGACGGGACCGGCGGGGGAGGTCCCTTCGGAGGCCGCGCTGACCGTCTACCGGACGGTCCAGGAAGCGCTGACCAACACCGTCAAGCACGCGCCCGGGGCCCGTACGACGGTCCGGGTGGACCGCGAAGGCTCTTGTCTGTCGGTGCGAGTGACCAATGCGCCGGCTCTCACCGGTGCTCTGGCACGGTCCCCCGACACCGGCGGGGGCTTCGGCATGACCGGACTGCGCGAACGCGTCTCCCTGTTGCGTGGCACGTTCGCCGCGGGTCCCACCGCGGACGGCGGCTGGCGGGTCTCCGTGTCGTTGCCCGTCGAAGGCGACCCCTGCGCCCCGCCGCCCCGCGTCGGACAGGCTCTGACGGAAGGATGCGCACGGTGATCCGCGTGATCGTGGCGGACGACGAACCCCTGATGCGGTTCGCTCTGCGTACTCTGCTGGAGAGTCAGGACGGCATCGTCGTCATATCGGAGGCCGGCGACGGCGCCCAGGTACTGGAGCAGGCCCGCGAAGGGCGGCCCGACATCGTGCTGACCGATCTGCGGATGCCGGGCATGGACGGCATCGCGGCCACCCGGCGGCTGATGGAACTGCCCGAACCGCCCGCGGTCCTCGTGCTGACCACCTTCGACACCGAGGACGGCATCGCCCGCGCCCTCAGGGCGGGAGCCACGGGTTACCTGCTCAAGGACGCTCCTCCCGAGCAGGTCGTGGCCGCCGTACGTCTGGTGGCGTCGGGCGCCACGGCGCTCGCTCCCGGCCCGGCCTCTCGGCTGGCCATGGCGGGTGCCGGGGGAGGGCCGGAGGGCCGTTCGGTACCCGCCCCCGAGGAGCGCCGGCGGTTGGCCGGCCTGAACGAACAGCAGCGGGAACTCATGCGCCACCTGGGAGCCGGCCTGTCCAATGCCGAGATCGCCCGGTCCATGCACCTGTCCGAGGGGACGGTCAAGGCCTACGTGTCGCGGCTCCTGACAGCACTGGAAGTCGACAACCGCACCCAGGCCGCGATCCTGGCCCACCAGGCAGGCCTGACCGGTACGAGGTGACGCGCCCGACGGCAGGGGACGACGACCTGGCCACGCCGTTCTCGCACGGACGGAGCCATCAGGGTCAGACGTCTGTGCGCGCCGCGCTGCCGAGGCCGACGAGCGACCCCTGAGCCGGGACGGGCGGGGGCGGCGGGGCGAACAGCGCACGGTGGAGCGCGTGGATCCGGTCCTCCCGAATCCGCAGGGCGACCGCCGCCCCGGGGACCGAGGCGGAACCGTGGAACGTGCCGGGGTAGTGGTGGAGTTCGGTGGACACCCCGGCCCGTATGAGCCGTTCCGCGTAGGCGATGCCCTCGTCCCGGGCCGGGTCGAACTCGCACACGGACAGGTGCGTGGGCGGCAGCCCGGTCAGGTCGTCGGCGCGGCCCGGTGCGGCGTACGGCGAGACACGTGGACCGCCCGCGGCGGCGCCGATGTAGTGGAACCACATGTTGGCCGCCTGGACGCGGTCGAGGACGGGCGTGTCCACGAACGCCTCGGCGGAGAGGGACGCGAGCCGGTCGTCCAGCAGGGGATCGGCCAGCAGTTGGAAGCAAGGGCGCACGCCCGCGCGCTCCCGGGCGAGCAGGCACAGGGACGCCGCGATGCCCGCGCCCGCGTCCTCGCCCACGACGGCGATCCGGTTGGGGTCGACGCCCAGCGGCTCGCCTTGCGTGGACAGCCAGTACAGGACGGCGTGGGCGTCCATGAGGGCATGGGGGTAGGGGTGTTGCGGAGCCAGCCGGTAGCCGACGTTGACGACGACGACGCCGAGCGCGCCGGCGGTCCGGACGCATTCGTCATGACCGGTCTCCAGGTCGCCGGTGACGAAACCGCCGCCGTGGAAGTAGAGGACCGCGGGCAGTGCCGTCCACGGGGCCGCGGGGCGGACGGGCGCGTACACGCGAACAGGAACGGCGGGGGCACCGACGGGGCCCGGCACGTCGATCTCCGAGATCCACAGATCCTCGGGAACGGATCGCAAAGGCTGCTGGAACCGGGCCTGGCGCACCTGCTCCCGGGCGCTGTCGGGATCGCTGTGGTCGACCGGTGGGAGCATGGCGGCCCAGGCCGCGAGTTCCCGGTCGTAGGCGTAGGTCATGGGACGTCCTTTCGGTGGATGGGGAACCGCGGGCCCGCGGACTGTGGCCGGCAGGTCAGACGGGGCCGTCCACCGACGGCGTCCGGCGCAAGGCGCTCCACCCCGTCGTGGCAGCCGCCATGGCGCTCGGGCGGGCATCCGGCTGCCTTTCGTACCCGTGGGCCCGCGCCGCGGTACCGCCGCGGGAAGGCGGTGTCTCCGGGGCCGTGGGAGCCCCCGCAGCCTCCCGCTGCGGGCGGCGGCGTTGGCAGCCGAGTACGGAGGAAGTCGCGAGGGCCCGTCCGAGCGAAGGCACGGGGCGCCTCGGCGGCGGACACGTTCGGTCGGCTGCCGGATGCGGCGGATCGAGACACCGTTTGTGTCCCCTTTGCTGAGGTCCTATAGCGTGCGTCCCGAATATGCCTGTGCGTGTGGCCTGCCGGGCTGTCTGCTGAAGGCCGTTTCAGCAGACAGTCCGGCAGGCCGCCGCCGGGGTGGGACCCGCATCTCCAGGTCGTTTGACGAGGGAGTCGTCGGCGCCGGCTCCAGCCCTTCGGTCACGGAGCCGGTCCGGACCCAGGGCATGAGGAACGGCGACGTGATCGCGCTCATGCCGCCCGAACCGTGGACGCCGTCCGACGGACTGCCGACGGTTCACCGCATCGCCGCCATCACGGTCGGTGTGATCATGCTGTGGTGCGCCGCCGGGAGGGCGCTCACGCTGAGGCGACGCGGGAGTGCGGAGACGGTCGTTCGTCCGGCGCCGACAGGCTCGGAGTCCGCGTCCTCCTGACCGCAGCGCCGTCGCAACGCCGCGCAGCCGCCGATCGCAGTCGTGCGATCGGCGGCTGCGCGTATGACGAGGACGCTCAGCGCACCCGGCCGTACAGGTTCGGGTTGTAGTTGCCGAACGAGGAGATCCGGACGTTCTTTCCGGGCCGCGGGGCCTCCAGGTACTGGCCGCCGCCGAGGTAGACGGCGACGTGGTGGATGCCGGAGGCCCGGCCGTTGCTCGACCAGAACACCAGGTCGCCGCGGCGCAGTTCGGACCGCGAGATCGGTGTGGTGGCCCGGTACTGGCTGTCCGCGACCCGCGGGAGGCTGATCCCGGCGCTCTGGTACGCCGCCTTCACCAGGCCCGAACAGTCCCAGCCGTGCGGCCCGTTGCCGCCCCAGACGTACGGGTCGCCCAGGTGGTTCATCGCGTAGGCGATGGCCGCCTCGGTGCCGTACCGGACGGGCGTCCCGGTGCCTCTGGAGCTGCCCGAACCGCCGGACCCGCCGCCGGCCGGCCGGGCGGAGCCGCCGCCTCCCGCGTGACGCTCGTACTTGTCCCGGTGGCTGGTCCACCACCAGGCGCCGTTCCGCTCGTACCAGTACACGCGGTCGACGGGATCCCAGCCCTGGCGGCCGCGGAACACCGGCTCCGAGGTGCGCGTACCGCCGGAACCGCCGGCCTGTTGCCTCCCGTTGTTGCTGCTGCGGCCGCCCGCCTGCCCGGACTTGGCGCGGTACTTGTCGTAGTGCGAGGTCCAACGCCACCAGCCGGTCTCGTCCTTGTACCAGTACTTCGAGCCGTCCCAGCCGGCCCGGCTGGGCGCGGGCTCGGCGGCGGCGGTACCGGCTGCCGCGCCGACCAGCACGGCCGCGCCGACCGCCGCGACCACGGCGCCGCGGACGGAGCAGCGCTGCCGTTCCGTCCGGGCCGCGGTCCTGGACGCGGTACGGGCGCAGACGACGCAGTCACAACGGTCGGGTACGGCCTCGGTGAACTCGGGGGTACGCAAAGGCAAGGCTGCTTCCTTTCGGGGGTGGGGAGGGGAAGGCCGCGGAACGGAGAGGCCGTTCAGCGGCGGGCGTCCGCGGCGCTGCCGCGTGCCGTGTAGAAGGCGACCGTCAAGTCCTTGACGAGTGCCTTGCGTTCGTAGTCGTCGAGACCGACGAGCCCCCGGTCGGCCATGCGGTGCACGGCGTCGTCGACGGTGTCGATGACGGAGGTGAGGACGGAGTCCCGGTGGCGGGCGTCGATCGCCGCGACACGGCGGCGTTGCATCGCCTCGGCCACCTCGGGGGCGTACGCGATCTGCAGCGGGCGGGCGGAGAACACCTCGACGCCCACGGCCCGGCATTCGGCGGCGAGCACCCGCGTGAGCTCGTCGCCGACCGCCTGCATGTCGCGCAGGGTCGCGATCGTGCTGTCCGTGGCGGTGCCGGCGGCCTCGTGGACGGAGTCGCCGAAGGAGTCGGCCGGCATCCGGGAGACGACCCGGGCGGCGCTCGACTCGACCTGCTCCCGGAGGTAGGCGAGGTGGTCGTCGACGGCGAGCAGCGCCCGCGCGGTGTCCTTCACCCTCCAGACGATCAGGACGACGGTGTGCAGCGCGGTGCCCTCGGCGTCCACCACGGCCAGCGGTTCGCTGCGCCAGTGCCGTAGTCGTACGTCGATCCGCGCGTGCCGGCGGAAGGGGGAGGACCACAGGAGGCCGGTACGGCGGATCGTGCCGCGGTAGCGGCCGAACAGGGTCACCACGTGGGCGTGTCCGGCCCGGCCGCGCCGCAGCCCGGCGGCGGCGAGCAGGGTGACCAGCAGGCACCCGGCCACGGCCGCGGTCGGCCAGGACGCCGGCTCGATCCGGGTGGGCAGACCCCGGTTCCGGATCAGCCAGGTGGCCGCCGTACCGGCCGTGACCAGGGACGTTACGGCCCACCAGCCGGAACAGGCGTGCGCCCGGCGCTCGGCGAGTCCGGGGTCCAGGACCGGTGGCAGCGACCGGTGGGCGGCGGGGCGGGAGGGGGCATCCGACTCCGGCCGTGGTGGCCGTTCCGGCCGTTCGAGCCGTGGTGGCCGTTCCGGCCGGGGCCCTCTGCCCACGGCGGGTTGTTCCAGGGTGTCGGGCTCCGGTGCCTCGTCGCGGAACAGCGGTCCCAGTGCGACGGGGTGCCGGTGCGAACGCACGACCAGCGTGGGCATGGACGGAGGCGTGGGCGCGGATGCGGCGGTGGGCGCAGCCTCCGCGGCCGCCTCCGCAATCGATGGGGGGACCTGGGGAGTTCGGTCCTCCGCGGCCCCCGGTCGGGGCATGCCCGGCTCTCCCGAGGTACGCCCCCCGGTTCCGCTCGGCGCGTGAGTCAAGGCCACCTCAGAGGTTCGATAACGATCATGAATGGATCGATCCTCTGCGCTCCGCGCGGCCCGTTCATCCCCGCAAAGGTCCCGAAGGACGGGACCTTGGTCCCTTTTCCTGTCGTGTCGTCATGAGACCTGGCCGCCTCCTGAAGTGGCCCTCAGGCTTTCCGTGTTCGGGGCGCGCCTGCAGGCATGCTGACGGCGGGAGGAGTGCAGCGACTCAACAGATAGAGACAGTTCTGCCCTTGGAGGAGCGGCGGGCGGGTCAGGATCCGCTTCTGCTCCACCAACGGACAGCGCATGCTGTCGCTCGACGCGACGGACGTCGACGTCTGGTGCCGGCGGATGACCGGCCTCGTGCCCGCCGGCAGCGAAGAGGACCACTTCGATCTGGACGAGCAGGTGCGGCGCTTCTTCGCCTGACGCCGTCCTCCGACGGCCTCCGCCGCCGCACACCGGCCAAGAGACCGCCGTCGAGGAGGTCAGCTTCGTCCTCTTCGACGAGACGGCCTACCGGGTTTTCGCGAGTCCGTATCCAGGAGGGCGGCCGCGGCCGAATACCGTATGCGGAACATCGTTTGTCGTCCTCGTCCGGAGCTGAGGGAAAGAGGCGGTCGCCCATGAAGTGCCTGGTCACCGGCCCGGGTGGGTACATCGGCGGGCGGCTCGTGCCCGAGTTGCTCGACGCCGGGTATGCCGTCCGCTGTCTGGCCCGCACCCCCGCCCATCTCCGCGACCACCCGTGGGCGGGCCGCGTCGAGGTGGTCCGGGGTGACGTCAGGGACGCGGACAGCCTGCGGCCCGCCCTGCGCGAGGTGGACGTCGCGTACTACCTCGTGCACTCGATGACCTCGGGGCGGGACTTCGAGGAGACGGACCGGCTCGCCGCCCGTACCTTCGCCGCGGAGGCCCGGGCGGCCGGGGTCCGCCGCATCGTGTACCTCGGCGGCCTCACCCCCGCCGGGATCCCGGACGACGAACTCTCCACGCACCTGCGCTCCCGGGCCGAGGTCGGCCGGATCCTGCTCGCCTCCGGGGTGCCGACGACCGTCCTGCGGGCGGCCGTCGTGGTGGGTTCCGGCTCCGCCTCCTTCGAGATGCTCCGCTACCTCACCGAACGCCTCCCCGTCATGGTGACGCCCAGCTGGGTCAGCACCCGGGTCCAGCCCATCGCCGTCCGCGACGTCCTGCGCTACCTCGTCGGCAGCGCCCGCATGCCCGCCGACGTCAACCGGAGCTTCGACATCGGCGGCCCCGACGTCCTCACGTACCGGCAGATGATGGAGCGGTACGCCCAGGTCGCCCGGCTGCCCCGGCGCCTGATCCTGCCGGTGCCCATGCTCACTCCGGGACTGTCCAGTCATTGGATCGGCCTGGTCACGCCCGTACCTGCCGCGCTGGCCCGGCCCCTCGCCGAATCCCTGCGGTACGAGGTCGTGTGCGCCGAACACGACATCGCCCGCCATGTGCCCGACCCGCCGGGCGCGCCCCTGCCCTTCGACCGGGCCCTCGCCCTCGCCCTCCAGCGCGTGCGCGACGCCCAGGTCGTCACCCGCTGGTCCTCGGCCGCGCTGCCCGGCGCCCCCAGCGACCCGCTGCCCACCGACCCCGACTGGGCGGGCGGCAGCCTGTACACCGACGAACGGGAACGGGACGTCGAGGCCGAGCCCGAGGCGCTGTGGCGGGTCATCGAGGGGATCGGCGGCCAGAACGGCTGGTACTCCTTCCCGCTCGCCTGGGCCGTACGCGGCTGGCTCGACCGCGTCGTCGGCGGGGCCGGGCTGCGCCGAGGGCGCCGCGACGCCGCCCGGCTGCGCGTCGGCGACGCCCTGGACTTCTGGCGCGTGGAGGAGATCGAGCGGGGGAGCATGCTCAGGCTCCGGGCGGAGATGCGGCTGCCGGGCAAGGCCTGGCTGGAGATGTACGCGGAGCGGGACGGCGACGGCCGGTCCCGGTACCGGCAGCGCGCCCTCTTCCACCCGCGGGGTCTCGCCGGGCAGCTCTACTGGTGGAGCGTCGCCCCCTTCCACGCGGTCGTCTTCGGCGGCATGGCCCGCAGGATCGCCCGTACGGCCGAGGAAGGCACCGGGAAGGCCGGGGAGGAAGCCGTCGAGCGGCGGCGATAGACGAGGCGCGGGCGCGGAGGCGTTCGTACGGCAGGTGTGCTGGCGGGACTTCCACCACCAGGTCCTGAACGCCCGCCCGGACACCGCCACGGAGGACTACCGGCCGAGGCACGACCGCTGGCGTCGCGGGAAGCGGGCCGAGGCGGACCTCCGCGCCTGGCGGGAGGGCCGGACCGGCTACCCCGTGGTCGACGCGGCCATGCGGCAACTCGCGTTTCCACGAACCGTGGAAACTCGGCCCGAAGGAGAAGGCGTCACGCGACTATCCGGAGCCGGTCGTTGGCCTCGCGGACGGCCTGGCGCGGTTCCGCCGCGCCCGCGAGCGTGACTGAGGACGGCTGAGCGCTCGGTGCGCCGTCCGGGGGACGCCGGGAACTCGCGGGTGCGCGTCGGAGTTCTCAGGGGGACCGCGCGGTACTCGCGCGGAGGAGCGAACGCGTACGCGAGGTGGCACGGATGGCGATGTGGGACCGGATCAAGGACCAGGCCAAGGGGCTGCAGCAGCAGGCGCAGGGAGCACGCGGTTCCGGCGCCGGCTCCGGGGGTGCGCCGCGGCCCGGTCCGCGCGCGGGCGGGGGGTCGAAGGCGCAGCTCGTGGGCGTGCTCAAGACCCAGCTGGCCTCCCTCAAGACGGAGCTCAAGAGCGGCGCCTACCGCGACGCCAGCATGGCCATGTGCGCGCTGGTCGCGGCCGCCGACGGGTCCGTCGACCCGGCCGAGCGCCAGCACGTGGAGTCGCTCATCCTCCAGAACGACGTCCTGAAGAACTTCCCGCCGGACCAGCTGCGGCAGCGGTTCAACAAGCACGTCGACCAGCTCACGTACAACTTCCAGCAGGGCAAGGTCGAGGCGATGCAGGAGATCGCCAAGGCGGCGAAGAAGCCCGTGGAGGCCAAGGCGGTCGTGCAGACCGGTTTCGTCGTCGCCGGCGCGGACGGGTACGTCGCCCCGGCCGAGGAGCAGGTCCTGCGCGAGGCGTGCGCGGCGCTCGGCGTGTCCCCGCAGGAGTTCGGCCTCTGACGGCCCCGCGCGTGCCCGGTCCAAGGCCTCAGGCCGGGCGGGGGTAGATCTTGGACTGCTTCACGCTGCCGTAGGCGAAGCTGGACTCGATCGAGGCGATGCCCGGGATGGCGTGGATCTGGTGGCGTACCAGGGATTCGTACGCCTCCAGGTTCTCGATCACGACTCTGAGCAGATAGTCGCTGCTGCCCGCCATCAGATAGCAGTCCTGGATGTGCTCGATCCGGCCGACGTGGTCCTCGAAGACGTCGACGATCTCGCGCGTGTGCCGCTCAAGCCGGATCCGTACGAAGACGGTGATCGGCAGCCCGAAGGTGACCTGGTCCACCACGGCCGTGTAGCCGCGGATCAGGCCCGCCTCCTCCAGGCGCCGCACCCGGCGCAGGCACGGTGACGGGGAGAGTCGGATCCGGTCGGCGAGGTCCTGGTTGGACAGGCGGCCGTCCGCCTGCAACTCGCGGATGATCTGGAAGTCCACGGCGTCCACGTCCACTCCTTCGCGCGTTCCCGGCCGACTTTCGTAGACCCTCGGCCGATCCTTGGCAGATTCTGCCCTCACGCTAGGTCTGGAGGGCAGAACTGGCAATCGGCTGCCCCGCCGCAAGCCCTACCGTTGCTCGAAGCAGTGGATTCGATGCAGTGGATGCGAGCGGGAGGCTCCTCGTGGGGGGTATACGGACGGCGGGAGCACCGCCGCTGGGGCAGGCGCGTCGGACCTTCAGGACCGGCCGCGCCACCCGGACCGGCATCACGCTCTCGCCGCAGGCCGTGGGCCTCGTCGCCCTGCTCCTCACCGTCGCCATCTGGGCCGCCTTCGCGCTGAGCGCCCGCGCCCTCGGCGCCTCCACCCTCCTGCCCGCCGACGCGGCCCTGCTGCGCTTCGGAGTGCCGCTCGTGGTCCTGGCCCCGGCCCTCTGGCGGCGCCGACGGCAGCTCGTCGCGGTACGCCCCGCGACCGCCGCCAAGATCGTCTGCGGGGCGGGCGTCCCCTTCTTCCTCGCCGCCATGTACGGCGGTTCGCTGACCTCGGCCGCCTTCGTCGGCGCGATCGTCCCCGGCATGGTCCCGCTCTTCGTCTCCGCGCTCATGGTCGCGGGCGGCAAGAGCGTCCCGCGCGGTACGCAGGCGGCGGGACTCGCCCTGATCGTGGCCGGAGTCGGCGCCCTGGTCTGGCGGTACACGGCAGCCCTGGACGCGGACGTCCTGCTCGGTGCAGGAACGTTGCTGCTCGCCAGTGGCCTCTGGGCCCTCTACACCGTGGGCCTGCGCGAGGTCGATCTCGACCCGGTCGGCTCCATCGGCCTGCTCTGCCTGCCGTCCTTCGCCGTCGTCGCTCTGCTCGCCCTGACCGGCGTCCTGCCCACCGGGATCGCCCACGCCGCCGCCGGTGACATCGCCCTGTTCCTCGTCGTCCAGGGCCTGGGCGTCGGGCTGTGCGCCGGACTGCTGTACGCGTTCGCCATCCGCCGCCTCGGCCCCGAGCGCAGCTCGGTCGTCGGCTCACTCAGCCCGGTCGCCGTCGTCCTGCTCGCCGTACCCCTCCTCGACGAGTCGCCGACCCTGTCCGTCCTCGTCGGCGTCCCCCTCATCACCCTCGGCGTCGCGCTCGCCAACCGGCGCCCCCGAACCAAGGTCGCCGCCCATGCTTGAGCTGCTCTCCGCCCCGCCCGTGGACCCGCTGTGGGACCTGTCGGCCGAGTTCGCCGCCGACCCGCGCCCCGAGCGCCTCGACCTCGTCCTCGGCGTCTACCGCGACCACACCGGGACCACCCCGGTCATGGCCGCCGTCAAGGAGGCCGAGATACGCCTGGCCGACCGGGCCGCCTCCAAGGAGTACCGGGGCCTCTCCGGCAACACCGCCTTCAACCGGGCCATGCTCTCCATGGTCCTCGGCACCGAGGCCAGGACCGCCCGCGCGACGGCCGTGCAGACGGTGGCCGGCACCGGGGCCCTGCGCCTGATCGCCGATCTCGTACGCCAGACCCGCCCCGGCACCACGGTGTGGATCAGCGACCCCGCGTACGTAAACCACCGCCCCATCCTCGAAGGCGCCGGGCTCACGGTCCGGACGTACGGACACGGTGAAGGGCTCCTGGAGGACCTGCGCGCCGCGCGCCGGGGCGACGTGGTCCTGCTCCAGGGCTGCTGCCACAACCCCACCGGAACCGACCCCGACGCGGAGACCTGGGAGGCGCTGGCCGGGCTCGCCGAGGCGAACGGCTGGGTCCCCTTCGTCGACCTCGCGTACCACGGGCTCGGCGACGGCCTCGACGCCGACCTGTGGGCCACCCGGATGCTCGCCGACCGGCTGCCCGAGGTGCTCATCGCCGTCAGCTGCTCCAAGAACTTCGGCCTCTACAGCGACCGCACCGGCTGCGCCATCGTCCTCGGCCCCTCACGGCAGACGCTGCGACACGTCGAGACGGCCCTGCAGAACGCCGCCCGCGTCCTGTACTCGATGCCGCCCGACCACGGCGCCGCAGTCGTCGCCACCATCCTGGAGGACGCCGGGCTCCGGGCCACCTGGCGGGCCGAACTCGACGCCATGCGTGGCCGGATCACCGCCAACCGGGCCGACCTCGTCGCGCACCTGGAGGCCCTCGGCTGCCCGGACGTCGCCGCCTCGCTCCGGCGCCAGAAGGGCATGTTCTCCATGCTGCCTCTGACGCCGGAGCAGATGCGCCGGATGCGCGGACAGTCCGGCGTCTACGGGACGAACGCGGGACGCATCAACATCGCGGGCGTCTGCGCGCACCGGATCCCGTTCCTCGCGCAGTCCATCACCGCCTCCCTCGACTCTCCCGCTAAGCCTCCGGTCGGCACAGCAGCGCGGCCGGCGACGGCCGGGCACCGAACCGCGTGGTGAACGCGATCCCGGCCGCGTACTCGCCGGGCGCGCACTGCCCCTTGTAGTGGCCCTGCGCGTACTCCCCGCCGGGCGCGCCGGCCGGGCGGTTGTCGCCGCGGTCGAACCACAGCGTCCGGCCCGCGGCCGCCGGGAGCGCCGTGCCCGCGGGGGTGCACAGCGCGGCGGAGACACGGGTGCCCCGCAGGCTGTACCCGATGAGGAACTGCCCTGCAGGGCACTGGTACTTGGTGTAGCCCGAGGCCCAGTCGCCGCCCGCCGGGACCTGCGACTCGTCGCGGACGACGGTGTGCCCGCCGGAGGCCGCCCGCAGCCCCGAGCTCACGCAGAGGCCCCTGCCTCCGGTGTGGCTGAGCCCGGCGATCCGCGACCCGTCGGGGCAGACGGCCTTACGGGCGCCGCTGTCCCAGTCGCCACCGGCCCGCACCCGCAGCGAGGCGTTGTGGTCACGGTGGTCGGTCGTCAGCTGGTACCAGGCAGTGTCGACCGGAACGGCCCCGGTGCGACCGGGCGCGGACGTCAAGCCGCTCCAGGCAGCAGTGCGCCAATCGCCCGCGTCCAGGACACCGGTCCGCCGGCCCTCGGAGTCGTACCGCAGCAGCGCCCAACTGTCGCCGCCACCACTGCTGTTGTTCCAGCCGACCAGCGGCCAGTACGCGTAGTCCACATCGGCGTCCCGAAACAGCTCGGTCAGGTTGCCGAACCAGGCGCGCGGCTTGTCGACGCGCTCGTCGGCGCCGATGCCGAACTCGCTGACCCAGACCGGGGCGGTGAAGTGCGTGCCGGTCTCTGTGGAGACGTAGAGCGCCTGGTCGTGGACGACCTGGCGGAGCTGCTCGCGGGTGAGGTCCTGGTAGCGGGGGTCGGTGGTCTCGCCCATGCCCGTGGCGCCGCTGTGGTTCGGACCGGTGTATCCGTAGAAGTGGGCTGAGTAGACAAGCTTGTTGGACACGACGAGGGTGTGCGAGAGGGTACGGACCGGGCTGAGGGTGGGGCGGCCGTGCGGGAGGCCGTCCACCGGAATGCCCTGCCAGTTGATGCCCTCGACCACGATGAGCAGGTCCGGGTTGGCCTCGGCCAGAATGCGGTCGCCCGCCTCCTGCGCGGCGGCGTGCCAGTCGTGGTTGTCGCCGAGGCCCCAGTTGGGGTCGTCCCAGATGTCGCGGCGGACCTCGTTGTACAGGTCGGCGCCGACCACGCGCGGGTTGGCGCGGTAGCGCTTCGCCATGAAGACCCAGTCGTCGGCCCACTGGGCGGTGGACTGCCCGCTGCTGTTCCAGCGCTCGTTGCCGTCCACGGCGCAGCACCAACGGGTCGTCACCGTGTGGTTGTTGAGGACGACGGCGAACCCGCCGTCGGTGAGGGCGGCGACGACGGAGTCGAAGACCTGGAGCGGGGTTTTGCCGCGCAGCCCCGGGTTGGCTGCGACGGCCGAGTCCGGCACGGGGGTCGTGGCGCGCAGCATCTCGTTGGAGAACGGCAGCCGGATGCTGTTCAGGCCGAGGGCGCGGAAGTCGGCGAGGAGCGTGGGCAGCGGGGTGCGGTCCAGGCCGATCGGAATGCCGTTCGCGTTCTGCCCGGCGTGGTGGTTGGCGGGGTCGGCGATGTCGCCCGAACCGTTCCACGAGCCCTGGGCGCCGTCCCAGTTGGCGGAGCGGAGCCGGAAGCGGTCGCCGTCGGCGTCGACGATGTACCGGCCGCGTGTGGACAGCGGCGGCGTCCAGTCGATCGCGGTCGCGGCGGGCGCTGCGGAGGGCGCCGCCGAGGGGGTCACGGAGGATGGGCCGGGCTGCGCCGCGGCGGCGCCCGGCACGACGGCCGGGGCCAGCAGGGCGCCCACGAGCAGGGCGCCTCGGGCTGTGCGTAACAAGCTCTGCATCTCGTACCTGCCAGGACGGTGGGGGAGTGGGCGGCGCCAAGTTACCGGCGGGTCGGTGACTGCGGAACCCCCAGGGCGTCGAGGCGGGCGCGGTGGTGGGTGAGGCGGTGGTGGAAGTCGTGCCAGGGGGCCGGTCCCGACCAGGCCGACTCGGCGAGGGCGGCGAGCCGGGGGAAGGCGCGGTACTCGATGAGGTGAGGGGTCGGCAGGTACTCGGTCCACAACTGCGCCTGGGTGCCGAGCACTCGGTCGTGGACGTCCGGGTCGTACGCCTGGACCGCGCGCAGCGGGATCGAGTGCCCGGGCTGAGCGGGCGGTTCACCGGGCCTGTCGGTGTTCTCGGGGTATTCGGCGTAGTCGAGGTACGTGGTGAGGTGCGGGGCCATCACCACGTCCTGGCCCCGGCGGGCGGCGGCCAGGCCGTGGGCCTCGTCCCGCCAGGCCATCACCGTGAACGAGGACGGCAGCGCGGGGCCCGCGCCCTCCGCCCAGGCGAGCGGCCGGCGCCCGGCGCGCAGCACCACCTCACCCGCGCGGGCCATGAACCAGCCGTGGAGCGCCCCGGTCCCCGCGAGCCCCGCCTCGCGGACCCGGCGCGCTCCGCAAGCTCGATTCCGGCCTCGGCGGTGTGGTGCTGTACCACGGCAACGTCACCGGTCCCGAACAACTGGCCAGACTCGGCGGCCAGTTGAGCGCCGTGAACCCGGCCGCGCTGATCGGCATCGACGAAGAGGGCGGCGACGTCACCCGGTTGGAGATCGCCCGAGGCAGCTCCTGGCCGGGCAACCACGCCCTCGGACACGTCGACGACCCCGAACTGACCCGGGCGGTCGCCACCGAGATCGGCCGCAGTCTCGCCGTCGCGGGCGTCAACCTCAACCTGGGCCCGGTCGCCGACGTCAACAACAACCCGGCCAACCCGGTGATCGGCGTACGGTCCTTCGGCTCCGACCCCAAGACGGTCGCCGCGCACACCGCCGCGTACATCGAGGGGCTCCAGTCCGTCGGCGTCGCCGCGTGCGCCAAGCACTTCCCCGGCCACGGCAACACCACGACCGATTCCCATCACGAGCGCACGGTCGTCGACGACACCGGCGCCGAGTTCGAGGCCACCGCCTTCCCGCCGTTCCGCGCCGCCATCGCCTCGGGCGTACGGTCCGTCATGACCGCCCACATCACCGCCACCGCCTTCGACACCGAGCCGGCCACCCTCAGCGCGCCCATCGTCACCGGCCTGCTGCGCGAGCGGCTCGGCTACGAGGGCGTGGTGATCACCGACTCCATGGAGATGGCCGCCGTCCACGACACCGTCGGCCTCGTGGAGGGCTCCGTCCGGGCGCTCGTCGCGGGCGTCGACGCCCTCTGCCTCGGCGTGAAGCACGGCGAGGCCCGCACGGCCGCCCTGCGCGAGGCGATCGTCACCGCCGTCCGCGCGGGCCGGCTGCCCGAGGAGCGGCTCGCCGAGGCCGCCGACCGGGTCACCGCGCTGGGGGAGTGGACCCGTACCCGCCTCGACCGCTCCACCGCGCCCGACCACCGGATCGGCCTCGCCGCCGCCCGGCGCGCGGTCCGGTCGGCCGGCGTCGAGCCGCTGCCCGCCGCACCCGTCGTCGTCGAGCTGGGCGCCGAACCCAATCCGGCCGTCGGCCACACGTCCTGGGGCGTCGGAGAGCTGCTCGCCTCCGTGCTGCCCGGCACGGTCGTCGTCCGGCACGACACCGAGCCCGCGGACCTCCTCGCGGACGTACCGCGCGGGGCACCCCTGGTGATCACGGTCAGGGACGCCCACCAGCACCCCTGGATCACCGCCGCGGTCGCCCGGCTCACCGCCCTGCGGCCGGACGCCGTCCTGGTCGAGATGGGCCTCCCGCACGGCACCCCGCCCGCCGCCCGGTACGTACTGACCCACGGGGCGGCCCGGGTCTGCGCCCAGGCGGCGGCCGAGCTCCTCGTCGGCCGGGAGCTGCCGATGCTCTAGACGCCCCTGGCGCCCTCCTGGAGCCGTACCGCAGGGCTCCGTGACAAGGGCTCGGATAGGGTGATCGGGTAGGAAAGCACCCCCCGGGGTTAGGTCGAACCGTTGGACACTACTGAGTCGGCGAGCCAGAGGCCGGAGCGACCGCCGGCGGCCATCGGTTACGCCGGTGTCCTGCGGGAGGTCCTCCCGATCGCCCTCTGGCGGGAGGACGAGGACGGGCGCGTCGTCGAGTGGTCGCTGGCCGCCCAGGACCTGCTCGGATACCGCCCCGAGGACGTGATCGGACGCCCCGCCGCACCCATTCTGGTGCCCGACGCCAACCAGGAACTCGCCGACCAGCTGACCCGGCGCGTCCAGTCCGGCGAGACCGTCGTCGGCACCCTGCCCGTGCGGCACCGGGACGGTCACGAAGTGACCATGGAGATGTGGATCGTCCCCGAGGTCGACCCACAGGGGCGGCCGGGGGCCATGCTCA
Source organism: Streptomyces sp. NPDC058579 (assembly GCF_042718575.1). Lineage (NCBI taxonomy): Bacteria > Bacillati > Actinomycetota > Actinomycetes > Kitasatosporales > Streptomycetaceae > Streptomyces > Streptomyces sp. NPDC058579. Next base: position 162,887 of record NZ_JBHXPI010000002.1, read on the forward strand.
TCGCGGTCGAGACCTCCGAGGTCCTGCGCATGCGGGACTCGCTCGCCGCGCTCCAGAGCCTCTTCACCCAGTCGCCGATCGGCCTCGCCACCCTCGGCACCGACCTGCGGTTCATCCGCGTCAACGACGCCCTGGCGCGGATGAACGGCCTGCCGCCCGCCGAGCACCTCGGAAAACGGCTCACCGAGGTCGTGCCCGGCGTCAACGCCGTCGCCCTGGAAGCCACCATGCGGCAGGTCCTGGAGAGCGGCCGGGCCGTCGTCGACGTACGCCGCACCGGCCGGACCCCGGCCGACCCCGACCGCGACCGCACCTGGTCCTGCTCCTACGCCCCGCTGGTCGACGGCTCGGGCCGCAGGCTCGGCCTGATCGCCTCCCTCATCGACATCACCGAGGGCCAGCGGGCGCTCGTCGAGGCCGAACGGGCCAACCGGCGCTTCGCCCTGCTCGCCGAGGCCGGCACGAGGATCGGCACCACCCTCGACCTGCGCCAGACCGCCGAGGAGGTCGTCCACCTCCTCGTACCGCAGCTCGCCGACTCCGCCGACGTCCAGCTGCTCGAATCCGTGCTCGAACCCGACGAGGCGGGCGCCTCCGCCCACGGCCTGCTGCGCCGCCTCGCCGCCGTCTTCCCCGACCCGACCGCCCCCACCGCGATGCTCGTCCCGGGACAGACCTTCCAGATCCCGCTGGGCACGGCGTACGAGCAGGTCATCACCGACGCCCGGCCGATGAACCTCTACCACTCCGACCTGCCCGCGCTCTTCCCCGACCCGCGCACCGAACCCCTGCGCGCCTACTTCGAGGCCAGCATCGGCTGCGCGCGCATCGTTCCGCTCGTCGCCCGCGGCAAGGTGCTCGGTACCGTCTCCGTGACCCGGCTCTACGACCGCGAACCCTTCGACGAGCAGGACTTCGTCCTCATCGACGAACTCGTCGCCCGCGCCGCCCTGAACATCGACAACGCCCGCCTGTACACCACCCAGCGCGAGGCCGCCCTCACCCTCCAGCGCAGCCTGACCAACAACGCCCTGCCCAAGGCCGAAGGCCTGGAGCTGACCGGCCGCTACCTGCCCGCCAGCGACCACGACGTCGGCGGCGACTGGTACGACGTCATCGCCCTGCCCGAGGGCAGGACCGCGCTCGTCATCGGCGACGTCATGGGCCACGGCATCCACGCGGCGGCCGTCATGGGCCAGCTCCGTACGGCCGTACGGACCCTCGCCCGGCACGGCGTGCCCCCCGCCGAGCTGCTCCGCTCCCTCGACGCCGTCGTCGCCGACCTGGGCGAGGACGAGATGGCGACCTGCGTGTACGCCGTCCACGACCCGGCCACCGGCAGCGTCGTCCTCGCCCGCGCCGGACACCCGCCACCGGCCGTGGCCACCGCCGACGGGGCGATCACCTTCCTGGAGGGGCCGCCCGGCACCCCGCTCGGCACCGGCGGCCAGGACTTCGCCACCGAGGAGGTCCTGCTGCCGCCCGGCAGCCTCCTGGTGCTGTACACGGACGGCCTCATCGAGGCGCGGGACCGCGACCTCGACGAGGGCATGGACCAGCTCGCCGAGGCGCTGGTCGACCTGGAACGGCCGCTCAGCCAGGTCTGCGAGGCCATCCTCGACCAGCTGCTGCCCTGCGCTCCGGGGGACGACGTGGCGGTGCTGCTGGCCCGTACGTCCCTCTGAGCTGACGTCCGCCCGCAGGGGCCGGGCCCCGGCTCACCAGGCCAGGTCCTCCAGGGCGTCCAGGTCCGGCACCGGCAGCGGTCGCAGCTCCGAGTCGGCCGTGGTCAGGGGCAGTTCGGCCCAGATGACCTTGCCCCGGTCGGTGTAGCGGGTGCCCCACCGCTCGGCGAACTGCGCCACGAGGAAGAGCCCGCGGCCGCCCTCGTCGGTGGTCGCCGCGTACCGCAGGTGCGGAGCCGTACTGCTGCCGTCGGAGATCTCGCAGATCAGCCGGCGGTCGCGCAGCAGCCGGACCCGGATGGGCTCGGCGCCGTACCGGATGGCGTTGGTGACCAGCTCACTGAGGATGAGCTCGGCCGTGAACGCGACCTCGTCCAGGCCCCAGGCGGCGAGCTGCGCCGCGCCCTCGCCCCGGACCCGGGAGACCTGGGCCGGGTCCGGCGGAACGTCCCACTCCGCGATCCGTTCGGCCTCCAGACGGCGGGTGTCGGCGACGAGCAGCGCGATGTCGTCGTCCGGCGCGGGCACGAGCACCTTGGTCAGGACGTCGGCGCAGGCCTGTTCGGGGCTGCGGCCCGTGGTGGCCAGCGCCTCGCGCAGCAGCGCGAGACCGGTGTCGAAGTCCCGGTCGCGGTCCTCCAGGAGGCCGTCGGTGAACAGCACCAGACGCGAACCCTCGGGCAGGTACAGCTCGGTGGTCTCGAACGGCATCCCACCCACCCCGAGCGGAAGCCCGGCGGGCAGGTCGAGGTACTCGACCATGCCGTCCTGATGGACGAGCGCGGGCCCGGGGTGCCCGGCCCGGGCCATGGTGCAGCGGCCGTCGGCGGGGTCGTAGATGACGTACAGGCAGGTGGCGCCGGTGATCCGCTCCTGCCCCTCGCCGCCCTGGGCGGCTCCCGCACCGCCGTCCGCCGGGGTTCCGCCCTCGGGGCCGCCCTCCGCCGGGCCCCGGTCGATCCGGTCGATCAGCTCGTCGAGGTGGCCCAGGAGCTCGTCCGGCGGCAGATCCAGGGTGGAGAAGTTCAGGACCGCCGTCCGCAGCCGGCCCATCGTGGCCGCCGCGTGCAGCCCGTGCCCGACCACGTCGCCGACGACGAGCGCCACCCGGGCCCCCGGCAGCGGGATCACGTCGAACCAGTCGCCCCCGACCCCCGCCTTCGCGGGCAGATACCGGAACGCCACGTTCACCGCCGACAGGTCGGGCAGGATCCGGGGGAGCAGGCTGCGCTGGAGGGTCACCGCCATCTCGTGCTCGCGGGTGAAGCGGCGGGCGTTGTCGATGGAGACCGCGGCGCGCGCCGTCAGCTCCTCGGCGAAGGTCAGGTCCTCCTCCCCGAACGCCTCCTCGGTCTCGGAGCGCCAGAAGTTCGCCATGCCCAGGACCACGCCCCGGGCGACCACGGGCACCGCGACGAGCGAGTGCAGCCCGTAGTCGAGGGCCCCCTGGGCGCCCTCGGGGTCCTGGGCCCGCCAGCCGTCCGCCTCGGCGAGCTCGGCCACCAGGACGGCGTGACCGCTGTCGAGCGCCTGCGCCATCGGAGTGGTCGGCACGACGCACCGGATCCGGTCGCCCACCGGCTGGAACGGATGCTCCTCGCGGATGCCCCGCAGCGCGGTCCGCCGCATCTCGCTGAGCGCGCGCGACGGCTCCTCGCCCCGCAGCACCGTTTCCGGCAGCTCCACCGTGACGAAGTCGGCGAAGCGCGGCACCGCCACCTCCGACAGCTCCTCGGCGGTCCGCACCACGTCCAGGGTGGTGCCGATCCGCACCCCCGCCTCGTACAGCAGCGACAGCCGCCCCCTGGCGACCTCGGCGCGGCCGGAGAGGCTGGCGAGCTCGGTCGAGTCCCGCAGCGTCATCACGGTGCCGGTGGGGCGGCCCCGGTACGGCTTCGTGGGGCGTACGTTGACGGCGAGCAGCCGGTCGCCCGCCAGGTGCACCTCGTCGTTGACGACCCGGTCCGAGGAGAGCAGCGCGGCGGTACGGGGATCGAGCCCCAGCTCGGTGACGTGCCGCTGCTCGGCTTCAGGGCCGAGGTCCAGGAGCCGCCGGGCCTCGTCGTTGGCGAGCAGCAGCCGCCGGTCCGCGTCGATGATGAGCACCCCCTCGCGCACGGCGTGCAGGACCGCCTCGTGGTGCTCGTTGATCCGGGTCATCTCGACCGGCCCGAGCCCGTGCGTCTGCCGGCGAAGCCGCCGGCTCACCAGCGCCGCGCCGCCCACCGCGAGCAGCAGCGCGCCCCCGGCGGTGCCGAGCAGCAGCGGCAGCTGGCCCTCGACGACGTTGCCGACGTTCTCGACCTCGATGCCGGTGCTGACGAGGCCCACGATGTCACCGTCGTCGGTGCGCACCGGGACGATGGCCCGGACCGCGTCCGACGGCTCACCGTGGAAGATCTCCGTGAACGACTCCCCTCCGCGGGCCCGCGCGATGTCACCGGTGGTGCGTTCCCCGATCAGCTCGGGCCTGGAGTCGGTGTAGCGGATCCCGTCCGGGGTCATCACGGCGAGGAAGTCGAGCCCTGCGGCCGTCCTGGCGCTCTCGGCCCGCGGCTGGAGCTCGGCGCTCGGGTCGGGGGCCCGCAGGGCCTCGAGGAGCCCGGGGGCGTGCGCGAAGGCCTCCGCCGCGGCGAGGGAGCGGTTGCGCGCGTCGGTCTCCGTGTCGTACCTGGCCTGGAAGATCAGGGCGAGCGTGCCCACGGTGACCAGCACCAGGACGATGACCGCCTGGAGGGCGAACACCTGCCCCGCGACACTGCGCAGCCCCAGCCCCCTGGGCCGGTGGCCAAGCCGTCCGCTCATGGGGTGCTTCTCGGTGATTCGGCTGTCGTCAGGGTTTCTGCAGTCACCCGTCCACTTCCTCGGTTCCTCGGCCCGCCGGCGGCCTCGGGGATCCACTGCTTCCATGCTGCTCCCCTCGCGGGCGGATATCGAGGCGGACCGGGCCACCGGCGGGACCCGGGGACGTACGGAAGTCGCCCGGAGGCGTCCGGCGGGTCCCCGCTCACGGAAGGTCCATGTCGTTTTCTCGCCAGCGGACGCGTCCGCCGTCCTCGACCATGGAGCCATGTACACCGAAACCGAGCGCTGCGTACGGGCCGTCAGGTCGAAGGACGCCCGCTTCGACGGCGTGTTCTTCACGGCCGTCCTGACCACCCGGATCTACTGCCGTCCCAGCTGCCCGGTCGTCCCGCCCAAGGCCGAGAACATGGTGTTCCACCCGAGCGCCGCGTCCTGCCAGCGCGCCGGGTTCCGGGCCTGCAAGCGCTGCCGCCCCGACACGAGCCCCGGCTCCCCGGAGTGGAACGTCCGCGCCGACGCCGTCGCCCGGGCCATGCGGCTGATCCAGGACGGCGTCGTGGACCGCGAGGGCGTGCCCGGGCTCGCCACCCGGCTCGGCTACTCCACCCGCCAGATCGAACGCCAGCTCCTCGCCGAACTCGGCGCCGGACCGCTCGCCCTGGCCCGCGCCCAGCGCGCCCAGACCGCGCGGCTGCTCATCGAGACGACGCCGCTGCCGATGGCCGAGATCGCCTTCGCGGCCGGGTTCGCCTCGATCCGGACCTTCAACGACACCGTCCGCGAGGTCTTCGCGCTCACCCCCGGGGAGCTGCGCGCCCGAGCGGCCCGGTCACCTGTCACCGCCGACACACCCAGCACCCCGGGCGTGATCGCGCTCCGGCTGCCGTACCGCGCCCCGCTGAACCCCTCCAACCTCTTCGGCCATCTCGCCGCGACCGCCGTCCCCGGCGTGGAGGAGTGGCGGGACGGCGCGTACCGGCGGACCCTGACCCTGCCCCACGGCCACGGCATCGTCGCCCTCACCCCGCGGCCCGACCACATCGCCTGCCGGCTCTCCCTCACCGACCCCCGCGACCTGACCCTCGCCATCAGCCGCTGCCGCTGGATGCTGGACCTCGACGCGGACCCGGTCGCCGTCGACGAACAGTTGTGTACGGACCCGCTGCTCGCGCCGCTGGTCGAGCGGGCGCCCGGACGGCGCGTGCCGAGGACGGTCGACGCGGCCGAGTTCGCCGTACGGGCCGTCCTCGGCCAGCAGGTCTCCACTGCCGCCGCCCGCACCCACGCCGCCCGGCTCGTCGCCGCGCACGGCGTCCCCGTCGACGACCCCGAGGGGGGCCTCACCCACCTCTTCCCGACCCCTGAGGCGCTCGCCGGTCTCGACCCCGACTCCCTCGCGCTGCCCCGCAGCCGCCGCACGACCCTCCTCACCCTCGTCGGGGCCCTCGCCGACGGCTCCCTGAGCCTCGGCCCGGCCACCGACTGGGACGAGGCGCGCGCCCGGCTCCACGCCCTGCCCGGCTTCGGCCCCTGGACCACGGAGGTCATCGCCATGCGGGCGCTCGGCGACCCCGACGCCTTCCTCCCCGGCGACCTGGGCGTCCGCCGAGCCGCCGAGGGCCTGGGTCTGCCCTCCACCCCCGCCGCGCTCACCGCCCGGGCCGCCCGCTGGCGACCCTGGCGCGCGTACGCCGTCCAGTACCTCTGGGCCACCGACAGCCACCCGATCAACCACCTCCCCGCATAAGGACCCTCGATGCCCGACATCCGGCACACCGTCATCGACAGCCCGTACGACGCGCTGACCCTGGTCGCCGTCGACGGCGTCCTGAGCCGCATCCACATGACCGGCCAGCGCCACCGCCCCGCCGAGGAGACCTTCGGCGCACCGGACCCGCGCCCCTTCGGCGAGACGGTCCACCAGCTCGACGCGTACTTCGCCGGTGAACTCACCCAGTTCGCGCTGCCGTTGAACCTGATCGGCACCCCGTTCCAGCTCCGCGTCTGGGAGTCGCTGTGCCGGATCCCGTACGGCGAGACGCGCACCTACGGCGAGTTGGCCGAGGAGCTCGGCAACCCCGGGGCCTCGCGCGCCGTCGGGCTCGCCAACGGCAAGAACCCGGTGAGCATCGTCGTACCGTGCCACCGCGTCGTCGGCGCGAGCGGCTCCCTGACCGGGTACGGCGGCGGCCTCGACCGCAAGCGGCGACTCCTCGCCTTCGAGTCGGGAGCCGCCGCACCGGAGGACGCGCTCTTCTAGCGCGGGGTCGTCAGCGGAGCCGCTCCAGGAGCGCCGGCAGCGCCGTGCCGATCGGCTCGCGCACGATCTCGTCGGCGAGTTCGTCGTACGGGGTGGGCTGGGCGTTCACGATGATCAGCCGCGCCCCGTGCTCGGCCGCGATCCCCGCGAGGGAGGCGGCAGGCTGCACCTGGAGGCTCGTCCCGACCGCGATGAACACCTCGGCGGCCTTGGCGATCGACATCGCCCGGCCCAGGACCTCCGGGTCGAGCCGCTGCCCGAACATCACCGTCGCCGACTTCAGGATCCCTCCGCACACCGGGCACTTCGGGTCGTCCTCACCGGCCCGCACCCGGTCGAGCGCCTCCTCCATCGAGGAGCGGGCGTGACACGCCGTGCACACCACCGACCGCGCGGAGCCGTGGAGTTCGAGGACCTTGCGCTCCGAGAGCCCGGCGATCTGGTGCAGCCCGTCCACGTTCTGCGTGATCACCCGCACCGGCTGCCCGGTCCGCTCGAACCCGGCGATGGCCCGGTGCGCCGCGTTCGGCTCGGCCCGCAGCACCGGGCCGTCGAGCCGCATGCGCCAGGCACGGCGCCGGACGTCGGCGTCGGCCATGTAGTGCTCGTACGTGGCGAGCTTCTCGGCCTCCGGGTCGCGGGTCCACACCCCGTCGGGGCCCCGGTAGTCGGGGATGCCGGAGTCCGTGGAGATACCGGCTCCGCTGAGAATCGCGACCATGGTCATGCGGCCGAGGGTAGGCCGGTCCGAACGCCTCCCGCGAACGGATTACCGACAGAGGACCGTCGGCACCCCGCGCTGATCCGGGAGCGAGGCGGCATCATCGGGAGGGAGGCGGCCGGCTCCCTCGTGAGAACGGAGCGGAGCGGTGCCGCACCGGTCGAGGCGGACGAAGGAGTGCGGTGTCATGCGCGTCCTCATGGTCGGGGCGGGCGGCGTGGGTACGGCGATCACCAGGATCGCGGCCCGCCGTTCGTTCTTCGAGCACATCGTCGTCGCCGACTACGACCCGAGGCGGGCGGAGGCCGCCGTCGCCGCCCTCGGCGCGGACGAGCGCCGTTTCACCGCCGCCCGGCTCGACGCCTCGGACCCGGCAGCGGTACGAGCGGCCCTCGCCGAGCACCGCTGCGACGTCCTCCTCAACGCCACCGATCCCCGCTTCGTCCTGCCGCTCTTCGAGGCCGCCCTCGCCGAACGCGCCCACTACCTCGACATGGCGATGTCCCTGTCCCGGCCGCACCCCACGCGTCCGTACGAGGAGTGCGGAGTGAAGCTGGGGGACGCGCAGTTCGACCGGGCCGCCGAGTGGGAGGCGGCGGACCGGCTCGCCCTGGTCGGCATGGGCGTGGAACCGGGTCTCGCGGACGTCTTCGCCCGCCACGCCGCCGACACGCTCTTCGACGAGATCGAGGAGATCGGCGTCCGCGACGGCGCGAACCTGATCGTCGACGGCTACGACTTCGCCCCGTCCTTCAGCATCTGGACGACCATCGAGGAGTGCCTGAACCCGCCCGTCGTCTACGAGGAGGGGCGCGGCTGGTTCACCACCGCGCCCTTCAGCGAGCCGGAGGTCTTCGACTTCCCCGAGGGCATCGGTCCTGTGGAGTGCGTGAACGTCGAGCACGAGGAGGTGCTCCTCGTCCCCCGATGGGTGAAGGCCCGCCGCGTCACCTTCAAGTACGGCCTCGGCGAGGAGTTCATCGGCGTCCTGCGCACCCTCCACAAGCTGGGCCTCGACCGCACGGACCCGGTCACCGTGCACGGCGCCGACGGCGAGGTCGCCGTCTCCCCGCGCGATGTCGTCGCGGCTTGTCTGCCCGACCCCGCGAGCCTCGGCGACCGCATGCACGGCAAGACCTGCGCGGGCACCTGGGTGAAGGGCACCAAGGACGGACGGCCCCGGGAGGTGTACCTGTACCACGTGGTCGACAACCAGTGGTCGATGCGCGAGTACGGCAGCCAGGCCGTCGTGTGGCAGACCGCCATCAACCCGGTCGCCGCCCTCGAACTCCTCGCGACCGGGGCCTGGCACGGCCGGGGCGTCCTCGGCCCCGAGGCGCTGCCCCCGGCCCCCTTCCTCGACCTGCTCACGGAGTACGGCGCGCCCTGGGGCATGCGCGAACAGTGACCGTCGGGCCCGGCCGCCCGCACATGCGGGGCGGACCGGGCCTCCTTACGATGAAGGCAGCAGTCTCCCTGTTCTGTCCGGGTACGACCGGGGCGAGGGACTTATGGCCACTGAAGATGCCGCCACCGAGGACGCCGGGCCCGCCGGGCGCCCCGCGGGTCTGAAAGCGAACGCCATCGGGTTCGTCGACGCCCTGGTGATCGGACTCAACTCGACCTCGCCCGCCTACTCCCTCGCGGCCGTCATCGGCCCCGTCGTCGCCCTGGTCGGGATCTACGCGCCCGGCGTGATGTTCGCGTCCTTCGTGCCGATGCTGCTCATCGCGTCCGCGTTCTACTACCTGAACAAGGTCGACCAGGACTGCGGCACGACCTTCTCGTGGGTCACCCGCGCCATGGGCCCCTGGGCCGGCTGGCTCGGCGGCTGGGCCATCGCGATGACCGGCGTCCTCGTCGTCGGCTCGCTCGCCGACGTGGCCGTGAGCTTCGCGCTGCTCGCCGTCGGGCTCGACAGCTGGGTGGACAACGCCTTCGTACGCCAGCTGCTCACCGTGCTCCTCATCCTCGTGATGACGGCCGTGTGCGTCATCGGCACCGAGCTGTCGGCCAAGGTGCAGAACGTCCTCATCCTGGCGCAGGTCGCCTGTCTGCTGATCTTCGTGGCCGTGGCGCTCTACGCGGTCTACGCCGACACCAGCGTCTACGAATCGGCCGAGCCCTCCTGGAGCTGGCTCAACCCCTTCGGCGCCGGTGGCGCCGCGCTGACCGGCGGGCTCCTCCTGGGCGTCTTCATCTACTGGGGCTGGGAGTCTGCCGTCAACCTGACCGAAGAGGTCAGGGACTCCGCGAGCGCCCCGGGCCGGGCGGGCCTCTGGTCGACCGTCATCCTGCTCGTCACCTACGTGTCCGTCGGCTTCGCGGTCGTCGCCTACGCCGGGCCGGCGTTCCTCGCCGAGAACGCGGACGAGGAGGAGTTCATCTTCGCCCAGCTCGCCGGGGACGTCCTGGGCGGCTGGGACTGGATCCTGCTGATCGCCGTCTCCACCTCGGCGATCGCCTCCACCCAGACCACCATCATCCCGGCCTCGCGCACCGCGCTGTCCATGGCCCGCCGCCGGGCGCTGCCCGAGCACTACGGCCACATCAGCCCGCGCTTCCGTACCCCTGACGTCAGTACCTGGTGGGTCGCCGCCATCGCCATCGGCTGGTACCTCGTGGTCAACCAGATCAGCAGCAACGCCCTCTACGACTCGCTGACCGCGCTCTCGCTGCTGATCTCCTTCTACTACGCGCTCACGGGCCTGGCCTGCGTCGTGTACTACCGCCGCCATCTCTTCGAGAGCGTGCACAACTTCCTGCTGATCGGCCTCGGGCCGCTGGTCGGCGCCGGACTGCTGACCTGGCTGCTCGTGAAGTCGGTCTCGGACATGTCCGACCCGGCCAACTCCTACAGCGGCACCTCCTGGTTCGGCCTCGGCCCCCCGCTCGTCATCGGCATCTGCATCGCCCTCACCGGGGTGGTCCTCATGATCGTCCGGCGGTTCGTTGCCCCGGCCTTCTGGAGCGAGCGCCCGGGCGTGGCCGATCCCGACCTGGTGCACGGCAGCGGCCCTGGCTCCGGCCCCGGCTCGGGTCCCGGCTCCGGCGAGGAGAGCTGAGATGTCGGTCGTGCTCGGCTACGACGAATCACCCGGCGCCGCCCGCGCGTTGCGGATCGCCGTCGAGGTGGCGCACGCCTTCGACGAGACGCTCGTCCTGGTCTACGGCGCCGCGGTCCCCGGCCCCACGGGCGAGGAGTACCGGTCCCACCATGAGGCCATCCGGGAGGCGGGCCGCACCGGGCTGCGGCACGCGGTCACGGAGGCCGAACGGGTGGGCGTGCCGACCGTCGTCGAGGTGATCGACCGGAAGCCGGCGGAGGCCCTGATCGACGCCGCGAACCGGCACGCCGCACGCGTCATCGTGGTCGGCAGCTGGGGCGAGAGCCCGATGCGCGGCGCGCTCCTGGGCTCGACGCCCCACAAGCTGCTGCACATGTCCCGCGTCCCCGTCCTCTGCGTGCCAACCGAGGACTGAGGGCTCAGCGGACCGGGTGGCCGTTCTCCAGCTCCACCGGGCCGCCGCCGCGCGCCAGGGCGTCGAGGGCCGCGACCACCCGCCGGCCCAGCGAACCGGGGAGATGGGCGATCGCCTCCGAGGGGTCGATCAGCTTCCAGGAGAGCAGCTCCTCCTCCTGGAGCCGGATCGCGGCGAACCGCTCGTCCGGCAGCACCCCGCCGTCGTAGATGTACGCCACGATCGGCGGCCGCTCCGTGCCGTGCACCCAGTCGACCGCGAGCAGCGCCCCCAGCTCCAGATCCAGGCCGATCTCCTCAGCCGTCTCGCGGCGCGCCGCCTGACGGGGCGTCTCACCCGCGTCCGACTCGATCGTGCCGCCGGGCAGCGTCCAGCCCTCGCGGTAGTTCGGCTCGACGATCAGGACGCGCCCCTCGCCGTCCCGGAAGAGCGCGGCGGCTCCGGCGAGGACGCGGGGCAGGCCGGCGATGTACAAGGCGTAGTCGTTCGTCGTCATACGGTCAGCGTAGCCAGCCGCAGCGTCCGCTCGGCCAGCTCGCTGATCCGCACCCGGTCGAAGCCGAACACCGCGCTGCGCACTCGGTCCTCCAGCGGCTCCGACCACTGCGGCGGGATCGCCGCCGCCCCGCACATCACCCCCGCCACCGAGCCGGCCGTCGCCCCGTTCGAGTCGGTGTCCAGGCCGCCCCGGACGGTCAGGGCGAGGGTGGCGCTGAAGTCGCCGCCGCCGTACAGCAGCCCGGCCGTGAGGACCGCCGCGTTCGGCACGGTGTGGATCCAGCCCAGGCCGGCCGTCCGCTCCGCGAGTTCGGCGAGCGCGTCGGACCACTCCACCCCCGCCTCGTGCAGCGCCATCGCGTGCCGGACGGTGCGCGCGAGCCTGCTGCTCGCCGGGATCCGCTCGAGCGCCGTCTCCAGCGCCGTCCGCACGTCCGGCGCGGTGAAGGCGGCGGCGATCAGGGCGGCCGCCCACATCGCTCCGTACACCCCGTTCCCCGTGTGGGACAGCACCGCGTCCCTGCGGGCGAGCGAGGCGGCGCGCCGGGGGTCGCCGGGGGAGGTCCAGCCGTACACGTCGGCCCGGATCAGCGCGCCGATCCACTCCTGGTGCGGATTGTCGTACGTGGCGGTCAGCGGCGGCTTCAGCCCGTTGGCGAGATTGCGGTAGGCGGTCCGCTCGGCGGTGAACGTCTGGAGGTACGGCAGCCGCAGCAGCCAGTGCTCGCCCACCTGCTCGGTCGTGAAGGCGAACCCCCGGGTCTCCAGGAGGTGCAGGCCGAGGACCGAGTAGTCGATGTCGTCGTCCCGGCAGCTCCCCCGGATCCGCCCGCGCACGCAACCGGGCCACTCGGGCCGCAGCTCGAACCCCTGGGCGAGAGCGTCGGGCGGCGGTGGGGGCAGGTAGTCGGTGAGCGGAAGGGCGTCCGTGACCCGCAGGTACCGGTCGATGAGCTCGGGCGTCCACAGGTCGCCGCGCTCGACGGGCTTGCCGAGCATGTTCCCGGCGATCCGGCCCGTCCAGCCACCGAGGATGCGGTCGGCGAGTTGGCTGTGATCGATCGGATCCGATTCCGTGCTCATATGGACCCACTATGGTGCGAAATATGGCCTTATCAGGGGGTGGCACGCCGTCTGGGGTGCGGATAGGGTCGGCCACGGCGCGACTGCACGTTCGAAAGCAAGGGATGCAAGGTGACGGACGGAGCAGTAACTGAGGTCGCACGCGTACTCGTCGCGGCCGACAAGTTCAAGGGCTCGCTCACGGCCGTACAGGTCGCGGAGCGGGTCACAGCAGGTCTGCGACGGGTCGTCCCGGAGCTGGAAGTGGAGACCCTGCCGGTGGCGGACGGCGGCGACGGTACGGTCGCGGCCGCGGTGGCGGCCGGTTTCGAACGCCGTGAGGTACGGGTGACCGGGCCGGTCGGCGACCCGGTGACCGCGGCGTTCGCGCTGCGCGGCACCACGGCGGTCGTGGAGATGGCGGAGGCCTCGGGCCTCCAGCTGCTGCCGACGGGCGTGTTCGCCCCCCTGACGTCGACGACGTACGGCTCGGGCGAGCTGCTGCGCGCGGCGCTGGACGCGGGCGCGACGACGATCGTCTTCGGCGTGGGCGGCAGCGCGACGACGGACGGCGGCGCGGGCATGCTGGCCGCGCTGGGCGCGGTCTTCCTGGACGCGGAGGGCGAGTTGGTGGGCCCGGGCGGAGCGGCCCTGTCGTCCCTGGCGACGGCGGACCTGTCGGGCCTGGACGAGCGCTTCGCCTCGGTGGACCTGATCCTGGCGAGCGACGTGGACAACCCCCTGACGGGCCCGAAGGGCGCGCCGGCGGTCTACGGTCCGCAGAAGGGCGCGTCGCCGGAGGACGTCGAGACGCTGGACGCGGCGCTCGCGCACTTCGTGACGGTCCTGGAGAAGGCCATCGGCCCCAAGGCGTCCGAGTGCGCGGTCGCCCCGGGCGCGGGTGGCGCGGGCGGCATCGGGTACGGCGCCCTTGTCGGCCTGGACGCGAGCTTCCGCCCCGGCATCGAGCTGATGCTGGACGTCCTGGGCTTCGCCCCGGCCCTCGACCGGGCCACGCTCGTCATCACGGGCGAGGGCTCCCTGGACGAGCAGACCCTCCACGGCAAGGCCCCTGCGGGCGTCGCGGCGGCGGCCCGAGCGGCGGGCAAGGAAGTCATCGCGGTCTGCGGCCGCCTGGCCCTCACCCAGGACGCCCTGACGGCAGCCGGCATCAGCCGCGCCTACCCGCTCTCGGCCCTGGAACCCGACCCGGCCAAGTCCATCCCCAACGCGGGCCCGCTCCTGGAAGAGGTCGCGGCGACCATCGCCCGCGACTACTTGGTGTAGCCGCCGGGCGCGGCGCGAAAGTGACCGCGCCCGCAGGCGCGAAACTGCCGCCGCCTCGTGGTCGCCGGGCTCACGGAGCGGACGCGCCCGCAAGGGCGCCGTCCCGCTGTGCCCACCCGTCCCGCCCCAGCGGGACGATTGCCCACAGCGGGGTGGGGTTGCCGCCGACGCGCCCGCTGCCGCCCCGCCCGCAGCGGGGCGCAGCCCCGCACCCCCACCCGCCCCCGGCAGGGTTTCGGGAAGGGGTGGGGTGGGGGACGTCGCCTTGGCGGTCACCCCGCCCCCGCCCCCGTCAAGCGGAACGCGTCCAACGCCAGTGTCATCTCCGTCAGGTCCCGCGGGCGGGACAAGGACCTCGACGTCAGCTGCTCCAAGCGGCGCAGGCGGTTGAAGACCGTGTTCCGGTGGCAGTACAGGCGGGACGCCGCCCGCCCCGCCGACCCCTCGCAGTCCAGCCAGACGTCCAGCGTCTCCAGCAGGATCGCCCGATCCGCGGGGTCCAGCTCCAGCAGCGCCCCCAGGACGTCCGCCACCAGCAGGCCCGCCAGTTCCGGCTGCCCCACCACCAGCGCCCCCGCCATCCGGCGGTCGAGGCGGACGATCTGCCGCGATTCCGGCGGACTCGTCCGCAGCGCCAGCTCCGCGAGGCGTCGCGCCCGGCCCAGTTCGGCCAGTCCCGTCACCACCGGGCTGATCCCGCCCGGACCCGGGCACCGCCCCTCCAGGAGCTCCGACAGCGCGTCCAGTCCTGTGCCCTCCGCCAGCGACACGACCCCGAACTCGCAGTCCGCGCCCATCCGCCACAGGAACCGCACCCCGGCCCCCTGAAGCCGCCGGTGGAACGGCTCCGGCACCTCCCGGCGGTCGTGCCGCAGCACCACCACCGCGTACCGGCCGTGCTCCGGAAGATCAAGGCCCGCCGCCGCCCGTGACGTGACCTCGGGCGAGCGCTGCCCGTGGAGCAGCGCGTCCAGGAGCGCCTGGAGCTGCTCGTCCGTACGCCGCCGCAGCTCCAGCTCCGTCGCCCGGTACGCCTCCGACGCCGTGTCCGCCTGCGCGTCCACCGCCGACCACATGATCGTCGCCGACTGCGTCAGCGCGGCGAGCCGGGACGGAAACCCCGACGCGTCCTCGATCAGCGCGTCCCACACCAGCTGCCCGGCATGCCGGTACGCGTGTACGACCAGCTCCAGCGGCATGCCCTGCTCGGCCCGCCGCCGCCCCAGCTCGTCCGCGTGCTCCAGATCCCGCCGGGGCGAGTCCCGCGGCGCCGAGATCATCTCGATCCCGATGCGCAAGGCCTCCTGGGCCTCACGCCAGTGCTGGTCGTACGGCACGATCCGGCCGTACGCCGGCTCGTACTCGTGCAGCTCCCTCAGATGCTCGTCCACCAGCTCCGGCAGCCGCTCCAGAAGCGCCGTGCACGCCTCCGACAGCAGCTTCCAGTCGTCGCCGGTCCGCGGTCTGCGCCGTCCCATGCCCGGAGGATGCCACCCCCGCCCCCTTCCCGACAGGCCCCTGACACGCGGTGTTGTGCGCGTGCACAACCCACCGCCACGCCCGCTGGTCACCGGCAGCGATTCGGCCGCCGAACGTGGACGGGCGGCCACCGCGGTGCTGGGGTGAGCGCCACTGAACGGGCCACGGAAGGGGAGCCATGGGAGGGACCGCACTCGCCCTCGAGGTAGCGGACCTGTCGGCGGGATACGGACCGGTACGTGCGCTGAGGCAGGTGTCGCTCACCGTGCCGGAGGGCGGAGTCGTCACCGTCCTCGGCGGCAACGGAGCGGGCAAGTCCACGCTGCTGCGGGCCGTCTCGCGCACACTGTCGTTCCACGGCGGAGCCGTCACTTCCGGCACCGTGACCTTCGGCGGCCGCCCGATCGGCGGGCTCGCCCCCGACCGGGTCGTCGCCGCCGGGGTCTCCCAGGTGCCGGAAGGGCGGCAGGTCTTCGCGCGGATGACCGTCGAGGACAACCTGCGCGCCGGGGCGCTCGGCGCGCGAGGCGACCGCGCGGGAAAGGCCACCGCCCTCAAGCGGGTGCACGAGCTCTTTCCCGTCCTCGCCGAACGCGCCCACCAGCGCGCCGGGCTCCTCTCCGGCGGCGAGCAGCAGATGCTCGCCGTCGGCCGGGCCCTGATGGCCTCGCCGAAGCTGCTGCTCCTGGACGAGCCCTCGCTCGGCCTGGCCCCGCTGATGGCCGCCCGGATCGCCGACACCATCCGCGAGATCAACGCCCAGGGCACCGCCGTGCTCCTCGTCGAACAGAACGCGGCGCTCGCTCTGCGGCTCGCCACACGGGCGTACGTCCTGGAGGTCGGCGAGGTCACCCTCTCAGGACCGGCCGCCGAACTCGCCGCCTCCGACGAGGTCCGCCGCCGCTACCTGGGCGTCGTGGACGAGGAAGCCGCCGCCGACGCGGCGACCGCCGCCACCGTCCACCCCGTGCTCTCCCGCTGGGAGGGCGGCCGATGACACCCACCGCCGAGCACCCCGAGAGCCTCGAAGTCCGCGACCTCACCGTCCGCTTCGCCGGGCTCACCGCCCTCGACACCGTCTCCTTCGCCGTCCGCCCCGGCACCGTCCACGCCGTCATCGGGCCCAACGGCGCCGGCAAGTCCACCTGCTTCAACGTGCTCTCCGGGGTCTACCGGGCGACCTCCGGCAGCGTCCGCTTCGGCGCCCACGAGCTCACCGCCCTGGCCCCGCACAAGATCGCCGAGCTCGGCGTCGCCCGCATCTTCCAGAACCTCGCGCTGCCGCCCCGCGCCACCGTCGAGGACAGCCTGATGCTCGGCCGCCACCGGCTCACCCGGACCGGCTTCGTCGCCGCCGGGCTCCGGCTGCCCTCCGCCGCCCGCGAGGACGCCCGCCACCGCGCCCGCGTCCGCGAGATCGCCGCCTTCGTCGGCCTGGAGAAGCAGCTCCGGCAGCCCGCGGGATCGCTTCCGTACGGGCAGCAGAAGCTCGCCGAACTCGCCCGTGCCCTCTGCATGGAGCCCAAGCTGCTCCTCCTCGACGAACCCGTGGCCGGCATGACCGCCGACGAGCGGCGCCGTACCGCCGCCGTCATCGCGGGTGTCCGGGACAGCCTCGGGATCTCCATCGTCCTCGTCGAGCACGACATGGGAGTGGTGATGCGGCTCGCCGACGCCGTCACCGTCCTCGACTTCGGCCGCCGCATCGCCGACGGCGCCCCCGGCGACGTACAGAACGACCCGGCGGTCGTCCGCGCCTATCTCGGAGAGGAGACCGCCGAGTGACCACCTTCGCCGAACTCCTGCTCAACGGCGTCTCGTTGGGCTCGATCTACGCCCTCATCGCCCTCGGCTTCGTGGTGATCTTCCGCGCCACCGAGGTCGTCAACTTCGCCCACGCCTCGCTGCTCCTCGCGGGCGGGTACTTCACCGCCGTCCTCCATGACGACATCGGCTTCTGGCCGGCCCTCGCCGTGGGCATCGGGGGAGCGGCGGCCGTCGGCGCCGCCGTCGAGTTCCTCGTGATGCGCCGCTACCGGGGCTCCGACCACAGCGTCCTCGCCATCGTCACCATCGGCGTCGACATCCTGCTCGCCACCGAGCTGACCCGCCGCATCGGTACAGACATCCTGTCGCTCGGCGACCCGTGGGGCGACGCCGTCGTCACCATCGGCCCGGTCACCCTCGCGCAGACCCGGATCGCCGCCTTCCTCCTCGCGGGCCTGCTCATCACGGCCTTCCTGCTGGCCTTCCGGTACACCTCCTGGGGCGTCGCCATGCGCGCCGCCGCCGAGAACCAGGAGACCGCCGCCCTGATGGGCATCAGGCTCGGCCGGGTCTCGCTCGGCGCCTGGGCGGTGGCCGGCGGACTCGCCGCCGTCGCCGCGCTCTTCCTCACCGTCTTCCCCACCCCCGGCCTGGAGCGCTCCACCTCCTTCGCCGCGATGAAGGCCTTCCCCGCCGCCATCCTCGGCGGCCTCGACTCCACCACCGGCGCCCTCGTCGGCGGCCTCCTGGTCGGCGTCACCGAGTCCCTCGCCACCGGCTACCAGGGCGATCTGACCTTCCTCGGCCGGGGCATCGGCGACGTCGCCCCGTATCTGGTGATGGTCGCGGTGCTGCTGATCCGTCCGGCCGGACTCTTCGGTACGAAGGAGCTGGCCCGTGTCTGAGACCCTCGCACCCCGGGCCGCAGCCGCGTTCGCCCGGCCCCGCGTCTACGGCTGGGCCGCCGCCGGGCTCGTCCTCGCCGCCTTCCCCTTCTACCTGGACCGCTTCTGGCTCCAGGCCGGGCTCTTCGCCATGGCCGCCGCGATCGGCGCCATCGGCATCAACCTGCTGACCGGGGCCACCGGCCAGCTCTCCATGGGCCACGCCTTCTTCCTCGCCGTCGGCGCGTACGGCTACTGCGCCTTCGCCGGAGACGGTTCCGACGGCCTCACCGGGCTCGGCCTGCCGGGCTGGCTCGCCGCCGTCCTCGCGGTCGTCCTCGCGGGCCTCGCGGGCGGCGTCTTCAGCCCCATCGCGGGCCGGCTGAGGGGCGCGTACCTCGGCATCGCCACCCTCGCGCTGATCTTCATCGGCCAGCACGTCCTCTTCAACGCCCACGACCTCACCGGCGGCTTCAACGGCCGCGCGGTGCCCCCGCTCAGCCTCTTCGGGATCACCTTCGACGACACCGAGCTGCTCGTCGCCCAGGTGCCCTTCGGCTCCGCCGAGAAGCTCTGGTACCTCGGCCTCGTCCTCCTCCTCGCGGGCGCCCTCTTCGCCCGCGGGGTCCTGCGCGGCCGCCCCGGCCGCGCCATGAACGCCATCCGGGACCACCGGATCGCAGCGGGCGTCATGGGCATCCCCGTGGCCCGCTACCGCGCCGCCGTCTTCGTCCTGTCGTCCATGTACGCGGGTCTGGCGGGCGTGCTCCTCGCGCTGGTCTTCCAGCGCACCGTGCCGGAGTACTTCGGCATGCTGCTCTCCCTCGAATACCTGGCCATGATCGTCATCGGCGGTCTCGGCTCGGTCGCCGGCGCGGTGGTCGGAGGCGTCTTCGTCTCCCTCCTGCCGCAGCTCCTCAACCGGTACAGCGACGCGCTTCCCCTGGTCTCCGCCCCCGGGACGGGCGGGATCGCACCGGGGGAGGCCGCCCGCTACCTCTACGGCGCCGCCGTCGTCGCGGTGGTGCTCTTCCTGCCCGGAGGCCTGGTCCGGCTGGCCGCCCGGAAACCCAAGCGATCCACCCAACCCTCGACCTCGCACTCCTCTGGGGAGGAACGATGACCCACCGACGACTGGCGTCCAGAACCCTGGCCGTCTCGCTCGCCACCCTCGTCGCCCTGACCGCCGCCGGCTGCAGCTCCAAGGCCAAGACCGGCGAGGACAAGGGCACCGGCGCCGGCGGCGTGAAGGCCGGCAAGGGCGTCACCGACAAGACCATCACGCTCGGCGCGCTCACCGACATGACCGGCGTGTACGCCACGCTCGGCAAGAGCGTCACCCAGGCACAGCAGCTGTACGTGAAGCAGGTCAACGCGGCCGGCGGGATCTGCGGCCGGCAGCTGGAGCTGACGGTCCGCGACCACGGCTACGACCCGCAGAAGGCGCTCTCCGCCTACACCGAGCTGGAGCCGAAGGTGGTCGGCTACGCCCAGTTCATCGGCTCCCCCTTCGTCGCGGCGGTCAAGCAGCGCGTCGACGGCCAGGACAAGGGGCTCGTGCTGCCCCAGGCCTGGTCCGCCTCGCTGCTCGGCTCCCCGTACATCCGCGTCCTGGGCTCCACGTACGACATCGAGACGATCAACGCCGTCGACTTCCTGGTGAAGGAGAAGGGCCTGAAGTCCGGCGACAAGATCGGCCACGTCTACTTCGAGGGCGACTACGGCGAGAACGCGCTCGCGGGCTCGAAGTACGCGGCCGAGAAGGCGGGCCTCACCGTCGTCGAGCAGAAGATCAAGCCCACCGACAACGACATGTCGGCGCAGGTCGCCGCGCTCAAGCAGGCGGGCGTCAAGGCCATCGTGATCAGCGCGGGCCCGCGCCAGGCCGCCTCCCTGGTCGGCGTCGCGGCGGCCACCAAGCTCCAGGTGCCGGTCATCGGCAACAACTCGGCCTTCGCCCCGCAGCTGCTCGGCACCCAGGCCGGTCCGGCCCTGGAGAAGATGTACTGGTTCGCCTCGCCGAGCCTGCCGATCGGCGCGGACACCGCGGCCGCGAAGAAGCTCGTCGCCGACTACAAGGCCGCGTACCCGAGCGACAGCCTCGACAACGGCATCGTCGCCGGCTGGACGGCCGCGACCGTCTTCGGCGAGGCCCTGAAGAAGGCCTGCGCCTCCAAGGACCTCACCCGCGAGGGCATCGACAAGGCGCTGCTGACCCTGAAGGACGTCGACCTCGGCTTCGGCATGAAGCACGACTTCAGCGACCCGAAGGCCCCGTCCTCCCGCGAGTCGGTCATCATCCAGCCCGACAAGACCGTCCCCGGCGGCATGCGCACGGTCCGCGAGCCCTTCGTCTCCGACACGGCGAAGGAGTACACCCCGAAGGCCGGCTGACCCCACACGCCGTCCCTGACGGACGTACGACGAAGGGCCCGGGTGCTGGGGAAGCACCCGGGCCCTTCGTCGTACACGTACACCTGCCGCCTACGGCACCTGCGCGGCCTCCGCCTGGCGGGCCTCGCGGCTCTCGCGGCGGTTGTCACGGAAGGTGTTCACCCGCCGGGCCGTCGCGAAGAGGGGGATCACGGCGCCCAGCACCACCTGCAGCGCGCAGCCGGTCTGGAGCAGCAGCTGCCCGCCCGGGGCGTCGAACGCCCAGGCCGCCAGCATGCCCATCGCGCCCACGATCCAGCTGAGCATCGCCACCGCGAGGATGCCCCGCGGCTTCGGGTACTCGACCCGGCTCACCATCAGCCAGGCGACCCCGATGATCGCGAGCAGCGTCGGGACGAACGGCAGCTCGAGGAGCACGATCGAGACGACCGTCAGCGCGCCGAAGGGGCTCGGCATGCCCTGGAACATGCCGTCCTTCATCGTCACGCACGAGAATCTCGCGAGCCTCAGCACCACCGCGAGCAGTACCGCGACCGCGGCCACCGCCGAGACCTTCTGCTGCGCGCCGTCCGGGACCGCGACCATGCCGTACACGAGGACGAAGTAGGCCGGGGCCAGACCGAAGCTGATGAGGTCCGACAGGTTGTCGAGCTCGGCGCCCATCGGCGACGAGCGCAGCTTGCGCGCCACGATGCCGTCGAAGAGGTCGAAGATCGCCGCGGCCAGCATGAGGATCACGGCGGTGGCGGCGCTGTTGCGCGCCATGCCGGTCTCCGTGCTGCCCGTGAGGTGAGGGATCAGGATTCCGGTGGTGGTGAAGTACACCGCCATGAATCCACACGTGGCGTTACCGAGCGTGAGGGCGTCCGCTATGGACAGCCTCAACGACAGCGGCATCTCCTCCGACTCCTCGGCGTCTTCCGCGTCGGAGTCGGCCCAGTCGGCGGCCCGGGTGTCGGGATCAATCACGGTCAATGCGAGTCACCCCCGCGGTCGTGGTCTGACCGACCTCGACGGCGACGTCGACACCTTCCGGAAGGTAGATGTCAACGCGCGACCCGAAGCGGATCAGACCGATGCGCTCGCCCTGCTCGACCTTCGTCCCCTGGGGGATGTACGGCACGATGCGCCGCGCGACGGCACCGGCGATCTGCACCATCTCGATGTCACCGAGCTCGGTGTCGAAGTGCCAGACAACGCGCTCGTTGTTCTCGCTCTCCTTGTTGAACGCCGGGACGAACCCACCGGGGACGTGCTCCACGGACGTCACCGTGCCGGCCAGCGGCGCGCGGTTGACGTGGACGTTCAGCGGGCTCATGAAGATGGCGACCCGGGTGCGTCCGTCCTTCCACGGCATGATGCTCTGCACCACACCGTCGGCGGGGGAGATGACCCGGCCCTGCGCGATCTCGCGCTCGGGGTCGCGGAAGAACCACAGCATGCCCGCCGCGAGCGCGGTGGTGGGCACGGCGATGGCCGCGGCACGCCGAGACTTGCGCGCACGCACGAGGCTCAGGGCCGCGGTGGCGACGGTCGGCAGAAGCCACGGCGATGCTCCGCGTGCGATGCGTACGCCGGAGAGGCTGTCGCGAGGTGCAGAGGTTTGGCTGTGGGGCATGGATGACCTTCGTAGCGGATGATGCCGCACTGGCAACGGGGACGGCGGCTTTCAAACGATGCTATCGGTTGCGGGCCGCAACTGGGTAAGCCAGAAGCCGAGTCGGCGGCCGGAAGACGAACACAGGGTGTGATCTTCTTCGCGGCCGAACCGACTCAAAGGCGACAATCAACCCTGGAACCGGTACTCCTCGAGCAGCCGACGACCGATGATCATTTTCTGGATCTCGGCGGTACCTTCACCGATGAGCAGCATCGGCGCCTCACGGTAGAGGCGCTCGATCTCGTACTCCTTCGAGAACCCGTACCCACCGTGGATACGGAAGGCGTCCTCGACGACTTCCTTGCAGTATTCGGAGGCGAGGTACTTCGCCATCCCGGCTTCGAGGTCGTTTCGTTCCCCGGAGTCCTTTTTGCGTGCTGCGTTCACCATCATCGCATGAGCGGCCTCGACCTTGGTAGCCATCTCGGCGAGCTTGAACTGAATCGCCTGGTGCTGGGCGATCGGCTTGCCGAAAGTGTGACGTTGCTGGGCATACGAGACGCCCAGCTCGAAGGCACGCTGGGCGACGCCGCAGCCACGCGCCGCGACATTCACGCGGCCGACCTCCACGCCGTCCATCATTTGGTAAAACCCTCGGCCGGTGGCCCCGCCGAGGACCCGATTGGCCGGAATGCGCAGTCCGTCCATGATGAGTTCGGTGGTGTCGACGCCCTTGTAACCCATCTTGTCGATCTTCCCCGGGATGGTGAGGCCGGGGCGGACCTCTCCGAAGCCGGACTCCTTCTCGACGAGGAAGGTCGTCATCGACTTGTGGGGCGCCGTCCCCTCGGGGTGTCCTTCGTCACTTCGGACGAGAACGGCGACCAACGTTGACGTTCCGCCGTTCGTCAGCCACATCTTCTGGCCGTTGAGGACGTACTCGTCGCCGTCCTTGACCGCCTTCGACGTGATGGCCGACACATCCGAGCCGAGGCCCGGCTCCGACATCGAGAACGCGCCACGCGTCTCGCCGGCCGCCATGCGCGGAAGGAAGTAGTCCTTCTGCTCCTGGGTGCCGTGCTGCTTGAGCATGTACGCGACGATGAAGTGCGTGTTGATGATGCCGGAGACCGACATCCAGCCACGGGCGATCTCCTCCACGCACAGCGCGTAGGTGAGCAGCGACTCGCCCAGGCCCCCGTACTCCTCGGGGATCATCAGACCGAAGAGGCCGAGCTCCTTGAGCCCGTCCACGATCTGCTGCGGGTACTCGTCGCGGTGCTCCAGCTCGGTCGCGACCGGGATGATCTCCTTGTCGACGAACTCCCGGACGGTCTTGAGGATCTCCTGCTGGACGTCCGTGAGCCCGGCGGTCTGGGCGAGTCGGGCCATGGCTACTTCTCCGTCTTCTTGGAGGGCTCGATCAGCGTGGGGCGGCCGGGCTGCTCGCCGCCGCGCTCCTTGATGTACGTCTCGGTGGGCACCATCACCTTGCGGCGGAAGACGCACACGAGGGTGCCGTCCTGCTTGTAGCCCTTGGTCTCCACGTACACGATCCCGCGGTCGTTCTTCGACTTCGACGGGGTCTTGTCGAGGACCGTGGTCTCGCCGTAGATGGTGTCTCCGTGGAAGGTCGGCGCCACGTGGCGCAGCGACTCGATCTCCAGGTTGGCGATCGCCTTGCCCGAGACGTCCGGCACGGACATGCCGAGCAGCAGCGAGTAGATGTAGTTGCCGACGACGACGTTCTTGCCGAAGTCCGTCGTGTTCTCGGCGTAGTTCACATCCATGTGCAGCGGATGGTGGTTCATCGTCAGCAGACAGAAGAGGTGGTCGTCGTACTCGGTGACCGTCTTCCCGGGCCAGTGCTTGTAGACGGCGCCGATCTCGAACTCTTCGTAGGTGCGGCCGAACTGCATGGGACTCAGGCCTCCGGGATCTCGAACTTGCTGGTGCGCTGCATGCCAGCGGCGCGGCCCTTGCCGGAGATGACCAGGGCCATCTTGCGGGAGGCCTCGTCGATCATCTCGTCGCCGAGCATGGCCGAGCCCTTCTTCCCGCCGGCCTCGGAGGTGTAGTAGTCGTACGCGTCCAGGATCAGCTCGGCGTGGTCGTAGTCCTCCTGCGAGGGCGAGAAGATCTCGTTCGCGGCGGCGACCTGGTCCGGGTGCAGCACCCACTTGCCGTCGAAGCCGAGGGCGGCGGCGCGCCGGGCGACCGCCTTGTAGCCCTCCTGGTTGCGGATCTGGAGGTACGGGCCGTCGATCGCCTGGAGGTTGTTGGCGCGGGCGGCCATCAGGATGCTCATCAGGATGTGGTGGTAGGCGTCCGCCGGGTAGCCGGGCGGCTGCTCGCCGACGACCAGGGACTTCATGTTGATGGAGGCCATGAAGTCGGCCGGGCCGAAGATGATCGTCTCCACGCGCGGCGAGGCCTGCGCGATGGCGTTGACGTTGTTCAGGCCCTGGGCGTTCTCGATCTGCGCCTCGATGCCGATCTTGCCGACCTCGAAGCCCATCGTCTTCTCGATCTGCGTGAGGAGCAGGTCGAGCGCCACGATCTGCTGGGCGTCCTGGACCTTCGGCAGCATGATGCAGTCGAGGTTCTGGCCGGCGCCCTCGACGACGGTCACGACGTCCCGGTACGTCCAGTGGGTCGTCCAGTCGTTGACCCGCACGACGCGCGTCTTGCCGGTCCAGTCGCCCTCGTTGAGGAACTTGACGATGGTGTGCCGGGCCTCGGGCTTGGCGAGCGGCGCGCAGGCGTCCTCCAGGTCCAGGAAGACCTGGTCGGCGGCGAGCCCCTGGGCCTTCTCCAGGAAGCGCGGGTTGGAGCCGGGGACGGCCAGGCAGGAGCGGCGCGGCCGGAGCCGGTTCACAGTCGTCATGCGGGGACCTCCAGAGGGTCGAGCTTGTTCGCTTTCCGGATCTCGTCGACGATACGGCCGATGATCTCGGTGATGCCGAAGTCCTTCGGGGTGAAGACGGCGGCGACACCCGCCCGCTTCAGTGCTACGCCGTCGGCGTTCGGGATGATCCCGCCGACGATGACCGGGACGTCGTGCGCGCCCGCCTCACGGAGGCGGTCCAGGACGTCGGGGACCAGCTCGGCGTGCGAGCCGGAGAGGATCGAGAGACCGACGCAGTGCACGTCCTCGGCGAGGGCCGCGTTCACGATCTGCTCGGGCGTCAGCCGGATCCCCTGGTAGACCACCTCGAAACCGGCGTCACGCGCGCGTACGGCGATCTGCTCGGCCCCGTTGGAGTGCCCGTCGAGCCCCGGCTTGCCGACCAGGAGCCGCAGCCGCCCGGAGCCGAGATCCGCGGCCGTCTTCGCCACCTTCTCCCGTACGAGAGCCATCGGCGTGCCCGCCTCGGCCGTGACCGCCACCGGGGCGGAGGAGACGCCCGTGGGGGCGCGGTACTCGCCGAACACCTCGCGCAGGGCCCCGGCCCACTCGCCCGTGGTGACCCCGGCGCGGGCGCACTCGAGGGTGGCCTCCATGAGGTTCGCGGTGCCCTGGGCGGCCGCCTTCAGCCGCTCCAGCGCCTTGCAGGGGCGCGGGTGGTTGAAGGGCGGCTGGTAGCGGGTGTCGCGCCAGTGCTTGAGGGAGGCGACGACCTTGGCCTCGTTCGCCGGGTCGACCGACATGATCGCCGTGTCGAGGTCCGCGGTGAGCGGGTTCTCCTCGGTCGACTGGAAGATGTTGACGCCGATGATCTTCTCGTCGCCCGCCTCGATCCGAGCCCGCCGCTCGGCGTGCGAGGAGACCAGCTGCGACTTCAGGTAGCCGGACTCGACGGCGGCCATCGCGCCGCCCATCGCCTGGATCCGGTCGATCTCCGCCAGGCACTCCTCGACGAGCGATTCGACCTTGGCCTCGATGACGTGCGAGCCGGCGAAGATGTCCTCGTACTCCAGCAGGTCGGACTCGTGGGCGAGCACCTGCTGGATACGGAGCGACCACTGCTGGTCCCAGGGGCGGGGGAGCCCGAGGGCCTCGTTCCAGGCGGGCAGCTGGACGGCACGCGCGCGTGCGTCCTTGGAGAGGGTGACGGCCAGCATCTCCAGGACGATCCGCTGGACGTTGTTCTCCGGCTGCGCCTCGGTCAGACCGAGCGAGTTGACCTGGACGCCGTAGCGGAACCGGCGCTGCTTCTCGTTCTCGATGCCGTACCGCTCACGCGTGACCTTGTCCCAGATGCGGCCGAAGGCGCGCATCTTGCACATCTCCTCGATGAAGCGGACGCCCGCGTTCACGAAGAACGAGATGCGGGCGACCACTTCGCCGAAGCGTTCGGCCGGGACCTGGCCGGAGTCCCGGACCGCGTCGAGCACCGCGATCGCGGTGGACATCGCGTACGAGATCTCCTGGACCGGAGTGGCCCCCGCCTCCTGCAGGTGGTAGCTGCAGATGTTGATCGGGTTCCACTTCGGCATGTGGTTCACCGTGTAGGTGATCATGTCCGTCGTGAGGCGGAGGGAGGGGCCGGGCGGGAAGACGTGCGTCCCGCGCGACAGGTACTCCTTCACGATGTCGTTCTGGGTGGTGCCCTGGAGCCTGGTGACGTCCGCGCCCTGCTCCTCGGCGACCACCTGGTAGAGCGCCAGGAGCCACATCGCCGTGGCGTTGATGGTCATCGAGGTGTTCATCTGTTCCAGGGGGATGTCCTGGAACAGCCGGCGCATGTCACCGAGGTGCGAGACCGGGACCCCGACCCGGCCGACCTCGCCGCGGGCGAGGATGTGGTCGGGGTCGTAGCCGGTCTGCGTGGGCAGGTCGAACGCGACCGAGAGGCCGGTCTGACCCTTGGCGAGGTTGCGGCGGTACAGCTCGTTGGACGCCTCGGCGGTCGAGTGGCCGGCGTAGGTCCGCATGAGCCACGGCCGGTCCTTCTGACGCTCTGTCATGGACGTGTCCCGCTTTCTCAGATGTTGCGGAAGCGGTTGATGGCGTCGATGTGCTTCGCGCGCATCTCCGGGTCGCGGACGCCGAGGCCCTCCTGGGGGGCGAGCGCGAGGACGCCGACCTTGCCCTGGTGGAGGTTGCGGTGGACGTCGTAGGCGGCTTGGCCGGTCTCCTCCAGGGAGTAGACCTTGGAGAGCGTCGGGTGGATCTTGCCCTTCGCGATCAGCCGGTTGGCCTCCCAGGCCTCGCGGTAGTTGGCGAAGTGGGAGCCGATGATGCGCTTCAGCGACATCCACAGGTAGCGGTTGTCGTACTCGTGCATGTAGCCCGAGGTCGAGGCGCAGGTGGTGATGGTGCCGCCCTTGCGCGTGACGTAGACGCTCGCGCCGAAGGTCTCGCGGCCGGGGTGCTCGAAGACGATGTCGATGTCCTCGCCGCCGGTCAGCTCGCGGATGCGCTTGCCGAAGCGCTTCCACTCCTTCGGGTCCTGGGTGTGCTCGTCCTTCCAGAACTTGTAGCCCTCGGCGTTGCGGTCGATGACCGCGTTCGCGCCCATCGCCCGGCAGATGTCGGCCTTCTCCGGGGAGGAGACGACACAGATCGGGTTGGCGCCGCCGGCCAGCGCGAACTGGGTGGCGTACGAGCCGAGTCCGCCGCTCGCGCCCCAGATCAGGACGTTGTCGCCCTGCTTCATGCCGGCGCCGTTGCGGGAGACCAGCTGGCGGTACGCGGTGGAGTTGACCAGGCCGGGGGAGGCGGCCTCCTCCCAGCTCAGGTGGCCCGGCTTCGGCATCAGCTGGTTGGACTTGACGAGCGCGATCTCGGCGAGGCCGCCGAAGTTGGTCTCGAAGCCCCAGATGCGCTGCTCGGGGTCGAGCATCGTGTCGTTGTGGCCGTCCGAGGACTCCAGCTCGACCGAGAGGCAGTGCGCGACGACCTCGTCGCCCGGCTTCCACGAGTTCACGCCGGGGCCGGTGCGCAGCACGACGCCCGCGAGGTCGGAGCCGATGATGTGGTACGGCAGGTCGTGGCGCTTGCTGAGCTCGCTGAGCCGGCCGTAGCGCTCCAGGAAGCCGAAGGTCGACACCGGCTCGAAGATCGAGGTCCAGACCGAGTTGTAGTTCACGGAGCTGGCCATGACGGCGACCAGGGCCTCGCCCGGGCCGAGCTCGGGGATCGGCACGTCGTCCAGGTGGAGCGACTTGCGCGGGTCCTTGTCGCGGCTCTCGAGGCCGGCGAAGATCTCCGTCTCGTCCTTGTGGACGGTCACGGCGCGGTACGACTCGGGGAGCTTGATGCTGGCGAAGTCCGAGGACGTGGAGTCCGGGGACTGGATCGCGTCCAGGATGTCCTTCACGGGGTGCCTCCGGCGGAGCGGTGAACGTCAGGGGATTTACTGCGATGGAGGTGTGCCGTCGGTTCGGCGGGTGGTGCGGTGGGTCGCGCCTGGTGGGCGCTGACGTTGCCTGTGACGCAGGCGTCCGGGCGCACAATCACGATCGCTTGTGGGGACAGCCGGCGCACGAGGAGATCTCTGCGCGCCGACCGCCCGGACAACATCAACGTATGGCACCGCGTGTCACCTGACAAGGCACTGCGTGCCAACAATTTCACTCATATGCAATCTGCTGGTCACACATGAGCGATGATCGATCGAAGGTGGGTGCAAAAGAGGCGAAGCCCGCCCCCGGTGCCGGGGGCGCCCTACGCCTTAGGTGCTGCTGTCTTCAGCCCTTCAGGGCCTCCTGGATCGTCCGCATGACCTCGTCCAGGGGTGCGCCCGTGCGGGCCACGGCGATCACCACGTCGCCCTCGCTCGTCGCCGCGGTGGAGACGGCGGCCGTCTGCGGGCCGGCCTGCCCGGCCTGCGTGGCCGACGCCGGCCGGGCGCCTATGCCGGAGCCGAAGGTCTCCCGGACGATCGCGAAGGCGTGGTCCAGCTGCGTCTCCACGTCGCCCTGGCCGCCCGCCCGCAGCCAGCGGCGCAGGACGTGGTTGTGGGCCGTGACGACCGCGGAGGCGGCCACCTCGGCGAGCAGTGGGTCGTCGTTGCCGTCGTGGTGGTCCCGCTCGTCGAAGTGGCCCAGCAGATAGCGGGTGAACAGCCGCTCGTAGCGGGCCACCGAGGCGATCTCGCGCTCCCGCAGGGTGGGTACCTCGCGGGTGAGCCGGTACCGCTCCACGGAGACCGCAGGGGACCCCGCGTACATCTTCATGACTTCCTTGATGCCCCGGCAGACCGTGTCCAGCGGGTGCTCGTGCGGCGGCGCGGCGTTCAGCACCGCCTCCGCCCGCACCAGGGTGTCGTCGTGGTCCGGGAAGATCGCCTCCTCCTTGGACCGGAAGTGGCGGAAGAACGTCCGGCGCGCGACCCCGGCCGCCGCCGCGATCTCGTCGACCGTCGTGGCCTCGTACCCCTTGGTCGCGAAGAGCTCCATCGCCGCGGCCGCCAGCTCACGGCGCATCTTCAGGCGCTGTGCGGCCGCACGGGTGCCCGCCGCGCTCTCCGTGTCGGCGGTGGACAGGGACGTGGCACGGGGTGACTTCGCGGCCTTGGACATGTCCTGAACGTACTGCATCAGTGCGGGAGTGTGCCCAGGTGGGGGAGGGTCGCCAGGGCCTGTGCCCGGGGTGCCGGAGGCGCTCCCGGGGCTCAGCAACCCTCCCCAGCCCGCGGAGGGCTCAGCGACGGGCATATTCGCGGAAGCCGCGCCCCGTCTTGCGGCCCAGGCAGCCGGCCGCCACCAGGTGCTCCAGAAGCGGCGCGGGGGCCAGACCCGGGTCACGGAACTCGCGGTGCAGCACCTGCTCGATCGCGAGCGAGACGTCCAGGCCGACGACGTCGAGGAGCTCGAACGGCCCCATCGGGTAGCCGCCGCCCAGCTTCATCGCCGCGTCGATGTCGTCCAGGGTCGCGTAGTGCTCCTGGACCATCTTGATCGCGTTGTTCAGGTACGGGAAGAGCAGCGCGTTCACGATGAAGCCGGCCCGGTCGCCGCAGTCCACCGGGTGCTTGCGGATCTTCGCCGTCACCTCGCGGACCGTGGCGTGGACGTCGTCGCCGGTCAGGACCGTACGGACGATCTCCACCAGCTTCATCGCGGGCGCCGGGTTGAAGAAGTGCATCCCGATCACGTCCTGCGGGCGCGAGGTCGCGCGGGCGCAGGCGACGACCGGCAGGGACGAGGTCGTGGTGGCGAGCACCGCGCCGGGCTTGCAGATCTTGTCGAGCCGCGCGAAGAGTTCCTGCTTGACCGCGAGGTCCTCGGCGACCGCCTCCACGGCGAGGTCGACCTCGGCGAAGGCGTCGACGGAACCGGCCGCGGTGATCCGGGCCAGCGTCTCGTCGCGGGCCTCGCCGGTCATCCGGCCCTTGTCGACCGAACGGGCGAGGGACTTCGCGATCCGGGCCTTGGCGGTGTCGGCCTTCTCCTGCGAGCGGGCGGCGAGCACGACCTCGTACCCGGCCTTGGCGAAGACCTCGGCGATCCCGGAGGCCATGGTGCCCGAGCCGGCCACGCCGACCGAGCGGACCTCGCGGCCCTGGGCCGTGATGGCGCTCTCCAGCGGGGTCAGCGCGTCGCGGACCGTGGTGGCCGAGCCGGCCGCGTCGTACGTGTAGAAACCGCGCCCCGACTTGCGGCCCGTGAGGCCCGCCTCGCTGAGCTGCTTGAGGATCGGGGCGGGCGCGTGCAGCCGGTCGCGCGACTCGCTGTACATCGCCTCCAGGACCGTACGGGCGGTGTCGACGCCGATCAGGTCGAGCAGCTCGAGCGGGCCCATGGGCAGGCCGCAGCCGAGCTTCATGGCGGCGTCGATGTCCTCACGGGAGGCGTACTTCGCCTCGTACATCGCGGCGGCCTGGTTGAGGTAGCCGAAGAGCAGCCCGTCCGCGACGAAGCCGGGGCGGTCGCCGACCGCGACGGGCTCCTTGCCGAGGTCGTGCGCCAGGGTGGTGACGGCCTCGACGGCCTGCGGCGCGGTGAGGACGCAGGAGACGACCTCGACCAGCTTCATGGCCTGGACGGGGGTGAAGAAGTGCAGCCCGAGCACGCGCTCCGGGTGCGCCGAGTCGGCCGCGAGCCGGGTCACGGAGAGGGCGTTGGTGCCGGTGGCGATGATCGCGTCGGGCCTGATGATGGTGTCCAGGGCCCGGAAGACCTCCTGCTTGGCCTCGTACGACTCGGGCACGACCTCGATCACCAGGTCGGCGTCGGCCGCCGCCTGCAGGTCGGAGTAGGTACGGAAGCGGGCGAGGACGTCCCGCCGCTCCTCCTCGGTGATCCGCTCACGGGCCACCGCGCGGGCGGTGGACGCCTCCAGGGCGGCGACCGCCTGGCCGGCGGCGGCTTCGCTGATGTCGATGCCGATGACCTCGCGGCCGGCCCGGGCGAGGACATCGGCGATGCCCTTGCCCATGGTGCCGAGACCGACGACGGCGATGGTGGAGAGAGGGGTGTCCATCAGGGGACTCCAGGAGGTGAAGAGTGACGACTGAAGGCGGCGATCGCAGGAGCGAAAGGCGAATCGCGAGGCGAAATCGGATCGCGGAGGCGAAACGGATCGCGTAGGGGCGAAACACGGTTCAGGTACGAGCGAGCGGGCGAATCGCGGACGTGGCGAACGGATCGCGTGCGGGCGAAACAGGTCGCGTACGGGCGAAACATGTCGCGTTGCGGGCGCGTGAGGAAACACGCGGGAAAAGGGGCGACGGACTCTGTCCCGAGTCACGCCTGAAACTGCCGAACCGACACACTCGATCTCACGACGGCTGCGTCACCAGGCCGTTGTGAGGGGTGCGGGGGTGACCCGCTCACCTGAGATTAACCGGCGGGTAACGAGCGCGCCAGTCCCGGGGAGTTCGGAAAATGTGATCTGGATCGCGGATACGCTGGCGGCCATGGAAATCGCCCAGGACCCCGAATTCTGCTCGATGATCGATCGATTGCGGGACGAGATCCACGAGGGCGGTGAAGCCGATCGAAAAGCATTCGAGGAACTCGTCGCCTCCGACGATCACGAGGAGTTCGCGCGCGTCCTGACCGCGCCCGGCCAACCGCTCTGGGCCCGCGAGCTCGCCGCCTTCCGGCTCGGCCTCGCCGGTGACCCGCGCGCCTTCGAGGCCCTGGTCCTGCTCCTCAACCACCGCGAACCCGAACGGTGCGTCTCCGCCGCGTACGCCCTCGCCCGGCTCGGCGACCCCCGTACGGCACGGGCCGCCGCCGCCCTCGCGACCAACGAACTCCGCGTCGCCTACGCCCTCTTCCCGGTCCGGCTCCTCACCGACCTGCGCGCCCCCGAATCCGTACCGACCCTGGTCGCCGTCCTCGAACGGCGCCTGGCGAGCGACGATCCGCACTGGCGCGTGGGCCTCGCCTGCGTCGAGGGTCTCGGCGCGCTCGCCGACAGGCGGTCATGGGCGGCGCTCTTAGCGCCCCTCCCCCACCCCCGCCTCGGCGGGGGGCCATGGCCGGCACTCGCCCGGCTCGTGGACTAGATCCCGCTGTCCTCCGGTATCAGCGCGAAGGCCTCGATCTCGATCAGCAGCTCCGGGTGGACGAGCGCGGCGACCTGGACCGCCGAGCTCGCCGGGAGCGGCGCGGCGCCGAACGCCTCGTCCCGCGCGGCCCGGACGGCGGGCAGGTGGGCGACGTCCGTGACGAAGTACGTCAGCTTCACGACGTCCTCGAACCCCGCGCCCGCCGAGGCCAGGCAACGGCGCAGGTTCGCGAAGACCTGACGGGCCTGCGCCGCCGGGTCGTCCGCCCCGACGACAGCGCCCGAGGCGTCGAAGGAGCACTGGCCGGATATCGCGACGAACCGGCCGGTGCCCCATACGACATGGCTGTACTGGGGGCTGGCGGCGACACCGTCAGGGGCGGACACGTGGGTCAGGTGCGAACTCATGACCGACATCCTCGCGCACGCCACTGACAGTCCGGGCCGGGCCCCGACGAGGGGGCCCGGCCCGGTGGTGGTGCGGCGGTTCTGCGAGGGAGTGCCTCAGCGCTCGTGCCCGAGGAGCGCGTGCAGGGCCTCCCCGCCGGTGGCGGCCGGCGCGACGGCGGCGCGCTTCTCCGCGGGCTTCCCGGCGGGCTCCTTCGCGGGCTTCTTCGGCATCGGCTTCGCCTCGGGCTCCGGGAGAGCCGAGCAGACCGCGTCGGCCTCCGCCTGTCCGTCGCCGCGCGGTACGACCCCCGTGGCGAGGTACGACGCCAGGTGCTCGTCCATGCAGTCGTTGCCGGCCAGCGTCACCCCGTGGTTCCCGCCGCCCTCCTCGACCACCAGGCTGGAGCCCTGAACCATCCGGCGCAGCGCCACACCGCCCTCGTAGGGGGTGGCCGCGTCGTCCGTCGCCTGGAGGATCAGGACCGGCGGCACCTCGTCGTTCGAGACGTCCGGCGGCGTCAGCGAATCCACCGGCCAGGACGCGCACGGAGCGTTGTACCAGGCGTTGTTCCAGGTGGAGAACGGCGCCTTGGCGTGCACGTCCCAGTTGTCGGTGCGCCAGGTGCTCCAGTCGCGCGGCCACTTCGCGTCCCGGCACTGCACGCTCGTGTAGATCGAGTAGCTGTTGTCGGCGGCCGCGTCCATCGCCCCGTAGTTCTCGTACGCCCGGGTCAGCGGGACCGCGTCCTTGTCGTTGACGTACGCCGAGAACGCCTCGGCCAGCTTCGGCCAGTAGCCGTTGTAGTACCCGCCGGGCAGATACGTGTCCTCCAGCTCGCCCGGCCCCACCTTGCCGCCCGCCGGAGTGGTCCGCAGCGCGTCCCGCATGCCGTACCAGGCGGCTTCGACCGCCGCCGGGTCCGTGCCCAGGCCGTACGTGGCGTCCTGGCGGGCCACCCAGGCCATGAAGTCCTTGTGGCGGGTGTCGAAGGCGTAGTCCTGCGCGATGTTGTCCTCGTACCAGACGCCCTGCGGATTGACGACCGAGTCGAGCGCCATGCGGCGCACCCGATCCGGGTAGAGCCGCGCGTACACGGCGCCGAGGTAGGTGCCGTAGGAGTAGCCCAGGTAGCTGAGCTTCGGCGCGCCGAGCGCCGCGCGGATCGCGTCCACGTCCCGCGCCGTGCTGACCGTGTCGATGTACGGCAGGACGTCGGCGTACTTGTCCCCGCAGGCCTTCGCGAAGGCCTGCGCCCGTTCGAGGCCGAGCTGCTCGCCCTCCGCCCCGCTCGGCACCGAGTCGGGCCGCACCGGGTCGAAGTGGCCGGGCCGGCAGTTCAGGGCGGGCTCGCTCCTGCCGACCCCGCGCGGGTCGAAGCCGATGACGTCGTACTCCGCCGCCACCTTCGCGGGCAGCGAGGCGGCCACGAACCCGGCCATGGTGCGGCCGCTGCCGCCCGGCCCGCCCGGGTTGACGACCAGCGGGCCCTGGAAGGTCGTGGAGGTGTGCGGGATCCGGGTGAGCGCGAGCGTGATGCTCCGGCCCGCCGGGTCGTCGTGGTTCAGCGGCACCTTGAGCGTGGCGCACTGGAGCTTCGGATACCCCGCCGTGCCACAGCCGCTCCAGACGAGCGGCGCGATCGGGCGGGGGGACGGCTCGGGCCGGGGAGCGGCGGACGCGGGCAGGACGGTGGCCGTCCCGGCGACCAGCGCCCCAGCCGCGATCAGCATTCCTGCGCGTGTGGTCATAGGGCGTCCGTGCCCCGAAGGGAAGGGAAAAGGACCTGTTCCGCCGAGAGTTGACCCGAACAGACGATCCGTCAGCTCATCGGACAGCGGAATCGGCAGGGGCAGGGGCAGGGGCTCAGATCAGGCTCAGCTGCTCCGCCGCCCCCGCGAGCGGCGCGGGCTCCTCCGGTACGGGTATCCGGCGCGGCGCCCCCCGGCCGGCGGGCCCGATCCCGAACTCGGTGGCCAGCTCGTGCACCTGACGGGTGATCCGGCGCTGGTACCAGGTCGGGGCGTAGGCCCCGTCCGCGTACATCCGCTCGTACCGTCCCACCAGCCGCGGATGGTGCTGCCGCAGCCAGGTGAAGAACCACTCGCGCGCCCCCGGCCGCAGATGCAGGACGAGCGGGGTCACGGAGGTCGCGCCGGCCTCGGCGATGGCGCGCACGGTCTCCCGCAGCTGCTCGGGCCGGTCGCCCAGGAAGGGGATCACCGGGGCCATCAGCACCCCGCAGCCGATGCCGTGCTCGCCGAGCGTCCGTACGACGTCCAGGCGCCGCTGCGGGGACGGCGTGCCGGGCTCGACCGTGCGCCAGAGCTCCTGGTCGGTGAAGCCGACGGAGACGGAGATGCCGACCTCGGTCACCTCGGACGCCTGCACGAGCAGATCGAGGTCGCGCAGGATCAGGGTGCCCTTGGTGAGGATGGAGAAGGGGTTCGCGTGGTCCCGCAGGGCCTCGATGATCCCCGGCATCAGCCGGTAGCGGCCCTCGGCCCGCTGGTAGCAGTCCACGTTCGTGCCCATCGCGATGTGCGCGCCCTGCCAGCGGCGGGAGGAGAGCTGGCGGCGCACGAGCTCCGGCGCGTTGATCTTCACCACGATCTGGGAGTCGAAGCCGAGACCGGTGTCGAGGTCCAGATAGCTGTGGGTCTTGCGGGCGAAGCAGTAGACGCACGCGTGCGTGCAGCCGCGGTACGGGTTGACCGTCCACTCGAACGGCATGCGGGAGGCGCCCGGCACCCGGTTCACGATGGAGCGGGCCCGCACCTCGTGGAAGGTGATCCCGCGGAACTCGGGGGTGTCGAAGGTCCTGGTCGTGACCGCGTCCGTGCCGAACAGCGCGGTCTCGGCCGCGACGGCGTTGTCGCCCAGATTGTCCCAGCGCATGGACGCCTCCTCGGTAGCAGTGTCCTCAGCCGTTCCCAGAATAGAACACCTGTTCCCTTGATCGTCGCAAGCCGGGAGGGGAGACCCGGCGGAGATGCCAGGGGGAGCCCGGATTTGGGAGGCCCGGGCGCAGGTGGTTGGGTGGGCGCCACACCCCTGAAGAACCAAGTGCTGGAGGAAGTGCCATGGCGCAGGTCGAGGCCACGACGGAGCGGATCATCGCGGCGGACCCGGAGGCGGTGTTCGACACCCTCGCCGACTACGCCGGCAAGCGCGCGAAGCTGCTGCCGGAGCACTTCAGCGAGTACGAGGTGCGCGAGGGCGGCGACGGCGAGGGCACGCTCGTCCACTGGAAGCTCCAGGCCACCAGCAAGCGCATCCGCGACTGCCTCCTGGAGGTCGGCGAGCCGACCGACGGGCAGCTCGTGGAGAAGGACCGCAACTCCTCCATGGTCACCACCTGGACCGTCACCCCCGCCGGCGAGGGGAAGTCGAAGGTCGTCGTCTCCACCGTGTGGAACGGCGCCGGCGGCATCGGCGGCTTCTTCGAGAAGACCTTCGCGCCCAAGGGACTTGGCCGGATCTACGACGCCATCCTCGCCAACCTCGCCACCGAGGTGGAGAAGTAACGCCCACGCGCTCACCGATTCGAGTGGTTTTCCCGCGACCCCCGCAAGAGCGCCCCGCGCACTCGGGGGTCGCGCGGCTCCCCGTAAACACGCTGATGAGCGCCCCAAGTGCGCCCTGTGACAGGCCCGTTCGCGATCATGGGCGGCGCTGAGCTTCCGTACCGTCCGACTTGCTCCCGCTTCGCGCCCAATGCGAAGAATGGCGCGGCGCTGATGTCGTGACGAGGGGAGCAGCACGTGGGTGCGATGACGCTGGTGAAGGGCGAGGTGCCGGGCGTCGCGGACGATCCGCCGTCCGGCTCGGCTCC
The DNA here is from genome assembly GCF_042718575.1 of Streptomyces sp. NPDC058579. Classification (NCBI taxonomy): domain Bacteria; kingdom Bacillati; phylum Actinomycetota; class Actinomycetes; order Kitasatosporales; family Streptomycetaceae; genus Streptomyces; species Streptomyces sp. NPDC058579. Next base: position 199,443 of record NZ_JBHXPI010000002.1, read on the forward strand.
ACCGCTCCCGTCCGAGGACGGCGCCCTCGATCCCCGCCGCGTCCGGCTCGTCTTCTTCGGCCTGATGCTCGCGCTGCTGCTCGCCGCGCTCGAGCAGATGATCGTCGCCACCGCCCTGCCGAAGATCGTCGGCGAACTCCAGGGCCTGGACCGGATGTCCTGGGCGATCACCGCCTATCTGCTGACCGCCACCATCGGTCTGCCGATCTACGGCAAGCTCGGCGACCTCTTCGGCCGCAAGGGTGTCTTCCTCTTCGCCATCGTGGTCTTCGTCATCGGCTCGGCGCTGGCCGGCTGGTCACGGTCCATGGACGAACTCATCGCCTTCCGGGCCGTGCAGGGCGTCGGCGCGGGCGGGCTCATGATCGGCGTCCAGGCGATCATCGCGGACATCGTCCCGGCCCGGGAACGCGGCCGCTACATGGGCCTCATCGGCGCCGCCTTCGGCCTCGCCTCCGTCGCGGGACCGCTGCTCGGCGGCTTCTTCACCGACCACGTCTCCTGGCGCTGGTGCTTCTACTTCAACGTGCCGTTCGGCCTCGTCACCCTCGCCGTCGTCGCCGTCGTGCTCAAACTCCCCAAGCCGAAGACCCGGGGCAGGCTCGACGTCCTCGGCGCGATCCTGCTCGCCGCCGCCTCCACCTGCCTGGTCCTGCTGACCAGTTGGGGCGGGACCGAGTACGCCTGGGGCTCCAGGGTCATCATCGGTCTCGCCGCGGGCGCGGCCGGAACGGCCCTGCTCTTCCTCGTCGTCGAGCACTTCGCCCCCGAACCCCTCATCCCGCTGCGGCTGTTCCGCGACTCGGTCTTCACGGTCACCAGCCTCGTCGGAGCGGTCGTCGGCATCGCGCTCTTCGGCGCCGCGAGTTATCTGCCGACCTTCCTGCAGATGGTCGAGGGCGCCACCGCCACCGAGTCCGGCCTCCTCATGCTGCCGCTCATGGGCGGGATCGTCCTCGCCTCGATCGTCTCCGGGCAGCTCATCACCCGCACCGGCCACTACAAGATCTACCCGGTGGCCGGCGGGGCGATCTCCGTCGTCGGCATGTGGCTGCTCTCCCGGATGGAGACCGACACCCCGCGCCTCCACCACAGCCTCTGGCAGGCCGTCCTCGGCATCGGCATCGGCCTGGTCATGCCGGTCCTGATCCTGGCCGTCCAGAACTCCGTCCGCCCCGCCGACCTCGGCACCGCCACCAGCGCCCACAACTACTTCCGGCAGATCGGCGGCAGCGTCGGCGCCGCGATCTTCGGCACCCTCTTCGCCTCCCGCCTCGACGACGCCCTCGCCGACTCCCTGCCCCGTACGGCGAGCTCCTCGCTCCCCGCCGCCGAATCGATCACCCCGCAGGCGGTGCACGCCCTGCCACCCGCGCTGCGCGACGCCTACATCCAGGCGTACGCGGACGCGATGCCGCGCATCTTCCTCTACCTCGTGCCGGTCCTCGTGCTCGGCCTCGTCCTCGCCTTCTTCCTCAAGGAGAAACCGCTGGTGTCCCATCACACCCCCACCACCGAGGCCCCCACCGCCGTGCCCCGCGCCCGCGCGGCCGCCGCCCCCGCCGCCGCGTACACCGCGGGGCTCCCCGTCTGCGGCACGGTCCAGCACCACGACGGCAGCCGCGTCCCGCGCGCCGCCCTCACCCTCATCGACGTCCAGGGGCGGCAGATCGGCCGAGGCGGCAGCGGCGAGGACGGCCGGTACGCGCTGAGCGTCCCGGGCCCCGGCGCGTACGTCCTGATCGCGGCGGCCGGCGGCCATCAGCCGCAGGCCGTCTCCGTCACAGTCGGCGAGCGGCCGGTCGAGCTCGACGTGGTCCTCGGCGGCGCGGGCCGGCTGGCGGGCTGTGTCGTGACCGCTGACGGAACTCCCGTACGGGACGCGGCCGTCACCCTCACCGATGTACGCGGCGAGGTCGTCGCCTCCACGCGCAGCGGACGCGAGGGCGGCTACGTCATCACGGAGCTGGTGGCGGGGGAGTACACGCTCGCCGCCAGCGCCCCGGCCTTCCGGCCCGCCGCGCTGCCGGTGAGCGTGCAGGCCTCCCGCGAGACCCGCCAGGACATCGAGCTGGCGGGCGGGGCCGTGCTGCGCGGGACGGTACGGGCCGGGGGCGGCCGGCCCGTCGAGGACGCGCGGGTGACGCTCCTCGACGCGGCCGGGAACGTCGTCGACACCCTCACGACCGGCCCCGACGGCACGTTCCGCTTCGTGGACCTGTCCTCGGGCGAGTACAGGGTGATCGCGGCCGGCTATCCGCCGGTCGCCACCGTGCTCCAGGTCGCGGGCGGCGGACGCACCGAACGCGACCTGCAGCTCGGCCACGAGGACTGACCGGGGAGCCGCCCGGGCCGACCTGGTTCAGGAGGTGGCGGTCGCCTTGCGCAGCGTGTCGATGCAGCTGCCGATCGCCGCCTGAAGGGCTTCGAGGCGCTGGAGCATGTCGTCCTCCATGACGTCCTCCTCCAGGACCTCGTCGAGGGTCAGCTCCTCGAAGACCTTCGTGGCCTTCTGCAGGTTGTTGTAGAACTTCGTACGGCGCTCCTGGACGCGCAGCGCGGGATCCGCCTCCACGGCCTCCGCGACCATGACCTTCACCGCGTCGTACGCCTCGCCGGCCCACTCGCCCGCCTCTTCGGCGTCGTCGAGCTCGTCGATGAGCGAGAGGTGCCGCTCGGCCTCCGCGCGCAGCGCGGCGGGCGCCTCGACGGTCTGCCCGGCGGGCGTCTTGATCTGGCCGTTCTCCACGATCTGCCGTACGTAGCCGATCCGGTCGGCGGCCTTGGCCTCGTTCGCGACGGCCTTCTTCAGGTCGCCGGTCCTGGCGATGGCGCGGGCCATCTCGGTCTGCAGCGCCGGGTCCTCCTTCATCCGGTCGAGCAGTGCGCCGCGCGCGGCCTCCGCCGTGCCGGGGTCGGCGAGGATCGCGGCCCGCAGGGCGGTCGGGTTCTCGGCGACCTCGAGGGCCTTCGTCGGCCGGATGCCCTCGGCCTCGGCGGCGGCGGTGATCGCGTGGCCGCGCACGGAGGAGGCGCTGGAGCGGGAGGAGTAGTACGAGAGCCAGACGTCGGCCTCGGGCAGCTCGATGTCCTCGCCCGGGGTCAGCGCCTCGAACTGCGGGACGACGCCGTCGTCGGCGGCCATGTCCCAGGCCTTGTAGAACCGCATGACCCGCTCGGGGGAGCACTCGGCCAGCTCGGCGAAGGCCTTCGCCGAGACCTTCCCGGACTCTCCGGCGGCCTGCCCGCCGGGGCGCACGCTCCGCGCCACCTTGAGCGCGAACGCCCAGCCGCCGGTCCGGGCGTAGACCCCGAACTCCCGGGCGTCCCGCACCACGACGTCGGGCACGTCCTGGACGACGAAGTCGGCCGTCTCGGGGGCGGTGGCTTCCGAGGGGGCGATCACGGTGGTCACCGAGAGGTCTCCTGACGTAGGGGGTAGGGGGCGCGGGGCGAAAATCCGCAGCGGCCAGCCTATACGTACGGGTTGACGGGATATCGCCCGAATTCCGATCAAGGCGGACATGGTGCCGGCCCGGTGGGGCGCGATCCATATTGGACCGTCCAGTCCAATACTTGCTACGGTGCTCGCATGGCACGCCCGAAGACGTTCGACGAGGCGCGTGCCCTGGACGCCGCGATGCTCCAGTTCTGGCAGAAGGGCTACGAAGCCACCTCCACCCAGGACCTGTGTGACGCGACCGGCCTGGGGCGCAGCAGCATCTACAACACCTTCGTCAGCAAGCACGCCCTGTTCCTGCGGGCGCTGACGCGCTACACCGAGCTGACGACGAACACGCAACTCGCCCTCCTGGAGGACGAGTCGCTCCCGCCCGCCGACCGGCTGAAGGGCGTCATGGCGTCGGTCGTCGAGATGGAGGAGACCCACCGCAGGGCGGGGATCGGCATCGGCTGCCTCGGCGTCAACACCACCGTCGAACTCTCCGGGCGGGACGCCCAGGTCGCCGCGCTCCTCGGGCGGGACCAGGACCGTCGGCTCGCGGCGCTCACGGCGGCCATCGCCGCAGGTCAGGGCGATGGCGTGTTCTCACGGGCCCGCCGGCCCGACGAGTTCGCGCGGTTCTTCACCGCCGCCGTCGCCGGAATGCGCGTCTCCGCGCAGCACGGCGCCGACCGCGCCGTCATCGAGTCCATCGCCGCCGTCACGCTGGACGCCATGACCGCCTGACGCCTTCCGCCTCGTCCGGCGCCCGCTCGTCCGACGTCTGTTCGTCCGGCGCCCGCTCGTCATGCCCGAGGGCCGGGCCACGCCGGGGCTCCGCCCCGCTCGCCCGCGCCCTCATTTCGTACTGATCGGTCCAAAACTGGCCCTGTCACCCCTCCCGAGCAACGAAGGACGTGAACCCACGTGCCACGCGCCGTGTACGTACTGGCCATCGGCATCTTCGCCATGGTCACCAGCGAGTTCGTCGTCGCGGGCCTCATGCCGCAGATGGCGGCCGGGCTCGACGCGACCGTCCCGCAGATCGGTTACCTCATCACCACCTTCGCCGTCGCCATGGCCGTCGGCGGCCCCTTCCTCACCGTCGCCGTGCTCAAGCTGCGCCCAAAGCCCGCGCTCCTCGTGCTCTTCGGCGTCTTCCTGGCGGGCAATCTGCTGGCCGCGACGGCCACTTCGTACGGCGCGATGGTCACCGCGCGCGTCATCACCGGCGTCGCCTGCCAAGCCTTCTTCGGCGTCGCCATCTCCGTCTGCTCCGCGCTGACGCGGGAGGAGGTCCGCGGCCGGGCCATCGGTGTGGCGATGAACGGACTGATGCTCGGCACCCTGCTCGGGCTGCCCCTGGCGACCTTCATCGGCGGGCACCTGGGCTGGCGCGCCGCATTCTGGGCCATCGCCGTGCTGGCCGTGCTCGCCGCAGCGGCGGTGGCGGTGGGGGTGCCCCACCTGGAACTGCCGGGGAACGGTGGCGGTTCCTTCCGTGCCGAGGTCCAGGTCTTCCGCCGGCCCCCGCTGTGGTCGGCGCTTGTCACCAGCACGCTCATCATCGGCGCGACCTTCGCCGCCTTCAGCTACTTCAACCCGATCCTCACCGAGGTCAGCGGCTTCGAGGAGGGGACCGTCCCCCTCCTGCTCGTCCTCTACGGCGCCGCCACGGTCATAGGGAACACCGTCGTGGGCCGGCTCGCGGACCGCCGCACCATCGCCGTGCAGGTCGTCGGCCTCGCCCTCAACGTCCTGTTCCTGAGCGGCTTCGCCCTCCTCGCCGACGTCGGCCCGGCCGCCGTGGGCCTCATGATCGGCATCGGCCTGGTGGGCGTCACCATGAACCCGGCCATGGTCACCCGCGTCCAGCGCGCCGGAAACGCCGGGCCGCTGGTGAACACCGTCCACTCCTCCTTCATCACCCTCGGCGTCATCATCGGCTCGTCCGTCGGCGGTCTCCTCGTCGACACTCGCGGGCTCCGTGCGCCGCTCTGGCTCGGCGCCGCGCTCGCCGTCCTCGGCCTGCTGTCCCTGCTGCCCGAACGCGCGCGTCGCCGCGGTGGCGACCGTGCGCTCATGGAGGTCTAGACCCTTAAACCTTCCCGGGGTCCTGGCCTGGCCCTTCCTCGCGGCGTAACGTGACGCCGCAGGAGGCTCGTCGTCACCGAACGTGAGGGGCAGAGGTTCGTGAAGATCCTTATCAGCGCCGACATGGAGGGCGCCACCGGCGTCACCTGGCCTGCCGATGTACTGCCCGGGACACCGGAGTGGGAGCGGTGCCGGCCTATGTTCACCTCCGACGTGAACGCGGCGGTCCTCGGCTTCTTCGACGGCGGCGCCGACCAGGTGCTGATCAACGAGGCGCACTGGTCCATGCGCAACCTGCTGCTCGAACAGCTCGACGAGCGGGCCGAGATGATCACCGGGCGGCACAAGACCCTGTCCATTGTCGAGGGGGTGCAGCACGGCGACGTCGACGGCGTCGCCTTCATCGGCTACCACACCGGCGCGGGCACCGAGGGCGTCCTCGCCCACACCTACCTGCCCAACTCCCTCACGGGCGTCTGGCTGAACGGCGTCCGGGCGAGCGAGGGGCTGCTCAACGCCCATGTGGTGGCGGAGTACGGCGTGCCCGTCGTCCTCGTCACGGGGGACGACCTGGCCTGCGAGGACGCCCTCGGCTACGCGCCCGAGTCGCGCAAGGTCGCCGTCAAGGACTACGTCTCGCGGTACGCGGCGGTGTGCCGGACCCCGAAGCGCACGGCGAGCGAGATCCGGGCCGCCGCGAAGGACGCCGCCGCCCTCGCCGTACGGCACGAACCGGTGGAGGCCGGGCCGTTCACGGTCGAGCTGGAGTTCGACGCCGAGCACCTGGCCGGCGCCGCGACCGTCGTCCCGGGGGTGGATCGGAGCGGCGAGCGCCGTGTCGCGTACACCAGCGAGAGGATGTACGAGGGCATTCGTACGTTCAAGGCGGTCACCACGATCGTCTCCGCAGCGGTGGAGGAGCAGTATGGCTGAGCCCTTCCGGAGCCTGGACGGCACGGCGCTCGACGAGGTGGTGACCTTCACCTCCGAGCTGATCCGGATCGACACCACCAACCGGGGCGGTGGGGACTGCCGCGAACGGCCCGCCGCCGAGTACGTCGCCGAGCGCCTCGCCGCCGCAGGGCTTGAGCCGACCCTGCTCGAACGGACCCCGGGCCGGACGAACGTGGTGGCCCGGATCGAGGGCACCGACCCGTCCGCCGACGCCCTCCTCGTCCACGGCCACCTGGACGTCGTCCCGGCCGAGCCCGCCGACTGGGCCGTCCACCCCTTCTCCGGCGAGGTCCGCGACGGAGTGGTGTGGGGGCGCGGCGCCGTCGACATGAAGAACATGGACGCGATGGTCCTGGCCGTAGTCCGCTCCTGGGCGCGCCAGGGCGTCCGGCCGCGACGCGACATCGTCCTCGCCTACACCGCCGACGAGGAGGACAGCGCCGAGGACGGCTCGGGCTTCCTCGCCGACCGGCACGCCGGCCTCTTCGAGGGCTGCACCGAAGGCATCAGCGAGTCCGGCGCGTTCAGCGTCCATCCGCAGCCCGGCCTCACGCTCTACCCGATCGCGGCGGGCGAGCGCGGCACGGCCTGGGTCAAGCTCACCGCGCGCGGCCGCGCGGGCCACGGCTCCAAGGTCAACACCGCCAACGCGGTCACCCGCCTCGCCGAGACCGTCGCCCGGATCGGCGCCCACACCTGGCCCGTCCGCCTCACCCCGACCGTACGGGCCGCGCTCACCGAACTCGCCGCGCTGTACGGCATCGAGATCGACGCGACCGCCGAGGGCTTGGACGTCGACGCGCTCCTGGAGAAGCTCGGACCGGCCGCCGCGCTCGTCGCACCGACCGTGCGCAACAGCACCAACCCGACGATCCTGGATGCCGGTTACAAGGTCAACGTCATCCCCGGGCACGCCGTCGCGTACGTCGACGGCCGCACGGTGCCCGGCGGTGAGGAGGAGTTCGCCGCGACGATGGACCTGCTCACCGGGCCCGACGTGGAGTGGGAGTTCCACCACCGCGAGGTCCCGCTGGAGGCCCCGATCGACTCGCCCACCTTCGCCAAACTGCGGGCCGCCGTGGAGCACTTCGACCCGTCCGGGCACGTCGTGCCGTTCGCCATGTCCGGTGGCACCGACGCCAAGCAGTTCTCCCGGCTCGGCATCACCGGCTACGGTTTCTCTCCGTTGAGACTGCCCCCGGAGCTGAACTACGGCGCGCTCTTCCACGGCGTGGACGAGCGCGTGCCGGTCGACGCCCTGCACTTCGGGGTCCGGGTCCTCGACCACTACCTGAAGTCGGCGTAGGTTGCGTCGAGTTCGAGTTCGAGTTCGCGTTCCACCGCCCGAGTCCGTGTAAAGGAAATCGTGATGGTACCCACGGGCGCCTACGGCACCTGGCCCTCCCCGATCGACGCCGCGCTGGCCGCCCGCCACGACGGGCGGCCCGAGTACGTCGGCGTCGTCGGCGACGAGGTGTGGTGGACCGCGCCCCGCCCCACCGAGGGCGGCCGACGGGCGCTCGTACGCCGACGCGCCGACGGCACAGAGGAGTCGGTGCTCCCGGCCCCCTGGAACGTCCGCAGCCGGGTGATCGAGTACGGCGGACTGCCCTGGGCGGGCCTGGCGCGCGAGGACGACGGCCCGCTCGTCGTCTTCGTCCACTTCGACGACCAGCGGCTGTACGCGTACGAGCCCGACGCCCCCGCCGGTGCCGGGCCCCGGCCGCTCAGCCCCGTCTCCTCCGTCGGCGGCGGACTGCGCTGGGCCGACCCGGTGTTGCACCCCGAGCGCGGCGAAGTCTGGTGCGTCCTGGAGGAGTTCACCGGCCCCGCCCCCACCGATGTGCGCCGCGTCCTCGTCGCCGTACCCCTCGACGGATCGGCCGCCGAGGACCGGGGTGCGATCCTTGAACTCTCCGACGGGCGGCACCGGTTCGTCACCGGCCCCCGGCTCTCCCCGGACGGCCGGCAGGCCGCCTGGATCGGCTGGGACCACCCGCGCATGCCCTGGGACGGCACGGAGGTCCTCCTCGCCGACGTCACCCCCGACGGCGCCTTCGGCCCGGCGCGGACCGTGGCCGGCGGACCCGAGGAGTCCGTCCCGCAGGTCGGCTGGTCCGCCGGTGGACAGCTCCTGTACGTCAGCGACCGCAGCGGCTGGTGGAACCTCTACCGCACGGCAGCGGAGGACGGCGGCGAACCGGTCGCCCTGTGTCCGCGCCCCGAGGAGTTCGGCGGACCGCTCTGGAAGATCGGCCTCACCTGGTTCCAGCCCCTGGAGAACGGCCTCGTCGCCGTCATCCACGGCAAGGGCGCCACCGCCCTCGGGATACTCGACCCCGAGAGCGGCGAACTCGTCGACGCCGCGGGACCGTGGACCGAGTGGGCCGCCACCCTCGCCGTGCACGGCGACCGGGTCGTCGGCGTCGCCGCGAGCCCGCGCAGCGGGTACGAGGTCGTGGAGCTGGACACCCGCGCGGGCCGGGCCCGCGTCCTCGGCTCCGCCCACGAGGACCCGGTCGACCCCTCGTACTACCCCGAGCCCCAGATCCGTACCTTCACCGGGCCCGACAACCGCGAGATCCACGCCCACGTCTACCCGCCCCACAGCCCCGACCGGACCCCCTCGGGGCACGAGCTGCCGCCCTATGTCGTGTGGGCGCACGGCGGACCGACCGGGCACGCCCCGCTCGTCCTCGACCTGGAGATCGCCTACTTCACCTCCCGGGGCATCGGCGTCGCCGAGGTCAACTACGGCGGCTCCACCGGCTACGGACGCGAGTACCGCGAACGGCTGCGCGAGCAGTGGGGCGTGGTCGACGTCGAGGACTGCGCCGCCGTCGCAGAGGCGCTCGCCGCCGAGGGCACCGCCGACCCGGCCCGGCTCGCAGTCCGGGGCGGCAGCGCGGGCGGCTGGACCACGGCCGCCTCCCTCGTCACCTCCGATGTCTACGCCTGCGGCACGATCATCTACCCCATCCTCGACCTCCTCGGCTGGGCCACCGACGAGACCCACGACTTCGAGTCGCGGTACCTGGAGTCGCTCGTCGGGCCACTCGCCGAGGTGCCGGCCCGCTACCAGGAACGCTCGCCGCTCGACCACGTCGAGCGGATCTCCGCCCCCTTCCTGCTGCTCCAGGGCCTCGACGACGTCATCTGCCCGCCCGCACAGGCCGAGCGGTTCCTCGCGCGGATGGCGGGACGGGGCGTCCCGCACGCGTACATCGCCTTCGAGGGCGAGGGGCACGGCTTCCGCCGGGCCGAGACGATGATCCGCGCCCTGGAGGCCGAACTCTCCCTGTACGCACAGACCTTCGGCGTCGTGCGCTCGGACATCCCGCCGCTGGAGCTGAGGAAGTGACCGTGACCCCGCTGACCCGACCCGCGCGGCTGCGCCCCGGCGCCCGCGTCGCCGTCGTCGCCCCCAGCGGGCCGATCCCGGAGGACCGGCTAGCGGCGGGCCTCGACATCCTGCGCGGCTGGGACCTGGAACCCGTCGTCGCACCCCATGTCCTCGACGTCCACGGCGAGTTGGGCTATCTCGCCGGAGGCGACGAGGACCGGGCCCGGGACCTCCAGGAGGCCTGGTGCGACCCCGGCGTGTTCGCCGTGCTCTGCGCCCGGGGCGGCTACGGATCCCAGCGGATGGTGGACCTGATCGACTGGCCGGCGATCCGGGCCGCCGGGCCCAAGGTGTTCGTCGGCTACAGCGACGTCACCGCCCTGCACGAGGCGTTCGCCGTCCGCACCGGACTCGCGACCCTGCACGGCCCGATGGTCGCGGCGGCCACCTTCCTCAAGGACCCGCGCACCCAGGAGTCCCTGCGCACCACGCTGTTCGAGCCCGAGTCGGTACGGACCCTCGGCCTCGACACCGCCCGCCCGCTGGCCCCCGGCCGGGCGCACGGCGTCACCCTCGGCGGCTGCGTGAGCCTCCTCGCCGCCGACCTGGGCACCCCGCACGCCCGTCCCTCGGCCCGCGGCGGCCTGCTGCTCCTGGAGGACGTGGGGGAGGAGCCGTACCGGCTCGACCGCATCCTCACCCAACTCCTGCGCTCCGGCTGGCTGGACGGCGTCGCGGGCATCGCCCTGGGCTCCTGGGCGGAGTGCGGCCCCTACGAGGACGTCCGCGCGGTCCTCGCCGACCGGCTTGTCGGACTCGGCGTCCCGGTGGTGGAGGAGCTGGGCTTCGGGCACAGCGAGACGGCGCTCACCTTCCCGCTGGGCGTCCCCGGAGTCCTGGACGCGGAGGCGGCGACGCTGACCCTGGACGTACCGGCGCTCGCCTGAGGCGCGCTTCAAGGACCTTCAGCGCCCTCCGCACTCCTTCACTGAATCTCCGTCAACAACCTCTGCTCGGCGCGTTGACGCGGTCTGACACGTGTCACACCATGGGCCCCACTTGGTACTTACCAGTCGGTAATCCTCAGTGTGGAGGCCCCGTGTCCGTGTCCCGTGCGTTGCCGCTGTCCCTCCCCCGCAAGCTCCTCGCTCTGGCCGCGACCACGGCGGTGGCCGCGCCGCTCGCCCTCGCCGGGCCGGCCAGCGGGGCGGAGGCAGGGGCGCCTGCCGGGGTGTCGGCGTACACCGTCACCCCGCTGACGTTCACCGTCGAGGCGGGCGGGCGGACCTGCGCCGTCGACGCCGACCTGTACCGGCCGGCCGGGGTGGACGCGGCGCACCCGGCGCCCGCCGTGCTCGCCACCAACGGCTTCGGCGGGAGCAAGGCGGACGGGTCCACGGACGCCATCGGGAAGGCCTTCGCCGAGCGCGGCTACGTCGGGCTCGTCTACTCCGGGCTCGGCTTCGGCAAGTCCGGCTGCCTGATCTCCCTCGACGACCCCCGCATCGACGGGCAGGCCGCCGCCCGGCTCCTCGACTTCCTCGGCGGCACCCGGGCGGCCGACGACGGCACCCGGGCGGACTTCGTCACCCAGGACGGCGCGGGCGACCCGCGTGTCGGCATGATCGGCGGCTCCTATGGCGGCGCCGTCCAGCTCGCCACCGCCTCCGTCGACCGCCAGCTCGACGCGCTCGTCCCGCTCATCACCTGGAACGACCTCGCCTACTCCCTCGCCCCGAACGCCGCCGACCGCGCCACGCCCGGCGTCTTCAAATGGCAGTGGGCCAACGGCTTCTACCTGATGGGGGAGGGCCAGCCGCTGCTCGTCCCGTCCCTCGACCCGTCCCGGATCAACAGCCTGCGCTGTCTGCACTTCGTGACCGACGCCTGCGACACCGTCCGGCTGCTCAACTCCGGCCGCTTCCCGGCCGCCGAGACGAAGAAGATGCTCGACTTCGCCCGGAGCGTCTCCCCGGTCTCGTACCTCGACCGGGTCAAGGCGCCGACCCTGATCGTCCAGGGTCAGGCCGACAGCCTCTTCACCCTCAACGAGGCCCAGGACACCTACGAGCGGCTCCAGGCGCGCGGTGTCGAGACCAAGATGATCTGGCAGTCCTGGGGACACAGCGGGGGTCAGGCTCCCGGCGAACTCGACCTCGGGCAGGGCAATCTGGAGAGCACTTACGTCGGCGGGCGCGTCCTCGCCTGGTTCGAACGGTACCTGCGCCGCGCGGCAGGCACCGACACGGGCGCGGAGTTCGCGTACTACCGCTCCTGGCAGAGCGGCTACGGCACCGCGGCCATCGTCCCTGCCCTCAGCCAGAAGCTCTACCTCTCCGGGGACGGCAAGCTCGTCGACAACCGCGCCAAGGTCGCCCGAGGCTCGCGTACGTACAGCAACTGGCTGGTCCCCACGAGCCACTCCGAGTCCTCGCTCACCGGCCTGATCGGGCTGCCCGACCCGCAGCCGTACGACCTCAAGGGCACCCACCTCGCCTGGACCAGCGCCCCGCTGACCGCCCCCGTCGACCTCGTCGGCTCCCCGAAGGCCACCCTCCGGGTCGTCTCCCCGAAGGCCGAGCGGGTCCAGGACTCCGGCGACGCCGCCGACAGGCTGGTGCTCTTCGCCAAGGTCTACGACATCGCCCCGGACGGGAAGAAGACCCTGGTCAACCGGCTCGTGGCACCGGTGCGCGTCCCCGACGTGACCCGGCCCTTCACGGTCGAGCTGCCGGGCATCGCCCATCGCTACGAGGCAGGCCACCGGCTGGAGTTCGTGATCGCCGCGAGCGACGACGCGTACGCCGGGAACCGGGGGGTGAAGCCGGTGATCGTCACCGCCGCGCCGGAGGACACCGGCACCCTGGAACTTCCCCTTGTCAAGGGCCGGGTGGGTTAGCGGCCAGAAGGGTGGATTCACGCGACCTTAGGCCCTTCTTTACCTGATATTTCCCCGCTCCGCGGGCAGCGGGCCGCAGACTGTGCCTCCGCCTACGCACCGTGAGACGCCGGTGCGGGTGGCATCTCCCCGCCTCGTAGAAGGACCGAAGGCCCCGTGCCACTTCCCCTTGTGCTGTCCGGCCGCACCGTACGGCTGGAACCCCTCGCACCACAGCACGCCGTCGCGATCGCCGCGGCCGGCACCGAGGACCGTACGACGTACGCGTTCACGCCCGTCCCCCACAGCCTGGACGCGGCGGAGATCTACATCGAACGGGCCCTGGCCGATCAGGCCGCGGGCCGGGCGCTGCCCTTCGCCGTCGTCAGTACCGCCGACGGGCGGGTGGTGGGCTCGACCCGCTTCCTGGAGCTCGACTACTGGCAGGGACCGCTGGTCTGGCCAGCGGTCCCCGGGGTGCCCCACGGCGACCCGCTCACCGCGGTCCCCGACGCGGCCGAGATCGGCAACACCTGGCTCTCGCCGGGAGCCCAGGGCACCGGCATCAACACCGAGGCCAAGCTGCTGATGCTGCGCCACGCCTTCGAGGCGTGGGGCGTACGCCGCGTCTCGATGCGCGCGGACGCGCGCAACCTGCGTTCCCGGGCCGCCATCGAACGCCTCGGCGCCACCTGCGAGGGCGTGCGCCGGGCCCACTCGCGCGGCCTGGACGGGGCGGTACGGAGCACCGCCTTCTACTCGGTCCTGGACGAGGAGTGGCCGATGGTCCGCGGCATCCTCGAAGCCCGCACGGCGAACCACGCCCCTCGCGCCTCCGACGCCTCCCATGCCTCCCACGCCTCGCGCGCCGAGGCGGCCACGGCCCCGCGGGGCCCGCTCGTCTGCGCGTAGCCGAGCCCGCGCGATCACGGAGAGCAGCCCCCGGCCCGGGGGCTGCTCTTCGCGATTCCGGGCAGGGGCCGCATCGTCGGCCCGAGACTTGCCCGTGACCTGCGGAAAGATCCACGACGGGGTTACCGCGGGTTCCGTTGCTACACGCACAGGATCGTCACCGAACCGACATACCAAGCGGTCGGAAACCCCTTACGCAAGGGCTATACCCATGAGTAACGTACGCGGACCACCAGCGCCACCCGCCCGTTCCCCGGGGCGGCAAGGAGCGAGATCGATGTCGTACCACCAGCCTTTCCCCGGCCCACCGCCCGTCCCCCAGCACCGGAATGCCGGGCGGCACCGCCAAGAGGCGGCGTCGCAGTCCTGGGAGGGTGGATCGCCGTCCTGGGACACCGATCCACAGGCGGCCTGGGACTCGTCCCCGCGAGCGTGGGACTCCTCGCCGCAGGGCTGGGACTCCGCGCAGCAGCCCTGGGACGCGTCCCCGCAGCCGCAACCGCCCGCCGCCACCGACGATCGTGATGATCTGCGCCGGCTCGGATCGGCCTACCGCAGGCTCCGCCGCGTCGCCACCTTCACCGCGCTCGGCTACTTCGTCATCTTCCTTTTCCTGTCCGGCTACGCCCCCTCGGTGATGACCGGCAACATCACCGGTGGCCTCACCACCGGTCTGGTCCTGGGGCTCCTCCAGCTGCCCGTGGCGCTGGCCGCGATCGCGCTGTACGAGCGGATCGCGCGCAAGCGCGTCGACCCGCTCGCCGCGGCGATCCGCGCACGCGCCGAGCGGGCGGCCGCGGCGGCCGCGCCCCGGCCGGAACGCCCGAGCCGCTCCGGACGTCCCGTGTGGCAGCAGCCCGGCGGAGGTGCGCGCGCATGACCAGCTTCAGCTCCGAGGCCCAGACCATGTCACTGATGGCGTTCATCGCGGTCATCACCGTCACGCTGCTGCTGTGCGTGATGACCGCCCCCGACCGTGACGACCTGGGCGATTTCTACACCGGCTACCGCTCGCTCTCCCCCGTGCAGAGCGGCCTCGCGATCGCCGGCGACTACATCTCCGCCGGCACCGTGCTCGGCACCATCGGCATCATCGCGCTCGTCGGCTACGACGGCGTCACGCTCGCCCTGAGCACCGTGCTCTCGCTGGTCCTGATGATGTTCCTGCTCGCCGAACCGCTGCGTAACGCCGGCCGGTTCACGATCGGCGACGTCTTCACCCGGCGTCTCCCCGGCCCCGCCGTGCGGATCACCACGGCCGCGGTCACCCTGACCGCACTGCTGCCCCTGGTGATCTTCCAGCTCGCGGGCGCCGGCGATCTCCTCTCCGTCGTCCTCGGCTTCCACGCCGACGGCTTCAAGACCGGGGCGATCGTGTTCCTGGGCCTGCTGATGATCGCGTACGCGGCGATCGGCGGCATGAAGGGCACCGCCTTCATCCAGATCGTCAAGACCGTCGCCCTGCTCGGCGCGTCCCTCGCGATCGCCGCGCTCATCCTCAACCGCTTCGACTTCAGCCTGCCCTCCCTGCTGGACGCCGCCAAGCGCGGCAGCGGGGCGGGAGACGCCTATCTCGCCTCCGGTCTGCAGTTCGGCGGCAACGAACTCGACATGATCAGCACTCAGTTGACCGTCGTGCTCGGCGCCGCGGTGCTGCCGCAGATCACCATGCGCATGTTCACCGCGCGCAGCGCGGCAGCCGTGCGGCGCTCGATGTCCTGGGCCGTGTCGACCGTCGTCGTGACCTGTCTGCTGATCGCCGTCATCGGCTTCGGTGCGGCGGCGATCGTCGGCCGCCAGGGGATCGTCGCCGGCGACCCGCAGGGCAAGACAGCGTTCCTCATGGTCAGCCAGGCCGTCATGGGCGCGGACCAGACGGCCTTCGAGACGCTGCTGTTCACGGCCGTGACGACAGCCATCTTCCTCACCCTGCTGGCCTCGGTCGCCGGGATCACCCTCGCCTGCGCCAACACCCTGGCGCACGACCTCATCACCCACGGGCTGCGCCGCAAGGCGCAACTGAAGGGCTCCACAGAGATGGCCATCGCCCGGACCGCCGCGGCGGTCGTCGGGCTCGTGGCGATCGCGATCGCCGCCGGTGCACGGCATCTGAACCTTCAGGCACTGCTCACCCTGTCGTTCTGCATCGGCGCGTCCGCGGTCGCACCGGCCCTCATCTACAGCCTCTTCTGGCGCCGCTACTCCCGTACGGGGCTGCTCTGCACCCTCATCGTGGGCAGCGCCTCCGCGTTCATCCTCATGACCGGCAGCAACCTGGTGTCCGGATCGCCCCAGGCGATCTTCCCGGACCAGGACTTCAACTGGTTCCCGTTCACCACGTCGGGCATCCTCTCGGCCCCGCTGGGCTTCCTCGCGGGCTGGCTCGGCACGGTGCTCCGCGAACGTGACCCGGCCGACCAGCGCATGCGGTACGAAGCGGTGGAGGAGACGATCCTGGCCGGCACACCCGCGGCGAACAGCGCCTCCGCGTCCTGACGCGCACGCCCCGACGAAAGGGCGCCCGGCCCGAAGTTCCGGGCCGGGCGCCCTTTCGGCCGTCCAGAGGTGCCTGTTCCGAGGTGCCTAGGGGGTGTCCCCTAGGCCCGCCGCTCCAGGCGGCTTCCTCGCGGCCGGGTGAGGGACATGATGTCGCTGGGGCCGTTCAGCGCGAGCCGGTGCCATCGGCCGCGCGGGACGACCGCCGCGGTCCCGGCCACCAACTCGATCTCCTCCTCGGCCTCCCCCGGCCGCTCGGGGCGGAAGGAGAGCCGTATCCCGCCGGTCAGACAGGCGACCACCTCGTCCGCCTCCGTGTGGACCTCCCAGTGGTCGGCGTGGACATCGGCGTCGTTCTCCACGTGGAAGGTCATCACCTGCCAGCCGTCCCGCTCGGGGTCGAACACGGGCTGCACGGCGCGCACCTGACCGCCGTGGTCGAGCTGGAGGAACGAGGCGTACAGGTCGATCGGGGTGACGCTCATGTCGTCGGGTCCTTTCGTCGGTCTTCGTTCACCTGGGGGCGCCGGTCACCCGGGGGCGCCGGTCACCCGGTGGTGTCGGCCAGCGCGCGGCGCAGGGCCGCGCAGAGTTCGGCGAGCTGCCGCTGGGAGACCTCGGCGGAGAGGATCGCCTGCGACCCGTGGAAGGTGCCGGGCCACTGGTGCAGTTCGACCGGCACGCCCGCCTGGAGCAGGCGTAGCGCGTAGGTGATCTCCTCGTCGCGGAGCGGGTCGAACTCCGCGGTGGAGATGTACGCGGGAGGGAGCCCGGACAGCTCGGTCGCCCGGGCCGGCGCCGCGTAGGGGGTGGCCTGCGCGGAGCCCAGATAGTGCCGCCACGCCATCTCGACGGTGGCGCGGTCCTGCAAGGGCGTGTCGGTGAAGGTGCGCTGCGACCAGGTGTCCTGGCGGTCGTCCAGGGCCGGCTGATTGAGCGCCTGGAAGCGGATCGGGGGACCCTGCTCGTCCCGCGCCCGCAACGCCACCGCCGCCGCGAGCCCGCCGCCGGCGCTGTGGCCGCCGACCGCGATCCGGTCCGGGTCGACGCCGAGTTCTGCCGCGTGCTCGGCCGTCCAGGACAGTACGGCGTACACGTCGTCCAGTGCGGCGGGGAACCGGTTCTCGGGAGACCGGCGGTAGTTCACCGAGATCACGACCGCCCCGGAGCCTGCCGCGAGCCGGGCGCCCCAGTGGCGCTCGGTGTCCAGGTCGCCGACGACCCAGCCGCCGCCGCTCAGCCAGAGGACGGCGCCCTGGGCGTCCTTCGGCCGATAGATCCGTACCGGCACGTCGTGATCGGCGGGCACCGTACGGTCCTGGACGTCCAGGCCCGTGGTGTCCGGCGCCGGTATCGAGGCGGCGAGCGCGGCGACCTTCGCGCGGGCGGCCACCGGGTCGGTGAGGTCCTGTCGGGGGAGCAGGGGGACGAAGGGTTCGAGTTCGGGATCCATGCGGCTCATCCTCACGGCCCCGGTCCGCGCGGTCACCCCGTCGCCCGTCGCGTCTCCCGCCCCGATCGCGCACCGATCGGCGCGCCCCTGCGCGCCCCTCGCGCGTTCTACTCTTGCGCCATGGAGGCACTCGCCGTACGGCTGTCGGGACTGGATGCGTACGCCGAAGGCGCGATCCGCGTCGTCGCGTTCTACGACACGCTCATGCGCCGCCGGGTGGACCTGCCGGCGCTCGCCCGGGCATCGGCGGGGCTTGCCGAGTGCGTGGCGGGGATCCGGCTCCACGGCACGGGTCGGACGCTGCGCGTCGCGCCCGACGGCAGCCCGCCGGCGGAACCGCCGACGCCCGCACCCGGGTCCGCAGCCGAGCCCGCCCCCGCGTCCGCGCCCGTGCCGATCACCCTCGACGAGGAGGAGATCGGCGAGGTGTGGCTGGAGCGGCCCGGACCGCCGCTGCTCCTCGACGCGGTGGTCCTCGAGCGCCTCGCCATCGCCGCCGCGACGGTCGTTGAGCGGTACGGACCGGCCCGGACCACCATGGCCGATCCCGCCCTCGTCGAACTGGTCATCAGCTCCGGCGGCGACGAGGCCGCCACGGCACGGGCGTTACGGCTCCTGGGGTTCGCCCCCGACGTGCCGGTGGAGGTCGTCGCCGTACGGTCGCAGCTGCCGCTCCACCGGATCGGCGCCCTGGTCTGCCAGGGCCGCACGGTGAAGGCGGCCACGGTCGGCGACGTGGGCGTCCTCCTGACCACCGGCGTGGACGAGGACCGCTTCCCGGCGGACGCCCGCGCGGGCATCGGCGCCGCCGACGGCCCGGAACGGTCCTGGCGGCAGGCCCGCAGCGCGCTCCGGTTCACCACCCCGCACCGACCGGTCGTCCACCACGCCAGGATCGGAGCCCTTGCGCTCCTGGCGCAGGTGCCGCCGGGCGCCGCACTGGAGGACGCGGACGTGGCGGCGATCGCCGCCCTCGCCGGCAACACGGGCGACCTGGCGACCCTGGACGCCTACTGCGCCACCGGCTCCCAGCGCCGGGCCGCCCAACTCCTCCACCTGCACCACAGCAGCGTCGCCCGCCGCCTGGAACAGATCGGGAAGACCCTGGGAATCGAACTCGCCGAACCCGCAGGCCTTGTCCGGGCCACCGTCGCGCTCACCGCGTGGCGGCTGCTCGCCGACCGCGAGGGCTGACTGCGAGGGCTGACCGGGACGGCTGACCGGTCCGAGGCGGTCCCCCCGCCTCCGCCCCGGACCCGGTCCCTCGACTAGGCGCTCGCGAGCGCCGCGTAACCCGGGCGGACGATCTCGTCGATCAGCCGCTGCCGCTCCGGGAGCGGGAGGAAGGCGGCGTCGAGGGCCGCGATCGTGAACTCCTCGAAGACCTCGGGGCCGTAGCCGAAGGCGTCCACCATGTGCTGGAACTCCTCGCTCATGGTGGTGCCGGAGACCAGCCTGTTGTCCGTGTTCAGCGTGATCCGGAAGCCGAGCCGGCGCAGCTCGTCGATCGGGTGCGAGGCGTAGTCCTTGGCCGCGCCCGTCTGGAGGTTGGAGGTCGGGCAGACCTCCAGCGCGATCCGGTTGTCGCGGACGTACGCGGCCAGGTGGCCGAGCGTGCCGTCCTCGGCGATGTCGTCCGTGATCCGCACGCCGTGACCGATCCGCTCGGTGCCGCAGACCTGCACGGCCTCGTGGATCGACTCCGCGCCGACGGCCTCGCCCGCGTGGATCGTGAAGTGGCAGTTGTGCCGCTTCAGGTGCTGGAAGGCGGGCAGGTGACGGGCCGGCGGGTTGCCGATCTCGCCGCCCGCGATGTCGAAGCCGGCCACGCCCTGGTCCCGGTGCGCCACCGTGAGCTGGGCGATCTCCAGCGAACGGTCGGTGTGGCGCATGCCCGTGAGGAGGGCGCGGACGGTTATCCGGCCGCCCGAACGGCGCTCGCCCTCGCGGAAGCCGTCGTTGACCGCCTCGACGACCTCGTCCAGGGTCAGCCCGGCCGCCAGGTGCTGCTCGGGGGCGTAGCGGATCTCGGCGTAGACGACCCCGTCGGCCGCCAGGTCCTCGGCGCACTCGGCCGCGATCCGGTGCAGCGACTCGCGGGTCTGCATCACCGCGCAGGTGTGGGCGAAGGTCTCCAGGTACCGCTCGAGCGAGCCGGAGTCGGCGGCGTCCCGGAACCAGACCGCGAGCGCGGCCGGGTCCTCGGTCGGCAGCGCGGTGTAGCCGCACTCCCGGGCCAGTTCGACGATCGTGGCGGCGCGCAGACCGCCGTCCAGGTGGTCGTGGAGGACGGCCTTCGGCGCGCGGCGGATCCACTCGGCGACGACGGCAGGGGCAGCGGCAGGGTTGTCAGACAAGTGCATGGCGCGGAAGTGTACGCCACGGTGGGGGCGGGGCGCTGTGACGGTCGTCGCCCGCTCAGTTCGACTGGAGGACCGGGAGGGCCGGCGCGCCCGTGGGGAGCATGTGCTTGGCGGCCAGGACCGGGGTCTCCCCGACCCGTACCACCTGGGTGACGAGGACCGCCGGGGTGTCGGCGGGGCGGCCGAGCTGCTCGCCTCTGCGCTGCCCGAGCAGGGTCGCCGTCACGCTGCTGTGCGCGCCGAGCGACACCCCGCGCGAGGCCCCGGCGAGCACCGCCAGCATCGAGGTCCGCTCGGGCGCGGGCTCCGTGCGCAGCGCCTCCGCGAAGGCCGGGTGCGCCCGCTCCAGTACGTCGTCGGCCGCCGCCCACTCCTGGCTGAGCGCGGCCGCCGCACCCTCCCCGGCCAGCAGCGACTCCCAGAACCGCAGCTCCGCCCGGGCCGGGGCGAGCAGGTGCTGGGTGGTGAAGTCGGTCGGCTCCTCGACCGCCCGCAGCAGCGCCCGTACCCGCAGCGGCGCGCCCGCGCCGATCAGCTCCTCCAGGGGCTGGATGTGCTCGAAGCCCCGGCGCGGCGGGTGGTCGTTGACCGTCCGGCCGACCCCGCGCCGTACGGAGAGCAGACCGTCCTCCTGGAGCAGCAGCAGGGCCTCGCGCAGGGCGGGGCGGCTGACGCCCAGTTCGCCGGCGAGCTTCGGTTCGGAGGGCAGGGTCGAACCCGGGGGATAGGTGCCGTCGTGGATGGCGTCGGCGATGCGCTCGTAGAGCACCACGACCGGTCGCCGCTGCTGTCCGCTGACCGCCACTGCCCCTCCTTCTTCGACTTGTCGGCAAGTGAACGGTATTCGGAATCACAGGTCAAAGGGTCTTGACGTGTGACGCGCGTAGAACTCACTCTGTTCGGGCGTTGCTTGTCAGACAAGCTCGGTTCATCGTTATGGCATCCACGGCAAAGGGGCCCCAATGTCAGCCACATCCGACCTCAAGGGCCGAGGTCCCATGCTCCTGGCGATGGTGCTCGCCGTCCTCGGGTACCAGATCAACGCCACGATGCTCAGCCCCGCACTGCCGGATGTCATCGAGCGCCTCGGCACCACCACGGCCGCCGCCGGTCTCTCCCAGACCCTGTTCTTCCTGATGGCGGCCATCGGCCAGGTCACCCTCGCCCGCCTCAGCGACCAGCGCGGCCGCAAGCCGATGATGATCGTCTGCGCCTTCGTCCTGATCGCCGGCAACCTGCTCTGCGTCTTCGCGCCGAACATCGAGATCTTCATCGCGGGCCGCATCCTCCAGGGCATGTCGGCGGCGATGTTCACCCTCGCCTTCCTCACCCTGAACCAGCTCCTCACCCCGGCCGGCTTCGGCAAGGCCGCGGGCATCATCACCGCCGTCAACGGCGGCCTCGCCGGGGTCGACGCCATCGCCGGCGGTCAGATCGCCGACACCATCGGCTTCCGCGGCATCTTCGTCTGCTCCACCCTGATCGCCGTCGCGGGCCTGCTCGGCGTACGGAAGTACGTCCCCGACGTCCCGCCCACCGCGACCGACGGCCGCTTCGACTCCCGGGGCATCGCCGCCCTCGCGCTCGGCCTCACCGGCATCCTCGTCGGCCTCGCCCAGGGCGCCGCCTGGGGCTGGACCTCCGTCCTCACCCTCGGATTCCTGCTCGGCGGTCTCGCCTCGCTGGTCTACTTCGTCGTCTCGCAGAAGAGCGCGGCCAACCCGGTCATCGACATCGACGTCCTGGCCTCCCGCCGCGCCTGGCCGCTGCTGCTCACCACCGTCTGCACCCTGGGCGGCGCCTTCGGCGCCATCGCGCTGACCATCCCGCTCTTCTCGCAGGACGCCCGGGTCGGCCTCGGGCTCTCCGCAGTGACCGCCGCCGTCCTCTTCCTCACCCCGATCCAGCTGATCGGTGTGGTCTCCGCCCCGCTGACCGGGCGGCTCGGCCCGAAGATCGGCTGGCGCAAGATCGTCGTGACCGGCGCGATCGCCAACTTCGCGATCTTCCTCCTCGCCACCTTCTTCCTGCACGACGAGTGGATCCTGGTGGCCTCGCTCGCGGCGCTCGGCGTCACCTACGGCGGCTTCATGCTCACGGGCCTCAACGGCCTCGCCGTCACCACCGCCCCCAAGGACAAGCCCGGTTCGCTCTCCGGCCTCAACGGCGCCTGCTTCGGCATCGGGGCCTCCCTCGGCATCGCCCTGGCCTCCGCGATGATCACCGCGGGCAGCGACGCGGGCGGACCGACCGAGGCGGGCTACCAGCACGCGATGTACGCGGCCCTCGCCCTGCTCGGCATCGGCGTCGTCACCGCCCTGCTCATCCAGCGCCCCGACCCGGCGGAGGACACCGCCGACGAGCCGCAACCGGTGCTAGCCCACCACTGAGCCGGTCGGCCCACCGGCCGGGCTCACCGACCAGGGACGACGGGCGAGGCCGCACCCTCACCCGTACGGCCCCTCCCACCGCCCCCGTGCGGACCGGATCCCTCCATCCTGGTCCCACGGGGGCGGCCGCGTACGACGGAGGAGAGGTCCGGGCATGAGTCCCAAGGAGACATCGAGCGGCGGAAGACCCCGCTCCACCGGACCCTTCACGCCCGGCCGGATCGCGATGGCGGTCGTCGCCGTCATCACCCTCGTCCTGATCTTCGAGAACACCCGGCAGGTCAGGATCCGGCTGCTCATTCCCGAGGTGACGATGCCGCTCTATCTGGCGCTCCTCGCCACGACCCTGCTCGGCGGGGCTTGTGGCTACTACACGGCGACCCGGCGGCGCGCATGAGACGGGCGGCGTTCCTCGGGGCCGGTGCCCTCCTCGCCCTCGCGGCCGTGGCGGTCACCTCGGCGGACGACGCGGTCGCGGCCGACGCCGACGGCGTGCCGGTGCCCGCCCGGCCGATGCCGGCCTTCCTCGGCAAGGGCCTCTGGCGGGTCTTCACCGCCCTCGCCCCGCGCACCCGCCTCGACGTCCACGACGTCGGCGGCCGCGACCGGCGGGTGCTCTGGCCGCCGAACTGGTGGGTGTGCACGCAGTACCCGGACGAGGGCGCGGCCCTCGACGGCCGGACGACCGTCGTGATCGGCGTGGTCAAGCGGGGCGAGGCCTGCCCGCCGCGCGTCCGCTCGGCCCGCCGCTGACGCCCCCGCCCCGGCGCCCTGGCACCCTGGGACCATGTCCGACGATCTTGACCTGTACCTCACCGCCGGCCCCCGCGTCGGCCTGCGCGGCTACTCCCTGGACGACGCCGAGGAGTTCACCGCGCGGGCGCGCGAGAGCCGCGCCACCCACCGTCCGTGGCTCTTCCCGCCCGACAGGCCCGAGAGCTACGCGGCGTACGCCAAGGCGCTGACCGAGGACCCCGCGAGGGCGGGGTTCCTGGTCTGCGAGCGGGCGGAGCGGGGCCGGATCGCCGGGTTCCTCAACATCAACAACATCGTCCGGGGCGCGTTCCTCAGCGGCGCCCTCGGCTACGGAGCCTTCACGCACGCGGCGGGCCGTGGGCTGATGGGCGAGGCGCTCGGCCTTCTCCTCCCGTACGCCTTCGGTCCCCTGCGGCTCCACCGCCTGGAGGCCAACATCCAGCCGGGCAACGCCGCCTCACGCGCGCTCGTGCGCCGGGCCGGCTTCCGGCTCGAAGGGTTCTCGCCCGCCATGCTGCACATCGACGGCGCATGGCGGGACCACGAGCGCTGGGCGATCACCGCCCCGGAACCCCCGGCGACGCCCGCTCAGCGCTTGTAGTTGATCTTCATCGTGTCCATGTCGGTCACGGAGGACTTCAGCACCCCGTGGGCGTGCCCGAGCTCCGCGAGCGCCGTCTCCGCCCGGTCCTCGGCGAGCACGCCGGCCATCTCCTCGCCGTCCGCCGCGTCCGAGACGACGATCAGCCGGTACGAGAAGTGCTTCAGGGTCCTGTCGTAGGTGAGCGAGCCCTCCTCGGTGAACCGCATCGCCTCGATCCCGTGCGCGTCCACCTCGGCAAGCAGCCGGGTCCGGCTCTCCTCCGACAGACCGTCGAACGCGCCGCGCACGATCACCCGGTAGGTGTGCTGGGTGCTCATCTCTCTCCGTACTCCCGTCACTGTTGAAGATCCAGAGTACGGCGGAGAGGATGAGGCGCATGCGGAATATCGTGGCCCTCGACGCCCCCTCCAACCTCGGCCTGCGGCCGCCGGTTCCCGGTGCCGTGCCCGGCTGCCACAAGCTCGCCGGAGCGCTCCGAGAGAATCGGATCGTGGCCCGCCTCGGCGCCGTCGAGGGCGGGGTCGTCGTCCCGCCCCGCTACGACCTCGGCGACTGGCAGGAGGGCGACGGCGTCTTCAACGCGGCCGCCCTCGCGACGTACACCCGCACCCTCGCCGACCGGATCGAACACCACGTACGGGCCGGGGACTTCCTCCTCGTCCTCGGCGGCGACTGCTCGATCCAGCTCGGCGCCTCCCTCGCCCTGCGCCGCATCGGCCGCTACGGACTCGCCGCCGTCGACGCCTCTCCCGACTTCCGCCACCCCGGCAACTCCGACGGGGTCGGCGCCGCGGGCGGCGAGGAGCTGGCCCTCGCCACCGGCCGCGGCCAGCGGGACCTCACCGACCTGGAGGGCCGCGGCCCCTACCTCCGCGAGGAGGACGTCCGCCTCTTCGGCATCCGCGACGCCTACCACGACGATCCCGAACTCGTGGAGCTGCGCGCCCTGAAGGTCCCCGTCGTCACCGTCGCCGACCTGCGCGCCTGGGGTCCGGCCGAGCTCGCCGCCGCCACGGTCACCTCCTTCGGGACCCCGGCGCTCGACGGCTTCTGGGTGCACCTGGACGCCGACGTCCTCGACCCCTCCGTGATGCCGGCCGTCGACAGCCCCGACCCCGACGGGCTGCTGCCCGAGGAACTCGTCCCCCTGCTGCGGACCTTGGTCCGCTCCGAGCGCTGCGTCGGCCTCAACGTCACGATCTACGACCCCGATCTCGACCCGGACGGCACGGCCGGAGCGCTCCTCACGGACCTCGTCGTCGCCGCCCTCGCGGAAGACTGACGGGCAGACCCCCTGGTCAGACGCGCGCCCGCCGTGTTCGATGGCGCCATGACGACCGTACGACGTGCCGTACTGACCCTGCCCGCGGCCCCGTTGGGCCCGGACAACCCGCTGCCCGCGCTGCGGATCCTCGACGGGACCCCGGCGGTCGACCCACGGGCCGTCGAGGGCGAGCTGCCGCGCGACATGGCCCGGCAGCTCGGGTACGCGCCGCTGCGCACCGTGCTGCCCGCCCCGGTCCGCGACGGCTACGGACGCGAGCGCGTGCCCGCCGAACTCGACGCGATCGTCATCGAGAACGACCGGGTGCGCGCGACGGTGCTGCCCGGCCTCGGCGGGCGCGTCCACTCCCTGCACCACAAGCTCACCGGACGCGAACTCGTCCACCGCAACCCGGTGTTCCAGCCCGCTGCCTTCGCGCTCAACGGCGCCTGGTTCGCCGGCGGCATCGAGTGGAACATCGGCGCCACCGGCCACACCACCCTCTCCTGCTCGCCGATGCACGCCGCGATCGTCCCGGCGCCCGGCGGCGGGCAGATGTTGCGCCTGTGGGAGTGGGAGCGGCTGCGCGACCTGCCCTTCCAGGTCGACCTGTGGCTGCCCGAGGGCAGCGACTTCCTCCACGTCGGCGTACGGATCCGCAACCCGCACGAGCGGACCGTCCCCGTCTACTGGTGGTCCAACACCGCGGTCCCCGAGGACCGCAGGATCCTCGCCCCGGCGGAGTCGGCGTGGCACCACGGATACGAGCGCGGCCTGCGCCGTGTCCCCGTACCGGTCGCCGAGGCCGGCGCGGGCCGGTCCGAGGACCGTACGTACCCGCTGCGCAGCACCCTCCCCGCGGACTACTTCTACGACGTCCCGGACGCGGGCAGGCGCTGGATCGCCGCCCTCGACGAGACGGGTGGAGGCTTGGTGCAGACGTCCACGGACCTGCTGCGCGGACGCAAGCTCTTCCTCTGGGGCACCGCGCCCGGCGGCCGGCGCTGGCAGGAGTGGCTCACCGCCCCCGGCGCCCCGGGGTACGCCGAGATCCAGGCCGGATTGGCCCGGACCCAGCTGGAGCATCTGAAGCTGGAGGGCGGCGCGGAGTTCAGCTGGCTGGAGACGTACGGACCGCTGACGGCCGACGCCGGGACCGTGCACGGCGAGGACTGGGGCGCGGCCCGCGCGGACGTGGAAGGGGCCCTGGAGTCGGCCCTGCCGCGCGCCGCCGTCGACGCCGCTTACGCGGCCTGGCGGGCCGCTGCCGCCGACGCCGAGCCGGTCACCGTCCTCGCGGCGGGCTCCGGCTGGGGCGCCCTCGAAGTCCTGGCCCACGGGCACGAACTGCCCGGGACACCGTTCCCCGCGGTGACCCTGGGGGAGGAGCAGAAGCCCTGGCTGGAGCTGCTCCGTACGGGCGTCCTGCCACCGCTGCCCCAGGGCGCCCCGCCCGGCCCGTCCCTGGTGGCGGGCCACTGGCGGGACATGCTGGAGACCGCGCCGGCCGAGCCGCTGACCGAGTACCACCTCGGGATCGCTCAGTGGCACGCGGGCGACCTCGCCCAGGCGGTACGGAGCTGGGAGCGCGGACTCCAGCAGGATTGCGGGGTCCGCTGGCCGCTGCTGTACTGCCTGGCCGTCGCCGACCAGGAGGGCGGGCACCCGGCCCGCGCCGCCGAACGGTTCGCCGAGGCCTTCGAGGCCCTGGACGGCGACGACACCGTGGTGACGGGCGCGCTCGGCCGGGAGGCGGTCACCGCGCTCCTGGCGGCCGGGTGCGTACCGCAGGCCCGCGCGCTCCTGGACCGGCTGCCGGAGGAGGCACGCGCGCGTGGGGCCTTCCGCCTCCTGGAGGCCCGTCTCCTCCTCGCCGAGGGGCGGAAGGGCGAGGCCCGGGCCGTGTTCGACACGGGCTTCGAGGTCGCCGACCTGCGCGAGGGCGCGGAGACCCTCGGCGACCTGTGGTCGGCCCTGACCGACGAACCTCTGCCGGACGCGTACGAGTTCCGTATGCGGCCCTAGGGCCTGGCCGGCGGCCCTAGGCTCCACGGGGAGCGCTTGCTGAACAGTTGCGGTCGGGTTGATGACTTCCGTTGATGAATGACCGGAAACCGAACACCCGCGTGGCTAGCTTTTGCTGTATGACACACATACGCACAGCGGCCGGGCTCTCCCTCGCGCTGCTGTTCCTCGTGCTGGGCATCGGCGCCCAGCCCGCGTTCGCGCATGTCTCGCGCGAGCACGCGGAGCTTGTGGTCGCCCCTGGTGACGGTGTCACCAGCGGCCGGCTCATCGTCCACCACGACATCGTGACGCCCGAGCGGGCCGGGGCCTGGGCCTCCGGCCTGCTCGCCGCGGGCTGCCCGGCCACCGGCTCGGGCGTGCCCGGTGACAACGGCGGGGCGCCGGGCGGCGTGGTCGTCGAGCTCGCCTGGAGCTGCCGGATCGACGCCCTCGACCTCGGCCCGCTCATCGAGAAGGCAGGACTGACCCAGGTCGTCGTCGAGTTCGACGGCACGACCGCCGACGCCACCGCGGCCACACCGCTCGTCGACGCCGACGGCGTCCACGCCGTCCCGTCCTTCCCCTGGCGCACCGTGCTCATCATCGCCCTGGGCGCGGCGGCCGCCGCCGCGCTGCTGATGGCGGCCCGTCGGCTGCGCGCCTCCACGCGGCGGGTCCAGGCCGCTGCCGCCGGCGCGCTCGCGCTCTCCTTCCTCGCGCCCCAGGCCGCGTTCGCCGACGACACCGCCGAGCCCGCCACGGTCACGGTCGAGGGCTCGGTCTTCAAGGACGCCAACGGCAACGGCAAGCGCGACCGGGGCGAGCGCCCCATGCCCGGCGTCGACGTCACCGACGGCGCCGCGTGGACGACGACCGGCGCGGACGGCTCGTACCGCCTTCAGCTCGACCCGGCGCGGCGCGAGACCGACCTCGTCAGCATCGTCTCGCCCGACGGCTACACACCCGCCCTGCGCGAGGACTGGATCCCGCGGTTCTTCCACAAGGTCCCCGAAACCGGCGCCACCGGCGTCGACTTCGCCCTCGTACCCGACCGCAACGCCGCGAACCCCACCGAGAAGTGGGTCATGAACTCCGACTCCGAAGTCGGCAACCGCACCGACG
The DNA here is from genome assembly GCF_042718575.1 of Streptomyces sp. NPDC058579. Classification (NCBI taxonomy): domain Bacteria; kingdom Bacillati; phylum Actinomycetota; class Actinomycetes; order Kitasatosporales; family Streptomycetaceae; genus Streptomyces; species Streptomyces sp. NPDC058579. The sequence continues at coordinate 227,521 of NZ_JBHXPI010000002.1, forward strand.
ACGAGGCCCGCCGCATCCTGCCCCAGTGGACCGGCCAGGTGCGGGCGATGTCCGAGGTCGACGGCGCGACCATGCAGATCGCCACCGGCGACCTCACCGTCACCGACTACGCGGCCGAGCCGCGCCGCCAGGGCGGCTACGACCTGTTCAGCAAGGGACTTGAGGAGGGCCGGCTCGGCCACCCCTTCTACCCGGTCATGGGCAACCACGACTTCGGCGGTACGGCGGCCTCCCAGGGCTACGCCGGCAGCATGGAGTACTACCGCCGCAACCTCGGCCCCGAGTGGTACAGCTTCGACCGCAACGGCCGCCACATCGTCGTCCTCGAGGACAACTACGACGCCAGCGGGCTGAAGCCGCAGCTGGAGTGGCTGCGCCAGGACCTCGCCCGGCACGCGGTCGGCAAGCAGGTCTTCGTCTTCGCCCACCGCTCGCTCTTCACCCAGTGGGGTCCGGGCGCGGGCATGCAGCCCACCATCGACGAGCTCGCCAAGTACGACGTACGGATGGTCGCGGCCGGCCACAATCAGCAGGCCGAGTTCCGCCGCGGCGCGTTCCAGCGGTCCGTCGAGATCAACAACCAGGGCACGTACGGCATCGACGGCGCCCGACCCGACTACAAGGTCCTCGACTTCGGCGGCATCACCGACGACCCGCGCACCCACAGGAACGAGGACTCCGGGCATGTGACCGGTATCCACCGCCAGTTCGACATCGACGACGACGCGGCGCTCGTCAGCCCCGCCGACGGCAGCGTCCACGGCCGCAGGGCCGGTGTCCCCGTCGAGGTGTACGCGGAGGACGACGGCCGCACCCCCGCCAAGGCGGTCCTCACCGTCCGCGACAGCCGGGGGCGCGTGGTCGAGCGCGAGGACGTGCGGTTCGGGAAGGGCGCGTCGCGTCCGGGCATGGAGAACTGCTACACCCCGCCCGGCGGGAAGGCCGAGGCCTGCCCGAAGCCGCGCGGTGCCTGGACCCGCGCGAGCGGCACCGTGGACGGGCTGCGGCCCGGCACGTACACCGCCGAATCGGTCGCGTACGACACCCGGGGGAAGAAGTTCCCGGTCGTCCGCACCACCTTCCGGGTCGTGGACGACTCCGCGCTCGGCAAGCCCCGGGCGGGCCAGGACTGGCTGCGGCAGGGCGGCGGCGAGGAGGGCCGCTCCGCGAGCGGTGACGCCCCGGGCGCCGCGCTCGACCTGAAGTGGGCCCGGCACACCGGCGAGCAGTTCAACCTCAACGGCTCGGTCGTCGCGGACGGCAGGCTCATCGTCTCCTCGCGCGCCTTCGACTCGCCGTACAGCATGATGCTCGCCTACGACATCGCCACCGGGCGGGAGTTGTGGCGTACGTACCTCGACGGTGACGCCGAGTCCGCGCCGACGCTCCACGACGGAAAGGTCTATCTGACCACCGGTGTCGGCCGGGTCTACGCCCTCGACGCGGCCACCGGGCGGATCGCCTGGCAGTCGATCGACCGCGAGGAGAACCACGGCGACACCGTGCGCCGCTACGGCCGCGCGGGCGGCCCGGTCAGCGTCTTCTCCCTCACGGGCGGCGCAGAGCGCGAAGTCGCCGTCTACCAGGACGCGTACACCGTCCGCTGCCGCGACGCCGAGACCGGCGGCATGCTGCCCGGCGGCTTCGGAGCGTCCTTCTCGTGGGGCCAGGCGCACAGCACGGCCGTGCGCGTGCCCGGCACGAACACCGCCTATCTGCACTCCATGTCGAGCAACACCGTCATCGCCATGGACCTCGCGACCTGCACCCAGCTGTGGGCGAAGGACACGGCGGGCGACATCGACAGCCACTCGTCGCCCGCGCTCACCGACCCGGCGATGGGCACGCCGCAGCTGGTGACGCACACGGCGTACGGCACCCGGGGCCACGACCCGGCCACCGGAGCCGTGGTCTGGGAGTCCAAGCTCGGCGGCGGCAGCACCTGCGAGCCGGGGCGTGCCCCGCTCACCGGCCCCGCCGTGTGGGGGACGACCGCGTACGTCGCGGGCCGCGACGGTGTCGTCCGCGCCTACGACACGACGTCCGCCGATCCGGCGAAGCCGGTCTGGGAGACCAAGGCCGGGTACTTGCCGGGCGAGAGCCCGCTGGACGACAAGTGGCGTGCGGCGGCGGGCTGTTCGGTGGGGGACGGCTCCCCGACGATGCACCCGCTGGTGACCGGGGACCTGGTGTACGTCGGGACCTGGGACGGGCGGCTGCTCGTCCTGGACCGCGCCACCGGCCGGCAGACCGCCTCGTACAACCTCGGCGCGGGAGTGGCCTCGGCCCTCTCGATCAGCGGTGACTGGCTCTTCGCCCTCACGGACGACGGCACGGTCCACGCGCTGGCCGGGCGCCGGAAGTAAGGGGGGAGCACCACCGTGCGAGCTCTGCGCACCGGGGTGCTGCTCCTGCTGACCGCCGTCTCCGCGCTGCTCTTCGGCAGCGCGGGGACGGCGCAGGCGCACCCCTTCGGAACCCCGCCCGTCGTGAAGATCGTGGCGGCCGGCACCGCCGTCGAGGCCACCTGGTCGGCGCAGCCGGACGACGTCGCCGTCCTGAAGGAGCAGGCCGGCGGCGACCCGGCCGGCTATCTGCGCAGGCACCTCGTCGTACGCCAGGACGGCCGCGCGTGCCCGGTCGACCGGGCCGAGGGCATGACGGTGCACTTCGCCTGCCCGCGCCCGGCGGACCGGATCGAGCTGACGGTCACGGTGCTGACGGACGTCGACGCCGCCTATCGGACGCTCTCGGTGACCGGCTCCGGCGCGGGCGGGCTGCACACGGCCGACGAGCCCACGCGGAGCGTGGTGTTGACGGGGACGGCCGCCGGGTCGGGTGTGTCGGGTGTGTCGGCTTGGAGCTGGACCACCGACCTGACGTCGCTGCTCGACCACGACGCCGCGCTCCCGCTCGCGCTCCTCGTGTCGGCGGCCGTCGGCGCGCTGCACGCGTGCGCGCCGGGACACGGCAAGTCGCTGGCGGCCGGGTACCTCGTGGCCGGCCGGGGCAGAGCGCGGGACGCGGTCTGGCTCGGCGGGATCGTGGCCGTCATGCACACCCTCTCGGTGGCGGCCCTCGCGGTGGGTTGGTGGCTGGCGGCGAACAGCACGCCGGACATCGCGGCGCTGACGGGGTGGCTGCAACTGCTCGCCGCGCTCGTCGTGGCGGGGGTGGGGGTGAGCCTGCTGCGGCGCCATCTGCGCGGCCACGGAGGCCACGGCCACCAGCATCACCACGACGGTGAGAGCCACACGCACACCCATGACCACGGTCACAGCCACCACATCCCGGACGCCCCCTCTCTCCTCACCTGGCGGGGGGTGCTGCTGCTCGGCACCTCGGGAGGGCTGCTGCCCTCGCCCTCGGCGTTCCTGGTGCTGTTGACCGGTCTGCTGACCGGCAAGGTCGGTACCGCCCTCGTGCTGGTGGGCGCCTTCGGCCTGGGTATGGCGCTCACGCTGACCGGCGTCGGACTGGTCGTGCTGCGCGGCCGGGATGCGCTCCTCGCTCGCGTATCCGGCTCGGCGGCGCTGCGCCGATGGAGCCTGCGGGTTCCCGTGGTCGCGGCGTCGGCGGTGGTGGCCGGCGGGACGGTCGCCTCGGCGGTAGCCGCGGGCCAGCTCCTCGCGTCCTAGGGGCGGCGGACACCCCCTCTCCCGTCAACCACGGTTGACAGGAGAGGGGGTGTCAACGTAGGTTGACACCATGACCGATGCAACCGATCTCGCCGCGCGGGCCGGGGATCGTGATCCCCGGGTCGGCCTTCGGGCCGTGACCGCACTGCGGCGGCTCCTTGAGCAGTTGGAGGCCGTCCAGGTGCGCAGCGCCCGCGCCCAGGGCTGGTCTTGGCAGGAGATCGCGGCGGAGCTGGGCGTGAGCAGGCAGGCCGTGCACAAGAAGTACGGGAGGCATTGATGTTCGAGCGATTCTCGGCAGGGGCTCGGGCCGCGGTGATCGAGGCCGTGGAGCGGGCCCGGCGCGACCGCGCCGCCGTGGTTACCGAAGAGCACCTGCTGCTCGCGTTGTTCGACGCGGAGGGGACCAAGGTGTCCTTCGTACTGCGGGCCCTCGGCGCGACCGACCGGCGGGCCTCGCTGGAGGCGCAGCTCTCCGACGCCCACCGGCGGGGCGGCCTGTCGAAGGCCGACATGGAGGCGCTCGCGGGCCTCGGGATCGACGTGCCGGAGATCGTCGCCCGAGTTGAGGAGGCCCACGGGTCGGGCGCCCTCGCCGACGACCGCAAGGACGGCTCCCGGCGCTTCGGAAGGCCCACGTTCAGTCGCGAGGCCGCGAGCGTCCTGGAGCGGTCGCTGCGGATCTGCCTCGGCCGCCGCGAGAAGGTGATCGGCGACGAGCACCTGCTCCTCGCCCTGACCGCCCGCCCGGGCGTCGTGGCCGAGGCCCTAGCGGACCACGGCATCACCTACGAGTCGGTGGAACGCGCCCTCGGGCAGGGTGCGTCCGCCGCCTGAGCGGTGGGCGGGGGCGGGCCTGCTCAGGCCCGCCGGTCGACGTACTCGAAGACCGAGCCGTCCGGGTGGACCGCGATCAGATTGCGGCCCACCGGCGTGGGGACCGGGCCCGCCAGGATCTTGGCGCCGGCCTCGGTGAGCGCGGTGAACGCCGCGTCCACGTCCTGGACGGAGATGGTCGCGGCGACCTTGCGCAGGACCTCCAGCTCCGCCTCCGGTCCGCTCATCAGGAGGAAGCAGCCGGCGGCCGCCACCGACACCCCGCCCCGCTCGAAACGCTGGGCCTGGGCGCCGGTGAGCCGCTCGTAGAACTCCACGGCGGGTTCGAGATCATCGACGCAGATACGCAGGGTGGTCCCCAGAATCACCATATGGACGAGCCTAGTTGAGGATCACGGTACCCGGCAGAGGATCTCGCCGTGCGGGACCATGAACCAGCCGTCCTCCTGGCCGCCCCACTCCCGCCATGCCTCCGCGATCTCCTTCAGCGTGTCCGGCGTCGCGTGGCCGCCCTCCACGGCCAGCCGCGCGTAGACCGACTCCGTCGTCCGGTCCGCCCACAGCCCGCTCCACCACGCCCGCTCCTCGGGCGTCGCGTAGCACCAGGTGCCCGCCGTCGTGGTGACGTCGGTGAACCCCGCCCGGTGCGCCCAGGCGAACAGCCGCCGCCCGGCGTCCGGTTCGCCGCCGTTGGCCCGCGCGACCCGCCGGTACAGCTCCTGCCAGCGGTCCAGGACGGGGGAGGCCGGGTACCAGGTGAAGGCCCCGTAGTCGCTGTCCCGGGCGGCGACAAGGCCGCCGGGGCGGCACACCCGCCGCATCTCGCGCAGCGCCTGCACCGGGTCGCCGACGTGCTGCAGCACCTGATGGGCGTGGACGACGTCGAAGGAGTCGTCGGGGAAGTCCAGGGCGTGGACGTCGGCGACCGCGAACTCCACGTTGTCCAGGCCTCGTTCGGCGGCGACCGCCCGAGCCTTGGCCAGGACGTCCTCGGCGGCGTCGACCGCGGTGAGGCGGCCCGGCGCGACCAGCGCGGCCAGGTCGGCGGTGATCGTACCGGGGCCGCAGCCCACGTCCAGGACGTCCAGGCCGGGCTTCAGTTCGGGCAGCAGGTAGGCCGCCGAGTTCGCGGCGGTGCGCCAGGTGTGCGAGCGCAGCACCGACTCGTGGTGCCCATGGGTGTAGACGGCGGTCTCGTGCGGCCTGGGCTGATCGGAGGCATGCGTCATGACCGGACTCCCTCTGTGTGGGTGGGTACGGCAACGGTACGCGCATCGGCCGCATGATGAGACTCGTATCTCGCCATATGGGCAGGCGGTCAGCCGAACAGACGCCGCCGGTAGCGGAGTTCGTCGAGCGTCCGGCCCGCCGTCATGTCCTGGACGACGGTGCCGTCCGGCAGCCAGCCCGCGGCCTCGTAGAAGCGGCGCCCCCGCGCGCTGTCCGCGAGGACCCACAGCCGCACCCGGTCAGCGCCCGCACGGAGGTGGGCACACGGCGCGTCCTGCGGCTTCGCTTCCATGACGAACCTGTGAACAGATCGTTCCCGGGCCTTCCGCGCACCTAGCATCGGGCCCGCCGCCCCCCCAACGCCCCCGGTCACCGCCCCAGCCACCGCGCGCCCGCCGACGCCCCGAGGAGAAACGTGCCCCACGAGTCCGCGCCGGCCCGCCGGTCCCTGCTGAAGCTGCTCGCCGCCGCCCCCGCGCTCGGCGGCCTGGCCACCGCAGCCACCGCAGCCGCAGCCACCCCCGCGGCGGCCGCCACCGCGCCCGGCATCCTCAAGCCGCTGCCGCCCGAGCTGTTCACGATCCGCGGTACCAACGCCGAGGCCCGCTACGACGCCTTCCAGGGCACCGGTCTCCTCACCCCGACGGAACGCTTCTTCGTCCGCAACCACACCTCCACCCCCGTCCTCGACGCCGCCACCTGGCGGCTCACCCTCTGGGGCGACGGGCTGCACGGCCGCGGCCCCGTCCACCTCACGTACGGACAACTGCGCGACCTTCCCTCCGTCACCCGTACGGCCCTGGTCGAGTGCGCCGGAAACGGCCGCAGCCTCTACGCCACCCAGCAGGGCGAGACCGTCAGCGGCACCGCCTGGACCCTCGGCGCGGTCGGCGCCGCCCGCTGGCGCGGGGCCCGGCTCTCCGACGTGCTGCGGCGCGCCGGGATCGCCAGGGACGCCGTGGACGTACAGCCGCGCGGCCTGGACGACGAGTACGTCACCGGGGGCGTGAACCTCGGCCGGGTCCGCCGGCCGCTGCCGGTGGCCAAGGCGCTCGACGACGTGATCCTCGCGTACGAGATGAACGGCAAGCCCCTCCCGTACGACCACGGCTACCCGGTCCGCGTCGTCGTCCCGTCCTGGGTGGGCATCTCCTCCGTCAAATGGCTCGGTGACATCGAGGTCTCCACCACCCCGCTCTCCTCGCCCTGGTCCACCGACTACTACCGGCTCTTCGGCGCCGCGCATCCCCCCGGCGGCAGCGCGCCGATCACCCGCCAGACCCTCAAGTCCGGGTACGAACTCCCCTTCGGCGCCACCCTTGAAGCCGGCCGCGTCCACCGCCTCACCGGCCGCGCCTGGTCCGCGCACGCGCCCGTGCGCCGGGTGGAGGTCTCCACCGACGGCGGCGCCCGCTGGCGCCCCGCCCGGCTCCTCGACGCGCCCCGCCGCGACGGCTGGGTCCGCTGGACCGCGCCGTGGCGCCCGCGCCACGCCGGACCGGCGACACTGCTCTCCCGGACCACCGACGCGGCCGGGAACGTCCAGCCCGAGCGGGCCGTCCACAACACGCAGGGCTACCTCTTCAACGCGGTCGTCCGCCACCCGGTCGCCGTCGTCTGAAACGGCGAACCCTCCCGAACCTTCGTATAAAGGCACTGGGGGCGCCGCGCCGGCGCCCCCAGTGCTCGTGGTACGCGGGAGGTGCGGGAGATGCGGCAGACGGCCCCGGAAGGGCGCGGCCCGGTCAGCTACGGACCACCCGCACCGGAGCCCGGTCTCCCCGTGCTGCCCGGCCTCGCCGCGATCCTCGCCGCCGCCGCGGACCGCATCGCCGTCGAACCGCCCGGCGGAGGGCCCGTGCTCCGCGAGGCCGCATCCGGCTACTGGTGGCGGCGCGGCCTGCGGACCCACGCCGAGGACGTGGTCGCCGCCCCCGGTGCCCGGCCCCTGATGCTCGCCCTGATCGCCGCCCACGGCGGCGACGTCCTGCTGCCCCGGCCCTGCCCGGCCTGGTGGACCCCGCAGGCCCGGCTCCTCGGCCGCCCCGCCTACCACGTGCCCACCCCCGCCGAGTGCGGCGGCGTGCCCGACCCGTACGCCCTGCTCGAAACCGTCCGCCGAGTCCGCGCCGAGGGCGGCCGGCCCCGGCTGCTGCTGATCTCCGTCGCCGACGACACCACCGGCACCGTCGCCCCGCCCGAACTCGTCCGCGAGGCGTGCGAGGCCGCCGTCGCCGAGGGGCTGCACATCGTCAGCGACGAGACCTGGCGCGACACCCTGCACCGGCGCGCCGACACCGTGCTCCTGAGCCCCGCCGAGATGTGCCCCGACGACGTCACCGTCCTGTACGACCTGGCGGGCGCCCTCACCCCGCCGGCCTGGCCCTGCGCCGTGGCCCGCTTCCCGCCCACAGGGCGCGACCGGGCCGACCGCTACACCGACCCGCGCGCCCGCACCCTCGACATCCTCACCGCGCTCGGCGCCTTCGTCTCGGGGCCCGTCGCCCCCGCCGCAGCGCACGCCCTCGACGAACCGGAGGACGTCACCGTACGGGCCGCCCGTGCCGCCGCCCTGCACGGGCACGTGGCCGCCGCCGTCCACCACGCGGTCCTCGCCGCGGGCGCCCTCGCCCGGCCGCCCCAGTCGGGCCGCCACCTCTACGCGGACCTCGGGCCGCTGCGCGCCGGGCTCGCCGCGCGGGGCGTCACGGACTCCATGGAGCTGGAGAACCACCTCGGCCGCCGGCTCGGCACGCCCGTACCCGGCGGCCACCGCTTCGGCGACGAACTCGGCGCCCTGCGCGTGCGGTTCGACACCGGCGCCTTCCTGGGCGCCGACGAGGAGGAACAGATGGAGTCCCTCGCCTCCGCGAACCCGGTGGAACTGCCGCACGTGGCCCGGGCGTTGACCGCTTTCTCAGCCGCCCTGGAGGAACTCCGGTGACGGCCGGGGCACTTCGCCGCGCGGAGGCCGACGCGCGCCCGGAGATCCGATCTCGGGCCCGCCCGTGCGTACGCACGCCGGCGAGACCGTCCCGACGAACCGCGTAGAAACGGAGCCCGCAGATGACGGAACAGACGGCACGGCCGACGCAGGCCCCGCATTCTGTACGCGACGCCCGGACCGCCCCCACCTCCACCCCCACTCCCGCCCCCTCCCCGTCGCCCGTCCTCCGGCCCCTCGGCCGGACCAGGACCGACTGGCCCTCCTTCGCCGACCGCCTCACCGCCCCGCTCCCCGGCGTCCGCGCCATGGCCCGGCTCGCCCGCGAGGGCGCCGTGCGACCCGGCGTCGAGGGGCTGCGCGACATTCCGCTGCTGCCCTTCGCCCCCGGCCCGCTCCCCGAGGCCGGACCCGACACCCTCGCCGTCACCTGGGCGGGCCACGCCAGCTGGATCCTGCGCGTCGGCGGCCTCACCGTCCTCACCGACCCCGTCTGGTCCCGCCGCATCTTCGGGACCCCCGCCCGGATCACACCGGTCGGGGTCCGCTGGGAGGACGTGCCGCCGGTGGACGCCGTCGTCATCAGCCACAACCACTTCGACCACCTCGACGCCCCGACCCTCAAGCGGCTGCCCAAGGACACCCCGGTCTTCGTCCCCGCCGGTCTCGGACGCTGGTTCGCCCGCCGCAGGTTCAGCCACGTCACGGAGCTCGACTGGTGGGAGGCGGCCGAACTCGACGGCGTGCGCTTCGCGTTCGTCCCCTCGCACCACTGGTCCAAGCGGACCCTCCTCGACACCTGCCGCTCGCTCTGGGGCGGCTGGGTGCTCGGCGACCGCACCGGCCGCCAGGTGTACTTCGCCGGTGACACCGGCTACGGCCACTGGTTCGCCGAGATCGGCGCCCGCCACCCCGGCATCGACCTCGCCCTGCTCCCGATCGGCGCCTACGCGCCGCGCTGGTGGCTCAGCGACGTGCACACCGACCCCGAGGAGGCCGTCCGCGCCTTCCAGGACCTGGGCGCGCGCCGGATGGCCCCCATGCACTGGGCGACGTTCGTGCTCTCCTCCGAGCCGGTCCTCGAACCGCTCACCCGCGTCAGGGCCGCCTGGGAACGGGCCGGACTGCCCCGCGAGGACCTCTGGGACCTCCCGGTCGGCGCCTCACGCGTGCTCGCGCCCTGACCCGCCGCGCCCTGCCCCCTGGCTCCCCGGCCTGCCGCGCGCTGCCCCGCCGCTCCCCGACCTGCCGCGCCCTGACCCGCCGCTCCCTACCTGCCGCCACGCCCCGTCCCCCGTACCCGCCGCCACAGCGCCGGAGCCGCGCTGATCAGCACCGTCAGGCCGACCGCGGCCACCACGCCCTGCCACGGCTCCGGGAAGAGCGAGCCGCCCAGGATCCCGATCAGCTGGTACGTCGCCGCCCAGGCCAGGCAGGCCGGTACGTCCCCGCGCACGAACCGCCGCAGCGGCACCTGCGAGAGGAGGCACGCCAGCATCACCGGGATCCGCCCGGCCGGCACCAGGCGGGACAGGACAAGCACCGAGACCTGGTGCGTGGCGAGCTTCTCCTGCGCGTGCGCGAGGCGGTCCGGGGTGACCCGCCCCTCCAGCGCGGCCAGCCACCGCGACCCGTTGCGCGAACGGACCCCGCGCTGCCCGAGCCAGTACAGCGTCACGTCCCCCAGGAAGGCGGCGGAGGCGGACACCAGGAAGACGAAGAGCAGGGCGAGCGGTGAGGTCTGGTGGAAGGCGACCACGGCCGCCGAGCTGACGATGGCCCCGGTCGGCACCACCGGCACCAGCGAGCCGAGGGCCACGAGCAGGAACAGCGAGGGGTAGCCGACCGCCTGCTGCGTCGACTCCGGCGGCAGATCGCCGGCCGCCCCCAACAGGCCATGGATCACCTGGCGACCTCGGGCCGCACCCGCGCGCCGTGACCGAGCAGGTGCACCACCACCTTCGGCGCGAGCCGCGCCGCCTGCCGGACGAACTCCTCGCCCGGCGCGTGGAACTCGTGCGGGCGCACCGCGTCCATCCCGATCGGCCAGTACGTGCCGTAGTGCACCGGAATCGCCGCCGCGGGGGAGAGCGCCGCGAGCGCCTGCGCGGCCCGGCCCGCGTCCAGATGGCCGTGGCCCAGGTACGGCCCCCAGCCGCCCACCGGAAGCAGCGCCACGTCCACCGGGCCGACCGCCTCCGCCATGTCCTCGAAGAGCCCGGTGTCACCGGCGAAGTACGTCCGTGCCTCGCCCTCGACGACGTACCCGAGCGCGGGGGAGCGGTGCGGCCCCACCGGCAGCCGCCGCCCGTCGTGCCGGGCCGGGACGGCCCGTACCGTCACGCCCTCCACCGTCACCGTGTCGCCCGGGCCCACCTCGGTCAGCCGCAGCCCGTCGAGCCTGCGCAGCCCCGGGACGGCCCGGGGCGCGCCGCGCGGCACCACGAGGACCGTGCCGGGCGCGAGCCGGGCCAGCGAGGGCAGGTGCAGATGGTCGGCGTGCAGATGGGAGACGAGCACCGCCTCGGCGCGCGCGGCCTCGGGGGGCGGCGGTGCCCCGCGGCGTCGGCGCAGATGCGCCAGCCTGCCGGCGAAGAGCGGATCGGTGAGGAACCGGACCCCGGAGTCCTCGACCGTGCAGGTGGCATGACCCCACCAGGTGACCTCCACCGGCCCGCCGCCTTCCCTGCCGTCCGCGCCTTGTCTCGAGGGTAAATGTCCGGAGGGGGTGACGCGGGGCGTCTACGGTGGGAAGCGGGGGTAGCCATCCGCCAGCAAGGGGATGGGAGCCGCGGTGAGCACGATGGGGACGACCTGCAATTCGGCGCAGTGCCCGCGTTGCGGGGGCGTCCTGGCCGTCACCCAGGACGGCTGGAGGATCTGCCACACCTGTGGCTACTCCTCGCCGCCGTGAGGGCCGGGGCCGTCGCCCGGACGTGGCCTCCTCGGGTGCCCCGGTTCGGAGTAGGGTCGGCTCATGGACGACGTTCGGGTGGCGGCGATCGCCAGCCTCACCCCGCTCGAGGAACTCGACAGCGACCCCTTCCTGGTCGACACGCGCAGCCAGCACGCCATGTGCGCCCGCTGGGCCCTGGACAAGGGCTATGTGGTGGCCAGACAGCTGCTCTTCTACGGCATCCGGCCCGATCACGCCGCGCTCTGGGTGGACGTGGACGCCGGGGAGGTCGACCTCTTCGTCGCCCCCAACGAGCGAGTGCTGGCCCGGGCGTTGACGGATGTGGCCGGCTTCCACGCCGAGTGCGAGCGGCGCGGCGTACGGCTGGAGACCGCGGGTCTCGACGAGCCGGCCTACGACTCCGCCCGCAAGGCCGACGTGCACCGCAGGCTCTCCATGCCGACCGCCGGCTACGACGGCTGCTGACTCCTGCGCCCCGCGTACCCGCCCGGCCCCACGCCACCCCCGCGCCATGTGGGTGATGTGCCACGCTTGAGGCAGGTAACGGGCGAAAGGTGAACCAGGCGTGGGTGACGGGCGATGGCGTACCGACGGCCGCTGGCGGACCGCGGGCAGCGCCCTGGTGCGGGTGATCGTGGTCTGGGCGGTGTCCACCCTGACCATGCTCGCGCTGGCCGGACTGCTCCCCGACTTCCAACTCCAGTCCGCGGACGGCGACAGCATCACCCGTACCGCGCTGACCGCCGTGTGGGGCGCGGGCGCCTTCGGTCTGCTCAGCGCGCTCGTCTGGCCCGTCCTCGTCCGCGCGTTGCTGCTCGTACCGGCCCTGGTCCTCGGCCTGTTGGTGTTCTTCCTCAACGGTTCGCTGCTGCTCATCGCGCTCTGGCTGGTGCCCGACGGGCGCGGCGCGGCCGACCCCGAGACGGCCGTCGTGGTCGCCGCCGTGATGTCGGCCGTCGCCTCGGCCACCTCCACCGCCCTCGCGGTCCGGGACGACGACGCCTACCGCCGCCGCCTCTACCGGCTCGCGGACCGCAAGCGGCCCCGGGCGGTGACCGCGGGCCCGGAGACCGCGCCGGGCACGCTCTTCCTGCAACTCGACGGCGTGGGCCACCGGGTGCTCCGCGACGCGGTCGCCGACGGACTGATGCCGACCGTCGCCGACTGGCTCGACACCGGCCACCGGCTCACCCCCTGGCGCACCGACTGGTCCAGCCAGACCGGTGCCAGCCAGCTCGGCATCCTGCACGGCTCCAACGAGGACGTGCCCGCCTTCCGCTGGTACGAGAAGGACACCGGCCGGCTGATGGTCTCCAACCGGCCCGCGAGCGCCGTCGAGCTCCAGCGCCGCGCCATCGCCCGCACCGGCGACGGCGGACTGCTCACCGTCGACGGGGCCTCGCGCGGCAACCTGTTCAGCGGCGGCGCGGACCAGCTCGCCCTGGTCCTGTCGATGGCCGCCCGCAGGGGCCGGCGCAACCGCTCCCGCGCCGGGTACTTCACGTACTTCTCCGACCCCGCCAACGCCGTTCGCACGGCGGGCTCCCTCGTCGCCGAGGTCGTCCGCGAGCTCGCGCAGTCGACGCGGTCCCGGCTGCGCAAGGAGACCCCGAGGGTCTCGCGCGGCGGCCTCTACCCCTTCGTCCGGGCCTTCGCCACCGTCGTCGAGCGGGACGTGGTGGTCGCCGCGGTGATCGGTGACCTGCTGGCAGGACGGACCGCCGTCTACGCCGACCTCGTCGCCTACGACGAGGTGGCGCACCACTCCGGACCGCACGGCCACGACACCGACCGGGTGCTCGCCCGGCTCGACCGGTCGATCGCGCTGATCGCCAAGGTCGCCGAGCACGCGCCCCGGCCGTACCGGATCGTGCTCCTCTCCGACCACGGCCAGAGCCCCGGCCCGACCTTCGAGGGCGCCTACGGGCTGACCCTGCGGGATCTCGTACGGGCCGGCTGCGGGCTGCCCGTACCGCGCAGGGTCCGGCGGACTCGCAGCGGTTCGGAGGCCCGTGACGCGGCCCGTGACGCGCTGCGCAGCGCGCTGCACCGGCCGGTGGACGAGGACGGTGAGCAGCCGGACGAGCAGGTGGGGGACAAGTCCGAGCCCGTGGTGCTGGCCTCCGGGAACCTGGGGCTGATCTCCTTCCCCGGGGCCCCGCACCGGATGACCCGCGAGGAGATCGACCGCCGGCACCCCGCGCTGCTGCGCACCCTCGCCAACCACCCGGGCATCGGATTCCTGCTGGTGGCGAGCGCCGAGCACGGCTCGGTCGTGCTCGGCAGGGACGGCGCGGAGGTGCCGGTCGCCGCGCTCGCCGACGACGGTCCGCTCGCGGTCTTCGGGCGCGGTGCGGCGGACGCGGTCCGGCGCACGGACGGGTTCCCGCACGTCGCCGACATCATGGTCAACTCGATGTACGACCCGGCGACCGGGACCGTGCACGCCTTCGAGGAGCAGATCGGTTCGCACGGCGGCCTCGGCGGCGAGCAGGGGCGCCCGTTCCTGCTGTCGCCCGTGGAGCTCTCGGAGCCGGTGGAGGACGGGGCCGAACTGGTGGGCGCGGAGCAGGTCCACCAGGTGCTGCGCCGCTGGCTGTGGGAGTGCGCGGGCCCGCAGGTGCCGCTGGAGATTTCCCCGCCCACGAGCGATGCGGAAGCATTTCTTCCGGTTGACCGGCCGGTCGCACCGGAGAAAAACAGCTGATTTGGCGGCGCGTCTCACCTCCCGGACCATGTTCGGGTTTGCACGACGAGAGGCGCACCACCCCCCATGAGCACGGCCACACCCGAACAGTCCGCGTCCGCAGAAGACACCAGGCACGCCCGGCGGTTCGGACTCCCGATCGCCACCGCCCTGGTCATGGGCAACATCATCGGCGGCGGGATCTTCCTGCTCCCCGCCTCCGTCGCCCCGTTCGGCACGATCAGCCTCCTCGCCTTCGGCATCCTCACCCTCGGCGCGATCGCCCTCGCCCTGGTCTTCGGCCGGCTCGCCCACCGCCACCCGCAGACCGGCGGCCCGTACATCTACGCCCGCGCCGCCTTCGGCGACTTCGCCGGCTTCCTCGCCGCCTGGTCGTACTGGATCACGGCCTGGGTCTCCAACGCGGCGCTCGCCGTGGCCGCCGTCGGCTACCTGGACGTCCTCATCCCGGTCCACGAGTCGAAGGCCGCCACCATCGCCGCCGCGCTGACCCTCCAGTGGCTCCCGGCGCTCGCCAACCTCGCGGGCACCCGCTACGTCGGGGCGGTGCAGCTGGTCGCGACCGTCCTCAAGTTCGTCCCGCTGCTCCTGGTCGCCGTCGGCGGGCTCTTCTTCTTCGACAGCGCCAACCTCGGGCCCTTCCAGGCGGGCGGTGACAGCGCGCTCGGCGCGGTCTCCGCCTCCGCCGCGATCCTGCTCTTCAGCTACCTGGGCGTCGAGTCTGCCGCCGTCAGCGCCGGCGAGGTCCGCGACCCCCGGCGCAACGTCGGCCGCGCGACCGTCCTCGGCACCCTGGGCGCCGCCACGATCTACCTCCTCGGCACGGTCGCCGTCTTCGGCACGGTCGCCCACGACCGGCTCGTCGACTCCACCGCCCCCTTCTCGGACGCCGTGAACGTCATGTTCGGCGGCTCCTGGGGCGGCACCGCCATCGCCTGCATGGCCCTGGTCTCCATGCTCGGCGCGCTCAACGGCTGGACGCTGCTCAGCGCCCAGACCCCGTACGCCGCCGCCCGCGACGGGCTCTTCCCGCAGGTCTTCGCCCGCAAGCGGCGCGGCGTCCCGACGGTCGGCGTCCTCGTGACCGTCGTCCTGGCCTCGCTCCTGACGGTCTACAACTACACGGTCGGCACCGAGGGCGTCTTCGAGATCCTGGTCCTCGTCACCACCTTCACCGCCACCGTCCCGTACCTGCTCTCCACCGCCGCGCAGATCTACTTCCTGCTCTCCGGCCGCTCCGAGCGCGTCGACCGCGCCCGCCTCGCCCGCGACGGCGTCCTGGCCGCCGCCGCTTTCGGCTTCTCCATGTGGCTGGTGGCGGGCTCCGGTTACGCGGCCGTGTACCAGGGCGTCCTGTTCCTCTTCGCGGGCGTGCTCGTGTACGCGTGGATGTCGGCGCGCAAGGTGCGCAGGGCGGAGGCGGCTGAGGGGGTGCCGGAAGGGGTCCGGTCGGACCCGGACGTCGCCTCCTCGCGCGTGGCCGACGGCGCGGCCGAGCGCGTGAATTCGGGCGGGTCGGCGTAGGCCGCCCGGGCGGATCCGCCGCCCGTCCCGGCGCTTCGGGCCCGCCCCGGGGCAGTACGCATCTCCATGAGCCCCGGCACGACCGACCGCCCCGCGCCCACCGCTCCGGCGGGCGGGGCCCGGCGTGCCGTGCTCGTCCTCGCACTGGTCCTCGCCGCCCTGTTCGGGGTGGGCGCCGGCGGAGCGGGACCGGCCTGCCCGGAGGTCAGGCACCTGTCGTCGAGCCAGCCGTCCGACCCCGGCAGCGAGACGCACGAGCTCACCGAGGCGGCGGCCTCGGCTCCCGGGCGGCTCCGCTCCCGACGCCGTGGCGTCCGCCCCAGGGACCCGCGCGGGACCCCGCCCGGGGACCCGTCCACCGCCCCGGGATCCGTATCCGTATCCGTACCCCGTCCGCCCGGCGATGTCCGGCGGTGTGTGGTGATGCGCTGCTGAGAGGCCCGTACCTCTCGCGCACCTCACCCCCCACCGCAAGGAGCTCCGCCATGCCCGTCGACCCCTTCGCCGTCCTGCGCGCCCTGCTGCGTGCCGAGGCCGCCCGCAACGAACGCGGTGCGCCCGCCGAACCGGAACGGTCACCGGCCCGTAAGCCCGAACCCGCCCCCGGCGGCCCGGGACGGGAGGAACGTCCCACCCCGTAAGGGACCCGTCGGCGGGCCGGTTGCGGAACGGGTGCACGGTGGACGAGGCTGAGCCGATGACCTCGACCGACCGGCATCCCACCACCGATCGGTCCGCCGGCCCCACCGACCGCCGCAAGGCTCTCGCCGACCGCCGCCAGGCGCTCGTCGACCGGCTCAAGACGCTCGCCGCCCGCCACCGGCCGCTCCGCGAGCGGCTCCTGACCCTCGCCCGCCGGCCCTACTGGGACCGTCCCGACCCCTCGTACCTGATCCGCCGCTGGCCCGACCTGACCGCGCTCTGCGCCGCCACGCTCTTCTTCTGGGCCTCCCTCACCCCCTCGCTCGTCCCGCGCCCCTGGTACCTCCAGGGCGTCGTCGGCGGCATCACGGCCGCCATCGGGTACGCGCTCGGCTCCTCGGCCGCCTGGCTGGTGCGGGCGCTCTCGCCCCGGCTGCCTAGCGAGCGCGTACGGGCCCGGTGCTGGCAGGCGTACTGGCTGATCGCCCCCGTGCTCTCCGGCCGGCTGATCTCCGAGAGCGCCCGGATGCAGCGTCAGCTCCGGGACCTGCAGGGCTTACCACCCGGCCTGACCTGGCACACACCGATGATCGCGCTGATGGCGATCGCGCTCCTGCTCGCCCTCCTCCTCGTCGCCCGGGCCGTACGGCTCGCCTCCGCCAGGCTCATCCGGCTGCTCGGCCGGCTCCTGCCCAAGCCGGTCGCCTTCGCCGTCGGGGCGCTGCTCTCCACCCTCGCCGTCCTCGTCGGCGTCCGGGACGTGGTCTTCGACCGGGGGATCGTCGACATCGCCGACCGGATCGCCGAGGCGACCAACGGCGGTACGAAGGAGGGCATCCACCGGCCCGTCTCGCGGTACGTCTCCGGTGGCCCGGGCTCCCTCATCGCCTGGCAGGACCTCGGCTACCAGGGCCGCAACTTCACCGGTTCCGTCCCCACCCGCGCCCGCGTCACCGCCGTGAGCGGCGGCCCGGCGATGGACCCGGTCCGGGTCTACATACCCTCGGCGCTGCCCGCCGCCTTCACGGACGAGCGCCCCTTCGCCGCGCAGGCCCGGCTCGCCGTCCGCGAACTGGAGCGCACCGGCGCCTTCGACCGCCAGGTGCTCGTCGTCGCGGGCACCACCGGCACGGGCTGGGTCAACCCGAACGTGGCCGAGCCGCTGGAGTTCATGTACGGCGGTGACACCGCGATCGTCGCCGTCCAGTACTCGTACCTGCCGAGCTGGGTCTCCTTCCTCGTCGACAAGGAGAAGGCCGGGCAGGCCACCCGGGCGCTCGTCCAGGCCGTGCGCGCCCGGATCGACGCGCTCCCCGCCGAGCGCAGGCCCACGTTCCTGGTCACCGGCGAGAGCCTCGGGGCCTACGCGGTGGAGGCATCCTTCGACGGCCCCGACGACCTGCTCGCCCGCACCGACGGCGCTCTGCTGCTCGGCACCCCGAACTTCTCCCCGGCCTCCCAGGAGATCCGCCGCGACCGGGACCCCGGCAGTCCGGTGTGGCGGCCGCAGTACGAGGGCGGCGCGCGGGTCCGCTTCGCCCAGTTCCCGGCGGCCGACCTCGCCCGGCCCCCGGCCCGCTGGGAGTTCCCGCGCGCGGTCTATCTGCAGAACGCCTCCGACCCCGTCGTCTGGTGGTCGCCCGACCTCCTCCTGGAGCGCCCCGCGTGGCTCGCGGACCCGCTCGGCCCGGACATCACGCCCGAGATCGACTGGTTCCCGTTCGTCGCCTTCTGGCAGACCTCGATCGACATGGCCGTCTCGTACGGAGTGCAGGCCCCGCACGGCCACCGCTACGGGGCCGGCGCCGTGGACGGCTGGGCGGCGGTCGCCCCTCCTGAGGGCTGGACGGCCGCCGACACGACCAGGCTGCGCGCCTACATCCAGCGTCGCGCCGCCGCGTACTGAGCCCGCCGCGCCGGTGGGATTCGGGGATTCAGTACGTGATCTTCAACAGGCGGGACTGGCTGTAGGTGCCGCAGGGCCCAGTCGGCCCAGGGTCGACGGGCGGGTTTCCAGGGTCCATTCGTGGCGGCGGACGGTGTCGGGGGCGGTGCGGTGGGCGAGGATGTCGCAGAGGAGTTCGGCGCAGGCGCGGCCGTAGGCGGCGGGGCGCAGGTCGACGGCGGTGATGGGCGGGTTGCCGCCGCGCGTGGCGGTGCTGTCGACGCAGGAGGCCACGAGGAAGTCCCGGCCCGGGGTGCGCCCCAGGGCGGCCGCCGCGTGGAGGACTCCCGGGGCGGCGCCGTCGGGGGCGCAGATGACGGCGTCGACGTCCGGGTGTTCGGCGAGCAGGACCCGGGTCGCCTCCTGTGCCTCCAGGGCCGTGGCGGCGAAGGAGACCGTACGGATCTCCACCGGGACGCCGTGCTCGCGGCCCCAGTTCCCGGCGGTGGCGTGCAGGGCGGCGGCCCAGGCCGAGGTGTCGGCGGGGGCGAGGAGGGCGGGACGCCGGGCCCCGCGGTCGCGCACGTGGTCGAGGAGCGCCGTGAGGGAGGCGGAGTTGTCGCAGACGACGGCGCCGGTCGGGGCGGGGGCCGGACCGAGGTAGCGCTCGCCGGTGACGACGGGGACGCCGGCGCCGAGGAGGGCGGGTACCGCCGCGTCGCCGACCTCGGGGTCGATGACGAGGAGCCCGTCGACCCGCGAGGCTAGGGGCCCGTGGGTGCCGGTGGCCGGGGCGAGGAGGACGACGTCCAGCCCTTCCTCCTGGGCGCGGGCGACCGCCCCGAAGGCGAGGTTCATGTAGTAGTCGAGCCGCGTCGCCGTCTGGGGCAGGTGGAGCCCGACCGCCCCGGTGCTGGCGCGGCGGAGCCGGCGCGCGGCGCTGTTGGGGCGGTAGCCGAGCCGGTCGGCGACCTCCCTGACGTGGTCGCGGGTGGCCTCGGCGACGCGTCCGGAGCCCTGGAGGGCGTCGGAGACGGTGCTCTTGGAGACTCCGGCGGCGCGGGCGACGTCGAGGAGGGTCACGGTGCGGGCGTTCACGGGTCGAAAGTCTAGACGTTCGAGGTCAGCCGTGCCGGAACGTTCCGGCTCAGTCTCCCTTCCCTCTTGCCGGAACGTTCCGGCACGGTCTACATTCCTCAGTGCCGGAACGTTCCGGCAAGCCCGCGAGTGCGGCCGCGTGCCGTGCCGCCTCCCCCGCACCCGTCTGGAATGTCGCCATGCGCCTGATCACCGCGTACAACCCGCCCGCCTCCCCGTCCAGGACCCGACCCGCCGACCGCGCCCCGCTCCGCGTCGCCGCCGTCCAGCAGCGCTGGCACCGCGACCCGGCCGAGCACCGCGCCGCCCTCCTCGAAGGCATCCGGCTCGCGGCGGAGGAGGGCGCGCGCGTGGTGTGCCTCCAGGAGCTGACGCTGTCGCCGTACTTCGCGGTCGTACGCAAGGCCGATCACCCGGCCCCCGCCGAGCCCGAGGACCTCCTGACCGGCCCGACCTTCGCCTTCGCCGCCGAGGCCGCCCGCGAGCACGGCGTCTACGTGCACGCCTCGCTGTACGAGCGGGCGCCCGCGCCCGGCGGCGAGGACGACGGCCTCGGCTACAACACGGCGATCCTCGTGGCCCCGGACGGCACGCTCGCGCAGCGGACCCGCAAGACGCACATCCCGGTCACCGAGGGCTACTACGAGGACCAGTGGTTCCGGCAGGGCCCGGCCGGTGACGACGCGTTCCCGCTGGTGAAGGTCGACGAGGCGCACTTCGGCCTGCCGACCTGCTGGGACCAGTGGTTCCCCGAGCTGGCCCGCGCCTACTCCCTGGCCGGCGCCGACATCCTCGTCTACCCGACCGCCATCGGCTCCGAGCCCGGCCACCCCGGCTTCGACACCCAGCCGCTCTGGCAGAAGGTCATCACCGGCAACGCCGTCGCCAACGCC
This sequence comes from Streptomyces sp. NPDC058579, assembly GCF_042718575.1. Lineage (NCBI taxonomy): Bacteria > Bacillati > Actinomycetota > Actinomycetes > Kitasatosporales > Streptomycetaceae > Streptomyces > Streptomyces sp. NPDC058579. Next base: position 247,836 of record NZ_JBHXPI010000002.1, read on the forward strand.
ACCTTCATGGTCGTTCCCAACCGCATCGGCGCCGAGAACGGCCTGGTCTTCTACGGCAGTTCGTTCATCGTCGACCCGTACGGCCGGGTCCTCGCCCAGGCTCCGCGCGACGAGCCCGCCGTCCTCGTCGCCGACCTCGACCTCGACGCCCGCCGCGACTGGCTGGAACTCTTCCCGTTCCTCGCCACCCGCCGCCCCGACGCCTACGCCCCGCTGACCGCGACCCCCTGACCGCGTCGGCACCGGCCGCACCGCAGCCTCAGTCCCGCACCGCCCCCAGAGCCCTCCTTACCACCGGGCGGCGCAGGGCTCTTTTCACATCGATGAAACTGACTGAAAATTCAGCCAGGAAGGGAATCCCATGACCTCGAACCACTCGTACCACCTGCTCACCTCCTCCGGCTCCCCGCTCGGTTCCCCCGGCCGCACCCGGCCCGCCGAACGCGAACCGCTGCGCGTCGGCCTCGTCCAGATGCGCTGGTACGCGGACGAGCGCGAGCACGACGCCGGGCTCCGCGAGGGCGTGGAGCTGGCCGCGGCGCAGGGCGCGCAGGTCGTGTGCCTGCCCGAGCTCACCCGTAGCCCGTACTTCTGCAACACGGACGATCCGATGGCCGACGGCGCGGACCGCTATCTGGAGGACGTGGAGAGCGGGCCCACCGTGGAGCTCGCGGGCGAGCTGGCCACCCGGCTCGGGATCACCGTCCACGCTTCGCTCTACGAGCGCGCGGAGGACGGGGGTCTCGGCTACAACACCGCCGTCTGTGTCGACTCCGACGGCCGGCTCATCGCCAGGACCCGTAAGAACCACATCCCGGCCTTCCCCGGCTACCGCGAGGACCTGTGCTTCCGGCCCGGCGACAGCGGGTTCCCGGTCGTCGAGCACGCCGGCGCCCGGTTCGGCTTCCCCACCTGCTGGGACGAGTGGTTCCCCGAGCTGGCCCGCGCGTACTCCCTGGCCGGGGCGGAGATCCTCGTCCACCCCACCGCGATCGGCTCCGAGGTGGAGCTGCCCGCCTTCGACACCCGGCCCATGTGGGAGCAGGCGATCAGCGCCAACGGCCTCGCCAACGCCCAGTTCATGATCGTCCCCAACCGGGTCGGGACCGAGGGCCGCTCCACCTTCTACGGCTCCTCCTTCATCTCCGACCCCTACGGCCGGATCATGCTGCGGGCCCCGCGCGACACTCCGGCCGTCCTCGTCGCCGACCTCGACCTCGACCAGCGCCGGGACTGGCTCGAGTTCGGCCTCATGCGCACCCGCAGGCCCGAGCTGTACGGCGCGCTCACCGACCGCGTCCCCACGCCTACCTTCTAGACGCCGGGGCTACGCGCTGTTCGGCACCGCCCGCTGGCTCGGACCGTCGTACGAGGCCAGCGGGCGGATCAGGGCGTTGTGGGCGAGCTGCTCCGTGATGTGGGCCGTCCAGCCGGTGATCCGGCTCATCACGAAGATCGGGGTGAACGCGGGGATGTCGAAGCCCATGAGGTGGTAGGCGAGGCCGGCGGGGTAGTCCAGGTTGGGGTGGATCCCCTTGCGGCTCACCATGGCGTGGCGCAACGCCGCGTGCAGGGTGGCCAGTCGGGTGACCTCGGGGTCGGCGGCGCGGGCGACGAGCCGGTCGAGCGCCTCCTGCATGATCGGCACGCGGGAGTCGCCGTGCTTGTAGACCCGGTGGCCGAAGCCCATGATCTTCCGCTCGGTCGCCAGCGCCTCGTCGAGCCATTCCTTGGCGCGCCGCGGGTCGCCGATCTCGTTCAGCATGTGCATCACGGCCTCGTTGGCGCCCCCGTGCAGGGGCCCTTTGAGGGCCCCGATGGCGGCAGTGACCGCGCTGTAGAGGTCGGAGAGGGTGGAGGTGACGACCCGGGCGGTGAACGTGGAGGCGTTGAAGCTGTGTTCGGCGTACAGCACCAGGGAGATCTCGAAGCAGCGGACCACCTCGCGGTCGGGCACGCTGCCGAAGCACATGTGGAAGAGGTTCTCGGCGTAGCCGAGGGAGGGGTCGGGGGGAATGGGGGCCAGGCCCCGGCGGCGGCGCTGGTCGGCCGCGACCACCGTGGGGAGCTTGGCCAGGAGGGTGAGGGACTTGGCGCGGTTGGCGGCGGGGCTGCCGTCGTCCTCGGCGGGGTCCTCGGCCCCGAAGAAGCTGACCGCGGTCCGCAGCACGTCCATCGGGTGGCAGGTCTCGGGCAGCTTGGCCAGCAGTTCCAGCGTGGTGCGGTCCAGGGGGCGCAGGGCCCGCTCCCTGGCCTGGAAGTCGCGGAGCTGGCCGGCGTCGGGCAGCTCGCCGTGCCAGAGGAGGTGGGCGACCTCCTCGAAGGAACGGCGGACGGCGAGGTCCTGGACCGGGTAGCCGCGGTAGGTGAGGGAGTTGGTCTCCGGGATGACGGTGGAGATCTCGGTGGTGTCGACGACGACACCGGCGAGGCCGCGGTGGATCTCGGGTGCGGTGGCGCTCATGGGTTCCTGCCTTCGGTGGGTCAGGTGCCGGGGGGAAGGGTGAAGTCGAAGACGGAGGAGTCGAAGGCCGCGTACGCGTCGTAGCCGAGGAGTTCGTAGAGGCGCGAGCGGGTCTGCATGCGGGGCAGCAGGGACTCCTGGGTGCCCTCGGCGGCGAGCGTGCGCAGGCCGTCCTCGACGGCGCCCATGGCGATCCGCAGCAGGGTGACGGGGTAGAGGGCGATGTTGTAGCCGATCCCCTCCAGCGTGCGGGTGTCCAGGAGGGGGGTCTTGCCGAACTCGGTCAGGTTCGCAAGGAGCGGTACGTCGACGGCCGCGCGGAACGCCTCGTACTCCGAGACGTCGGCGAGGGCCTCCGGGAAGATCGCGTCGGCGCCGGCGTCGACATAGGCCTTGGCCCGGTCGATCGCCGCGGCCAGGCCCTCCACCGACCGGGCGTCGGTGCGGGCCATGAGGACGAAGTCCGGGTCGCGGCGGGCGTCGACGGCGGCGCGGATCCGGCGGACCATCTCCTCGCGGGAGGTGACGCTCTTGCCGTCGAGGTGCCCGCACCGCTTGGGGTTGACCTGGTCCTCCAGGTGCAGCCCGGCAAGGCCGGCGTCCTCCATCAGCTGGACGGTACGGGCGGCGTTCATGGGCTCGCCGAAGCCGGTGTCGGCGTCGATCAGGACCGGCAGGTCGGTGACCCTCGTCGTCTGCTGGGCGCGCGCGGCGAGCTCGGTGGAGGTGGTCAGGCCGATGTCGGGGAGGCCCAGGTCGGCGGCGAGTACGGCGCCGGAGAGGTAGACCGCGTCGAAGCCGGTGTCCTGGACGAGGCGCGCGGAGAGCGGGTTGATCGCCCCGGGGACGCGCAACAGGCGGCCGGAGGCGAGCTGTTCGCGAAAGGACCTGCGGCGCTCGGCGGGCGTGGTGCGGGTGTGCAGCAGCATCAGAACAGGCCCTTCGGGAGCTGGGCGTCGTACGCGGTGACCGCCGCGAGGGCCTCGGGGCCCACGGCCGGGAACAGCCCGTCGAGACCGACCGTGGACAGCTCCGCGAGACGGCCCGCCGCGCTGAGGAAGGCGTCCTGGTCGCCCGCTGCGACCAGGCCCTCGGCGAGGGTGCGGAACTTGTTCTCGTAGGCGGGGCGGTCGAAGGGGCGCGCGCCGGCCGGATGGGCGTCGGCGCGGGCCAGTTCGTCCTCGATCACCGTGCCGTCCGCCAGGGTGATCACCGCCCGCCCGCCGAAGGCTCGGCTCGACGGGTCGGGGTCGTGGTAGCGGCGGGTCCACTCCGGATCCTCCGACGTACCGATCTTCCGCCACAGTTCGACCGTCCCCGGGCGCCCCGCGCGCTCGGGGGCGTAGGAGCGCTCGTGGTGCCACGTACCGTCCTCCAGGGCGACCGCGAAGATGTACGGCACCGAGTGGTCGAGCGTCTCCCGGCTGGCGGCCGGGTCGTACTTCTGCGGATCGTTCGCACCCGAGCCGATGACGTGATGCGTGTGGTGGCTGGTGTGCAGCACGATCGAGCGGACGTCCTCGAGCGGTCCGGTCTTCTCCCGCAGGCGCCGTGCCAGGTCGATGACCGCCTGGGCCTGGTACTCGGCGGAGTGCTCCTTGGTGTACGTGTCGAGGATCGCGCGGTGCGGCTCGCCGGGCTCCGGGAGCCACACGGTGTAGTCGGCCTCGGGGCCGTCGAGCATCCAGGCCAGGAAGCCGTCCTCGCCCTCGTAGATCGGCGAGGGCGCGGTCTCGCCGCGCATCGCCCGGTCGACGGCCTCGATCGCGGCCTTCCCGGCGAAGGCGGGGGCGTACGCCTTCCAGCTGGAGATCTCGCCCTTGCGGGACTGGCGGGTCGCCGTCGTGGTGTGAACGGCCTGCTGCACCGCCTGATACACGGTCTCCGTCGGCAGCCGCAGCATCGCGCCGAGCCCGCAGGCGGTCGCCGCGGACAGGTGGGCGACGTGGTCGACGCGGTGTTCGTGCAGGCAGATGCCCTTGACCAGGGCCACGTGGATCTCGTACGCGGCGATGATCCCGCGCAGCAGGTCCGCGCCGTCCCGCCCGGTGTGCTGGGCGACCGCGAGCAGCGGCGGGATGTTGTCCCCGGGGTGCGAGTAGTCGGCGGCCAGGTAGGTGTCGTGGAAGTCCAGCTCGCGGACGGCGGTGCCGTTCGCCCACGCGGCCCACTCCGGGGACACCCGGGTGCGGCTGCCGAATACGGAGGCGCCGGGGGCGGCGTGGGCGGTGGCGGCGTGGGCGGTGGCCTGGGCGCGGGCGACCGCGACCGGCCGGCGCATCAGGGAGGCGACGGCGACCGACGCGTTGTCGATCACCCGGTTGACGGCCATGGCCGCGCTCTCGGCGTCCGGCTCACCGGTCGCGGTGGCGGTGTCGGTGGCCACGGCGGCGAGCTTCCAGGCGAGTTGCTCCTCGCGCGGGAGCCGGTCGGCGCTGGGATGGACACGCACGTGGTGCTCGATCACGGGACTCCTCGTGGGTAGGGGGGATCCGTCGTTGCTGACGCGTTCCTGGGACTGAGCCTGCCCGTCCGACACCCCCGGGACCACCGGGCCACACTGCGGAATCCGTACATCCTGATGCTGTGAATCCGCGAATTCTGCGAAGGGTGCGGATGCTAGGTTCGCAAGCGGACGCGCCCCGGGCAGGACGGCCCGGCGGCCGGCGACGAGGAGGTGCGCCATGGCCGGACGACCGGCCGACCGCAAGATCTACGCGCATGCCAAACTGCGTCGGCTCCGCCGCGAGCAGGGCATGAACCAGGTGGACATGGCCCGCGCGCTCGGCATCTCCTCCAGTTACGCCAACCAGATCGAGCAGAACCAGCGTCCGCTGACCGCTCCGGTGCTGCTGCGGATCGCGGAGGTGTTCGGCGTCGACGCGGAGTTCTTCTCCGAGGCCGAGGAGGACCGACTCGCCGCGGACCTGCGGGCCGCGCTCGCCGACGAGGCGTGCGGGGTCGCGCTGCCCGCCGCGGAGGAGGTGGCCGAGGCCGCCCGCGACCACCCGGAGGTGGCCCGCGCCCTGGTGGCCCTCCACCGCCGCTACCGCGACACCGCCGAACAGGCCGCCGCGCTCGCCTCACCGGGCGGTGGTGAGGCCCTGCTGCCGCCGAGCGAACCCCACGACGAGGTACGGGACTTCTTCTACGCCCACCACAACCACTTCGAGCCGCTCGACACCGCGGCCGAGCGGACGGCCGAGGCCCTGCGACTGCGTCCCGGCCGGGCCGCCGACCCGCTCGCCGCGCGGCTCGCCGAACGGCACGGCGTCAAGGTGGTCCAGGCCGCCCCCGGACTGTCTCCCGACGCCAGACGCTTCGACCCGGAGACCGGACTGCTGTTCCTCTCGCCCTGGCTCAGCGACGGCCAGCGCGCCTTCCAGCTCGCCACCCAACTCGCCCTCCTTGAGCACCGGCCGCTGATGGACGGGCTGTCCGGCAGCGCCACGGACCTGACCTCGCCGGAGTCCTCCGCGTTGGCACGCATCGGCCTGGCCAACTACTTCGCTGGCGCCCTGCTCATGCCGTACGCGGCCTTCCTCGCGGCCGCCGAAGAGGTGCGCTACGACGTCGAGTTGCTGTCCGCGCGCTTCGGCGTCGGCTTCGAGGCCGTCTGCCACCGCCTCAGCACCCTGCAGCGCTCTGGCCACCGCGGTGTCCCCTTCTCGTTCCTGCGGGTCGACCGGGCCGGCAACATCTCCAAACGGCAGTCCGCCAGCGACTTCCACTTCTCCCGCCTGGGCGGCACCTGCCCGCTGTGGACGGTGTACGAGGCGTTCTCCGCGCCCGGCCGGATACTCACCCAGGTCGCCGAAATGCCCGACGGCAAGCGGTACTTCTGGATCGCGCGGACCATCACCCGAGGCGGCTTCGGCCACCGCTCCCCGCGCGCCGAGTTCGCGGTCGCCCTCGGCTGCGAACTCCGCCACGCGCACCGCCTCGTCTACGCCGAGGGCGTCGCCCTGGACGATCCCCGCGCGGCGACCCCGATCGGCCTGGGCTGCCGGATCTGCGAACGCCGCGACTGCGCCCAGCGGGCCCGCCCCGCGGCCGGAAGCCGCCTGGCGATCGACCCGGACCGGCGCACGTACGTGCCGTATCCGGTGGAAGGCACCCGCCCCGCCCGGTAGGCCCTTTCAGCCGGCCTTCCGGGCCTCCTGGGCACCCCGGCCGTGCAGGGCGACGAGTGCGGTGAGGCCGGCGGCGAGGATCACGAGGGCGACGAGGGCCGGGACGAGGCCGACGAGGGCGCCGGAGGCGAGGGCGCAGACCCCGCCCACGGCGAGGACCGTCGGACGGCGGCCCGAGGAGCGCAGCACGATCGCGGCGCCGCCGAGCAGGAAGACCCCGACCCCGCCGGTCAGCGACCAGGCCACGACCCCGTGCAGCGGCTCGGCGAGGTCGTAGTGGCCGGTGTCGGCGACCTGTTGCAGGACCTTCTTCATACCGAGCGCGCACAGCACGACGCCCGCGACCAGCGGCAGGTGCAGGAAGGTGTACGTGTCCCGGGCGAACCGGGTCCGTTCGTCGCCCTCCAGCGCGGCGAGCCGGTGCTCGGCCCCCTCCGCGAGCCGCCAGAAGTAGAGCGCCCACAGCGCGGCCGACAGCAGCAGCCCCGCCGCCGCCGCGCCCAGGACGGCGACCGTGATCGGGAGGCCCGAGACCCCCACGCCCATCGCCACGATCGACTCGCCGAGCGCGATGATGACGATCAGGCCGTGCCGCTCGGAGAAGTGCGCGGGGGAGTTGACCCGCCAGCCGGAGGCCCCCGTCACGTAGATGCCGCCGTAGTCGACGACCACCGCGCCCAGCCACAGCAGGAGTTGGACCCTGCCGGTGTACGCGGAGCCGATCAGCAGCAGCACCATCGGCGGCAGCACGGACAGCAGCGCCGTGCGCCGCAGCGTGGCCCGCAGGGCCGCGTCGTCGGGGCTGGAGAGCCAGTACGAGACCAGATGGAGCACGCGCACGGCTCCGTAGCAGAGCACGAAGAGCAGCGGCGCCGAGAGCCCGCCGGGCGCGTCCGCGAACACCTCGGGCACCACGAGCGACACGATGAAGACGACCGCCATCACGGTGACGAGCACGGCGAACAGCGCGCCGGAGTCGGCCCGTACGACATTGCCCAGCCAGGCGAAGCAGCACCAGCACCACCACAGCAGCGCGAGCACGATCATCGCGCCGACGACCCGCGTCGGCGAGGGATCGGCCGCCATCAGGGCGGTCACCTGGGTGATCGCGTACACGAACACCAGGTCGAAGAAGAGCTCCGCAGGCGTCACCCGGTGTTCGTCCCCGGCCGCGACCATCCGCGCCCGGTCCCTGCGCCATGCCATGTGCGTCTCCCGCCGTCCCGTCGACGACCCCCGCCGCCACGGCGCGAACAATACCCACGCACGCCTCACGCGTCCGGGCGGACGCCCCCGGGGCCGTCCCGGTCTACGGCCCCGGCCGGAACACCCGCAGGTCGCGCACCTCGAAGGACATCTCGCGCGTCGCCGGATCCGGCGACGGGTGGTAACGGCCCGCGCAGACCGAGAGGTTGACGATCAGAAAGGCGTGCCAGGACGCGCCGACCCCTCTCCCGTCGGCGAACACCTTCTCGTCGTCGAGCCACCACACCACCGAGCGCGCGCCGAACTCGGTCCGCAGCCGAATCCAGCCGCCTGGCCGCACCGAGGGGGAGCGGTGGTAGAGGTGGGTGCCCCGGACGCGGTTCGACAGTTCGAGCAGGTCGGGGTTGTCGGGGTGGTACTCGAAGACGTCGACCTCCTGACCGCCGTCCCGCCAGGTCCAGATCGCCGGCCACGCCCCGGTCTCCTCGGGGAGCCGCACCCGCGCCTCCAGGACGTCCCCGGCGCGCACCTCGAACCCCTGCGGACTGCCCTCCGTCGTCAGCAGCCCGGAGTCCCACAGCCCGTCGGTCCTACGGGTCGCGCGGAAGACCCCGGACCGGCTGTAGGCAGGGTCTTCGACCAGGTGGTCCAGCTTGTTGTCACCCGGGTTGGTCGGTCCGCCGTCCGGATACGCCCACGAGCGCCCGGCGATCCACTGCTCTCGTGAGTCGAAGTCCGCGGTGAAGACCGGCTCGGAGTCGAGGGGCGAGGGCGGCATGGTGGGCTCCTCGGGCAGGGGCTGTGATGTGCCATCCGATTTCTGCCCCCGGCGACCGTCGCCATGCGGAAGAGCTCACTCCTTGTCGAGAACTAGCCACGATGGGTTGAACCGACGGCGGGCGCGGTGACGACGCGCGGGAGCGCGGCCGGGTGCTCGCGGACCAGCCAGCCGACGAGCTCCTCCCGCACCGCGCAGCGCGTGGTCCACACGTCGTCGGCGTCCTTCGCGGTCACCAGGGCGCGGACCGTTATCCCGGTCGGGGAGGTGTCCGTGACGGCCAGGTCCCAGCCCCGCCGGTCCCAGGTGGGGCAGGTCTCCAGGAACTCCCGGAGGTGCGCGCGCATCGCCGCGACGGGCGTGGAGTGGTCGCAGTGGACGAAGACCGTGCCGGTCATCTCCGCACCGCCCCGCGACCAGTTCTCGAAGGGACGGGAGGTGAAGTACGAGACGGGCAGCGTGACCCGTCGCTCGTCCCAGGTCCGTACGGTCAGGAAGGTCAGCGTCACCTCCTCCACCACGCCCCACTCACCGTCGACCACGACCGTGTCGCCGATGCGCACCATGTCGCCGAAGGCGATCTGGAACCCGGCGAAGAGGTTCCCCAGCGTCGACTGCGCCGCGACACCCGCCACGATGCCGATGATCCCGGCCGAGGCGAGCAGCGACGTGCCGAGGGTGCGGAAGGCCGGGAAGGTCACCAGGGCCACCGCCGTGGCGACCACGCCGACGACGACGGCCACCACGCGCAGGATGAGCGTGACCTGCGTACGGACCCGGCGCACCCGGGCCGGGTCGTTGGACCGCCCGGCGTACCGCGCGTACGAGGACTCGACGACGGCCGCCGCGACCCGCACCGCCAGCCAGGCGCCGCCGCCGATCAGGCAGAGCAGCAGGACGTGGCCGACCCCCGCCCGGTGCTCGCGCAACGGCCCCCAGTCCGAGGCGCGCTGGGTCCACCCGAGCAGGGCGGTGAGCAGGACGACGTACAGCGGTGTGCGGCACCGGCGCAGCAGCCCCCAGAGCGGCGTCTCGGGATGGCGGGCGTCCGCGTGCCGCAGGAACAGGTCGGCCGCGCGGGCCACGGCGAAGGTCAAGAGCGCCGAACCGCCGATCACGAGCGCGAGACGAAGAAGGCTCTCCATAGTTCGCAGGGCTCCCCGGTCGATGAGTAGACGAGTCGATCAGTCGTGGACGCGTACAGGTCAGCCCTGCTCGCCTCACCACCGAACGGCCCGCCAAACCCCGGCGCGCGAGGCCTCTCGCCCTTACCTCACACGTAATCGACCCGAGCCCGGCGCGGCGGCATCGTGGTGTCCACCGGAACTCGGCCGGCGCACTCCGGCCGAGCTCCGGGACCACGACCAGCACAGACCAGCACACGACCAGCAAGAACGTCCCCGATGGAGGCTGATCCACCATGTCCCAGGCCCTGCTCGCCGGACTCTCCCGCACCACCCGGCCGACGTCCATGCTGCGCCGGTTCCTCGCGCTCGACGCCATGGTCACCGGGGCCAACGGGCTCGCCTACCTCGCCGTCTCCGGGCCGCTCGGCGAGCTGTTCGGCGTCGACTCCGCGCTGCTCCTCGAACTCGGCCTCGTGCTCGCCGTGTACGCCGCCGGTGTCGCCTGGGTCGCGAGCCGCGCGGAGCCCCCGGTCCTCGCTGTGAAGCTCGTCGTCGAGATCAACGTCCTCTGGACCGTGCTCAGCGTCGTCGCGCTCGTCGCCTGGCTGGAGCCCACCACGGCGGGCGTGGTGTGGACCCTCGTCCAGGCCGCCACCGTCGCCGGTTTCGCCGGCCTCCAGTGGTCGGCGCTGCGGGCGGCCGCTACGAGCTGAGCGCGCGCAGATACGCGACCGTCTCCGGGTCGGCCGGGAGCAGCGTCTCGATGGCCAGCTCGGCGACGGTCACGTCCATCGGGGTGTTGAACGTCGAGATCGACGACACGAACGAAAGCACCCGGCCGTCGTGCTCGATCCGCAGCGGCAGCGCGAAGTACGGGTAGGGCTCCGGGTCCTCCCGGTCGTCCGGGTCCGCGGCGCCGCCCTCGGGAAGCGGGTACGCCGCCACCTCCTCGTACAGCTCCCGCAGCGGCTGCGAGCGGGACAGGGCGATCTGGCGCTCCATCTGGGCCAGCAGATGGCCCCGCCACTCCCGCAGGTTCCTGATCCGGGGCGCGAGCCCCTCCGGGTGCAGCGTGATGCGCATCGCGTTCAGGGGCGGGGTGAGCAGGTGTTCCGGCAGCCCGGTGAGCAGCAGCCCGATGCTTTCGTTGGCGGCCACCACCGTGTACGAGCCGTCCACGACGAGCGCCGGGTACGGGTCGTAGCCGCGCAGCAGCTGCTCGATGCCCTCGCGGAGGGTGTCCAGGCGCGGGTCGTCGAGCGTCGACTCCCGGTAGCGGGGGGCGTAACCGGCGGCGAGCAGCAGCGCGTTCCGGTCGCGCACGGGCACGTCCAGGTGCTCGGCGAGGCGCAGGACCATCTGCTCGCTCGGCCGGGAGCGGCCCGTCTCGATGAAGGAGATGTGCCGGGCCGAGGAATCGGCCCGCAGCGCCAGCTCCAACTGGCTCAGCCGCCGCTCCTCGCGCCAGCCGCGCAACAGGGCTCCCACGCCGGTGTCCACTGCGCGGCCCGTTCCGGTGCCTGTTCCGGTGCTCGTTCCGACCGATGTCATGCTCCGACGCTATCCCAGGTGTCGGTCCGGGTATCGACTCAAGGGGCCCGTATCGTCACCGTCAGCAACCCGACCCGAGGGAGTACGGACATGGCCACAGAGCCGCTGTCGCAGAAGGAGATCGAGGACCGGCTGCGCGAGCTCCCCGGCTGGTCCCTCGCGGACGACCGGATCACCCGCACGTACCGCCTCGGGGACCACTTCGCGGCCACCGCGATGGTCGTCCACGTGGCGCAGATCCAGCAGGAACTGAACCACCACTCCGACCTGACGCTCGGCTACAACACCGTCGCCCTCTCCGTGAACACCCACTCCGCCGGCCCCGCGGTCACCGACAAGGACTTCGAACTGGCCACCCGCGTCGACGACATCGCCCCGGGCCACGGGGCGAGCTGAAACCGGGCACTACGGTCTCCCCATGGGGGAGACCACGCTGGACTACGACGCCGAGGCGGAGCGGTACGACGAGACGCGAGGCGGGGTGCCTCGGGCCGAGGCGGCGGCCGGGGCCGTGCTGCGGCTCGTGCCGCCCGGGGCCCGTACCCTGCTCGACCTGGCCTGCGGGACCGGGCTCGTCACCGAGCGGCTGGTCCGTCCGGGGCTGTGGGTGTTCGGCGCGGACGCGGCGGCCGGGATGGCGCGCAAGGCGGCCCAGCGGGTCGGGGGCGGGGTCGTTCTCGCCGACGCCCGCGCGCTGCCTCTCGCGGACGGGGCCGTCGATGTCGTCAGCGCCGTCTGGCTGTTGCACCTGGTGCCGTTCTCGGCCGCGATCGTCGCCGAGGCCGCCCGGGTGCTGAGCCCCGGCGGGGTGTTCGTCGCCACGGTCGACAAGGACGCGGCCCACGACGTCGGCAGCGACATCGACCGCGTCCTCGCTCCGTACCGCTCCCACGAACGGGCCTCCGACCGGGGCGACCGGATCGCGGCGACCGCCGCCGCCCACGGCCTCGCCCCGGCGTGCGCCACCCGCTTCCCCGGACACGGCCAGGGCACCACGCCGCGCCGCACGGCGGAGAACCTGCGGCGCGGCTACTACGCCTCCTGGTTCGACGGGTCGCCGGGAACCACGGACGCGCTCGTCGCCGAACTCGCCGAACTGCCCGACCAGGACCGCCCCCGCGCAGACCCCGCCTACCGGCTCGTGTCCTTCCGGCGGCCGGTCACGGGCGGCTGAACTCCATCACCCAGTTCGTCACCCACTCCCCGCCGTCGAGCGCGAACGCCTGCTCCCAGCGGGCGGTGTCGGCCGAGATCCCCGACCAGCGGAAGCGCACCCGTACGGCCTCGCCCGCGTAGCTGTCCTCGCCGTGGAACTCTCCCGTACCGTCCTCGGCCCACCGGCCCCTGACCGGCGGATCGAGGCGGCCGGTGCGGCTGTCGGACCAGTTCAGGGTCCACTCGCCGGTGTCCGGCTCGTACAGCCGGAGCGTCAGCCCGCTGAACGGTCGAGCCCCGGTCGGTGGTCATGCGAGGTCTCCCGTCGTGCCTTCGGGAAGGGAATCGCGGACATAGGCGTCCAGGTCGGGGGAGTCCGGTGTCAGGATGTGCCGTACCCAGGCGTTCCGTTCGTGGTGGATCGGCGGCAGTTCCCAGACGCAGCCGATCCAGCGGAGCTCCGTCCGTACGAAGCGGGTGGGGTCCGTGTCCGGGCAGCCCAGGACCGGCTGGCCGGCCGCCGCGCCGGCGAAGTGGATCACGTTGTCCCACACCCAGCTGTACACGTTCAGGTACGCGCCGGTGTCGCCGCCCCGGTGCAGCACCACGAAGGACGCGGCCGGCGTGCCGTCGGGCTCGGGGAGGATCTCCGGCAGCATCGCGTACGCCGCCTTCTCCACCTCCGGTGCGATGCCCGCCGGGTCGTGGGTGACGTGGTACCGCTTGACGTGCCGGCCCGCGACCTCGATCGGCGGCGGCACGAAGAGCAACTTCTCTGCGAAAGCCATGGCTGGACGGTAGGAGTGCTTCACTGACACCTTGTGTCAGTGAAGTCCAGCCGTCTCATCTCGATCCTCCTCCTGCTCCAGACCCGGGGCCGGATGACCGCCGCCCAGCTCGCCGACGAGCTGGAGGTGTCGGTACGGACGGTCTACCGCGACGTCGAGTCCCTGCACGCGGCCGGTGTGCCGCTCTACGGCGACGCCGGCGGCTACCAGCTGCTCGCCGGCCACCGCTTCTCCCGGCTGACCGACCTCTACGCCGGGGAGGCCGAGGCGCTCTTCCTGGCCCGGGATCCCCGGCGCCGCCGCCGAACTCGGGCTCGGCGCCCACTTCGTCGACGCCCAGCTCAAGCTGCGCGCCTCCCTGCCCGCGCCGCTGCGCGACCACGTCGACCGGCTGCGGTCCCGGTTCCACATCGACGCGCCCGGGTGGTACGCGGAGAACACCGACGCGCCGTTCCTGCCCCAGGTTGCCGAGGCCGTGCGCGCGGGCCGCGTCCTGGCCGCGCGCTACCGCCGCTGGAAGGAGCCCACCGACGTCGACCGGCGCCTCGAACCGTACGGCCTGGTCCTCAAGGCCGGCCGCTGGTACCTGGTCGCGGGCCCAGGACCGCGTGCGTACCGGGTCGACCAGATCCTCGAACTCGACGTTACCGACGAGGAGTTCGACATCCCCGAGGACTTCTCGCTGCCCGACTGGTGGGCCGCCCACCAAGTCGCCTTCCGCGCCCGGCTGCACGGCGGCGACGCCCTCGTCCTGATCTCCCCGGAGGGGGCGAAGCGCCTCACCGGCGAGGCGGCGCGGGCCCTCGCCGCCACCGGAATTCCGGAGCCGGGCGGCCTGATCCGCGCCACCCTCCCCATCGAGTCGATCGCCCACGCCCACAACGCCATTCTCGCCCTGGGCGCGGACATCGAGGTCCTCGAGCCGGTCGAACTCCGTGACCGACTCGCCGAGACCGTCTCCCGACTGGCGGACCGGTACGGGGTTACGCCCACACCTCCGCCGCGAACGTCGTGAAGTCGCGCGGCTCGCGGCCCAGGACCCGCTTCACCCCGTCCGTCACCGCCGCGTTGTGGCCGTCGAGCAGCATCGTGAAGAGCGCCGAGAGCCACTGCGCCTCCGGCGCCGGGAGGCCGAACGCCTGGAGCAGGGAGGCGTATTCGCCCTCGGTCAGCGGGACGTACGACACCTTGACGCCCGACGCGGCCGACAGTTCCGCCGCCACCTCCGCGAAGGTCAGCAGCCGCGGGCCCGTCACCTCGTGCAGCAGGCCCGCGTGGCCGTCCTCGGTCAGCGTCGCCACGATCACGTCCGCCAAGTCGTCGGCGTGGATGAACGGTTCGGCCGTCTCGCCCGCCGGGAAGGCGAGGGTGCCGGCGGCGACCCCGTCCGCCAGAGCGCCCTCCGTGAAGTTCTGCGCGAAGAACGAGGCCCGTACGACGGTCAGTTCGGCGCCCGAGGAGCCGAGCCCCGCACGCAGCGCCTCCTCCGCGCGGACCGCGTCCGGCTCGCCGCGCCCCGACAGCAGCGTCAGCCGCCGCACCCCGTTCGCCGCGGCGAGCTCGCCGAAGGTCCGCATCGCCTCGGCCGCGCCCGGTGCGGCGAGGTCCGGGTAGTAGTTGACGTACGCCGTGTCCGCGCCCCGCAGCGCCGGGGCCCAGGTGTCGACGGACTCCCAGTCGAAGGGGGTCGCGCCGGACCGGGAGCCCGCTCGTACGGTCGCGCCGCGCGCTTCGAGCCGCTCGGCCACCCGGCGGCCCGTCTTGCCGGTCGCACCCGTCACCAGGACCGTGCCCGTACGGTTCGTGTTCGTGTTCTCGTCCGTGGTCCGCGTGTTGTTCGTGTTCTTCGTCATGGCTCAAGACTGGCGGGATCCGGCCCCGCATCCCATGCTCCACGGACTCACTCCCATACGCGTGCGTCTACCCTTGCGCTCCATGGACGCTCTCGCCGGACTCCTCGACGGACCACGGGCCAAAGGGGCCTTCCTGCTCCGGATGATCATGGAGTCGCCGTGGTCCGTACGGATCGAGGACCGTGCGCCGCTCTGCCTGATGTGCGTCACCGACGGCGAGGCGTGGATCGTCCCCGACCGGGGTGATCCCGTCCTGCTGCGCCCCGGTGACGTCGCGATCGCGCGGGGCCCGGAGCCGTACACCGTCGCCGACGCGCCCGACGCCCCGCCCCGCGCGAGGATCGGCCCCGGCGGCGTGTGCACCACCCTCAGCGGGGAGCCGCTCGCCCAGTCCATGCACCTGGGTGTACGGACCTGGGGCAACGCCCTCGACGGCGCGAACACCGTGCTCGTCGGCACCTATCAGATGGGCGGCGAGGTCAGCCGCCGCCTCCTCGACGCGCTGCCGCCCCTGCTGCACCTGCCCACCGACGTGTGGAACTGCCCGCTGATGCCCTTCCTCGACGAGGAGATCTCCCGCGATGAACCCGGGCAGAGCGTCGTCCTGGACCGGGTCCTCGACCTGATCCTCATCGCCGCCGTACGGGCCTGGTTCTCCCGGCCCGGCGCGCAGGCCCCCGCCTGGTACCGCGCCATGGCCGACCCCGTCGTCGGCCGCGCCCTGCGCCTCCTGCAGAACGACCCGGCCCACCCCTGGACGGTCTCCTCGCTCGCGGCCGAGTCGGGCGTCTCGCGAGCCGGGCTCGCCCGCAGGTTCGCCGATCTGGTGGGCGAGCCGCCGATGGCGTACCTCACCGGCTGGCGGCTCGCGCGCGCCGCCGACCTGCTGCGGCAGACGGACGCGACGGTCGAGTCCGTGTCCCGGCAGGTCGGCTACAGCAGCGCCTTCGCGCTGAGCGCCGCGTTCAAGCGGGTCCAGGGGGTCAGCCCGCAGGAGTTCCGGCGGCGGGGGTAGCCCGGCGGCGGGGGTGAACCCTGTTGCCGGAACGGCAAGAAATCTCGCGTTTCTCGCGTGGCGCCCGCAGGCTGGCGCCATGACTCACGACACGCACGGGCACGACGACCGCGAGCACGCCCCCGGGCACCACCACGGCCACGACCACAAGGGCGGCCACCACCACGCCACCCACCTCGACTGGGCCGCGATGGCGCCGCTCCTGGAGCGCCAGGCCGACATCCACAGCCCCCTCTACACCCGGGCTGCCCACTGGCTCGGCGAGCTCGTCCCGGCCGTCGGTGTCCGCCGGGCCCTCGACGTCGGCAGCGGCCCCGGGGTGATCTCCGTCCTCCTCGCCGAGGCCTTCCCGCTCGCCGAGGTGGTCGCCGTGGACGCCAGCCCGGAGCTCCTGGAGCGGGCGCTCGGGCGGGCCGAGGCCAAGGGCCTGGCCGGCCGCGTCACCACCCTGCGCGCCGAACTCCCCGCGGACTTCGACGCCTTGGGCGAGGCCGACCTGATCTGGGCCGGCAACTCCACCCACCACATCGGCGACCAGCGCGCCGCCCTCGCCTCCTTCGCGGGACTGCTGCGGCCCGGCGGCCTGATCGCCCTCGTCGAGGGCGGGCTCTACGCCCGCCACCTGCCCGCGAACATCGGCTTCGGCCGGCCCGGCCTGGAGACCAGGATCGAGGCCGCGCACGCCGACTGGTTCGCCCAGATGCGGGCCGAACTCCCGGACAGCAAGGACGAGGCGGACGACTGGCGCGGGCTCCTCGCTGCCGCCGGCCTCACCCCGAGCGGCACCCGGACGTTCCTCACCGACGTCCCGGCGCCCGTGCCCGCCCTCCACAGGGAGCAGATCGTCGCCCACTTCACCCGGCTGCGGGAGCCGCTCTCCGAGCGGCTCGACGCCGAGGACCGGGCGAGCTTCGACCGGCTCCTCGACCCGGCGGACCCGCTCTCCGTGCACCACCGCACGGACCTCTTCATGCTCTCCGCCTCCACCGTCCACACCGCCCGCAAGGGCTGAGACTCAGACGGAAGGCACGGACACCGGCTCCAACTGCCACCACTGGGAAGGGGAGTCGGTGTCCTCCCACTGCCGTACGTTCCCGCCGTCGTCCATCGAGCCGTCCTCGACCTCCAGCAGCAGCCCGCTGATGAAGCTCACCAGCGCGACCGTGCCCGGCGACTGGAGGTCCTGCTCGATGATCCACTCCTGCGCGCCGAAGTTGTTCGCCTTCCACTGCTGGATGTTGGCGCCGTTCTCCGTCGAGGCGTTGGCCACGTCGAGCCGCTTGCCGCTGGCCGCGTTCACCAGGTGGTAGAGGCCGCCGCCGTTGGGCACGGGCAGGATGTGCCAGTGCTGTCCCGGCGTGCCGTTCTCCTTGCCCTGCTGCACGTTGGCGCCGCTGCGGCTCGACCCGTCGTACACCTCCAGAAGCAGCCCGCTGGCCACGTTCCGTACCCGGTAGAGACCCTCGTCGACCGGCGTGGGCGAACCGCTCGCACTGCTCACTGTGCGAACTCCTATTCCTTGGCGGTGATGTCGAGTCGGGCCTTACGCGTGCCAAGCTCGTCCTGGCGGTCTGAGCAGGCGGACATCAAGAGGTGGGCGCCGGAAGAACCGGCGCCCACCCTCGGGCCGTACGCGCTCAGGCGCCGACGTTGAACTCGGCCGGGTTCGGGCCCAGGCGGCGGTTCTCGTCGAGGACGGCGATCGCGGCCATGTCCTCGTCGTCCAGCGTGAAGCCGAAGACGTCGATGTTCTCGCGGATACGGGACGGGGTCACCGACTTCGGGATGACCACGTTCCCGGTCTGCAGGTGCCAGCGCAGCACCACCTGGGCCGGGGTGCGGCCGTGCTTCTGCGCGACGGCGACGATCGCCGGGACGTCCAGCAGGCCCTTGCCCTGGCCCAGCGGCGACCAGGCCTCGGTCGCGATGCCGTGCCGGGCGTGCGCCTCGCGCGAGGCGTGCTGCTGCAGGTGCGGGTGCAGCTCGATCTGGTTGACGGCGGGGACCACCGAGGTCTCGCCGATCAGCCGCTCAAGGTGCTCCGGAAGGAAGTTGGAGACGCCGATCGCCTTCGCCCGGCCGTCGGCGAGGATCTTCTCGAACGCCCGGTACGTGTCGACGTACGCGTCCTTCGCCGGCACCGGCCAGTGGATCAGGTACAGATCCACGTACTCCAGGCCCAGCTTGTCGAGCGACTCGTCGAAGGCCCGCAGGGTCGAGTCGAGGCCCTGCTCGCTGTTCCACAGCTTGGTGGTGACGAACAGCTCCTCGCGGGGGACACCGGACGCGGCGATGGCGCGGCCGGTGCCCTTCTCGTTCGCGTAGATCGCGGCGGTGTCGATCGAGCGGTAGCCCGCTTCCAGCGCGGTCGTCACCGCGCTGGTCGCCTCGTCGTCCGGCACCTGCCAGACGCCGAAGCCGAGCTGCGGCATCTCCACGCCGTTGTTCAGGGTGAGGGAGGGGACCTTGTTGTCCGTGCTCACGTGCTGTCGATCCTTACGTGTCGGGGGGTGGTACTCCCCACGTCAACACGGACACCGGCGATCTCATTCCCCGTGAGCGCTCTCCTGCGGGGCGGTCGAGCCGAGGTACGCCTCCCTGACCGCCGGGTCGGCCCGGACCTCGGCGGCCGTCCCCTCGGCGAGCACCCGGCCGAGGTCGAGCACGACGACCCGCGAGCACAGCTCCATCACGAAGGCCACGTTGTGCTCGACGAGCAGCACCGCGCAGTTCTCCTCGTCCGCCATGTGCCGGATGACGGCGGCCAGTTGGCGCCGCTCCTCGACCGTCGTGCCGGACGCCGGCTCGTCGAGGAGCAGGACCCGGGGCGGGTCGGCGAGGGCCCGGGCCAGTTCGACCATGCGGGCCTGCCCGACGGGCAGCGCGCCCGCGTACGAACCGGCCAGCGCGTCGAGCCCGCACTCGTGGAGCACGGCCGCCGCCCGCTCACGGTGGCGTGCGCCCCGGCGCGCCCCGCCCCGCCAGTCCTGGGCCACGACCAGGTTGTCCGCCACCGTCAACTGCCCGAAGAGCTGTTGGCGCTGGAAGGTCCTGCGGATGCCGTGGCGGGCCCGCCACACGGGGGAGCGGCGGGTGATGTCCGCCCCCGCGTACGAGATCCCGCCCGCGTCCGGGCGCCGGATGCCGGACAGGACGTCGAAGAGCGTCGTCTTGCCGGCCCCGTTGGGCCCGATGAGGCCGCAGACCTCGCCCGGCCGGACGTCGATCGTCACGTCGCGCAGGGCGTGGACGCCGCCGAAGCGGACGGAGATCCCGCTCGCGCGGAGCATGGCAGCGGTCATCGGCGGACTCCCGTTCCCAGGTAGGCCTCGGCGAGCCGGTCCGGGTCCACCTCGGACCTCGGCCCGGACCAGGCGGTCTCGCCCTGCGCGAGATACGCGACGGTGTCGGCCAGCGCGAGCACCTCGGCCGCTTTCTCCTCGACCAGGACCAGCGCGGTCCCGTGCGCGCGGAGCTCGGTGAGGAGGCCGAAGACCTCGTCCACGACGCGGGGCGCGAGCCCGAGGGACGGCTCGTCGGCGACGAGGACCTCCGGCGGGTGCTGGAGGAGCGGGGCGAGCGCGAGCAGCTGCTGCTCCCCGCCCGACAGGGAACCGGCGTGGACGCCGCGTCGGGCGGCGAGCACGGGGAAGCGGGCGTAGACGGCGTCCCGGTCCTCGGCCGCCGGCAGGTGCAGGGCCAGGTTCTCCTCGATGGAGAGCCCCGGGAAGATCCCCCGCCCCTCGGGCGCGAGCCGCACCCCGCGCCGCGCCCGCGCGACCGGCGCGTCCCGGGTCGCGTCCTCGCCCCGTACGCGTACCAGACCCTCGGCGGGCCGCAGCAGGCCCGCCGCGACCCGGCACAGGGTCGACTTCCCGGCCCCGTTCGGGCCGAGCAGCACCAGCACCTCGCCCCCGCGCACCGCGAGGTCCACCCCGTGCAGCACGGCCGCGCCGCCGTACCCGGCCCGGACGCCCCGCAGCTCGAGCGCGGGTACGCGGTCGGGCGCGGCGCCCGCCTCCGGCTGCCGGGGCCGTACCGCTTCCCGTACGGACTCCGATGCCTGCGCCGGAATCGCCGCAGCCGACGACGGAGTCGACGAAGCCGCCCGCGCCGCCCGCCGGGACGGCCAGGCCGCGCAGTAGCCGTCCGGGTCGTTGGCCAGGGCGAGGCCCGCCAGGCCGAAGAGGATCACCGGCAGGTGCGCGGACTCCGTCACGTACGTCGCCATCAGGTGCGGGACCACCGCGAAGACGAGCCCCGCCACCACCGCGAACTGCGGGCGCCGCACGCCCGCCGCGACCACGACGGCCAGCCACACCAGGCCCGTCATGGCCGTGAAGTCCGTCGCCGTGATCCGCGTGCTGTACGAGGCGAGGAGCACGCCCCCGAACCCCGCGAGCCCCGCCGACACCGTGAAGAGCAGGAGCTTCGTCCGGACCACCGACACGCCCGACGCGGCCGCCGCCTCCGGAGCCGAACGCACCGCCAGGATCGCCCGGCCCCACCGCGAGCCGCGCAGCCAGGTCAGCAGCGCCACCACCGCGCCGCAGAGCAGCACGAGCGCGAGCCCGAGCGCCCGGTCGTCGCCCAGGTCCACCGGGCCGACGACGGGCCGGGGGATCTCCCAGCCGGTGTCGCCGTTGCGCAGCCACCCCAGTTGGAAGAGCACCTGGTCCGCCAGGAAGGCGAGGGCGAGCGTGGCGAGCGCCAGGGACCGGCCGCCGAGCCGCAGCGCGGGCAGGGCCACCACCGCGCCGAGCACCGCCGCCGCGACCGTGCCGACGGCCGCCGCCGCGACGAACGGCCAGCCGTGGCTCATCAGCAGACCGGCCACCAGGGCGGCGCCGGTCACGAACGTCGCCTGGGCCAGCGACACCATCGCCCCGAGCCCGGTGACCACGGTGAAGGACATGAACACGAGCCCGATGGCGAGCCCTTGGGCCAGGATGCCGCTCCAGAAGGGCGTGGTGACCGTGTAGAACGCCGTACCGAGGAGCACACCGCCCACCACCCACGCACCCCAACGACGGCCCCAGCCCTTCCCGGCCAGGTAGTCCACCGGTGGCGGGTCCGCCGCCGCCGTGCCCGCCGCGCGCCGCCGCTGGGCGAGCACGACGAGGCCGGCGAAGAGGATGAGGAAGGGGACGGCGGTACGGAAACCGGTGATGTCCTCGGCGAACGAGGAGTACCCGGCCACCAGGTTCTGCAGCACCCCGAGGCCGAGGCCGCCGGCGAACGCGAGGGGCACGGACGCGAAGCGGCCCAGGACCGCCGCCGTCGCCGAGACGAACAGGAACAGGGTGTAGTCGTGGGCCGAGAGCCCGAGCAGCGGGGTCGCGAGGACCCCGGCGAGCCCGGCGAGGCCCGAGGACAGCATCCAGGCGATCGAGGACAGCCGGTCCGCGCTGATGCCGCGCAGCTCGGTCAGCGAGCGGTTGTCGACGGCCGCGCGGAGCAGCAGCCCGAGCCGGGTGTGCCGCATCAGCACCCAGAGACCGGCGGCGGCGAGCGCCGTCGCGACCCAGGTGATGAGCTGGTCGGAGTCGATGCCGACGCCGTCGAGGAGCTGCCAGGACACCGCCGGGCTCGGCCCGACGCCCGGCAGCCCGAACTGGTTCTCGGCGGGCAGGACCGGTGCCCCGGCCCGCTCCAGGAGCTCGACCGCCCACAGCCCGGCCGCCGGCAGGGCGACCAGCAGACCGATCGTCGCCACGATCTGCGCGGTCTCGCCGACGCCTGCCAGCTTCCGGAACATCAGCCGGTCGAGCCCCCAGCCGAGGCCGGGCGCGACCACGCACACCAGGAGCAGGGCGGTGGGCACGGCCGGCCAGCCGAAACCGGAGTGGAGCTCGTAGAACGCCAGCGCGCACAGGTACGCGGTGGCGCCGTGCGCGAAGTTGAAGAGCCCGGAGGCGGAGTACGAGAGCACGAGCCCGGTCGCGAGCAGCGCGTAGAGCGCGCCCGAGACAAGGCCGCTGAGGACGAAGCCCAGCAGGTCACCCACGCGAACGCGCCCCTCAGCCGAACGGGATCGGCGGGTAGCACTTGAACGGCACGGCGACCTCGTACCGCCCGTTCTTCAGCCGGACCAGCGACCCGCAGCCGAAGCTCTCCTTCTGCCCCTTGGGCAGGGCGCGGTCGCCGACGAGAGTGCCGGTGTCGGAGAACCCGGACGCGGCCTTCTGGAAGGACTCGACGGTGAGGTCCTTGCCGGCCTTGGCGGCGACGGAGAGGAAGAGGTCGGCGCTCATGTATCCGGTGAGCATGTGCATGTTCAGGGGGATGTCCTTGCCGCCCGCGGCCTTCCTGATGTCCTCCTTGAACTGCCGCATCGCAGGGCTGTCCGCCTCGAAGGGCTGGAACTGGAGCAGCACGTGCACCCCGTCGAGCGCCTGCCTCGTCGCGTCCTTGGCGAGCAGCCCGGGGTCGTAGTCCGTCGGGTCGGTGAGGATCCCCTTGTAGCCGGAGCGCTTGAGGGCGGTGAACAGGCCGATGTTGTACGGCGTCTGCATCACGGAGACGACGGCGTCGGGCGCGCCGCCGCCGGGCCCCGAGCGCAGGATCTCCTTCGTGTAGGCCGACCAGTCGCTCGGCATCGAGGTCGCGGGCACCACGGCCTTGGCGTACGGGACCTGGAAACCGGCCGACTTGAAGCCCTGGGTGAAGGTACGGATGCCGAACTTGCCGGCGTCGTTGTCGCCCGCGATCAGCGCGACCGACTTGCCGCGCGCGCCGCCGAGGACGGCGGCGAGGCCCTCGGGCCAGGTCTGGTTGAGGGTGCCGCCGGGGGTGGGGACGAGGCAGCCGTTGAAGCCGTAGATGTACTCCGGGCCGCAGAAGGAGGGGAGCGTGCCCCAGCCCACGGTCGGGACCTTCTGGTCATTGAGGAAGTCGGCTCCGGCGAAGGTGACCGAGCTCATGGGGGAGACCGCGAAGACCTTGTCCTGCTGGACGAGTTTGCGGGCCGCGGCGAGGTTCTTCGCCGGGTCCTGGCCGTCGTCCTCGGCGCCCAGGTAGTCGATCTTCCGGCCGTTGATCCCGCCCTCGGCGTTGGCCCGGTCGTAGCGGGCCCGGGCTCCGAGGTCGGTGTCCTTCTTGGAGTAGCCGCTAGCGGTCGTCATCGAGACGATCCCGCCGACCTTGACGGTGTCGGCGGTGACTCCGCGTACGGAGGCGCCGGAGGAGCCGGACGTGCCGGGCTTCTCCGAAGTACCGCCGGTGGAGGCGGAGTTGCAGGCGGTGGCGAGGAGCAGGGCCGCCGCGGCGGCGGCGAGGGTGCGGATCGGTCGCAGCACGGTCGGTCGCAGCACGGTCGGTCGTCCCTCCGTCGGGTGACCGCATTCTGTGACCGTGCTGATGAAGGGTCAATAACTGATGCAACGTCAATTGATGATGTGTCAGAAGTGGTTGACTGCCGCTCCGATCAGCCGTACAGCGCGTTGACCTCCGTCGCGTACGCCTGCTCGATCGCCTTCCGCTTCAGCTTCAGGGAGGGGGTGAGCAGGCCGTGCTCCTCGCTGAACGGATGGGCCAGGATGCGGAACGTCCGGATGGACTCCGGCTGCGAGACCAGGGTGTTGGCCGCCACGACGGCCCTGCGGATCTCCGTCTCAAGGCTCGGGTCGCGCACCAACTCGGCGGGCGGCAGCGGCGGCCGTCCCTGCATCGCCAGCCAGTGCTCCACCGCCTCCTGATCCATCGTCACCAAGGCGGCGATGTACGGCCGGTCGTTGCCGACCACGATGCACTGAGCGATCAGAGGATGCGCCCGTACCCGCTCCTCAAGACCCGCCGGCGAGACGCTCTTGCCGTTGGAGGTCACCAGGATCTCCTTCTTCCGCCCGGTGATCGTCAGATAGCCGTCCTCGTCGAGCGCCCCCAGGTCCCCGGTCGCCAGCCAGCCGGCGTTGAGGACGGCGGCGGTCGCCTGCGGGTTGTTGAGGTACCCGGAGAAGATCTGGCCGCCGTGCAGCCACACCTCCCCGTCGTCGGCGATGTGCACCGTCGTCCCCGGAACCGGCTGCCCGACCGTCCCGTACCTGACCCGCTCGGGCGGATTGGCGGTGGCCGCCGCCGAGGACTCCGTCAGGCCGTACCCCTCGAAGATCGTCACCCCGGCGCCCTCGAAGAAGAGCCCGAGCCGCCGGTCCATGCCCGAGCCGCCCGACATCGCGTGCCGGACCCGCCCGCCCATGGCCTCGCGGACCTTGCCGTACACGACCTTCTCGAAGAACTGGTGCTGCATCCGCAGCGCCGCCGACGGGCCGGGGCCGAGCCCGAAGGCCTTGTGCTCCGCCGCCTCCGCGTACTTGACCGCCACCTCGACCGCCTTGTCGAAGGGCCCCAACTTCCCCTCGCTCTCCGCCCGGCGGCGGGCGGCGTGGAAGACCTTCTCGAAGACGTACGGCACGGCCAGGATGAACGTCGGCCGGAAGGCCGCCAGGTCCGGCAGGAGCGCGGCGGCCTGCAGGACGGGCTGGTGGCCCAGCTTCACCCCGCTCTGGATCGCCGCCACCTCCACCATCCGCCCGAAGACATGGGCGAGCGGCAGGAAGAGCAGCGTGGAGACCTCGTCGCCGGGCTTGGAGTGGAAGACCGGCTCCCAGCGGCCAGTCAGCATGTCCGTCTCGAACATGAAGTTGGAGTGGGTGATGATGCAGCCCTTGGGGCGGCCGGTGGTGCCCGAGGTGTAGATGATCGTCGCCACCGACTCGGGCGTCACCGCCCGGCGGTGCCGCTGCACCACGTCCTCGTCGATCTCGGCGCCCGCCGCCGTCAGTTCGGCGACCGCGCCGGCGCCCGCGTCCAGCTGCCAGAGTCGCTGGAGCCGGGGCAGCCGGTCGACGACCGAGCCGATCGTCATCGCGTGGTCCTCGGACTCCACCACGCAGGCGGTGACCTCGGCGTCGTACAGCATCCAGTAGACCTGCTCGGCCGAGGAGGTCGGGTAGATCGGCACCGACTGGGCGCCGAGCGACCACAGCGCGAAGTCGAACAGGGTCCATTCGTAACGGGTCCTGGCCATGATGGCGACCCGGTCCCCGAACCGTACGCCGTGCGCGATCAGGCCCTTCGCGAGCGCGAGCACCTCGTCCCGGAACTGCGCCGACGTCACGTCACGCCACTGCCCGGCGGCGTCCTTGCGGCCGAGCGCGACATGGTCGGGGGTCTGCTCGGCACGGTCGAACACGGCGTCCGCCAGACCGCCGACCTGAGGCGCCGCCTCGATGGGCGGCACGGTGAACTCGCGCAATGACCTGCTCCTCGAACGCTCGATGTCGCGCTCCGTACGGCGCGGGTGACGGTACCCCACGGGGCCGACGGGCGGGAGGGCCTTCACCAAGCCGGGACATTGGGTGTTGTCACAGGTCAGGGGAGTTTGAGAGGGCAACTGAGGGAGTGCGGAGGGCGGTTACTGACTGTTGGGTAAGTAGCCCGGTATGCAATCTCCACGGAATCTGTACCGGCCGCTCACCGTTCGCGCGAGGCGGGGAGAGACGCAGGGGTCAGTCGGGCCGGATCAGTCGGGCCGGTGGAGGCGGACGCCGCCCGCCAGGATCGCGGCGGCCAGCGCGCCGGCCGCCTCCTGGGCCGAACCTGGCCGACGGCCGGTACGCAGCACGAAGTCGACGTCGCCCAGGTCCGGCAGGCCCGCCCGGGCCGGCAGCCGCGCCAGACCGG
This sequence comes from Streptomyces sp. NPDC058579, assembly GCF_042718575.1. NCBI lineage: Bacteria > Bacillati > Actinomycetota > Actinomycetes > Kitasatosporales > Streptomycetaceae > Streptomyces > Streptomyces sp. NPDC058579. Next base: position 273,590 of record NZ_JBHXPI010000002.1, read on the forward strand.
GCGGGACGAGGCCACGGGTGTGCGCCATCACGCCCAGGCCGGCGCGGGCCGCCGCGATGTTGGCGCTCAGGCTGGAACTCGTACAGGCGATCCGCCACGCCCGGCCCTGCGCCTCCAGGGCTTCGAGCGCCCGGGCCCGGGTGATGCCGGGCGGCGGGAAGACGATCAGCGGCACGGGACGCTCCGGGTCGAGCCGCAGTCGCGGCGCGCCGATCCAGACCAGCGCGTCCCGCCAGACCAGCTCGCCCCCGCTCTCCTCCGCGCGCCGCTTCGCCAGGATCAGGTCGAGCCGCCCCGCTTCGAGCCGCGCGTTGAGCGTCCCGGACAGCTCGACGGTCAGCTCCAGGTCCACCTCGGGGTGCTCGCGCCGGAACGACTCCAGGATCTCCGGCAGCCGGGTCACCACGAAGTCCTCCGAGGCCCCGAAGCGCAGCCGGCCCCGCAGCCGGGTCCCGGTGAAGAACGCGGCGGCCCGCTCGTGGGCGCCGAGGATCGTCCGGGCGAAGCCGAGCATCGCCTCGCCGTCCTCGGTCAGCTCCACGCTGTGGGTGTCACGGTCGAAGAGTGGTCGCCCCGTGGCGTCCTCCAGGCGCCGCACGTGCTGGCTCACCGTCGACTGCCGGACGCCGAGCCGGCGGGCGGCCCGCGTGAAACTGAGGGTCTCGGCGACCGCGAGGAAGGTGCGGAGCTGGGCCGGATCGTACATAGGGCCAGGCTAGCGCGGGTTATCGCGTTCCGTGATGGCAGTCAGAGCGCTGTACGGGATTCCCGATCGCCGCCGCGGGGAGCAGGATGGGGAGGCACGATCTTTCGCCCCGGAAGCACTCTTGATCCGGAAGCATTCTCGACCTGGAGGCACTTCCGACCTGGAGGCACTTCCGGCCCGGAAGCACGTCCGGCCCGGAAGCACCTCGACCCGGAAGCACCTTCGACCCGGAAGCAGTGGAGCACGAGCACATGAGCCGCCGTACGACCCTCCTGCCGTCCTGGCTGCCGATCGACCCGTACATCCTGGTGATCCTCGGCACGGTGGGCCTGGCGGCCCTGCTGCCCGCGTCCGGCGGCGCCGCGACGGTCGCCGACGGCGCCTCGACGACAGCCATCGCCCTCCTCTTCTTCCTCTACGGCGCCCGGCTCTCCACCCGTGAGGCGCTGGACGGGCTCCGGCACTGGCGGCTCCACGTCACGGTCCTGGCGGCCACCTTCGTCGCCTTCCCGCTCCTCGGGCTCGCGGCGAAGGGACTCGTCCCGGCCGTTCTCACGCCCCCGCTCTACAGCGGCCTGCTCTTCCTCTGCCTGGTGCCGTCCACCGTCCAGTCCTCGATCGCGTTCACCTCGATCGCCCGGGGCAACGTCCCGGCCGCGATCTGCGCGGGCTCGTTCTCCTCGCTGGCCGGGGTCGTGCTCACCCCGCTGCTCGCGGCGCTGCTGATCGGCTCCACGGCGGGCGGCTTCTCCGCCGACTCGCTGACGCAGATCGTGCTCCAGCTGCTCGTTCCGTTCCTGGCGGGGCAGCTGCTGCGGCGCTGGGTCGGCGGGTTCGTGCTGCGGAACAAGAAGGTGCTGGGTTACGTCGACCGGGGCTCGATCCTGCTCGTCGTCTACACGGCCTTCAGCCACGGCATGGTCGCCGGCATCTGGCACCAGGTCACCCCGGCGCGGCTCGGGCTGCTACTCGTGGTCGAGGCGGTGCTGCTGGCCGCGATGCTGTCGCTGACCTGGTTCGGCGCGCGGCGGCTCGGCTTCGACCGGGGCGACCGGATCGCGATCCAGTTCGCGGGCTCGAAGAAGAGCCTGGCGGCCGGGCTCCCGATGGCGAGCGTGCTCTTCGGGCCGCAGGCCGCGATGGTTGTCCTGCCGCTGATGCTCTTCCACCAGATGCAGCTGATGGTCTGCGCAGTGATAGCCAAGCGCCGCGCACGGGACCCGGAGGAGACCCCCACGCCCGAGGCACGCCCGGCGGTGGCGGCGAGCCCGGGCTGAGCGCGGCGGGGTACCCGGGTGGGTGGGTTCACGCCCCCACCTCCCGGGGCTGAGCGCGGCGGGGCACACGGGGTGGGTGGATTCGCGCCCCCGCCTCCCGGGCTGGGCCGGCGGGTACCCCGGGGTGGCGGGTTCGGGTCTCCGCTTCCCGGGCTCAGCCGGCGGGCACCCGTGGCGGCGAGCACCCGGGTGCCTCCGCTTCCCGGGCAGAGCTCGGCGGGCAGCCGGGGTGGCGAGCACCCGGCGTGGCCGGTTCCTGCCCCGCCCCCTGGTGAAGATCGACCGGCCCGCTACCGTTTCCCCCATGCCCGCACTCGTTCCCGGTCACAGCGCACCGGTCCTCGCCCTCGCCCCGGACGGACGCCGGTGACCCCGGTCCCGATACGGTACGGCGCCCGTCCCTGCTCCCTGGTCGTCTGCCGCGGCTGCTGCTGCGGTGACGCGGGCAAGAACCCGGGCGTCGACCACGCGGGTCAGCTCGCCCGGCTCCGACGCGCGGCCGAGGAGTCCGGGGGCCGGCTGTCCGTCCGTACCAGCGACTGTCTCGGACCCTGCGCGCAGGCCAACATCGTCGTCGTCCAGCCCTCCACCGAGGGCCGCCGCCGGGGCGGGCGCGCCGCCTGGATCGCGTTCGTCACCGACGAGGACTGCCTCGACGACATCCTGACCTGGACCGCCGCCGGCGGCCCCGGCCTCGCCGAACCCTCGGCCACCCTCGCACTCCAGCTGATCGACCCACCGGCCGTGGCACCCGCCACGCCCGCCCGCCGCCGACGCTGACGTACGTCCTAGCGGGGCTCGGCGCGCAGCACCAGCGCCAACAGGCCCGGGAAGCGGGCCTCGAACTCCGCCCGGCGGAGCCGGTTGACCCGCCGGGGGCCCTCGTCGCGCTGCTCGACCAGGCCCGCCCCGCGCAGGACGGAGAAGTGGTGGCTGAGCGCCGCCTTCCCGACGGGCACGTCGAAGCTGCCGCAGCTCCGTGACCACTCGGCGGAGCTCTCGAGGACGCCGCCGAGGCGCACCGGCTGATGGGCGCGCGGGCGAGCACGGGAAAGCTGCTGCTGGCGGTCGCGGGGGGCTGATCGGCCCGGCGCCAGTCGCGGGGCCTGATCGGCCCGGCGGGAGTCGCGGGGAGCTGACAGCCGCAGTACGAGAGGTACGAGAGGTACGAGAGGTGCGGGGCCGGCCGGCGCAGGGGGCGCTCCCCGCCGGCCGGTGGCCCGACCCGTGTGGCGGGCGGCGGCCGGTCAGCCGTGCGCGGCCGCGGCCCCGAGGGCGATCCGGTGCTCGCCCGCGTACACGTTCATGTCCTGCCCGCGCAGGAAGCCGACCAGCGTGAGGCCCGTCTCCGCGGCCAGGTCCACGGCGAGCGAGGACGGCGCCGAGACCGCCGCGAGCACAGGGATGCCGGCCATCACCGCCTTCTGCGCCAGCTCGAACGAGGCCCGTCCGGAGACCAGCAGGACCGCACGGGACAGCGGAAGCCGCCCGTCGCTCAGCGCCCGGCCGACCAGCTTGTCCACCGCGTTGTGCCGGCCCACGTCCTCCCGTACGTCGAGCAGCTCGCCGTCCTCGGAGAACAGCGCCGCCGCGTGCAGCCCCCCGGTCCGGTCGAAGACCCGCTGCGCGGCCCTCAGCCGGTCGGGGAGGCGGGCCAGGAGTTCGGGCGTCAGCCGGACCGGGGGAGCGTCGGCGATCGGGAAACGGGCCGTGGTGCGGACCGCGTCCAGGCTGGCCTTGCCGCACAGCCCGCACGACGACGTCGTGTACACGTTCCGCTCAAGAGTGATGTCCGGGACGGGGACGCCGGGCGCCAGCTGGACGTCCACCACGTTGTACGTGTTCGTCCCGTCGTCCTTGGCGCCCGCGCAGTACACGATGTTCCGCACGTCCGACGCGGCGCCGAGCACGCCCTCGCTGACCAGGAACCCGGCCGCGAGCGCGAAGTCGTCGCCGGGCGTGCGCATCGTGATCGCGAGCGGCTTGCCGTTCAGCCGGATCTCCAGCGGCTCCTCGGCCACCAGCGTGTCCGGGCGCTCGTTGACGGCCGCGCCCCGGATCCGGATGACGCGCCGTCGTTCGGTGACCCGTCCCATGTGGTTACACCCGATTCTGTACGTGCTGGAAGCCGAAACGGCCTTTGATACAGAGGTTGCCATGGGTCACCGGGTTGTCGTGCGGTGAGGTGACCTTGACGATCTCGTTGTCCTGAACATGCAGGGTGAGGTTGCAGCCCACCCCGCAGTACGCGCAGACCGTCGTCGTCTCCGTCTGCGCCGCCTCGTCCCAGGTGCCGTCCGCGCGCATGTCGAACTCCCGCTTGAAGCTCAGCGCGCCCGTCGGACAGACCTCGACGCAGTTGCCGCAGTACACGCACGCGGACTCGGTGAGCGGCCCGTCGTGCTCCACGGCGATCCGGGCGTCGAAGCCGCGGCCGGTGACCGAGATCGCGAACGAGTTCTGCCACTGGTCCCCGCAGGCGTCGACGCACTTGTAGCAGAGGACGCATTTGTCGTACTCGCGGACGTACAGGTCGTTGTCGACGCGCGGTTCTTCGCCCAGGCGGCGCGCCTCCGGGCCGAAGCGGTCGGGCTCCGCCCCGTACTCCTTGATCCACTCGGCGGCGCCCGGGGTGGTCGAGAGGTCCACCGAGGAGGCGAGCAGCTCCAGGACGACCTTGCGGCTGTGCCGGGTGCGCGGTGTGTCGGTACGGACGACCATCCCGGGCTCGGCGCGGCGCGAGCAGGCCGGGGCGAGGGTCCTCGCCCCTTCGACCTCGACCACGCACAGCCGGCAGGCGTTCTTCGGGGTGAGCGTGTCGCCGTGGCAGAGCGTCGGCACGTCCGTACCGGCGGCGCGGCAGGCGTCGAGGATCGTGGCGCCCTCGGGGACGCGGACGGGGGCGCCGTCGAGGGTGAACTCCAGGAGGCGGCGGGGCGGGGCGAGCGGAACGGTGGTCATCGGTAGACCCCCAGTCGGTCGATGGCGGATTCGACGGCGTTCCACGCGGTCTGGCCGAGACCGCAGATCGAGGCGTCGCGCAGGGTCTGCCCGACCTCGCGGAGGAGGGCGATGTCGGCGGCCGCGGCGGCGCCCGTCCGTTCCTTGATCCGGTGCAGCGCCTCCTCCTGGCGGACCGTGCCGACCCGGCAGGGCACGCACTGGCCGCAGGACTCGTCCCGGAAGAACTCGGCGATGCGCAGCAGGACGCGTGGCAGGTCCACGGTCTCGTCGAGGACGAGGACGACCCCCGAGCCGAGGGTGGTGCCCGCGGCGCGGGTGCCCTCGAAGGTGAGCGGGATGTCCAGTTCGTCGGGGCGGACGAAGCCGCCCGCCGCGCCGCCGAGGAGGACCGCGCGCAGGGCCTCGGGCGGCCCGGCCAGGTCGAGGAGTTCGCGGAGGGTGGCGCCGAACGGGAGCTCGTACACGCCCGGTCGGGTGACGTTGCCCGAGACGCAGAAGAGCTTGGTCTCGGAGGTCCGGAAGGCCTCGGCGCCCCGGGTCAGGATCGGCAGCACGTTCACGAGCGTCTCGACGTTGTTGGCGGCGGTGGGCTTGCCGAAGAGCCCCTTCTCGACCGGGAACGGCGGCTTGGAGCGGGGCTCGCCGCGGTAGCCCTCGATGGAGTTGAAGAGGGCGGTCTCCTCGCCGCAGATGTACGCGCCCGCGCCGCGCCGGATCTCGATGTCGAAGGCGAAACCGCTGCCGAGGACGTCGTCGCCGAGCAGCCCGCGGGCACGGGCCTCCGTGACGGCGTGGGCGAGCCTCTCGTACGCGCGGGGGTACTCACCCCGGATGTAGAGGTACCCCCGGTGCGCGCCGACCGCGTACCCGGCGACGGTCATCGCCTCCACGAGCGCGTACGGGTCGCCCTCCATGACGACCCGGTCCTTGAAGGTGCCCGGCTCCGACTCGTCGGCGTTGCACACGACGTAGTGGGGGCCGTCGGCCTGTGACGCGGTCGCCTGCCACTTCCGCCCCGTCGGAAACGCGGCCCCACCCCGCCCGACGAGCCCGGACTCCGTGACCTCCCGGATCACCCCGGCGGGCCCGAGCGCCAACGCCCGCCGCAACGCGCCGTATCCGCCGTGCGCCCGGTAGTCGTCCACGCTGGAAGGGTCGACGACGCCGACGCGGGCGAGGAGGGGGAGGGCGGTGCCACCGGCCTGAGGTACGGCCACGACAGCGTCTGCCTCGGGCGCGGCGGACTCGGGCTCCCGCGAGACCTCGGCGAGCTCACCGACCGCGGCTGGTGCGACGACGCGGGCCAGGCGTGCGGGCGGGCTGGTCCCCGCCGTGGAGCCCCCGCCGGTGGCGCCCCCGCCCGCCGCGTCCACCCCCGCCCGTACAAGGAGCGCCGCCGGGGCCCGTTCGCACAGGCCCAGGCAGGGGCTCGGGGTGAAGGAGACGCCCTCTGCCTCCAGGCCCGACGTCACGGCCGCCGATCCGCGCGCCACGCACGCCAGGTCCGTGCAGACGTGGAGGACCTGCGCCGGGCGCGGGCGTACCGCGAACATCGCGTAGAACGTGGCCACCCCGTACGCCTCCGCCGGCGGCACAGTCAGACGGCGGCACAGATAGGCCAGGCCCCCCTCGCTGATCCACCCCACCCGGTCGTTGAGCGCGTGCAGCCCCGGCAGCAGCAGGTCCCGGCGTTCCCGGGCCTCGCGCCCGCCCCGCGCCCAGCGCAGGTCCGCCGCCGAGCGGTCGTCCGCCCCCTCCCACGCCGACTCCGGCGGGCCGAGGAGCGCGTCCACGGCCTCCCGTTCCTCGTCCGACGGCTTGCCGTCACCGAAGCGCAGATCCATCGGAGCCCACCCTCTCGATCGTCTCGATCCGTATCGCCGACGCCTTGAACTCCGCCGTCCCCGCGATCGGACAGTTCGCCTCGATCGTCAGCTGGTTGGTGTCCACCTCGTCCGGAAAGTGCATCGTCATGAACGCGAGCCCCGGCCGCAGCGCGGGATCCACCCACACCGGCGCCACCACAGACCCCCGCCGCGAGGTCACCCGGACCTCCTGGCCCACCGCGACCCCGTACCGCTCCGCGTCCTCCGGGCAGAGCTCCACGTACTCCCCGCGCCGCAGCGGCGAGGCGAAACTCCCGCTCTGCACCCCGGTGTTGTACGAGTCGAGCCGTCGCCCGGTCGTCAGCCGGATCGGATAGCGCTCGTCCGTCAGGTCCACCGGCGGGTCGTGCCGGACCAGCCCGAACGGGGCGTGCATGCCTCGCCGTTCGGGGTCCGACTCCCACAACCTGCCGTGCAGGAAGGACGGTTCGAGCCGCTCCAGGTCGGGGCACGGCCACTGGATGCCCTGGTGCTCCTCAAGACGGTCGTACGTCATGCCCCAGTGGTCGGGGGATACGGCCCGCAGCTCGTTCCAGACGGACTCGGCGTCCGCGTACGCCCAGCCCTCGTGGCCGAGCCGCCGCGCCAGCTCGCAGATGATGTCGATGTCCTCGCGGGCCTCGCCCGGCGGCCGCACCGCCTTCCGTACCCGCTGCACCCGCCGCTCGCTGTTGGTCGTCGTGCCGTCCGTCTCGCACCAGGCCGCCGTCGCCGGCAGGACCACGTCCGCGAACTCGGCTGTCCTTGTCAGGAAGATGTCCTGCACCACCAGGCAGTCCAGCTTCGCGAGCCGCGCCATCGCCTGCGCGCTGTCCGCCTCAGACTGCGCCGGGTTCTCGCCGACGCAGTACACGGCCCGCAGCTCGCCGCTCTCCATCGCCTCGAACATCTCGGTCAGCGTCCGCCCGTAGCGCGGCTGGATCTCCGTGCCCCAGAAGGACTCGAACTTCGCCCGCACCCCCGCGTCCAGGATGTCCTGGAAGCCGGGCAGCCGGTTCGGGATGGCGCCCATGTCGCCGCCGCCCTGCACGTTGTTCTGGCCGCGCAGCGGCTGCACCCCGGAGCCGTACCGCCCCACGTGCCCGGTCAGCAGAGCCAGGTTGATCAACGCCCGGACGTTGTCGGTGCCGTTGTGGTGCTCGGTGATGCCGAGCGTCCAGCACAGCTGGGCCCGCTCGGCCCGGGCGAAGGCGTGCGCCAACTCCCGTATCGCGGCGGCCGGTACGCCCGTCACCTTCGAGGCCGCCGTCAGCGTCCATGGTTCGACGAGCTCGCGGTACTCCTCGAAGCCGCTCGTCGCCCGCTCCACGAACGCCCGGTTGTACAGGCCCGCGTGGATGATCTCGCGGCCGACGGCGTGGGCGAGCGGGATGTCGGTGCCGACGTCGAGGCCGAGCCAGCCCTCGGCCCACTCCGCGGTCGAGGTGCGGCGCGGATCGACCGCGTACATCCGCGCCCCGTTCCGGATCCCCTTCAGTACGTGCTGGAAGAAGATCGGGTGCGCGAAGCGGGCGTTGGAGCCCCACATCACGATCACGTCGGTGTGCTCGATCTCCTCGTACGAGGACGTGCCGCCGCCCGAGCCGAAGACCGCCGAGAGCCCGGCGACGCTCGGTGCGTGACAGGTCCGGTTGCAGGAGTCGACGTCGTTCGTGCCCATCACCACGCGGGCGAACTTCTGCGCCACGTAGTTCATCTCGTTGGTCGCCCGCGCGCAGGAGAACATCCCGAACGCGCCCCGCGCCGCCCGGAATCCGGCCGCCGCGCGCTCCAGGGCCTCGTCCCAGCTCGCCTGCCGCAGCGGCCCGCCCTTCTCGTCCCGTACGAGCGGGTGGGTGAGCCGGGTGTACGTCTTGGGCTTCCTCGTGTTCTTCATGCCATGCTCCTGGGCTGGCTGGTCGGGTTCGCGAGCAGGTCCGACAGGGCGTGGACGGTACGGAGCGTGGGCACCGGTACGTCGGTGACGGCCGCGAGCTCCACCACGGCCGCGAGGAGCACGTCCAGCTCCAGGGGCTTGCCCGCCTCCAGGTCCTGGAGGGTGGAGGTGCGGTGGTCGCCGACCCGCTCCGCGCCCGCGAGCCGGCGTTCGACGGAGATGTCGGGGCGGCAGCCGAGCGCCGCGGCGACGGCGAGCGTCTCGTGCATCATCCGCTCGATCACCTGCCGCGTACCGCTGTGCACGCACATCTGACGCATCGTCGCCCGGGCGAGCGCGCTGATGGGGTTGAAGGAGATGTTGCCGAGCAGCTTGATCCAGATGTCGTGCCGCAACTCCGCCTCGACCGGGCACTTCAGGCCCCCGGCGCGCATCGCCTCCGCGAACGTCCGGCAGCGTTCGGACGCCGAACGGTCGGGCTCCCCGATGGAGAACCGGGTGCCCTCCAGGTGGCGGACGACACCGGGGCCGCTCAGTTCGGTCGCCGCGTAGACGACGCAGCCGATGGCGCGTTCGGGGGCGAGGACGGCCGATACGGCGCCGCCCGGGTCGACGCTCTCGACGCGATGGCCGTCGTGCGGGCCGCCGTGCCGGTGGAAGTACCACCACGGGATGCCGTTCTGGGCGGCGACGACGGCAGTCGTGTCGTGCAGGAGCGGCGCGACGAGCGGCCCGCACGCCGCGTACGCGTGGGCCTTGAGGCCCAGGAAGACGTAGTCGACGGGGCCGACGTCGGCCGGGTCGTCGGTGGCGTGCACCCGGGCGGTGAAGTCGCCGCGCGGGCTCTCGACCCGCACGCCGTGCTGCCTCATGGCCGCGAGGTGCGGGCCGCGGGCGATCAGATGGACGTCGGCGCCCGCGCGGTCGAGCGCGGCTCCGACATAGGCGCCGATCGCACCGGCGCCGAGTACTGCGACCTTCACGTGCGGATCTCCGTTCGGTCGAGGGAACCGTTCGAGGGAACCGGAAGAGGTAGTGTCGACGAAATATTGTCTACAGTATGGATAAGGGGTCGACAAGGGGCGGCGCAGCACGTCCGTTGTCACGGTCTCCCAACACCTACGGGCGAATCTTGGTGGTTTACGTGCCTGGTTACCGATCAGTCGCTGGTCAGGATGGGAGGTCCTGCTTCCACTTGAACCCAAGGGGGTCCCGAGCATGACGGGCACTCGTATCGCCGCGCTCGGGCACTACCAGCCCGCCAAGGTGCTCACCAACGAAGACCTGGCCAAGCTGGTCGACACCAGCGACGAGTGGATCAGCAGCCGGGTCGGCATCAGGACCCGGCACATGGCCGGACCCGACGAGCCGGTCGACGAGCTCGCCGCGCACGCCGCCGGCAAGGCGCTCGCCACCGCAGGCCTCGGCGCCGCCGACATCGACCTGGTCCTCGTCGCGACCTCCACGGCCATCGACCGCTCGCCCAACACGGCGGCCCGCGTCGCCGCCCGGCTCGGCATGGGCTCGCCCGCCACCATGGACCTCAACGTGGTCTGCGCGGGCTTCACGCACGCCCTCGCGACCGCCGACCACGCGATCCGCGCGGGCGGCGCCCGCCGCGCCCTGGTCATCGGCGCCGACAAGATGACCGAGGTCACCGACTGGACCGACCGTACGACCTGCGTCCTCGTCGGCGACGGCGCGGGCGCGGCGATCGTGGAGGCCGTGGCGGACGACGCCGAGCCCGGCATCGGCCCGGTGCTGTGGGGTTCCGTCCCGGAGATGGGCCACGCCGTCCGCATCGAGGGCACCCCGCCGCGCTTCGCGCAGGAGGGCCAGTCCGTCTACCGCTGGGCCACCCAGCAGCTGCCCGCGCTCGCCCGCCAGGCGTGCGAGCGCTCCGGGCTCACCCCGGAGGACCTGGCCGGGGTCGTGCTGCACCAGGCCAACCTGCGGATCATCGAGCCGCTCGCCGCGAAGATCGGCGCGGTCAACGCGGTGGTGGCCCGGGACGTGATCGAGTCCGGCAACACCTCGGCCGCCTCGATCCCGCTGGCCCTCGCCAAGCTCGTCGAGCGCGGGGAGCTCCCGTCCGGCGCGCCGACCCTGCTCTTCGGCTTCGGCGGCAACCTCTCGTACGCGGGACAGGTCGTCCGGGTCCCGTAACTCCGCGCCGACGGAGCGGGTTTCGGCCGTCGGGCCGTTTCGGTCGAGATCGCTGAGGGCCGCATGCCTGGACTTGTGCGTCGGTAGACTGTAGACGATAGCCAATCCATGGTGATCGGTGTTCGACGATCGGTGACTGCCGACGCTTGATCGCCTACGGCGTACGAGGGGGCCGCGATGTTGTCCGCAGGACTGCCGCAAGGGGCCGTGCCCCGGCTGGAGCGGCCGGGGCCGCTGCGCGACCGGGTCTACGAAGCGCTGCTCGAACTGATCACGACCCGTGCCCTGCGTCCCGGTCAGCACCTGGTCGAGAGCGAACTCGCAGGTCACCTCGGCGTCTCCCGTCAGCCGGTGCGCGAGGCGCTCCAGCGGCTGAACACCGAGGGCTGGGTCGACCTGCGGCCCGCGCAGGGCGCCTTCGTCCACGAGCCGACCGACGAGGAGGCCGACCAGCTGCTCTCCGTCCGTACGCTCCTGGAGGCGGAGGCCGCCCGGCTCGCCGCCGCGAACTCCGGCTCGGCCGGGATCGCCGCCCTCGAGGAGCTCTGCGCGCGGGGCGAGCAGGCCGTCGCGGACGACGACGTCGACCTGGCCGTGGCGACGAACGCGGCCTTCCACGCCAAGGTCATGGAGCTGGCGGGCAACGTCGTGCTCGCCGAGCTGGCCGGCCAGGTCGACCGCCGCGTCCGCTGGTACTACACGCCGGTCGCCCGGCAGCGCGGCGAGCAGTCCTGGAAGGAGCACCGGCAGCTGATCGCCGCGATCGCGGCCCGCGACGAGACCCGCGCGACGACCGTCATGCGCGCCCACACGGAACACACCCGGGCTACCTACCGGGAACACAGCCAGGGCTGACGGGCATGGCCCAGCCGCCCGTTCGCCGGTTCCTCCGTTCGGCTGGGCCCGGTGGCGGGGGCCCCGGGGCCGTCCTAGCTTCGGACGGGTCGAGGGTCATCTCGTAGCCGTATGCGGAACCGTCCGCCGCGCGCCCTCGCGTGACCGGGAGGATCGACCGCCATGCGCGCGATACGAGGGGCCGCCACCGCCCTGCTCGCCACCGCCGCCCTCGGCCTGGGCGCGCCGACGGCCGGGGCCGTGGACGACGTCCCGGCGGCCGACGTCCCGGTGAGCGAGGTACCGGTGAACGACGTCCCGGCGCCCGACGTCCCGGTGAGCGACATCCCGGGGAGCGTCGGTACGGGCAGTGCTGCCGCCACCGGCGAGGGCACCGGCCAGGGCATCACCTCCTTCGGCTTCTCCGTGTCACCCTCGACGGTCGCCCCCGGCGGCAAGGTCACGCTGAAGGCCGACGGCTGCGAGACCCCGTCCGTGACCGTCACCTCAGGGGTCTTCGCCACCGTCACGCTCGACGAGGGCCGCTCGGGCACCGCCACCGTCGACGCCGACGCCAAGGTCGCCGCCGAGTACCAGGTGACCTTCGACTGCAAGGGCGAGAAGGGCACCACGAAGCTGATCATCGCCGGCCAATCGACGGGCGGTCACGAGACGGGCGGGCAGTCGACAGGCGGCGGGGACGGCGCCTCCACAGGGACCTCGACAGGGATCTCCACCGGCATCGCCACCGACACCGGCGCGCACAAGGGCGTCAAGGCCGGCTTCGGCGGCGGCGCCGACGCCATGGGCGCCACCGAGGTCGTCCTGGGCACGGCGCTGATCGCGGGCGCGTTCGGCGCGGGCGGCGTCCTGGTGGCGCGCCGCCACCGCCGCGCCACCGACCGCGCCTGAATCAGCTCCTCCGCCCTGGGATGACGAGGTCCGGGGCGGAGGAGCGCCATCGCGTACAGCGGGAACCGGGAGCGCACATCGTGCAGGGGTCGAACGGACCGTCCAGGCGCGGCGCGTGGGGCGTCGTCATCGTCGTCCTGCTCGTCGGCGTCCATCTCGTCCGGGGCGGTACGGAGGGGTGGGGGACCGGAGGCCCTCCGCAGCCGCCGGCCGCCGCGGCCGCAGGCCATGCCGCCGCCCTCGCGCCCGTACGCATCCCCGATCCGCTGCCCGCCTCCCGGCCCGCCCGGGTCCGCGTACCCGCCGTCCACATCGACGCGCCCTTCGCCGCCGTCGGTCTCGACGCCGGGGGGTGGATCGACACCCCGCCCGCGGACGAGACGAACCTGGCCGGCTGGTTCACCGGCGCCGTCACCCCCGGGGAGAAGGGCACGGCGGTCGTCGTCGGTCATGTCGACACCCCGGTCGGGCGGGCCGTCTTCTACGACCTCGGGGCGCTCGCCAAGGGCCAGCGCGTCGAGATCCTCCGGCAGGACGGCAGGACCGCCGTCTTCTCCGTGTACGGCATCGAGGTCGTCCCCAAGGAGCGTTTCCCCGCCGAGCGGATCTACCGGGCGTCCCCGTACCCCGAGCTACGCGTCATCACCTGCGGCGGAGGCTTCTCGCGGCAGCGGGGGTACGACGGCAACGTCGTCGTCTCCGCCCGTCTTGTCGAGGTGCGCTGACCTCGATCGGCCGACGGCCCCGCCCGGCGGCTCTTTGTCCTTCTCCGGGAAAAAGTCTGCACGGATCACTGCGCGACTTCTTCCCACCCCCGGACACCACTGCTACGTTCCCCTCGAAAGCCCGGCGGAGAGCCGACTTCCGTCGGGCGCCGAAGGGCTTCGCCGACTCGCTAGGGGAGGGGCGCGTGAGACGCATGACCGCACGACCCGCCAACGCGCACCAGGCGCGACTGCTGCGCCTGTTGCGTGACGGAGGCCCCAACTCCCGCGCGCAGCTCGGTGATCAGATCGATCTGTCCCGTTCCAGGCTCGCCGTCGAGGTGGACCGGCTCCTCGACACCGGCCTCGTCGTCGCGGACGGCCTCGCCGCCTCGCGCGGCGGCCGCCGTTCGCACAACATCCGGCTCGCCCCCGAACTCCGCTTCCTCGGCGTCGACATCGGCGCCACGTCCGTCGACGTGGCCGTCACCAACGCCGAGTTGGAGGTGCTCGGGCATCTCAACCACCCCATGGACGTCCGCGAGGGCCCGGTCGCCGTCTTCGAGCAAGCCCTCGCCATGGCCGCGAAGTTGCGCGCCTCAGGGCTCGCCGAAGGCTTCGACGGCGCCGGAGTCGGCGTCCCGGGACCGGTCCGCTTCCCCGAGGGCATCCCGGTCGCGCCGCCGATCATGCCCGGCTGGGACGGCTTCCCCGTACGGGAGGCCCTCAGCCAGGAACTCGGCTGCCCGGTCATGGTCGACAACGACGTGAACCTCATGGCCATGGGCGAGCAGCACGCGGGCGTCGCCCGCTCGGTCGGCGACTTCCTCTGCGTCAAGATCGGTACGGGCATCGGCTGCGGCATCGTCGTGGGCGGGACCGTGTACCGCGGTACGACGGGCAGCGCCGGCGACATCGGGCACATCCAGGTGGAACCCGACGGCCGCGCCTGCGCGTGCGGCAACAAGGGCTGCCTGGAAGCCCACTTCAGCGGCGCCGCCCTGGCACGCGACGCCGAGGACGCGGCGCGCGCGGGCCGCTCGGAGGTGCTCGCAGGACGCCTGGCGGCGGCCGGCACGCTCACGGCGGTCGACGTCGCCGCAGCGGCCGCCGCGGGGGACGCCACCTCGCTCGCCCTCATCCGCGAGGGCGGCAACCGGGTCGGGCAGGTCATCGCCGGACTCGTCAGCTTCTTCAATCCCGGTCTGGTGGTGATCGGCGGCGGGGTCACCGGCCTCGGTCACAACCTCCTCGCCAGTGTCCGCACCCAGGTCTACCGCCAGTCCCTCCCGCTGGCCACCGGCAACCTCCCCATCGTTCTCGGCGAGTTGGGCCAGACCGCCGGCGTCATCGGCGCGGCCCGCCTCATCAGCGACCACCTCTTCTCCCCGGCGTAACAACCGCCTCCGGCGCCCCGATCCGCCGTCGGCAGTCCGTGCCTCACCGGCAGCCCTTGCCCCACCGGCGGTCCAAGCCTCCGAACCGGCGGTCCGAGCCGCCGTAGCTAGTCCCTGCCCTACCGGCGGTCGGACCTCCAAACCGGCGGTCCGATCCTCCGCACCTGCGATCCGGCCCCCGCACCGAAACGCACCCGCCCGCACCGCACCGCCCGCACCCGCCCGCATCGTCCGTACCCGCCCGCACCGCACCACCCGCCCCGCCTCCGTCACCACCCGCTCAGGCGCAACCCGCATCCGCCGAGGGGATCCCACCCATGCCTCAAGACACCCAAGCGCCCCCGCCCCTGCTCACCATGTCCGCCATCACCAAGTCCTTCCCCGGCGTCCGCGCCCTCGACGGTGTCGACCTGGAGGTCGCGTCCGGCGAGGTGCACTGCCTCCTCGGCCAGAACGGTGCCGGGAAGTCCACCCTCATCAAGGTCCTCGCCGGCGCCCACCAGCCGGACGGCGGCCGGATCACCTGGCGCGGCGAACCCGTCCAGCTGCGCTCCCCGATCGCCGCCATGCGCCTCGGCATCGCCACCATCTACCAGGAACTCGACCTGGTCGAAGGTCTCTCCGTCGCCGAGAACGTCCACCTCGGCCACGAACCCACCAGCGCCGGATTCATCGTCAGGGGCCGCGCCGCCCGTACCGCCACGGCCGCGCTCCTGAAGCGGCTCGGTCACCCCGAGATCGAACCGGCCCGCCGCGTCGGCGAACTCTCCGCCGCCCAGCAGCAGATCGTGTCGATGGCCCGCGCCCTCTCCCACGACGTCCGGCTCATCGTCATGGACGAGCCGTCCGCCGCCCTCGACCCCGACGAGGTCGACAACCTCTTCCGTATCGTCGCCGACCTCACCGCCGCCGGAGTCGCCGTGGTCTACATCTCCCACCGCCTGGAGGAGATCCGCCGCATAGGCGACCGCGTCACCGTCCTCAAGGACGGCCGCGCCGTCGCCGGCGGACTGCCCGCGGCCTCCACCCCGACGCGTGACATCGTTGCCTTGATGACCGGCCGGAACGTCGAGTATGTCTTCCCGCCGCGCCCCGCCGAACCCCCGGCCGCCGCACCCGTACTCCAGGTCCAAGGGCTCGCCAGGGAAGGCGAGTTCGAGCCCGTGGACCTCGAACTGCGGCCCGGGGAGATCGTCGGCCTCGCCGGGCTCGTCGGCTCCGGCCGCTCCGAGATCCTGGAGACGATCTACGGCGCCCGGAAGGCCGGCGCGGGCCGGGTCCTCGTCGACGGGCGCGCCCTGCGCCCCGGCAGCGTCCGCGCCGCCGTCCGCGCCGGGCTCGGTCTCGCCCCCGAGGAACGCAAGGCCCAGGGCCTGCTGATGCTGGAGTCCGTCACCCGCAACGTCTCGGTCTCCACGCTCGCCCGCTTCGCGCGCGCCGGCTGGATCGACCGTAACGGCGAACGCGAAGCCGCCCGGGCCGCCACCCGGGAGCTGTCGCTGCGCCCCGAGAACCCCGACGTCCCGGTCCGTACCCTCTCCGGCGGCAACCAGCAGAAGGCCGTCCTGGCCCGCTGGCTGCTGCGCGGCTGCCGCGTCCTGCTCCTGGACGAGCCGACCCGCGGCGTCGACGTCGGCGCCCGCGCCGAGCTGTACGCCGTCATCCGCCGCCTCGCCGACGAAGGCCTCGCCGTCCTCCTGGTGTCGAGCGAGGTGCCCGAGGTCCTGGGTCTCGCCGACCGCGTCCTGGTGCTCAGGGAGGGCCGGGTCGTGCACACGGCGCCCGCCCGGGAGCTCGACGAACACCGCGTACTCGACCTCGTGTTGGAAGGGAGCCCCCGCTCATGACGCTGTCCACCGCCAAGACCACCGAGGCGTCCGCGCAGGACGGCGGCCGGCGCCCGCTCGGTCTGCGGGCCGACGTCCGCAACCTCTCCCTGCTCGGCGTGCTCGCCGTGCTGATCGCGGTCGGCGGACTCACCCGCCCCGACGAGTTCCTCGCCGTCTCCAACCTCCAACTCGTGCTCACCCAGGCCTCCGTGATCGGTGTCGTCACCGTCGGCATGACCTTCGTCATCACCAGCGGCGGCATCGACCTCTCGGTCGGCGCGATCGTCGCCCTCGCTTCCGTGTGGGCGACGACGCTGGCGACACAGGAGTACGGATTCGCCGGCATCCTCTTCACGGCCGTCGTCGTGGGCGTGGGCTGCGGCCTGGTGAACGGGCTGCTCGTGGCGTACGGCGGGATGGTCCCGTTCATCGCGACCCTCGCCATGCTCGCCTCGGCCCGCGGCCTCGCGCTGCAGATCACCGACGGCCGGACCCAGATCGTCACCGTCGACTCGGTCCTCGACCTCGGCATCCCCGACGCCTACATCCTGGGCATACCGCCGCTGGTCCTGGTCTTCGCCGCCGTCACCGTCCTCGGCTGGCTGGTCCTCAACCGGACCACGTTCGGACGCCGCGCCATCGCTGTCGGCGGCAACGCGGAAGCCGCCCGGCTCGCCGGCATCGACGTCCGCCGCCAGCGCCTCTACCTCTATCTGCTCTCCGGCCTGTGCTGCGGCATCGCGGCCTTCCTGCTGATCATCCTGTCCGGCTCAGGACAGAACACCAACGGCAACCTGTACGAACTCGACGCCATCGCCGCCGCGATCATCGGCGGCACCCTCCTCAGCGGCGGCCGGGGCACCATCGTCGGCTCCGTCCTCGGTGTCCTCGTCTTCACCACGATCACCAACATCTTCGCGCTCAACAACCTGCAGAGCGACGTCCAGCAGATCGCGAAGGGCGCGATCATCGTCGCCGCCGTCCTGGTCCAGCACCGCACCGCCCGCCACGGCGAAGCCACCTGACCCCCCCCACCACCACCCGGCACGTCTCTCCCTCACCCCCGAAGGGAACCACCGCCATGCCAGAAACCAGCCGCAGAGGACTGCTGTTCGGCACCGCAGCCGTCTCCGCCGGAGCCCTCCTCACCGCCTGCACCAGCAACGAGCCCAAGGCCCAGGCCACGGCGGCGAGCAACGTGCCCGCCGCCGACGACAAGCCCGGCACACCCGTCACCATCGGCTTCGCCGGCCCCCAGGCCGACCACGGGTGGCTCAACGCCATCAACCAGAACGCCAAGGACCGGGCGAAGAAGTACTCCGAGGTGACCCTGGAGATCACCGAGGGCTCCAACGACACCGCCGTCCAGATCGGCCAGATCCAGACCCTCATCAACAAGAAGGTCGACGTCCTCGTCATCCTGCCCGCCGACGGCAAGGCGCTCACGCAGGTCGGCCTCCAGGCGATGAAGGCGGGCATCCCCGTCATCAACCTGGACCGGATCTTCGCCTCCCCGCAGGCCTACCGCTGCTGGATCGGCGGCGACAACTACGGCATGGGGCTCAACGCCGGCCGCTACATCGGCGAGCAGCTCAAGGACAAGCCGAACGCCACCGTCATCGAACTCGCCGGCATGGACAGCCTGGAGCTGACCAAGCAGCGCAGCCAGGGCTTCGACGACGCCCTCAAGAACTACCCCAACATCCGCAAGGTGGCCCGCCAGGCGGCCGACTTCACTGTCGAGTCCGGCCAGGCGAAGATGGCCCAACTCCTGCAGGCGCAACCGAAGTTCGACGCGCTGTGGAACCACGACGACGACCAGGGCGTGGGCGCGCTGCGGGCCATCGCCCAGGCCGGCCGCAAGGACTTCCTGATGGTGGGCGGAGCGGGCGCCAAGTCCGCGATGGACGCCATCAAGGCCGACGACAGTGTGCTCAAGGCCACCGTCCTCTACCCGCCGACCATGGCCGCCTCCGCCATCGACCTGGCCCGTGCGCTCGGCCAGAAGAAGGGCGTCGGCGGGCTGTCCGAGCTGGAGATCCCGGCCTCCCTCACCCTCTACTCGGCCGTGGTGACCAAGGAGAACGTCGACGAGTACCTGCCCACCGGCTTCAGCTGACCGGGCCCGGGCCGCCGGCCCGAGCCCGGCACCCCCCACCGTGCAACCGACGAGGAGGAACCCTATGGAACAGCGGGAGAGCGAAGGCGACGAGGCCACGCCGACAGCGACGGCGGCCGAGGTGTCTGCTTCGGCTCCGACGCTCGGCATCGGCATGGTCGGCTACGCGTTCATGGGCGCCGCCCACTCCCAGGCGTGGCGCACCGCGGGGCGCGTCTTCGACCTGCCGCTGCGGCCCGTCCTCGCCGCCGTCGCCGGCCGGGACCGGGCCGCCGTGCGGGCGGCGGCGGACAAGCACGGCTGGGCCGCCGCCGAGACCGACTGGCGCGCCCTCGTCGCCCGCGACGACGTCCAGCTCGTGGACGTCTGCACCCCGGGCGACAGCCACGCGGAGATCGCCGTCGCCGCCCTGGAGGCGGGCAAGCACGTCCTGTGCGAGAAGCCGCTCGCCAACTCCGTCGCCGAGGCCGAGGCCATGGTCGCCGCGGCCGAGGCGGCGGCCGCCCGCGGCCAGGTCGCCATGGTCGGCTTCAACTACCGGCGGGTGCCGGCCCTCGCGTACGCCCGCCGGCTCGTCGCCGACGGCAGGCTCGGCGCGCTGCGGCACGTACGGGTCACGTATCTGCAGGACTGGCTCGTCGACCCCGCCTTCCCGCTGACCTGGCGCCTGGAGCGCGCGCACGCAGGCTCCGGGGCGCTCGGCGACCTCGGTGCGCACGCCGTCGACCTCGCCCAGTACCTCGCGGGGGAGCTCCTGGTCGGGGTCTCGGCGCTCACCGAGACCTTCGTACGGGAACGGCCCCTGCTCGCGGGCGTGTCGGCCGGGCTCTCCGGGGCGGCCACGGGCGGGTCGTACGGGGCGGTGACGGTGGACGACGCCGCGCTGTTCACCGGGCGGCTCGCCTCCGGGGCGCTCGCGTCCTTCGAGGCGACCCGGATGGCCGCGGGCCGCAAGAACGCGCTGCGGCTCGAGCTCAACGGCGAGAAGGGTTCCCTCGCCTTCGACCTGGAGCGGCTCAACGAGCTGTCGTTCCACGACCACACCGAGCCGGCCGCCGCCGCGGGTTTCCGCCGGATCCTGGTGACCGAGCCCGACCACCCGTACCTGGAGGGCTGGTGGCCGCCCGGTCACGCGCTCGGCTACGAGCACACCTTCGTCCACCAGGCCCGCGACCTGGTCCTCGCCGTCGCGTCCGGGTCCGGTCCTGCCCCGTCCTTCGCCGACGGGCTCCAGGTGCAGCGGGTCCTGGCCGCCGTTGAGGAGAGCGCCGAGAAGAACGCCGTCTACACCCCCGTACCGTTCTAGGAGGCCGTTGACCGTGTCCCGTCCCTTCACCCTCTTCACCGGCCAGTGGGCCGACCTGCCGCTGGAGGAGGTCTGCCGGCTCGCCCGTGACTTCGGCTACGACGGTCTCGAACTCGCCTGCTGGGGCGACCACTTCGAGGTCGACAAGGCGCTGACCGACCCTTCGTACGTCGAAGGACGCCACGCCCTTCTGGAGAAGTACGGCCTGAAGTGCTGGGCGATCTCCAACCATCTGGTGGGCCAGGCCGTCTGCGACCATCCCATCGACGAGCGCCACCAGGCGATCGTGCCCGCCCGGATCTGGGGCGACGGTGAGCCGGAGGGCGTACGGCGGCGGGCGGCGCGGGAGTTGGCCGACACCGCCCGGGCCGCTGCCGCGCTCGGCGTCGACACCGTCATCGGCTTCACCGGCTCGTCGATCTGGCACCTGGTCGCGATGTTCCCGCCGGTCCCCGAGCGCATGATCGAGCGCGGCTACGAGGACTTCGCGGAGCGCTGGAACCCGATCCTGGACGTCTTCGACGCCGAGGGCGTGCGCTTCGCGCACGAGGTCCATCCGAGCGAGATCGCGTACGACTACTGGACCACCCAGCGCGCGCTCGACGCGGTGGACCGCCGGCCCGCCTTCGGGCTGAACTTCGACCCGAGCCACTTCGTCTGGCAGGACCTGGACCCGGTCGGCTTCCTCTGGGACTTCCGCGACCGGATCTACCACGTGGACTGCAAGGAGGCTCGCAAGCGGCTCGACGGGCGGAACGGGCGGCTCGGCTCGCACCTGCCGTGGGGCGATCCCCGGCGCGGCTGGGACTTCGTCTCGGCCGGGCACGGTGACGTGCCGTGGGAGGACGTCTTCCGGATGCTCCGCTCGATCGGCTACGCGGGGCCGATCTCGGTGGAGTGGGAGGACGCCGGGATGGACCGGCTCACCGGCGCTCCGGAAGCGCTCGCCCATCTCAAGCGCTTCGACTTCGACCCGCCCTCGGCCTCCTTCGACGCCGCCTTCGGCAGCCGCGACTGAGCGGAGGGACCAGGTGGAGGCCCGGGTGGCGGCGACGTCACCCGGGCGGCTCCGCCGTGCCCTTCCGCGGCTTTGTCCTGTCGCGGTGAAAAGTTCGACAGGGGTGGTGCGCAAGGGCTTTCCGCCCCGGACGAACCCCGCTACGGTCCCTGATGTAGCCCCTGATGTGTACATGACGTAGCTCGATGGTTGCGACCAGCGTGACGGCGCGCGCCGGTCCCCGGACACCCGCACTCTCACCCGGCCCTACTCCGGAGGACATCCGTGCACAGCAAGAAACGCCCCCGAGCCAGAAAGCCACTCGCCCTCCTCGCCGCCGGACTCCTCGCCCTCGGCGGCCAGCAGGCCCTCGCGGCGGAGACCGAGAACGGCACCGCCGCCCCCGCTACCTCGGCCGCCTCGGCCGCCGAGGAGTTCCAGCAGGTCACCCTGGCCAAGGGCGGTGAGGAGGTCGGCGAACCGATGTCGCTGGCCGTGCTCCCCGACCGCAGCGTCCTGCACACCTCACGTAACGGCGAGCTGCGCCGCACCGACGCCGCCGGCAACACCCAGGTCATCGGCACCGTCCCCGTCTACTCCCACGACGAGGAAGGCCTCCAAGGCATCGGCCTCGACCCGGACTTCGCCCAGAACCGGGCCATCTACCTCTACTACGCCCCGCCGCTCGACACCCCCACCGGCGACGCCCCCGAGAACGGCACGGCGGCCGACTTCGCCAAGTACGACGGCGTCAACCGACTCTCCCGCTTCACGCTGAAGGCCGACGGCACGCTCGACAACGCCAGCGAGAAGAAGGTCATCGACATCCCGGCCACCCGGGGCATCTGCTGCCACGTCGGCGGCGACATCGACTTCGACGCGCAGGGCAACCTCTACCTGTCGACCGGCGACGACTCCAACCCCTTCGCCTCCGACGGCTTCACCCCCATCGACGAACGCCCGGGCCGCAACCCGGCGTTCGACGCCCGGCGGACCTCCGGCAACACCAACGACCTGCGCGGCAAGATCCTGCGCATCAAGATCGCCGAGGACGGCTCGTACACCGTCCCCGACGGCAACCTCTTCGCCGCGGGCACCGCGAAGACCCGCCCCGAGATCTACGCCATGGGCTTCCGCAACCCGTTCCGCTTCAGCGTCGACAAGGCGACCGGCGTCCTGTACGTCGGCGACTACGGCCCCGACGCGGGCGCCGCGGACCCGAAGCGCGGACCGGCGGGACAGGTCGAGTTCGCCCGGATCACCAAGCCCGGCAACTTCGGCTGGCCGTTCTGCACCGGCAAGAACGACGCCTACCTCGACTACGACTTCGCGACGAAGCAGTCCGGCGCGGCCTTCGACTGCGGCGCGCCGAAGAACGACTCGCCGTACAACACCGGTCTCGTCGACCTCCCGCCGGCCGAGCCGGCCTGGCTCCCGTACGACGGCGGTTCCGTACCGGAGTTCGGCACCGGATCCGAGTCCCCGATGGGCGGACCCGTCTACCGCTACGACGCGGCCTCCACGTCCCCGGTCAAGTTCCCCGAGGCGTACGACGGCGACTTCTTCGCCGGGGAGTTCGGTCGGCGCTGGATCAAGCGGATCGAGCAGGGCGCCGACGGCACCGTCCAGTCCATCAACCCCGTGCCGTGGACCGGCACCCAGGTGATGGACATGGCCTTCGGCCCCGACGGCGCGCTGTACGTCCTCGACTACGGCACCGCCTGGTTCGGCGGCGACCACAACTCCGGGCTCTACCGCATCGAGAACGCCACCGGCGGACGCTCCCCGGTCGCCGAGGCGAGTGCGAACAAGACCTCGGGTGCGGCACCCCTGAAGGTCGCCTTCTCCTCCGCCGGCACGACCGACGGCGACGGCGACGCCCTCACCTACAGCTGGGAGTTCGGCGACGGCGGTACGTCCACGGCCGCCAACCCCACGTACACGTACCGGAAGAACGGCACGTACACCGCGACCGTGACCGCCAAGGACCCGAGCGGCCGCACCGGTTCGGCCTCCGTCCACGTCGTCGTCGGCAACACCGCGCCCAAGGTGACCCTCGAACTCCCGGCGGAGGGCGCCCTGTTCGCCTTCGGCGACGAGGTCCCCTTCAAGGTCAAGGTCACCGACCCGGAGGACGGCGCGATCGACTGCGCCAAGGTCAAGGTCACCTACGTCCTCGGCCACGACAGCCACGGCCACCCGGTCACCTCGGCCAACGGCTGCTCCGGCACCATCAAGACCTCCGCCGACGGCGGCCACGACGACGACGCCAACATCTTCGCCGTCTTCGACGCCGAGTACACCGACGGCGGAGGCGGCGGCCAGGCCGCCCTCACCACCCACGACCAGGCCAAGCTCCAGCCGCGCCACCGCCAGGCCGAGCACTTCGACGCCCAGCAGGGCATCACGACGTACGACAAGACCGAGGCGAACGGCGGCCGGACCGTCGGTGACATCGACAACGGCGACTGGATCTCCCTCAAGCCCTACAACCTCAGCGGGGCCACCAAGCTCACCGCCCGCGTCTCCTCCGGCGGCGCCGGCGGCTTCCTCGAAGTCCGCACCGGCTCGCCCACCGGCACCCTGCACGGCTCCGCACCCGTCCCCGTCACCGGCGGCTGGGAGACCTTCCAGGACATCGACGTACCCCTGCGGAACGTACCCCGCAAGACCACCGAACTCTTCCTCGTCTTCAAGGGCGGCGCCGGCGCGCTCTACGACGTGGACGACTTCACCATCTCCAGCGCCCCGGTCGACCGGAACGCCAAGCGCGTCCTCGTCTTCTCCCGTACCGCCGGCTTCCGGCACGACTCGATCGGCAGCGGCGTCACCGCGCTGAAGGAGCTCGGCGCGCAGAGCGGCATCACCGTCGACGCGACCGAGGAACCACGGCAGTTCACCACCAACAACCTCGCCCGCTACGACGCCGTCGTCTTCCTCTCGACGACCGGTGACGTCCTCAACGCCGAACAGCAGTCCGCCTTCGAGCACTACGTCTCCACCGGCGGCGGCTACATGGGCGTCCACGCGGCCGCGGACACCGAGTACGACTGGGAGTTCTACGGCGGGCTCGTCGGCGCCCACTTCCACTCGCACCCGCAGATCCAGCCGGCGACCGTACGGGTCGAGGACCACGACCACCCGGCCACCGAGCACCTCGACTCCACCTGGCAGCGCACCGACGAGTGGTACAACTACCGCACGAATCCGCGCGGTCAGGCCCGGATCCTCGCCACCCTCGACGAGACGACCTACGAGGGCGGCACCATGAAGGGCGACCACCCGATCGCCTGGTGCAAGTCGTACGGCGGCGGGCGGTCCTTCTACACCGGCGGCGGCCACACCAAGGAGTCGTACGCCGAGCCGGCGTTCCGACAGCACCTCCTCGGCGGTCTCCAGTACGCCACCGGCCAGGCCAAGGCCGACTGCCGGCCGCAGACCGGCTACCGCGAGCTCTTCAACGGAGAGACCCGCGAGGGCTGGAAGCAGGCCGGACCCGGCAGCTTCGACGTCGCCGACGGCGAACTGCGCACGGTGGGCGGCATGGGGATGCTCTGGTACCAGGCCAAGGAGTTCTCCTCCTACTCCCTCACGCTCGACTGGAAGGCCGCGGGCGACGACAACTCCGGCATCTTCGTCGGCTTCCCCGCCTCCGACGACCCCTGGTCCGCCGTGAACAAGGGGTACGAGATCCAGATCGACGCGACCGACGCCGCCGACCGGACCACCGGAGCCGTCTACGGCTTCAAGTCCGCCAACCTCGCGGCCCGCGACGCCGTGCTCCGGCCGCCGGGCCAGTGGAACAGCTACGAGATCCGCGTCCAGGGCGAACGGCTCCAGGTGTTCCTCAACGGGGTGAAGATCAACGACTTCACCAACACCGACCCGGCGCGGAGCCTCAAGGACGGCCACATCGGCATCCAGAACCACGGAGCCGACGACCAGGTGTCGTTCCGCGCCATCAAGCTCAGGGAGCTCCCCTCGTAGAGCCCCCTGCCCAGCCGACGGCGGGCGGGGAGGCGCCGTACCCCCCGCCCGCCGTCTCCACCACAGTCCAGGGAGGCAGGGTCGTGACCACCACAGGAACACGGACGGACGCCGTCGGGCGTACGGGAGTCTGGCTCGTCGGAGCGCGCGGCTCCGTCGCCACCACGGCGGTGGCCGGCTGCGCCGCCGCCACCGGGGGCCTGCACCCACCCACCGGCATGGTGACGGAGACCGCCCCCTTCGCCTTCGCGGGACTCCCGCCCCTCGCCTCCCTCGTCTTCGGCGGACACGACACGGCGGCGTGTCCGCTGCCCAAACGCGCCGAGACACTCACCGTCGCGGGCGTCCTCCCGCACGGCCTCGCCTCCGCCGTCGCGGCCGAACTGCGCGCCGCCGACGCGGAGATCCGCCCCGGCGGCCCGCTGCCGGGCGACACCCGCACGGAGGAGGAGCTGATCTCCTGCTTCGCCGCCGACCTGACGGACTTCCGGATCCGGCTTGAACTCGACCGGGTCGTCGTGATCAATGTTGCCTCCACGGAGCCGGCGTCGGGGGGCGCCGGGCTCCCGCCCAGCTCCCTCTACGCGGCCGCCGCGCTCCGGGCCGGCTGCCCGTACGTCAACTTCACCCCCTCGACCGGGCTCCGCCACCCCGCCCTCGCCGACACCGTCGCGGCGAGCGGCCTGCCGCACGCGGGCCGCGACGGGAAGACCGGCCAGACCCTGCTGCGCTCCGTCCTCGCCCCGATGTTCCTCCAGCGCGCCCTGACCGTACGGGCCTGGTCGGGCACCAACCTGCTGGGCGGCGGAGACGGCGCGGCCCTCGCCGACCCGGCCGCCGCGGCCGCGAAGAACGCGGGCAAGGAACGGGTCCTCGCGGACGTCTTCGGCCACGCCCCGGAGGGCGAGGTCCACATCGACGACGTCCCGGCGCTCGGGGAGTGGAAGACGGCCTGGGACCACATTGCCTTCGAGGGCTTCCTCGGCTCCCGGATGGTCCTCCAGACCACCTGGCAGGGCTGCGACTCGGCCCTCGCGGCGCCCCTCGTCCTGGACCTGGCCCGGCTGACCGCCCGCGCCCACGAGGCGGCTCTCTTCGGCCCTCTGGCGGACCTCGCCTTCTATTTCAAGGACCCGGAGGGCGATGCCCCGGCGGGCCTCGCGGACCAGTACGCGCGGCTCGTGGCATTCGCGGCGCGCCTGGGGGAGGCCCGGTGAGCCGGGCGCGCGGGCGCGTAACGGCCTGGGCGGAGCTGCTGCGCGTCTCCGCCCTTGCCACCGTGCCGGGCGACGCCCTGGCGGGCGCGGCGGCGGCCGGGCTCCGCCCCAACCGCTCCACCCTCCTCGCCATCGGCTCCTCCCTCTGTCTGTACGAGGCGGGCATGGCGCTCAACGACTGGGCCGACCGCGTCGAGGACGCCGTCGACCGCCCTGGGCGCCCCATCCCTTCGGGCCGCGTCACCCCGCGCGCCGCCTTGGTGGCCTCCGCAACCCTGACGGCCGCCGGCCTCGCCCTCGCCGCCCGCGCGGGCCGCCCCACCCTGGCGACGGCCACCGCCCTCGCGGCGACGGTCTGGTCCTACGACCTCCACCTCAAGCACACCCCGGCGGCCCCCGCCACGATGGCCACGGCCCGCGCCCTGAACCTCCTGCTGGGGACGGTCGCCACGTCGAGCGGCTGTGCGTGGGCGGGCGGGGTGAGGCGGCCCGGGGGGAGAGGCGTCGGCGCCGCCGTCCGCGCGGCCGCCGCCGTCGGCGCCCACACCTACGCGGTCACCGCGGTCTCCCGCCACGAGACCCAGGGCGGCTCGACCCGAACCCCACTCCTGGCCCTCGCCACAACCTTGACCCTGACGGCCCTCATGGCCCGCCCCTCGCCGCAGCCCACGCCGTCCGCCGCCCAGCCCACGACCGGGGCCGACCGCTTCACGTCCGGGCCCACGGCCGGGACTGTCGCCCAGCCCACGGTGGGGCTCAAGGCGAGGGCTGTCACCCATCCCACGCCCGGGCCCACCACGCCGGCCGCCGCCCAGCCCACGGCCGGGGCCGACCGCCTCACGGTCGGGGCCGACCGCTTCACGCCCGGGGCCGACCGCTTCACGCCCGGGGCCGTCGCCCGCCCTGCCGGCAGCCCCGCCGCCCGCGCCGCATCCGCGGCCCGCCCTCGCCCGGCCGGCACCGCCGCCTCGCGGGTCTCCGCCGCGGTGGGCCCCCTCATCACGGCCGCCCTCGCCGCCTCCTACGCCCGCACCCCCGCCACCCCCCTCCTCCACGCGGCCCTCAACCCGTCACCGCCCCTCACCCAGCGCTCCGTCGGCGCCGGCATCCGTGCCCTGATCCCGCTCCAGGCCACCCTCGCCGCCCGGTCCGGCGCGCCCGGCACCGCGCTCCTGGTGCTCGGCCTCGCCCCCCTCGCCCGAGCCCTCGCCCGGAAGGTGAGCCCGACATGAGCGCCACGCCCTCCGCCACGCCCTCCACGCCCTCCTCCACCCCCGGCCCGCCCGCGATCCGGTTCGGCTACGGCACCAACGGCCTCACCGACCTCCGGCTCGACGACGCCCTCGCCGTCCTCGCCGACCTCGGGTACGACGGCGTCGGCCTCACCCTCGACCACATGCACCTCGACCCCCTCGCCCCCGAACTCCCCGCCCGCACCGCCCAGGTGGCCCGGCGCCTGGACGCCCTCGGTCTCGGGGTGACCGTCGAGACCGGCGCCCGCTACGTCCTCGACCCCCGCCGCAAGCACGGCCCGTCACTCCTCGACCCGGACCCCGAGGCCCGTGCCGCCCGCGTCCACCTGCTGCTCCGCGCGGTGCGGGTCGCCGCCGACCTCGGCGCCCACGCCGTGCACTGCTTCAGCGGCATCACCCCGGACGGAACCACCGACGAGACCGCCTGGAAGCGTCTCGTGGAATCCCTCGCCCCCGTCCTCGAAGCGGCCGCCGCCGCCCGCGTCCCCCTCGCCGTCGAACCCGAACCAGGTCACCTCCTCGCCACCCTCGACGACTTCCACACCCTCCGCTCCCTCCTCGGCGACCCGGACCCCCGCCACCTCGGCCTCACCCTCGACATCGGCCACTGCCAGTGCATGGAGGCCGCGTCCCCCGCCGACTGCGTCCGGGCCGCCGCACCCTGGCTGCACCACGTCCAGATCGAGGACATGCGCCGCGGGGTCCACGAGCACCTCCCGTTCGGCGACGGCGAGATCGACTTCCCACCCGTCCTCGCCGCCCTCGCCGAACTCACCGCCGCCGGTTACCCGGGCCTCACGGTCGTCGAACTGCCCCGCCACTCCCACGCCGGCCCGGAACTCGCCCGCTCCTCCCTCGCGTTCCTGCGCGGCCACTCCGGCCACCCCACCCCACCGAGGGAGCCGACATGCTGACCCCGACCGCCCGGGCCTGGTTCGACGAGGCGCTCACCGCCGCCACCGACCGCACCGCCCTCTGGGAGCTGCGCTTCGCCTCAGCCGGCCGGCACTGCGGCCCGGAACACGCCGACTCCGTCCGCGTCGCCCTGCTCCGAGCGGCCCGCGCGGAGCCGGCCGTCCTCACCCGGCTCTACCAGCAGGGCTCAGCCCCCGAGCGGCGCGCCGTCCTTCTCGCCCTCCCCTCCCTCGTCACGGGCCCCGAGGCGCTTCCCCTCGTCGAGGACGCCCTGCGCACCCACGACACCCACCTGATCGCCGCCGCCCTCGGCCCCTACGCCGCCGCCCACCTCGCCCCCCACCCCTGGCGGCACGCCCTCCTCAAGTGCCTCTTCACCGGCGTCCCCCTCGACACCGTCGCCGGTCTCCACGACCGCGCCCGCGGCGACTCCGAACTCGCCCGGATGCTCGCCGACTACGCCACCGAACGCACCGCCGCCGGCCGCCCGGTCCCTGACGACCTCCCCCGCGTTCTCGCCCTCACCGCCCCCACGGCCCCCACCGAGGAGTCCTGATGCGCATCTTCGACCCCCACATCCACATGACCTCGCGCACCACGGACGACTACCGCGCGATGTACGACGCCGGGGTCCGCGCCCTGGTCGAGCCCGCCTTCTGGCTCGGCCAGCCCCGCACCTCACCGGCCTCCTTCGTCGACTACTTCGACTCCCTCCTCGGCTGGGAACCGTTCCGGGCCGCCCAGTACGGCATCGCCCACCACTGCACCCTCGCCCTCAACCCCAAGGAGGCCAACGACCCCCGCTGCACCCCCGTTCTCGACCTCCTGCCCCGGTACCTCGTCAAGGACAACGTCGTCGCCGTCGGAGAGATCGGCTACGACTCCATGACCCCCGCCGAGGACACCGCCCTCGCCGCCCAGCTCCAGCTCGCCGCCGACCACGGCCTGCCCGCCCTCGTCCACACCCCGCACCGGGACAAGCTCGCCGGCCTGCGCCGGACCCTCGACGTGGTCCGCGAGTCCGACCTCGCCCCCGACCGGGTGCTGCTCGACCACCTCAACGAGACGACCGTCAAGGAGGCCGCCGACAGCGGCGCCTGGCTGGGCTTCTCCGTCTACCCCGACACCAAGATGGACGAGGACCGCATGGTCGCCGTGCTCAAGGACCACGGCCCGGACCGCGTCCTGGTGAACTCGGCCGCCGACTGGGGCAACAGCGACCCGCTGAAGACCCGCAAGGTCGGCGACGCCATGCTCGCCGCCGGATTCTCCGCCGACGACGTCGACCGCGTGCTCTGGCGCAACCCCGTCGCCTTCTACGGCCTCAGCGGCCGCCTCGATCTCGCCCCTCCTTCCTCCGACGCCCCCACCCACCTGGGCAACTCCGTCCTCCGCGGCGGGGAATGAGGCGGGCCGGACGATGCGCTTCCGCCACCCGGACGGCTCCACCGTCCACCTCGCCTACTGCACCAACGTCCACCCCGCCGAGACCCTCGACGGCGTCCTCGACCAACTCCGCGACCACTGCGAACCCGTCCGCCGGCGCCTCGGCCGGGACCGCCTCGGCATCGGGCTCTGGCTCGCCCGGGACGCCGCCCACGCCCTGATCACCGACCCGGGCTCGCTGCGCACGCTCCGCGCCGAGATCGACCGGCGCGGCCTGGAGGTCGTCACCCTCAACGGCTTCCCGTACGAGGGCTTCGGCGCCGCCGAGGTCAAGTACCGCGTCTACCAGCCGGACTGGACCCGCCCCGAACGCCTCGCCCACACCACCGACCTGGCCCGGCTCCTCGCCGCGCTCCTCCCCGACGACGTCACCGAGGGCTCCGTCTCCACCCTGCCGCTCGCCTGGCGCACCCCCTTCGACTCCCGCGCCGAGGACACCGCCCTCGCCGCTCTGACCACCCTCGCCGAACGCCTCGACGCCCTCGAGGAACTCACCGGGAAGAGCATCCGGATCGGACTCGAACCGGAACCCGGCTGCACCGTCGAGACCACCGCCGACGCCATCGCCCCCCTCACCGCCGTCTCAAGCCCCCGCGTCGGCGTCTGCCTCGACACCTGTCACCTCGCCACCTCCTTCGAAGACCCGACCACCGCCCTGGACGCCCTCGGCGCCGCCGGCATCCCCGTCGTCAAGGCCCAGCTGTCCGCCGCCCTGCACGCCGAGCACCCCCATCTCCCGGAGGTCCGCGCCGCGCTCGCCGCCTTCGCCGAGCCCCGCTTCCTCCACCAGACCCGCACCCGGACCGCCGCCGGCCTGCGCGGCACCGACGACCTGCCCGAGGCGGTCTCCGGCCGGGCCCTCCCCGACGGCGCCCCCTGGCGCTCCCACTTCCACGTCCCCCTGCACGCCCCGCCCGAGCCTCCGCTCACCTCCACTCTTCCGGTCCTCCGCGCAACCCTCGCCCTCCTCCTCGGCGGCCCGCGTGCGCGCACCCACCACCTGGAGGTCGAGACCTACACCTGGCAGGCCCTCCCGGCCGACCGGCGCCCCCGCAACCGCGCCCGCCTCGCCGACGGCATCGCCGCCGAACTCACCCTGGCCCGCGACCTGCTGACCGACCTCGGCCTCAAGGAACTGCCATGACCAGCTCCCGGAGCGACACCCGGCCCACCCCCCTCCTCGTCCTCGACGTCGTCGGTCTCACCCCCCGCCTCCTGGAGCACATGCCCCGTCTGCGGGCCCTCGGCGCGGCCGGCTCACAGGCCCCGCTCACCACCGTCCTGCCGGCCGTCACCTGCACCGCTCAGACCACCTTCCTCACCGGCACCCTCCCCTCCGAGCACGGCATCGTCGCCAACGGCTGGTACTTCCGCGAACTGGGCGACGTCCTCCTCTGGCGCCAGCACAACGGCCTCGTCTCCGGCGACCGGCTCTGGGACGCCGCCCGCCGCGCCCACCCCGGCTACACCGTCGCCAACATCTGCTGGTGGTACGCCATGGGCGCCGACACCGACATCACCGTCACCCCCCGTCCCGTCTACTACGCCGACGGCCGCAAGGAACCCGACTGCTACACCCGACCACCCGCCCTCCACGACGAACTCACCGAGAAACTCGGCACGTTCCCCCTCTTCCACTTCTGGGGCCCGGGCGCCGACCTGGTCTCCAGCAGCTGGATCATCGACGCCACCCGCCACATCCTGCGCACCCGCCACCCCGACCTCGCTCTCGCCTACGTCCCGCACCTGGACTACGACCTCCAGCGGTACGGCCCGGACGACCCGCGCGCCTTCCGGGCCGCGGCCGACCTGGACGCCGCGCTCGCCCCTCTCCTCGACGACGCCCGAGCCGAAGGCCGCACGGTCGTCGCCCTCTCCGAGTACGGCATCACCCGCGTCAGCCGACCCGTCGACATCAACCGCGCCCTGCGTCGCGCCGGCCTCCTGGAGGTCCACACCCAGGACGGCATGGAGTACCTGGACCCGATGACCTCCCGCGCCTTCGCGGTCGCCGACCACCAGCTCGCCCACGTCTACGTCCGCCACCCCGAGGACCTCGACGCCGTCCGCGAGTCCCTCACCGGACTCCCGGGCGTCGAACGGCTCCTGGACGACGAGGGCAAGAAGGAGCACGGCCTCGACCACCCGCGCTCGGGCGAACTCGTCGCCCTCGCCGAGCCCGACGCGTGGTTCACGTACTACTACTGGCTCGACGACGCGCACGCGCCCGACTTCGCCCAGCTCGTCGAGATCCACCGGAAACCCGGCTACGACCCCGCCGAACTCTTCATGGACCCGCTCGATCCCTACGTACGCGTCAAGGCGGCGAAGGCGATCGCCCGCAAGAAGCTCGGCATGCGCTACCGGCTCGCGGTCGTCCCCCTGGACCCCTCACCTATTCGCGGCAGCCATGGCCGCCTCCCCACGAGCGAGGACGAAAGTCCGCTCATTCTGTGCTCCACCCCCCGCGCTGTGAGCGGCCGCGTAGCGGCCACCGATGTGAAGTCCCTCTTGCTCCGACTGGCCGGCCTTTCCTGACCGAACTCCAGTGAAGCAGAGCCCACCGACAACGAGGAGTTATCCACAGATGACCCGCTCCCGCCGCATCTCGCCGGCCACCCCCGACCCGGAGCTGACCCGGAAGCTCAGCAGACGGAACATGCTCGGCGTCGCCGCCGGAACCACCGCCGCCGCCCTGCTCGGAGCGGCCGCCCCGCAGGCCGCCGCGGCCCAGTCGACCGACCGCCACCAAGGCAACGGCGGCGGCCACGACCACGGCCACGGAAAGGGCCGCCCCGTCCTCCCGCCCGGCCGCCTCGGCATCCAGCTCTACTCACTGCGCGACAAGGTCGCCACCCTCGGCTTCGCCGCGGTCTTCGCCGAACTGAGCAAGTACGGCTACGACGAGGTCGAGTTCGCCGGGTACGGCCAGGGCTCCGCCGGCCCGATCACCCTCGCCGAACTGAAGAAGCTCACCCGCGAGAACGGACTGCGCGGCATCGGCAGCCACGTCGGCTACTACAACGACGGCGACCCGAACGCGTACACCTTCGCGCAGAACCTCGACAAGGTCCTCGACGACGCCCAGGCCCTCGGCCTCCCGCACATCGGCACCGCCTCGGGCCCCTGGCGCTACGGCGCCACCGTCGACGGCTGGAAGCGCTGCGCCGAGGACTTCAACCGGTACGGCGCGGAGGCGAAGAAGCGCGGCATGAAGTTCTACCAGCACAACCACGCCGAGGAGTTCTCCTTCGCCACCGACCGGCCGAACGTCCGGCTCTACGACGTCCTGCTCGCCGAGACCGACCCCGATCTCGTCCACCTCGAAATGGACGTCTACTGGGCGTACGTGGCCCAGTTCCGCTTCTCCCGCCGGGCCGACGGCACCCCCGCCCCCTTCGACCCGCTGCGCTACGTCCTCGCCCAGCCCCACCGCTACCCGCTCTTCCACGTGAAGGACGGCGAACGCGACGACTCCGTCCGCGACGGCTACCGCATGGCGGACGTCGGGGACGGAGACATCGACTACCGGCGCTTCATGTCGGCGGTGAACCGCACCCACCACGGCTACCGCGCCCACCACTGGCAGGCCGAACACGACAACCCGGTCGAGTCCTTCGCGTTCGCCCGCAAGTCCAGCGCGCACCTGCACTCGCTGCGCGAGAAGCGCCGCTGAGCCGGAGGGCCGTCACGGTCACACGTCGCGGCTGATCGGCCGCGGGTTCGCCGCCACCCGGCGGGCCCGCGGCCGACCCGGCGGATGCAGGAAGACGGCCACGAAGCCGGCGAACAGCGAGATCGACCCGGCGAGCACGAAGGCCCCCGAGTAGTCCCAGGCCGAGACCACGACCGCGCCCATACCGGAGCCGAGCAGCCCCGACACCAGCTTGGAGCTGTAGACCAGGCCGTAGTTGGAGGCGTTGTTGTTCTCCCCGAAGTAGTCCGCCGTCATCGCCGCGAACATCGGGAAGATCGCGCCGCCGCCGAAACCGGAGATGCTGGAGAACACCAGGAACAGCGGCAGGTTGTGGATGCTGCCCGACCAGAGGATGCCGTACTGGGCGAGCCCCAGGACGATACAGACGAAGATCAGGCACTGCTTGCGGCCGTAGCGGTCGGAGAGCCAGCCGATCACGCCCCGCCCGGTGCCGTTCACGATGGCCTTCAGGGACATCGCCGTGGCCACGATCCCGCCCGCGAACCCCGCCTCGTCGCCGAACGGCACCTGGAAGGCGATGCCGAAGATGTTGACGCCCGAGGTACAGAGCAGACAGAACCACATCAGCCCGACCCGCCCGGTTCGCCAGGCCTCGATCGGCGTGTACTGCTTCACCGCCGGCGGGTTCTTCTCCATGGCCCGCCGCGCGCGTGGGTCGTCCGGTTTCCTCAGCGGATCCACCTGGGCCGGCCACCAGTTCTTCGGCGGGTCCTGGAAGAAGTACCCGGCCACCGCGACCATCGCGGCAAGGAAGAGCCCGACGGAGACCAGTACCCAGCGGAAGTTCGTCAGGTCCATGTAGCCGGTGAAGATGAAGACGAACGGCACCGAACCATAGGCGAAGCCGCCGTTCACGAAACCCGTCTTGCCGCCCTTCCGCTCGGGATACCACTTGCCGACCATGTTCACGCAGGTCGCGTAGACCATGCCCGCGCCCATACCGCTGAACATGCCGAAGCCGAGATACGCGACGATCACATGCGGGGCGAAGGCGAGCGAGAGATAGCCGAGCAGCGTGCCGACGGCGCCCAGCATCATCGCCCAGCGGGCCGGCAACCGCCCGCTCTCCCGCAGCTTTCCGGCCGGGAAGGCCACCGCGGCCTGGAAGAAGACCCAGACCCCGAGCATCCAGAAGATGTGCGCACTGCTCCAGCTGTGCGCGGTGTGCAGGGTGTCCTCGGCGGACGCGAACGCGTACTCCGCCGAGCTGATGCCCATCATGCCCACCCAGGGCAGGATGACCATCCACTTGCGCGTGCGGCCCATCAGGTCGACGTCGGTCTCACCGAGCCGGTACGTACGGCCGTTGGCGTCCGTCACCTCCCTGTAGGGGAGGGTGGTCGTGATGTCGGTTGTCGTCATGGAGATCGAACCCCTCGCGTGGAAGAAGTCTGGCCAGCGCCCCCTGTCCGTTCCCTTCGCACCAGAGCCCGCGGCGGGCGGGATACGGCCGCCGCGAGCCCCGTGGTTCGAGCTGTCGCTCAGCTCACCGCACCACCGTCCAGGAGCCCCGCCGCCCGCGCCCAGCGGTACTTCGCGCCGAGCACCGCCACCGGCCGCTCCGTCGTGTACGGGTAGGCCACGACCCCCCGCTCGAACAGGTACTGGCAGGCCTCCTCGACCTCGACGTCGCCCGCGAGCGAGGCCACGACCGGCTTCTCGACGCCCCGCTCGCGGAACTCCGCCACCACGCGCGCGGTGAGCTCGGCGAACACCATGGGGGGAGTGACGATGGTGTGCCAGTAGCCGAGGACGAGCGCGTGGATCCGCGGGTCCTCCATGCCGAGCCTGATGGTCGCCTCGTACGTCGACGGCGGCTCGCCGCCCGTGATGTCGATCGGATTGCCCGAGGCCCCGAAGGGCGGGATGAACGCCTTGAAGGCCGCGTCCAGGTCGTCAGGGATCTCCATCAGCCGCAGTCCGTTGTCGACGATCGCGTCCGACAGGAGGACCCCGGAACCGCCGGCCCCGGTGATGACGACGACGTTGTCCCCGCGCGGCGCCGGCAGCACGGGCAGCGCCCGCGCGTACTCCAGCATGTCGCTCAGCCCCGACGCCCGGATGACCCCCGCCTGCCGCAGGATGTCGTCGTAGACCGCGTCGTCCCCGGCGAGCGCGCCCGTGTGCGAACCGGCTGCCCGCGCCCCGGCACTGGTGCGCCCGGCCTTGAGGACGACCACCGGCTTCTTCGGCACGGTCAGCCGGGCCGCCTCCACGAAGGCCCGCCCGTCCTTGAGGTCCTCCAGGTGCATCGCGATGCAGTCGGTACGCGGATCCTCACCGAACCAGGTCAGCAGGTCGTCCTCGTCGATGTCCGACTTGTTGCCGAGCCCGACGATCGCCGACACACCCGTCCGCGTGGTCCGGGCGAAGCCCAGGATCGCCATCCCGATCCCGCCCGACTGCGAGGTCAGCGCCACGCCCCCCTTGACGTCGTACGGCGTGCAGAACGTGGCGCACAGGTCCTGCCAGGTGGAGTAGTACCCGTAGATGTTCGGGCCCAGGAGCCGGATGCCGTACCGCTCCGCCACCGCCACGATCTCGTCCTGCAGCGCGTGCTCCCCGGTCTCGGCGAAGCCGGACGGGATCAGCACCGCGTTCGGAATGCCCTTGCGGCCCACCTCCTCCAGCGCCGAGGCCACGAACGGAGCGGGGATCGCGAAGACCGCCACATCCACCTCACCGGGAACGTCCGTGACACTCTTGTACGCCTTGCGGCCGAGGATGTCATCGGCCCGCGGGTTCACCGGATGAATCTCCCCGGGGAAGCCGCCGTCGACGAGGTTGCGCATCACCGAATTGCCGATCTTCCCGCGCTCGTTGGAGGCCCCGATCACGGCCACCGCGCGCGGCTCCATCAGCCGCCGCATCGAGCGCAGGATCTCCTCGCGGCCGAAGGTCCGCCTAGGGGCGGGCATCTCGGAGGCGAGGATCACGCGGATGTCGGCCGCCATCGCGCCCTCGGGTGTGGCGATCACCGGATTGAGGTCGACCTCGGCGATCTCCGGGAAGTCGCCGACCAGGTGGGAGACGCGCCGGATCTGCTCGGCGAGCGCCCAGCGGTCGACGGCCGGCGCGCCTCGGACCCCACGCAGGATCTCCGCGGCCCGGATCGAGTCCAGCATCGACACCGCCTCGTCGGCGGTCACCGGGGCCAGCCGGAAGGTGACGTCCTTCAGCACCTCCACGAGCACCCCGCCCAGGCCGAAGGCGACGACCTTGCCGAAGGCCGGATCGGTGACGGCGCCGACGATGACCTCCTGCCCCGGCGGCAGCAACTGCTGGACCTGGACGCCGTCGATCCGCGCGTCCGGGGCGTATGCGCGGGCGTTCTCGACGATCCGGCAGAACGCCTCGCGGACCTGCGACGCCCCCTCCACCCCGACGACCACACCACCCGCGTCGGTCTTGTGGAGGATGTCCGGGGAGACGATCTTCAGGACCACCTTCCCGCCGAGCCGGTCGGCCTGCGCCACCGCCTCGTCCACATCCCGGGCGAGCGCCTCGCCCGGCACCGCGATCCCGTACGCGTCGGCGAGGAGCTTCCCCTCGGGCGCCGTCAGGGCCGTGCGTCCCTCCGCCCGGACCGCGTCTAGGAGTTCGCGTACGGCTTGCTTGTCGAAGCTGTGCGCCGTGCTGGACGCAGTGTTGTGCGCCGAGCTGTCCGCCGTGTTGTGTGCGCTCACCTAGATCACCCCGCTCGTCTTGAGCAGCCGCAGCTCCTCGTCGCCGAGACCCAGCTCGCCGACGTACACCTCTTCGTTGTGCTCGCCGAGCAGAGGGGAGCTGACGACCTCCACCGGGGAGTCGGAGAGCTTGAGCGGGGAGCCCACCGTCGTGAAGCTGCCGCGCTCTGGGTGCGCAACCTCGACCACCATCTCGTTGGCGACCAGCGAGGCGTCCTCGATGATCTCCTTGGTGGAGAGGATCGGGCCGCACGGAACGCCCCGGGCGTTGAGCCGCTCCAGGACCTCCCACTTGGGCAGCGTCGAGGACCACTCCTCGATCAGCTGGAACATCTTGGAGAGCTTGGGCAGCCGGGCCTCCGGCGTGGCCCACTCCGGGTCCTCGGCGAGTTCGGGCCGGCCGATGAGCTCTGAGAGCGGGGCCCAGCCGACGGGCTGGACGATGACGTACACGTAGTCGTTCGGCCCGCCGGGCGCGCACCTCACCGCCCAGCCGGGCTGGCCGCCGCCGGAAGCATTACCCGAACGGGGGACTTCCTCGCCGAAATCTTCGTTGGGATACTCGGAGAGCGGTCCGTGCGAAAGTCTCTGCTGATCCCGCAGTTTCACCCGGCAGAGATTCAGCACCGCGTGCTGCATCGCGACGTTCACCCGCTGCCCCCGCCCGGTGTTCTCGCGCTGGAAGAGCGCCGCCAGGATTCCCGCCACGGCATGGATGCCGGTGCCGGAGTCACCGATCTGGGCGCCCGTCGCCAGCGGCGGCCCGTCCTCGAACCCGGTGGTGGCCATCGAGCCGCCCATGGCCTGAGCGACGACCTCGTACGCCTTGAAGTTGGTGTACGGGCCGTCCCCGAACCCCTTGATGGAGGCATAGACGATCCGTGGATTGATCTCCTCGATCCGATCCCAGGTGAAACCCATACGGTCGACGGCCCCCGGGCCGAAGTTCTCGACCATGACGTCACTGCGGCGGATCAGCTCGGTCAGCAGCTCCTTGCCGCGCTCGGTCTTGGTGTTGAGGGTGATGCTCCGCTTGTTGCAGTTGAGCATCGTGAAGTAGAGCGAGTCGACGTCCGGGATGTCCCGCAGCTGCTTGCGGGTGATGTCACCGGACGGGGCCTCCAGCTTCACCACGTCCGCACCGAGCCAGGCGAGCAGCTGCGTG
The DNA here is from genome assembly GCF_042718575.1 of Streptomyces sp. NPDC058579. Taxonomy (NCBI): domain Bacteria; kingdom Bacillati; phylum Actinomycetota; class Actinomycetes; order Kitasatosporales; family Streptomycetaceae; genus Streptomyces; species Streptomyces sp. NPDC058579. Next base: position 311,950 of record NZ_JBHXPI010000002.1, read on the forward strand.
GCGGAGGGACCGGACTGCACGTGCGTCATGTCGAGGACACGAACGCCGTGGAGCGCCTTGGCGCCGAGCGCGTTCGCACCGACAGCCGTGGTACCGAGAGCCTTGGTCATGATGAAGACCCCTCACTTGTACATGGTCTGGTTCATGGTTCCGGGGGCGTACGCGTCCGGGTCGACCCACACGTTGATCAGCGACGGCAGTCCGGACTCGCGGGCGCGCCGCAGCGCCGGGGCGATGTCGGCGGGGTCCCGCACCTCCTCGCCGTAACCGCCGAGCATCCGGGCGAACTTGTCGTAGTGCACGTTGCCCAGGGTGTTGCCGACCCGCTCCCGCTCCCGGCCGTACTTCTGTGCCTGGCCGTAACGGATCTGGTTCATCGAGGAGTTGTTGCCGACGATGCCGACGAAGGGGAGGTTGTAACGGACGAGCGTCTCGAAGTCCCAGCCGGTGAGGGAGAACGCGCCGTCGCCGAAGAGCGCCACCACCTCCTTGTCCGGGCGCGCCTGCTTGGCCGCCAGGACGAAGGGGATGCCGACACCGAGCGTGCCGAGCGGCCCCGGGTCCATCCACTGCCCGGGTGACTTGGGCTGCACGACCTGGCCGGAGAAGGTGACGATGTCCCCGCCGTCGCCGATGTAGATCGAGTCCTCCGTGAGGAAGTCGTTGATCTCGCTGACCAGGCGGTACGGGTGGATCGGCGAGGCGTCCGACCGCAGCTGCGGCAGCCGCTTGTCCAGCGCGGTCTGCTCGGCGGTGCGCAGCTCCTCCAGCCAGGCCTTGCGCTTGATGGCCCCGCCGTTGAGCCGGCCGGTCGCCGCCTCCGTGACCGACTTCAGGATCAGCCCCGCGTCGCCGACGATCCCGAGGTCGATGTCCCGGTTCTTGCCGACGGTCCGGTAGTCGAGGTCGATCTGGACGACGGTGGCGTCCGGGGAGAGCCGCTTGCCGTACCCCATCCGGAAGTCGAAGGGGGTGCCGACGATGACGATGACGTCCGCGTTCGCGAAGGCGTAGCGCCGGGAGAGCTGGAAGTGGTGCGGGTCGCCGGGAGGCAGGGTGCCGCGCCCTGCCCCGTTCATGTACGCGGGGATGTTGAGGGTCCGTACGAGCTCGACGGCCGCGTCCGTGGCGCGGGTCGTCCAGACCTGGCTGCCCAGCAGGACGGCCGGCTTCTCGGCGTGCACCAGCAGATCGGCGAGCCGCTCGACCGCCTCGGGGTCACCGCCGCTGCGGGTGGAGGCCCGGTAGTGGCCGGCCTTGGGCACCCGCGCCTTCTCCACGGGGACGGTGGCGTCCAGGACGTCGCGCGGGATCTCCAGGAAGGAGGGCCCGGGGGCGCCGTGGTAGCACTCGCGGAACGCCATGGACACCATGTCCGCCGCGCGGGCCGTGTCCGGCACGGTGGCGGCGAACTTGGTGATCGGCGTCATCATGTCGACGTGCGGGAGGTCCTGCAGGGAGCCCATCTTGTGCTGGGTGTGGGCGCCCTGACCGCCGATCAGGAGCATGGGGGACTCGGCGCGGAAGGCGTTGGCGACTCCGGTGACCGCGTCGGTGGTGCCGGGACCTGCGGTGACCACGGCGCAGCCGGGCTTGCCGGTGATCCGGGCATATCCGTCGGCGGCGTGCGCGGCCACCTGTTCATGGCGTACGTCGACGACTTCGATGCCCTCGTCGACACAGCCGTCGTAGATGTCGATGATGTGGCCGCCACAGAGCGTGTAGATGACATCGACGCCCTCCGCCTTGAGGGCCTTGGCGACCAGATGTCCACCAGAGATGAATTCCTGCGCGGGCTGCTGCCGGCTGTCGTCGGGCATGGCGAAGTCCTGTCCCTTCGTAGGGGAGTTGAGGGTGATCGCGGTCGATTGCATACAGTCGACGAATACTGTATGAAGCTTGTTATCCCGCATCGCCCGGATGGTGTCCAGGGGGTGTGCGGCACTTTCGAGTGAGGGAGCCGAGATGGACCTGTACGAGTACCAAGCGAGGGAAATCTTCACGGGTCACGGCATCGCGGTCCCCGACGCGGCCGTCGTCGACCACCCCCGAGAGGCCCGCCGCGCCGCCGAACTACTCGGCGGGCTTGTCGTGGTCAAGGCGCAGGTCAAGACCGGTGGCCGGGGCAAGGCCGGCGGGGTCAAACTCGCGGCCGACCCCGCGGCCGCCGAGCTCACCGCCCGGCAGATCCTCGGCATGGACATCAAGGGCCACCCGGTCCGCCGGGTCATGCTCGCCCAACCGGTCGACATCCAGGACGAGTTCTATGTGAGCTACGTCCTCGACCGGGCGGCCGGCACGTTCCTCGCCATCGCCTCGGCCGAAGGCGGCATGGACATCGAGGAGGTCGCCGCCACCCGCCCCGAGGCCGTCGCGCGGATCCCGGTCGACCCGGCCGAGGGGGTCTCCGAGGCCAAGGCCGCCGAGATCGCCGCGGCGGCGGGGCTGCCGCCGGAGACCGCCGACACCCTGGCCCGCCTCTGGCAGGTCCTCGTCCGCGAGGACGCCCTGCTCGTCGAGGTGAACCCGCTCGTCCGCACCACCGCCCACCAGATCCTCGCCCTCGACGGCAAGGTCACCGTGGACGACAACGCCCACTTCCGTCAGGCTCGTTGGGGCGAGTCATCAGAGGTACGTGACGTCGACGGCGACCCGCTGGAAGCCGCCGCGGCGGCCAAGGGCCTCACCTACGTCAAGCTCGACGGAGAGGTCGGCGTCATCGGCAACGGAGCCGGACTCGTCATGTCCACCCTCGACGTCGTCGCCGGCCGGGGCGCCCGCCCCGCCAACTTCCTCGACATCGGCGGCGGCGCCTCCGCGCAGGTCATGGCCGACGGCCTCGAGGTCATCCTCTCCGACCCCGACGTCAAGGCCGTCCTCGTCAACGTCTTCGGCGGCATCACCGCCTGCGACGCCGTCGCCGAGGGCATCGTCCGGGCCCTGGACGCCGTCCACCTCACCCGGCCGCTCGTCGTCCGCCTCGACGGCAACAACGCCGCCCGCGGCCGGGCGATCCTCGACGCCCGCGCCCACCCGCTGGTCGAACAGGCCACCACGATGGACGGCGCCGCCGCCCGAGCCGCCGAACTCACCACCCGCTGAGCACCCACTGAAGCCCCACCACGGGCAACCGCTGAAGCAACCGCTGAAGCCCCACCACGGCAACCAAGGGATGTGAACCCATGGCCATCTTCCTCACCGAGCAGAGCAAGGTCCTCGTCCAGGGCATGACGGGCGCCGAGGGCATGAAGCACACCCGTCGCATGCTCGCCGCGGGCACCGACGTCGTCGGCGGAGTCAACCCCCGCAAGGCGGGCACCACCGTCGACCTCGACGGCCGCCGGATCCCCGTCTTCGGCACCGTTCGCGAGGCCGTCGACGCCACCGGGGCGGACGTCACCGTCGTCTTCGTCCCGCCGCCCTTCGCGAAGGCGGCCGTCCTCGAAGCCGTCGACGCCCGCGTCGGCCTCGCCGTCGTCATCACCGAGGGCGTCCCCGTCCACGACACCGTGGCCTTCCATGCGTACGCCCGCGCCCACGGCGGCACCACCCGGATCATCGGCCCCAACTGCCCAGGTCTGATCAGCCCCGGCCGGTCCAACGCGGGCATCATCCCCGCCGACATCGCCCCCGAGCCCGGCCGGATCGGACTCGTCTCCAAGTCCGGCACGCTCACCTACCAACTCATGTACGAACTACGGGAGTACGGCTTCTCCTCAGCCGTCGGCATCGGCGGCGACCCGGTCGTCGGCACCACCCACATCGACTGCCTCACCGCCTTCGAAGCCGACCCCGACACCGAACTGATCGTGATGATCGGCGAGATCGGCGGTGACGCAGAGGAGCGCGCCGCCGACCACATCGCCGCGCACATCACCAAACCCGTCATCGCCTACGTCGCCGGTTTCACGGCCCCCGAGGGCAAGACCATGGGCCACGCCGGCGCCATCGTCTCCGGTTCGTCCGGTACGGCAGAAGGGAAGCGGAAGGCCCTGGAAGCGGCCGGGGTCCAGGTCGGCTCCACCCCCACCGAGACCGCCGCCCTCGTCGTCGCCCGGCTGGCGGCGCCCGACACCCTCACCCAGAATTGACGCGGCCATCGCACTTCCCGCCCCGACTGTGCACCGAGAGCGGAGAACACCCCATGGCACCGACCCCGACCCCCGCCCCTTCCCCGACCCCCGCCCCTTCCCCGACCCTTTCCCCAACCCCTTCTCCTTCCCCCACCCTCTCCCTCAAGCCCGGCACCGCCTGGGCCGACGCCTGGCAGCGCTGTCTGGCCGTCGCCCCCGAGGCGTTCCGCGACGACACCGTCCTCAACCTCTGGGCCGGTACCTGGCAGCCCGACGGCCGGCCACTGCCCGCCATCAGCCCCGTGGACGGCAGCCCGATCGTGGGCCCGCCACGCCTCGACGCGGCCACCGCCCACCAGGCTGTACGCGCCTCGCTCGACCAGCACCGGGCCTGGCGCCACGTCCCGACCGCCGAGCGCCGCGCCCGCGTCTCCGCGACCCTCGACGCGCTCACGGCCCACCGCGAGCTGCTCGCCCTCCTCCTCGTCTGGGAGATCGGCAAGCCCTGGCGGCTCGCGCAGGCCGACGTGGACCGCGCGATCGACGGCGTGCGCTGGTACGTCGACGGCATCGACACCATGCTGGCCGACCGCGTCCCGCTGCCCGGCCCGGTCTCCAACATCGCCAGCTGGAACTACCCGATGTCCGTCCTCGTCCACGCCCTGCTCGTGCAGGCCCTGGCCGGGAACGCGGTCATCGCCAAGACCCCGACCGACGGCGGCCTCGCCTGCCTGACCGTCGCCGCCGCGCTCGCCGCCCGCGAGGGCATCCCGATCACCCTCGTCAGCGGCAGCGGGGGCGAGCTGTCCGAGGCCCTGGTCCGCGCCCCCGAGATCGGCTGCGTCTCCTTCGTGGGCGGTCGCGACACCGGCGCGCGCATCGCCACCGAGGTCGCCGACCTGGGTAAACGCCACATCCTCGAACAGGAGGGCCTCAACACCTGGGGCGTCTGGAAGCACAGCGACTGGCCGGCCCTCTCCGCCGTGATCCCCAAGCTCTTCGACTACGGCAAGCAGCGCTGCACCGCCTACCCCCGCTTCGTCGTCGAGCGCACCGCCTTCGCCGACTTCCTCGCCGCCTACCTGCCTCCGGTCCGCGCCCTCCGCTTCGGGCATCCGCTCGCCGTCGAGCACCCGGAGGACGCGCTTCCCGATCTCGACTTCGGCCCGCTCATCAACGCGGCCAAGGCCAAGGAGCTGGGCGACCAGGTCGCCGAGGCCATCGACCGGGGCGCGATCCCGCTCCACCGGGGCTCCCTCGCCGACGGCCGGTTCCTGCAGGGCCAGGACACCTCGGCGTACCTCCCGCCCGTCGCGCTCCTGAACCCGCCCCCGTCCTCACCCCTCCACCACGCCGAACCCTTCGGCCCGGTGGACACGATCGTCCTCGTCGACACCGAGGCCGAACTCCTGGCCGCGATGAACGCCTCCAACGGCGCCCTCGTCGCGACCCTCGCCACCGACGACCCGGAGACGTACGCGCGCCTCGCCCCACAGATCCGGGCCTTCAAGACCGGCCACGGCAAGCCCCGCTCGCGCGGCGACCGCGACGAACTGTTCGGCGGCTTCGGCGCGTCCTGGCGGGGCGCCTTCGTCGGCGGAGACCTCCTGGTCAAGGCCGTCACCGACGGCCCGGAGGGGGAGCGCCTCCCGGGCAACTTCCCGGACTACCACCTGATGCCGTAAGCGAGCCTTGGCATGATGGCTCGATGATCGATTCGATACCGGCGGTGGTTCCGGCGGGCCGTATGAGCGACTGTGATCAGCCGGTCTTCGGCCTCGGCCTCGGCGGAGGCTTCGAGCTGAGGCCGTGGCGGGAGGACGACGCCGAGGTGTTGGCGGAGTCGTGCGGCGATGCGGACGTCCAGCGGTGGAACCGTCCCGGGCAGCTGACGCTGGAGGAGGCGGGCGCCAAGATCGAGGCCTGGCGGCAGCGTTGGGTCGCGGAGCAGGCCGCGATCTGGGCGATCGCCCCGCCCGGCGAGGGCGGGCCGGTCGGTCTGATCGGCCTGGGCGACATGGACCTCCACGGGGGAAGCGCCGAGTTCCTGTACTGGCTTCTGCCGCGAGGCCGCGGCCACGGGGTGATGACGCGGGCGACGGTCCGGATCAGCCGGTGGGCCCTGGACGACCTGGGCCTGCACCGGCTCCGCATCACGCACTCCGTGGCCAACCCCGCGTCCTGCCAGGTCGCGACCAGGGCGGGCTTCCCGCTGGAGGGGACCATGCGGAGCGCCTTGCTCCACGCGGACGGATGGCACGACGAGCATCTGCACGCGCGCGTGCAGGGCGATCCGTGGCCGTCGTCGCACGGCGCGCCGTGACGCCAAGGCGCCGCCCCGCTCACCCGATGCCTTGACGATCCCCCTCCAGCGCGAACGCCCGGTCGGCCGCCTCCGGTGTCGTGCGCTCGACCAGTTGGGTCAGCAGCGTGCGGTGCCGGAGCAGGGGCGCGCGGCGGTCGGCCGGCACCAAGGAGAGCAGGTCGTCAAAGCCCGCCAGCATCCGCCGCGACACCTGGGGGTTGCCAGGGGCGCAGCCGCGGATCTCGGTGAAGCCGAGGTCCACGAGGTCCGTCCACCCCGGTACGTCCTGCACCAGCCGGACCGTGTCCTTGCCGTCGCGATGGTGGACCGCCCCCAGCGGGCGGTTCGCCACGGCGGCCAGGAACTGCGTGATCCGGTCCAGGGCCTGCACGGCGGTCGTCGGGTCGTTCACGGCGGGGGAGAGGGCCCGCAGCCCGATGTCCGCCAGCTGCCGCAGCCCGAAGCCGAGGTCCTGGTGGAAGGTCCGCTCCACGCCCACCGAGACCGCCGCCCCGATCCTGCGCGGCACCCGGCCCCCGTACACGGCGAGGATCGGGGTCCCCGGCACCACGAAGTCGCCGATCCGGGGCAGCAGCCGCAGCACCACCCCGTGGCGCCGCGCGAGCCGCACGAGCAGGGCGACATTCACGTCCCGCAGGACCCCGGCGCGCCCCCGGTGCAGCACGTGCTCCGTCGCCTCGCCCAGGTCGCCGAGCTCACCCGCGTACTGCGGCTGCTTGGCGAGAACACCGAACGCCTCCCAGGTGATGCGGTCCACCACATGCCCCACGCGCATCAGGCGCAGCGTCGAGTTCACGTACGCCACGAAGAGCAGCAGGCTCAGCCCGACCATGAGCACCGTCAGTACCGACTGCACCAGCGGCACCGTCGAGACGTACCGGGGGTCGGTCTCGCTGTCGTACGAGGTGAGGACGAGCAGCGAGAGCAGGAACGTGGCGAGGAAGACGGAGAACGTCGCCTTGGTGATCCGGCTCCGGATGAAGATCCGCACGACGCGGGGGCTGAACTGCCCGCTGGCCATCTGCACGGCGACGAGCGAGATGGAGAAGACGACACCGATGAAGGTCATCATCGCCGAGCTGATCGTGGTCACGATCGTCTTGGCGTCCTCGACGATCCCGATGAGCTCGGTGACCGCGTCGTAGTCCTGCTCCTCCTGGAGGAACCGGATGATCGCCTCGTCCAGCTCGGAGGAGACGAGCCACAGCACGAAGACGGCAGCCATGCTTGCGATCGGGGCGAACCAGAAGGTGTCCCGCAGATGCTCCCGCAAGGGCGACAGCATCCTGGGCCGGCGGTACGTGGACCCTCGGCGCTCGAAGAGGTAGCTCACCCAGCGCAGGCTAGGCGCCCCCACCCGCTACGCCACGCAGGCGTACGACGACACTCTGTGCACCACTCCCGGCGGCCCGGCGATGATCAAGACTCCGCACCCGCCGCACCCCACTGACCACGGGAAACGTGGGTGAAAGGCACCTCAAACCCCTGGTAGAGTTATCCATGTCGCCGCGGGGAACACCCCAGAACGACAAACACCTAGTCCGGGTGGCGGAATGGCAGACGCGCTAGCTTGAGGTGCTAGTGCCCTTTATCGGGCGTGGGGGTTCAAGTCCCCCCTCGGACACAGATCAGAACGGCCCCAGCCCAGCTGGGGCCGTTCTGCGTTTCCGCCGGGCACCGCGCCCGCCTCGCGCCTCCTGGCGCGGGCTGCATCCCGCCGCCCGCCCCCCGTCACACCTTCCGAGCCAGCACCAGCCGGCACCGAGGGCTCCCGTCGTCCCGCCGCCCCAGTGAGTCGATCGCCCGGGTCTCCACCGTGAAGCCCGCTCGCGTCAGGCGGGCGCGTACGTCCGGTAGGCGGAAGGTTCGGTAGTACATGACGAAGGGGGGTCGCCAGACCGCGTTCCGTACGCGCATCGCCGTGTCGAAGCCCAGCAGGGTCCAGTACGCGCGGGAGCCGACGCGTGGTGGGGCCGGGAGGGGGAAGGCCAGGAGGCCGCCCGGGCGGAGGGAGGCGTGGGTTTGGCGGAAGAGGGTGAGCTGGTCGCGGGGCAGGAAGTGGCCGAAGGCGCCGAAGCTGACCGCCAGGTCGAACGTCGGGGCGAAGGGGAGGGCCAGGACGTTCGCGCGGATCAGGGTGGCCTTCGGGTGGGCCCTGCGGGCTTCCTCCAGCATCCCCGCGCTGAAGTCGACGCCCGTGACCCGGCCCGCGCACAGCGAGTGGAGGACGGACAGACCCGCCCCCGTGCCGCAGCACACGTCTAGGCCCGTGTCGAAGGGGCCGACGGGGCGCAGCGACTCCGTCACCGCCGAGAGGACCGCGTCCGGCGTGCGGAAGGGTGTCGCGTCGAACTTCCTCGCCAGCAGGTCGTAGCCGTGCTCCACGGAGGAGAACGCCTGGACGGTCAGTTCACGTGCGGTCGGGCCCTGAGGGGTGAACATGCTCCGACATTACGCCGCTCCCCTGCGTGGGGATCAAGCTCCAGGACGGAGCGGTACCCGTCAGTTGGCAGGCCAGTAGGTAGAGGGGGATCGGTGGAGTGTACGGAGACGTGCCGTCGGGGTGGTGGATCAGTCGAGGGCGGCGGTCCGGGATCTCGGCGCCCGAGGCGTAGCAGGACGGTAGCGGCCAGCGCAGGTCCAGGTCGGAGCCGGCCGGGACCAGCCACCACCACCAGTCCGTGTCCGCGTAGACACAGCCCTTCGACGGCAGCCGGGACAGGACGCGGAAGCCGTAGCGCGCCGGGACGCCCACCGCGTCACAGCCCAGGGTGGTGCGGAAGCCCGGCGGGACGATCAGTGAGGTCGAGCCGCCGGCCACCCCGGCGGCCGTTCCCGAATCCGCGCCTGTCCCGTCCGGCGTCCTGCGGGACCTCGGCGTCAGGAGGGTCGCCATCGACCTCAGCACGTGTGCCCCATGCCGTGGGCCAGTTCGGCCCAGACGACCCGCGCCGTGCCGTGCCCCGTGCTGTCCGATCCCCACGCGCTGCACAGCGCGTCCACGAGGAGCAGCCCCCGGCCGCGTTCCTCCTCGCCGCAGTCCCGGATCCGCGGGTCCGCCGCGCCGCCCTCGTCCCGTACCGCTATCCGCAACTGGTCCTCCCCCTCGCGCAGTTCGCAGACGACATGGCCGCTCGCGGTGTGCACCACCGCGTTGGTGACCAGCTCGGAGACGATCAGCATGACCGTGTCACGTATGTCGGGGGCGCAGCCCCAGAGGATGAGCCGCTCCTCCGCCAGTCTGCGGGCGCGCGAGACCGACGAGGTGCGGGCGGGGAGCTCGAAGGTGAACCGGCGGACGTCGTGGCGGAGAGGTTCGGTGCGTGGGCGCTGCTGCATGACGCGGGGGCTCATGAGACCTGAGGGAAGCGCGTTACCAGAAGCCACGACCGGTTCCTCACAACAGTGGGTAAGCAGTGCCGTACGCAACCCCCCGAGGCGTCGCGCGGCAGCAGCGCGTACTGGTTCACCGGAATACTTTGCTCCCGACGCGGACACTTGGCAAGTGGCACTCTGAAAATTGCAGAGTGATGTGTTCTCTCTGGCCGTGTTCGTGGCACACTCAAACGAAACAGTGCGTCGGGGAGGTCTGAGAGTGAGCGAGCCGCGGTCCGCCCCCACGGTGGGACAGGTCGTTCTCGGTAGACGTCTGCAGGATCTGCGCGAGCGGGCCGGCCTGAAGCGGGAGGAGGCCGCCAAGGTCCTCCGTGTCGCCCCGGCCACCATCCGCCGCATGGAGACCGCCGAAGTCGCGCTGAAGATCCCGTACGTCCAGCTCCTGCTCCAGGCGTACGGCATCAACGACTCCGAGGCCGAGGCGTTCGTCGCCCTCGCCGAAGAGGCGAACCTGCCCGGCTGGTGGCAGCGGTTCCACGACGTGCTGCCCGGCTGGTTCTCCATGTACGTCAGCCTGGAGGGGGCCGCGAGCCTCATTCGGGCGTACGAACCCCAGTTCGTCCCCGGTCTGTTCCAGACCGAGGGGTACGCCCGCGCCATTCTGCGCAGCGGGGCGGTCGGCGCGAGCAACGCCGAGGAGATCGAGCGTCATGTGGCCCTGCGGATGGAGCGCCAGTCCCTGCTGACCAGGGAGGACGCCCCGAAATTCTGGGTGATCATGGACGAGACGGTCTTCCGCCGACCGGTCGGCGACGGGCCCGAGGTGATGCGCGACCAGCTCGACCGGCTGCTCGAAGCGTCCGAGCTGCCGAACGTCACCCTGCAGGTCGCGGAGTTCGCGTCCGGCCACCATCCCGGCACCTACGGACCGTTCGTCCTCTTCCGCTTCGCCGTGCCCGAACTCCCGGACATGGTCTACAGCGAGTACCTGACCGGCGCCGTCTATCTCGACGCGCGCCCCGAGGTGGCCTCCCACCTCGAGGTCATGGACCGCATGGCGGCTCAGGCCGCGACTGCACAACGCACGAAGGAGATCCTCCGGGGTCTCCGCAAGGAGCTGTGAATGGATCGCATATACAACGGCATGCCCGCCGCGGATCTCGGTGCCGAGGGCTGGCACAAGCCGTGGAGCGGCGGGAACGGGGGCAACTGCGTGGAGGCCATGAAGCTGGCCGACGGCAGAATCGCCGTGCGACAGTCCGCAGACCCCGAGGGACCCGCGCTCATCTACACCCACGGCGAGATCGCCGCGTTCATCCAGGGAGCGAAATCCGGTCAGGCAGACTTTCTGCTCACCTGACCCCTTCCGTCACACCCCTACCGTCGCGTAACTCTTGCTGCAGTGCCAGTTGTTCCACTCCCGGACCAGGAGCCCCCCCCATGACCCAGGACCCCGCAGCCGTACGGATCGACACCAGCAAGCCGCACCCCGCGCGGATGTACGACTGGTTCCTGGGCGGCAAGGACAACTACCCGGTCGACGAGGAGATGGCCAAGCAGCTCCTCACCCTCGACGCCCGCGGCCGTGACATGGCCCGCGTCAACCGGGCCTTCATGCACCGCGCCATCCGCTGGCTCAGCGCCAACGGCGTACGCCAGTACCTGGACATCGGCACCGGCATCCCGACCGAGCCCAACCTGCACCAGATAGCCCAGCAGGCGGCGCCCGAGTCCCGGATCGTCTACTGCGACAACGACCCGATCGTGCTCGCGCACGCGGCCGCCCTGCTGCGCTCGACCCCCCAGGGGGCCACCGAGTACATCCAGGCGGACGCCCGCGACCCCGAGATCATTCTCGAAAGGGCCGGAAAGGTCCTTGACTTCGACCAGCCCATCGCCCTCTCGATGCTCGCCCTGCTGCACTTCGTCGGCGACGAGGACGGCGCGTACGACCTGGTCGGCAAGCTCGTCGAGAAGCTGGCCCCGGGCAGCTACCTCGTCCTCTCGCACGTCACCGGGGACTTCGACCCGGAGGGCGCGGCGAAGGCCGTCGAGATGTACAAGGCCCGCGGGCTGACCCTGCGGCCGCGCTCGCGCGACGAGCTGGCCGCGTTCTTCGAGGGCCTGGAGCTCGTCGAGCCCGGCGTCTCGCTCACCGCCGAATGGCACCCGGAGCTCGGCGAGGTCGTCCCGGTCCAGGGCGACGACCCGATCCCGGGCTGGGCCGCCGTCGGCCGCATCGCCTGACAACTGGTCAGCCGCGCGGCCGTCGACGGGCCCGCCAGGGCCTCAGCCCCGCGGCTTCACCAGCGTCACCAGGAACGACTCGGCCGGGCCCACATTGCCCGCCGCGTCGATCGTGCGGTACTCGATCGTGTGCGTGCCGTAGTCCGGAGTCGCGTCGTCCCACGGCACGGCGCGGCTCCGGCCCAGCTTCCCGTAGACGAGGTCGTCGATGACCGTGCCGCTCGGCGAGAAGCGGAACGGCGCATCGGCGTCGGTGGGCCAGCCGTAGTACGTGTACCAGCCGTCACCGTTCACCCGGAACTGGCGCACCACGGAACCCGGTTGGTCGTCCCGCGCCGCGAGGCCCATCGTGAACGGCCCGTCGTAGACGTACTCGACGGGCCGGCCCGGTCGGTTCACCGTGCGCAGCGGAGTGGACAGTTCGTACGAGGCCGTGGCAGGCCGGGCGTCCACCGTCCACCTCAACTCGGCCTCCGTGCCCGGGATCCGGGCGGTCAGGGTGTGCGTCCCCGGGGTGAGGCGCAGCGCGCGCAGGTCCAGGTCCCGGTCGTTGCCCGGGTTCGCGACCGGCCGGCCGTCGAGCCGCCACCGGACGGCCGGGGCGGAGCGCGTCGGGTGGGTGGTGTCCGCGTGGACCACCGAACGCGCGCCCACCGGGGCCGTCGTCGGGGTGTGACCCGTGAACGCCGCTTCGGCGAGGTCGCCGGGTGTGGTCAGGGCGCGGTCCACGGTCCAGCTCACCGTGCGGGTCAGCGCCGCCGAGCCGCGTACCGCCGGGTCCCGCACGAACGGCGTCGGGTCGGTGACCGTGGCCGTCAGGGTGTGGGCGCCGGCGGAGAGGGAGAGGGCTCGCAGGTCGACCGTACGGGCGTTGCCGGTCCTGAGCGTGCGGCCGTCGAGCCGCCAGGCGACGTCGAGTTCACCGCCCAGCGGGTGCAGGGTGTCGACCCATACCGTCCGGTCGGCCCCGATCGGCGCCGAGTTGGGCGTGTGGTCCTGGAGGAGGTTCACCTTCGCGGAGATCGCCCGGACCATCACCTCGCGCTCGACCTGGTCGAAGGCGTAGCCGAGGGTCTTCATGATCGAGTGCCGGCTCGGCCGCCACACGCCCGTCGTGCTGTACAGACCGCCTTCGTGCCGCCCGATGACACCGCCCGCCTCGCTCGGTTCGCCCAGCCAGCGCCACCACTTGGCGCGCTGCTCCCGTATCTGAGGCTCCGTCAGCAGGGTGTGGTGGGCCGACGACGGCTCCGTCCCCTCGTACGCGCCGCCCGCGACCCCGCGCGCGTAGTAGTCGTACTCGTCCTGGAGGCCGCCGAGCGAGTGGCCTATCTCGTGCGGGGTGATCAGCGAGGAGAGCGCGTTTCCGCCGGACGCCGTCGCGTAACTGCCGCCCGCGCCACCGTAGGTGTCGCTGTTCGCGAGGGCCACGATCTGCCGGTTGGCGGGGCTCGTGCCCGGGACGAGACCGGCGAGCGCGGCGGCCTTCGCGCTGTCCACGGTCAGCAGCCGCTGCACACTGGCCGGGTTGCAGCCGCCCCAGAAGCCCATGTCCAGCGGGGTGTCGCGGCGGGGCGCGTCGAGGCCCGGGTCGCAGTCCACGCCCGACTCCGGCGAAGGGACCTCCACCGCCCACACGTTGATGTACGAGCGGTACGAGGCGAACGGCTCGATGCTCCACAGCACACCCAGGTGCGTGTCGACGTCGGCCCGGAAGGCGGCGGTCTCCTCGGCGGTGTAGCCGTCGCCCATGACCACCAGGTTGAAACGCTTGTCGGCGGGCCCGGTGAGCTGGACGGGGACGACGCGCGCGGCGGCGAGGGCCGGGTCGGCGGGCTGGGCGGACTCGGCGACCGCCGGTCCCGCGGCCACCAGTCCTGCGGTCAGCAGACAGCCCGTGGTGAGACGGACGATCGCCCTTCGAAAGCGTGTGGCAGGTGAGGTCATGGGGCGCGAGCGTAGGCCGCGCCCCTCGCTGCCGTAAAGATGTTCGCCGGACAGTCGTCCGGGCGTCGATTCACCGGCGCAGGTACGCCAGTTCGGGATGCTCGGCCGTGTAGCCGTCGACAAGGCGTCGCGCCACCGAGACCGAGTCGACCAGAGGATGCAGCGCGAACGCCTTCACCGCCGTCGCCCGGTCCCCGCTCTCCGCCGCCGCGAGCACCTCGCGCTCGACCGCCTTCACCGCCGTCACCAGACCCACCGCGTGGTACGGCAGTGGCGCCACGGAGACCGGATGGGCGCCGGCCGCGTCGACGAAGCAGGGCACCTCGATGAACGCGTCCGCGTCGAGCACCGAAAGGGTCGTGCCGTTGCGGACGTTGAGGATGAGAGTGGCCCGTTCGTTGCGTGCGATCGCCCGCATCAGGGCCAGGGCGACCTTCTCGTACCCGCCCGACTCCAGGTCCTCCTCGTCCCGCTCCCCGACCCCGGCGGCCTCCCGGTTGGCGGCCATGTAGGTCGCCTCGCGGTCCGCGAGCGTACGGTGCCAGGCCGCCAGCGGAGGGGTGTCCGGCTTGCCCATCTCCGAGTAGAAACCGGCCTGTTGGTCGCGGAGGTAGGCGCCCCGCGTCCGCTCGGCCCGCTGGTAGGCGCCGACGGCCTCGCGGTTGAAGTAGTAGTAGTGCAGGTACTCGTTGGGGATCGCGCCGAGCGAGCGCAGCCACTCGGGGCCGAAGAGCCGGCCCTCCTCGAAGGAGCCGAGCGCCTCCTCGTCCGCGAGCAGGCGCGGCAGCTCGTCCCGGCCGCCGACCCGCAGGCCCCGCAGCCAGCCCAGGTGGTTGAGGCCGACGTAGTCGATCCACGCCTCGGCCGGGTTCGCGCCCAGGATCCGGGCGACCCGGCGGCCGAGCCCGACGGGGGAGTCGCAGATGCCGACGACCCGGTCGCCGAGCACCCGGGACATCGCCTCCGTCACCAGGCCCGCCGGGTTGGTGAAGTTGATGACCCAGGCGTCCGGGGCGAGCGCGGCGACCCGCCGGGCGATGTGCGTCGCGACCGGCACCGTCCGCAGCCCGTACGCGATCCCGCCCGCGCCGACCGTCTCCTGACCGAGGACCCCTTCGGCGAGCGCGATCCGCTCGTCGGCGGCCCGGCCCTCCAGACCGCCGACCCGGATCGCCGAGAAGACGAAGTCCGCTCCGCGCAGCGCCTCGTCCAGATCCGTCGTCGCCGTCACCTCCGGGGCGTCCGGCACCCCCGCGCCCTGCTCCGCGAGGACCCGGGCGATCGCCGAGAGCCGGCCGCCGTCGAGGTCGTGCAGGGTCACCCGGGTGACCCTGCCCTCGGCGTGGTCGCCGAGCAGGGCGCCGTACACCAGCGGGACCCGGAATCCGCCGCCTCCGAGAATCGTCAGTTTCATGCTCGTACGCTACTCACCCGGCGGGGCCGGGCGGCCCATCGGGACGACGCGCCCCGTCACCGCCCGAAGGCGACAGCCACGGTGAGGAACACGGCGCCCACGCCGAACGCGAGGGCGAGGACCGTGACCTTGTACGCGACCGTGTCAAGCCGCGCCGTCTCCGGGCGCCCCGGCAGATGGACCACCTGCACGTGGGCTCCCGCCCGCGGGCTGCGGGGCGAGCCCTTCAGTTCACTGGTGAACTCCCGGTGCGTGCCGTGTTCGTCGCGGAAGCCGATCACCGGGGCGTACACGCGGCTGTTGCCTTCCTGCTCGGTGATCTCGTGACGCAGCACCACACCCTCGGAGCGGACTCCGTACCGCCGCATCCGCACCTGCGTCCGCGCCTCCCACAGTCCGCCGGCCACACAGAGCAGGCCCGCGAGGACCAGGAGGATCTGCCAGGAGCTGTCCACGGAACCACTCGCCTCTCGTCGCGCCCGTGCTCTGTCCGTATCACGATCGGGCGGGGTGCGACGGTTCCGTCGATCCGAGTCGCTCGTCACCCCACGTCGAGCGCGTTGCGCAGGCCCAGCCGGAAGCGCACCCGGTCGTGGCGCTTGAGCCCCTCCAGCTCGGGGGCGCGGAAGAGCGGCTTGACCGTGCACCGCGCGGCCGTCGAGCCCGTACGGTCGAGCAGCGCGTTGACGGCCTGCCGGGCGGAGGCGTTGGCGCCCTCCATGGTGGCCAGGTCGATGTCGACGGCCACGTAGTCGCCGGCCAGATAGAAGTTCGGCACCCGTGTGGCGGCCTGCGGGCGGTTGTGGAAGGTGCCGACCGGGTGGATGAGGAGCTGGTCGTCGTTGGTCGGGTTCGGGGTGCCGAGGCCGTCCACGCCCGGGTCCAGGAACCAGGAGTGCAGGGAGCCGTCCTTCAGGACCGTACGGCCCGTGTCGTTGAAGCCGGCCTTCAGCTGCGCCCACACCTCGCGCGCCACTTCCGTACGGGTGCACTGCTTGGCCGTCCTGCCGTAAAGGATGCCGGGCCGGTCCCACTCCGAGATGTCCACCGACAGACAGTCCACGACCGATCCGTCGCCGTAGTCGGCCGGGAAGTTCCGCGTCGGCCAGTGCTGCGCCTGCTGGATGCAGGTCAGGGACCAGGGGGAGTCGATCAGGTTGGCGTGTCCGGCGAGCAGGGGCGCCTTCTCGGTCAGATAGAACTGGATGCCCGTCATCCAGTCCGTCTCCAGCTTGTCGCACCGGGCCAGTTGGGGATCGGCCGCCCGCAGCGCGGCGCCCCAGGTCCGCCGGGCGTGCTCCACCGGCATGGCGGAGATGTAGTGATCGGCCGTGACCGACCTCCGTACGCCGGCCGGGTCCTCGATGACGGCGGCGGAGATCCGCCCGGCCGCCGCGTCGTACGCCATCTCCCGTACCGTCCAGCCGACCCGGAACTCCACGCCCAGGCCGGTCAGATGGCTGACCCAGGGGTCGATCCACGCCTCGTTGGTCGGCAGGTCGAGGATCCGGTCGAGCGGCCCGTCGGCGCCGCGTCCGAGCGCGTTGAGGGCGAAGGCCTCAAGGAGGGTCGCGACCGTACGGGTGCTGGCCTCCTCGGCCTTGGTGGCCACGATGTTGCGGGTGAGCCCGATCGCGAGGATGCGCTGGTAGTCGTAGCTCATCCGGTCCGCGCGCAGGAACTCCCACCAGGGCGTGGCCTCCCAGGTCCCGTTCCGCCGCTCGTCGCAGCTGGTCAGGAAGACCAGGAAGCGGTTGACGAAGTACGCGGCCTCGTGGAGCGGGATGGAGCGGGCGGTCTCCATGAGCGCGGTCAGGGCCCGGCGGATCTCGTCGAGGGTGAGCTCGGCGGGTCGGTGTCCTGGCCAGGGGAGCGGGATGCGCAGGTCCTCGCGGCCGGTGCGGGCGAAGGCCATCTCGGCCGGGGCGACGAGGTTGTCCCAGACGCCGTTGGCGTTCCCGGGGAAGGGGATGCGCCGCATCGTGTCGGGGAGGTTGTGGTAGATCCCGGGGATGAAGCGGAAGCCGTGCTCGGCGGGGAGCGCCCGCCGCCCGCCGCGGGCGCTGTCCGGCACGTCCATGGAGCGGGCCTTGCCGCCGAGCGCCCGGCGCTCGTAGACGGTGACCCGGAAGCCGCGTTCGGCCAGTTCGTGGGCGGCGGTGAGCCCCGCCACGCCACCGCCGAGCACGGCGACGGCAGGGGGTGCGGCCTGCTCGGCGCGGTCGGTCGTGGCGGCCGCGTGGGCCGGTACGGCTCCGACGCCGGCGGTGGCGGTGGCCGCGGTGACGGCGGCGGCCGTGCCGACGAAGGTGCGTCGAGAGGTGCCCGTACGGTTCATGCCCCAGCCCCTTTGGCTTACCGGCGGTAACAGTCACGTCCGGCGCAGGAGCATAAGGGCGTCCACCGGTCCCCGGAAGCGTCGTGCGGCCACCGCCGCGCACATGGCGCGATCCCGACCCCGCGCCCCGCACGACACAATGGGGGCCATGTCCCGCCGTAACGCCCGTAAGAGCCCCGCCCGTAAGACCGGCTCCACCGCCCCCACCACCTCCGCCGACTCGCCCTGCCCCTGCGGCCTGCCCGCGCGGTACGGCGAGTGCTGCGGGCGCTTCCACGCGGAGCCCGCCACGGCGCCCACCTGCGAGCTGCTCATGCGCTCCCGCTACAGCGCCTTCGTCGTCCGCGACGCCGGGTACCTGCTGCGCACCTGGGCACCGGAGACCCGCCCCGGCGAGGTCGACTTCGACCCGTCGATGCGCTGGGCGGGCCTGGAGATCCGGGAGGCGACCGACGGCACGGCCTTCCACCAGTCCGGCACGGTCACCTTCGTCGCCCGCTACACCCACGGCGGTGAACCCGGCTCGCTCCACGAGCGCAGCCGCTTCCGCCGCCACGAGGGCGCCTGGGTGTACGTCGACGGGGACTTCATCGACGAGGCGTGATCAGGAGCCGGTCCAGGCCGGATCAGGAGGCGATACCGGCCGGATCAGGAGGCAATACCGGCCGGATCAGGAAGCGGTACCGGCTGGATCAGGACCCGAACCAGGCCGGATCAGGACCCGACCCCGACCGGGTCAGGAGGAGATCCCCACCGGCTCCCGCTTGCGGGGCAGCCCCTGCGCCAGGTCCTCCGCGATCAGCTTCTTCGCGATGGCGTCCGTCGCCGCCCGCAGCTCGGGTCCGCTCGGCCGGCCGCGCTCCTCCTCGACCCGGTCCTTCAGCCAGTCGCCCCACGCGCGCGTGATCACCTCGGCCTCGCGCTCGCCCGCCCGGGTGTGGGACAGGAGGTTGCCGTCCCGGGTCAGGAACCCTTCGTCGACCATGCGCTGGAAGACCGGCAGCAGGACCTCCGGGGGGACCCTCCGTCCGGCGGAGATCAGGCCGAGACTGGCGTGCCCGACGGTCCGGGTGAAGAGCTCGACCTGCATCACGGCCCACGCGCCCGCCGTGTCGAGCCGGGTGTCGGATTCGGCGACGATCCGGCGTGCGGTGTCCAGGTCGGTCTTCCGCAGGATCCTGCCGACGGAGAGTTCGAGGAGCTTGGCCGAGTTGCCCGAGGACGTGGGCGAGGCGAAGCCCTCGCCCATGTCGGGGGCCGAGGCGCGGGCGGTGTCCCGGAGCGGCACCTCCTTGAGGAAGAGCGCGACGACGAAGCCGATCGCCGCGACCGGCACCGTCCAGAGGAAGACCGTGTGCAGGGTGTCCGCGTACGCCTGGACGATCGGCGCCGCCACGTCGTCCGGCAGCCCGTGGAGCCCGGCCGGACTCGTCGCGGCCGTGCCGATCTCGGACGCGGACAGGCCCGGCCCGGCGACGGCCGCCGCCTCGCCGACGCCCTGGGCCAGGTTGGGCTTGAGGGAGTTGGCGTAGATCGTGCCGAAGACGGCGGTGCCGAAGGCGCTGCCGAGCGTACGGAAGAAGGTGACGCCCGAGGTGGCGGTGCCGAGGTCGGCGTACTCCACCGTGTTCTGCACGGCGATCGTGAGCACCTGCATGCACAGACCGATGCCGGTGCCGAGCACGAACATGTACAGCGACTCCAGCCAGGCGCTGGTGCCCGTGTCCATCAGGGACAGCAGGAAGAGACCGACGCCCATCACCAGACAGCCCACGATGGGGAAGATCCGGTAGGTGCCGGTCTTGCTGACGGTGTTGCCGCTGTAGATCGAGGCGATCAGCAGACCGATGACCATGGGGAGGGTCCGGATGCCGGAGACGGTGGCCGAGTCGCCGTCGACGTACTGGAGGTAGGACGGCAGGAAGGTCAACGAGCCGAGCATCGCGAAGCCGACGACGAAGCTCAGCACGGAGCAGACGGTGAAGACCGGGTTGGCGAACAGCCGCATGGGCAGCATCGGTTCGGCTGCGCGGGTCTCCACCCAGCAGAAGAGCGCGAGCGCGATCAGACCGCCGGCGAAGAGCCCGATGATGACGCCTGAACCCCAGGCGTACTCGTTCCCGCCCCAACTGGTCGCCAGGATCAGGGCGCTGGACCCGGCGGCGACCAGGGCGATGCCCGCGTAGTCGATGATCGGTTTGCTCGCGGAGCGTACGGAGGGGATGGTGCGGGCGGCCGCGATGACGACGAGGATCGCGATCGGGACGTTGACGTAGAACGCCCAGCGCCAGCTCAGGTGGTCGGTGAAGAGCCCGCCGAGCAGCGGGCCGATCACCGTGGAGACGCCGAAGACCGCGCCGATCGCGCCCTGGTACTTGCCCCGGTCGCGCAGCGGGATGACATCGGCGATGAGCGCCATGGCGGTGACCATCAGACCGCCGGCGCCGATGCCCTGCAGTCCGCGCCAGACGATCAGGAGCGTCATGTTGGTGGCGAGGCCGCAGAGGAAGGAGCCGGTGATGAAGACGATCGCCGAGATCTGGAAGATCACCTTGCGGCCGAAGAGATCACCGAACTTGCCGACCAGGACGGTGGCGACCGTCTCCGCGAGCAGGTAGGAGGTGACCACCCAGGACATGTGGGCGGCGCCGCCGAGGTCCGAGACGATCGTCGGGAGGGCGGTGCCCACGATCGTCTGGTCGAGGGCCGCGAGCAGCACACCGAGCATGATCGTGCCGAAGACGATGTTGCGGCGGCGGCTGTCGAGCACGGGTGGCGAGGCGGCCGGGGGCGCGGGTGCGGCTTCGCTGGTGGTGGTCACCTTCGCAGCCTCACACCGGGCGGCGTCACCCGCATGCGGGGAACACCCGAACCGGTGCGGTACGGGGGCGGTGCCCCGAACGGCCTAAGGGGTGCGTCACGGGAGGCGTTCCTGGATGCCCTGGGCCGTAAGGCTTCGGTAAGGACTGTAATCCGCAAGAGGGCCGGACCCGGCGGTAGCGTCACCGACGGTAAATCGGCGGCGCGGAATATGAGGGAAAGCAAGGGGGCGACCATGACGTGGTGGCGAACCGCGAGAGCCATGGTGCTGGCTGTGGTGGCGGCGCTCATCGCATCGATAGGAGGCGTGGTGCCGGCGGCTCACGCCGATGATCCGCCGGTGGTGTTCGCCGGATGCCGGATCAACATCGTCAACTGCCGGTGGGGGGTCGACCGGGCCGCCTACAACATGGTGGGCAACGCCTACAACCACTTCAACGGCAGCACGATCAGGGTGGAAGGCGGGAACCTGTACCTCGGGACCGCCGGCGTCTTCCAGAACAACACGTTCGTCGCCGACAGAATCATCGTCCACGAGGACGCGATCGAGGGCGTGCTCGACCCCCGTAACAACAACGTGTTCATCGGCAATGTCGAAGTGGCCCGGGTCAATCAGGTGTACAGGGAAACCCTCAACCTGTGGGAGTGCACCGAGTCCATCATCCGGACGGTTCCCGGCGCGTGGAACTTCGAAGACCTCGACGGGGCGGGTGGAGGGCAGCCGGACGGGCTGGTGAGCACGGGGGATCTGGACGCTGCCGTGAGGAGCAGCGCAATTCCGTCGGAGGCCCGGACCTGTGCCGGCATGCTCGCCAGGTTCGACTACGAGCACTTCAGCGCCGTCCAGACCGAGCAAGGGGCGCAGGACAACCGCCTCGCCAACCGAGCGGACTTCCAACGCTTCAGCGACCACATCGAGGAGTGCGGAAGGGAGATGGAAGAAGCGGCCGACCGCGGTCACGGGGCCATTCTGACCGCTCTGCTCGCCTGCGCACGGCGTGGGAATGAGCGCGGACCTGAGACTGGAGGGTCCGGCGGAGCCGGAGGGAATGCCACGCAACCGGACGCCGGGAACGAGGGAGGCTTCCCCGGACAGGACGCGACGACCGGCGGATCCGAACCTCCCGGTGGTTGGACCATCGGGGGCGGGTCGGGAGGAATCAAGGACGAGCTGCGCAGGAGAGGGCTACCGCTCCTCCCCGCCGCGAGCCGCAACACCGATGTGCGCATGCTGCCGTTGGGTGATTCCATCACCTATGGCGTGGGAGCCGCCGGCGGGTCCAGCTATCGAGCGCGGCTGTGGGACTTCTTGGCGGACGACGTGAACTCCCTGGACTTCGTGGGGTCCTTGAAGTCCGGTCAGGGCCCCGACAGGGATCACGAAGGGCACAAGGGCCTGCGGATCGACCAGATCGACGACCTGGCCACGTGCACCGTCTCCCGATACCGGCCGAACGTGGTCACCCTGCACATCGGCACGAACGACATGAACGGGAACCATCAGGTCGATCAGGCCCCTGCCCGACTCCGGGGACTGGTCGACAGGATCCTCAAGCTGGCGCCCGAGGCCACGGTGCTGGTCGCCACGCTCGTCCCGTCCTCCACGCCGGAGGTCAACGAGCGGATCAAGCGGTACAACGCGCAGATCCCAGGCATCGTCGATGACTTCCGGGCCGCCGGCCGGCACGTCCGACTGGTCGACATGAACGCGGTGACCGTCGCGGACCTGAACGACTGGGTGCACCCCAAGGCCAGCGGCTACGAAAAGATGGTCGACGCCTTCTACACCGGGATCCACGCGGCGATCAGCGACGGATGGATCGCCCGCCCGCGCACCCAGAACCCCGCGCCGTGCGCTGCTCAGCCCCCTGCCACGGACGATGGCTGGAACTGGAAGGGGATGGTGGCTTCCGGCGTCGGCGCGCCCCGCGACCACATCAGGCTCGCTGACCTGAATGGTGATGGTCGTGACGACTATCTGGTTGTCGGGGATCAGGGTCAGGTCCGTGCGTGGATCAACAAGGGGCCTGCGGGTGGCGGTGGTTGGTCGTGGCAGTGGTCGGGTGAGGTTGCTTCTGGTGTGGGTGCGTCGCGTGATCAGGTGAGGTTCGCTGACCTGAATGGTGATGGTCGTGCCGACTACCTCGTTGTCGGCGACCAAGGTCAGGTCCGCGCCTGGATCAACAAGGGATCTGTGAGTGGCGGTGGTTGGTCGTGGCAGTGGTCCGGTGAGGTCGCTTCCGGTGTGGGTGCGCCGCGCGGCCAGGTGGGATTCGCTGACATGAACGGCGATGGCCGTACGGACTATCTCGTCGTGAGCGACCAGGGTCAGGTCCGCGCCTGGCTCAACAACGGACCTGCCGGTGGCGGCGGCTGGTCATGGAAGTGGTCCGGTGAGGTCGCTTCTGGCGTCGGAGCGTCACAGGACAGTGTCGGCTTCGCCGACATCGACGGTGACAAACGCGGCGACTACCTGGTGATGAGGGACTCCGGAGCAGTGGTCGCCTGGCTGAACGACCGGTTCCCGCGCGGCTGACGCGGGACCGTCCGCACCGTCCCCCCGACCGCTAGCGCGGGCGGACCGGCAGGAGCGGGTGGTGCTTGGCCAGGATCTTGTTCGCCTGGGCGAGCGCGGAGAGCGCGTGCTCGCGGTCCGCCCGGTCCTCCGCGCAGAGGGGACCGCGGAACCGCAGCACCTCGCGCGCCGCGCAGTCGGCGTCGACCTCCGCCTGCAGGACGTGCAGCGGCAGGCAGGACCCGATCATGGCGGCCACACGGTCGGGGATCGGGACGGGTACGAGGGGCGAGGGCGAGGTGATCACGGGCCAGTCCTTGGGTACGGAGTCGGGTGTGGGGTCTCCCTCCTCATACGTACAGGATCGGCTTCCCGGTTCGGAGACGGGGTTGTCTCCGTGGGGCAACGCCACGGCCCTCGTTCGGCGGGGTGTGCGGACGTTCGCCGCCCGGTCCGGGAGCGCCGCGCGCCGCGCCTCGCGGTGTTCCCGCAGGTGCGCGCCGCGCGGGGCGATCTTCCTCGTCGAGCGGGCGATCAACTCGACTGTTTGTTCGCCAAACATGGGATCGGGCGTCCGCACGTGAATGTGAAGCATCTCACTCCCGAAAGGGCAGGCCCGGCGTTCCCGAAAGGGCGGGCCGGGCGGCGGGAATCGCTCGGGTCCGGTCGTGCGCGAAAGGTTGAAATCTGGTTACGGGTGAGTAAGTTGACTTGGCGACAGGCCATCCGGAAGTCCCGCTCGTTCCCCGTCCGCACGCCGCGAACAGGAGCCCGCCATGGGCGTACGCAAGGACCTGAGGCAGGCCAGGAAGCGCCCCGACCTGATCGGCCGCTTCCCCGTGCGGCTCGTGCGGGAGGACGGTGTCGTCCGGGAGGCCCACACACCCCTGCCCGCCGGGCCCGCGCCCTCCGGAACCCCCGCCGACATCCCCTTCGGGCACGCGGCCGATGACCCCGGCGCGATCGTCATGCGCCGCCAGGAGCACGGGAACTGGCGGCCCGTCACCGCCGCCGAGTTCGCCGGCGACGTCGTCGCCGTGGCGAAGGGGCTGATCGCGGCGGGTGTCGAACCCGGCGGGCGCGTCGGGCTCATGGCCCGTACCGGGTACGCGTGGGCCGTGCTCGACTTCGCCATCTGGTCGGCCGGCGGGCAGACCGTCCCCGTCTACCCCACCTCCTCGCCCGACCAGGTCGCCTGGATCCTCCAGGACTCCGGCACGCGGCACGTCGTCACCGAGTGCGCCGAACACACCGCCACCGTCGCCGAGGCCGCCGCCACGCTCCCCGAACCGGTCCGCACCTGGCAGACCGACGCCGGCGGCCTGGCCCAACTCGCAGCCCTCGGCACGGAGATCGCCGACGACGTACCGGCCGAGCGCCGCGCAGCGCTCACCCCGGACACGGTGGCGACCCTCTGCTACACCTCCGGCACCACCGGCCGCCCCAAGGGCTGCGTCCTCACCCACGGCAACCTCCACGCCGAGGCGCGCGCCACGGTGGAGCTGCTGCACCCGGTCTTCAAGGCGATCACGGGCCAGCCGGCCTCGACCCTCCTCTTCCTGCCCCTCGCCCACATCCTCGGACGCGTCATCCAGCTCGCCTGCCTGATGGCGCGCATCGAGATCGGCCAGTTCCCCAGCATCAAACCCGACGAACTCCGCCCCGAACTACGCCGGTTCAGGCCCACGTTCGTCGTCGGCGTGCCGTACCTCTTCGAGAAGATCCACGACACCGGCCGCGCCACCGCCGAGAAGCTCGGCCGGGGCGCCTCCTTCGACCGAGCCGACTCCATAGCCGTGCGCTACGGCGAGGCCTCCCTGAACCACGCCCTCGGCACGGGACCCCGCCCCGGCGCAGGCCTCACCGCCGCCCACGCCCTCTACGACCTGCTCGTCTACCGGCGCATCCGCAAGGAGCTCGGCGGGAACCTGCGGTACGCCATCAGCGGCGGCTCCCCGCTCGACAGCCGCCTCAGCCACTTCTTCTACGCCTCCGGGGTCCTCGTCTACGAGGGCTACGGCCTCACCGAGACGAGCGCGGCCGCCACCGTCACCCCACCCCTGCGCCCCCGGCCCGGCACGGTCGGCCGCCCGGTGCCCGGCACCGGCGTCCGGATCGCCGACGACGGCGAGGTGCTCCTCAAGGGCCCCATCGTCTTCACCGGGTACTGGAACAACCCCGAGGCCGGTCAGGAGGTGCTGCGGGACGGCTGGTTCGCCACCGGCGACCTGGGCGCCCTCGACGAGGACGGCTACCTCGTCATCACCGGCCGCAAGAAGGACATCCTGGTGACCTCCGGCGGCAAGAACGTCTCGCCTGCCGTCCTGGAGGACCGGCTGCGCAGCCGCCCGCCGGTCGGCCAGTGCCTGGTCGTCGGCGACAACCGCCCGTACATCGGGGCGCTCGTCACCCTCGACCCCGAGGCGATCCAGCACTGGCTGGCCGTACGGAAGCGGCCGGCGGACACCCCCGTGGCCGTGCTCGCCGAGGACCCGGAACTGCTCGCCGACATCCAGAAGGCCGTCGACCACGCCAACCGGGCCGTCTCCCGGGCGGAGTCGATCCGCAGGTTCCGCGTCGTACCGGGGGAGTTCACCGAGGAGAACGGGATGCTGACCCCGTCCCTCAAGGTGAAGCGGCACGCGGCCATGGCGGCGTACGGGAGGGAGATCGACGCGCTGTACGGATAGCTGCCCGCCGGACTACGCCAGCACCTCGGAGAGGTCGTACGACACCGGCTCCTCCAGCTGCCCGTACCCGCACGACTCCGGCGCCCGGTCCGGCCGCCACCGCTTGAACTGGGCGGTGTGCCGGAAGCGGTCGCCCTCCATGTGGTCGTACCCCACCTCGCAGACCCGCTCGGGCCGCAGCGCCACCCAGGACAGGTCCTTCTTCCCCGACCAGCGGCTCGGCGCGCCCGGCAGCCGGGCACCCGCGTGCGCGGCCTCCTCGGCCCAGGCCGCCCAGGGGTGCCCGTCGGGCGGGTCCATCCGCAGCGGCTCCAGCTCGGCGATCAGCTCCTCGCGGCGCTTGGCGGTGAAGGCCGCGCAGACGCCGACGTGCTGGAGGGTGCCGCCGTCGTCGTACAGGCCGAGGAGGAGCGAACCGACGACAGGGCCGCTCTTGTGGAAGCGGTAGCCGGCCACCACCACATCGGCGGTCCGCTCGTGCTTGATCTTGTACATCAGCCGGGCGTCCGGCCGGTACGGCAGATCCAGCGGCTTGGCGATGACCCCGTCAAGGCCCGCCCCCTCGTACTGCTCGAACCAGCGCGCCGCGACCTCCGGGTCGGTCGTCGCGGGCGCCAGGTGGACCGGGGCGTCGACGCCGCGCAGGATCTCCTCCAGGGCGGCACGCCGGTCGGTCAGGGGGGTGTCGAGCAGCGAGTCGTCGTCGAGGGCGAGCAGGTCGAAGGCGATGAACCGGGCCGGGGTCGTCCCTGCCAGCATCCGCACGCGCGAGTCGGCGGGGTGGATGCGCTCGGAGAGCCGGTCGAAGTCGAGCCGTCCGTCGTGCTCGATCACGATCTCGCCGTCGACCACGCACCGCCGCGGCAGCCGGGGGAGCAGCGCCTCGACCAGCTCGGGGAAGTAGCGCGTCAGGGGCTTGCCCGTACGGCTGCCGATGACCAGCTCGGGGCCGTCGCGGTGCACGATGGCGCGGAAGCCGTCCCACTTGGCCTCGTACTGCATGCCCGGCGGAATCTTCTTCACGGCCTTGGCGAGCATCGGCTTCACGGGCGGCATCACCGGCAGATCCATGGACTGATTGTCCGGTATGCGGGGAATGTCGGCGAGCCCTACGCTGACACGCATGGCGAGCAAGACGGCAGCGGTGGAACTGGAAGTCGGCGAGCGGACGGTACGCGTCTCCAACCCGGACAAGGTCTACTTCCCCGAACCCGGCTACACCAAGCTCGACATGGTCAGCTACTACCTGGCCGTCGGCGACGGCATCACCCGCGCCCTGCGGGACCGGCCCACCACCCTGGAGCGCTACCCCGACGGGGTCACCGGCGAGTCCTTCTTCCAGAAGCGCGCCCCCAAGTACCTCCCGGAGTGGATCCCGACCGCGCACATCACCTTCCCCAGCGGGCGCTCCGCCGACGAGATGTGCCCGACCGAGCCCGCCGCCGTCCTGTGGGCGGCCAACCTCGGCGCGGTCACCTTCCACCCCTGGCCGGTACGGCGCGAGGACACCGACCACCCCGACGAGCTGCGCATCGACCTCGACCCCCAGCCCGGGACCGACTACGCCGACGCCGTACGCGCCGCCCACGAGCTGCGAGCCGTCCTGGACGAGCACGGGCTGCGCGGCTGGCCCAAGACCTCGGGCGGGCGCGGCCTGCACGTCTTCGTGCCGATCGAGCCGCAGTGGACCTTCACCCAGGTCCGGCGCGCGGCCATCGCCTGCGGCCGCGAGCTGGAGCGCCGGATGCCGGACCAGGTGACGATCAAGTGGTGGAAGGAGGAGCGCGGCGAGCGGATCTTCGTCGACTACAACCAGACCGCCCGCGACCGCACGATCGCCTCCGCCTACTCCGTACGCCCCCGCCCGCACGCCCCGGTCTCCGCCCCGCTGAACTGGGACGAGATCGACGACGCTGTGCCCCGGGACTTCGACATCCGGACCATGCCGGCCCGGTACGCGGAGGTGGGCGACGTCCACGCCGACATGGACGACCACCGGTTCAGCCTGGAGAGCCTGCTGGAACTGGCCCGCC
The DNA here is from genome assembly GCF_042718575.1 of Streptomyces sp. NPDC058579. Lineage (NCBI taxonomy): Bacteria > Bacillati > Actinomycetota > Actinomycetes > Kitasatosporales > Streptomycetaceae > Streptomyces > Streptomyces sp. NPDC058579. The sequence goes on from NZ_JBHXPI010000002.1 coordinate 339,689, forward strand.
GCGACGAGGCGGAGCACGGACTCGGCGACCTGCCGTACCCGCCGGAGTACCCGAAGATGCCGGGCGAACCGAAGCGGGTGCAGCCGAGCAGGGCGAAGAAGAGCGAGGACTGACCGGGAGCCTCGGAAACCTGGTCGGGGGCCGCGCGGAATGGCCTTCTGACGGCGTTCGGCGGGGGTGTCGGCACCCGTCCGCGGGGGGTCGGGGGTGGGTCGATCGGCGCTTGCGTACCCACCGCCTGGAGGGTCGTACAGAGCCTTGTCCGAGCCCCCGTAAACCCTTCCTGAGCTGGGCTTTCTTCGTGATCTCCCCTAGCGTTCAGCCATCGGGAAAGGGGTGCCGGATGGACCGGAACATTCGTGACGTCGACGATGTGCTGAAGCTGCTCGACGGGCTCTTCGCGCGGGAGGCCGACCGCTGGACCGCCGAGGCGGCCGACTGGTGGAACGGCTTCTACGGCGACCGGTCCAAGGGCGTGCCGTTCTTCGTCGCCAAGCCGGACGAGACCCTCGTCTCGTACGTCGAGCGCGGCCTGGTCGCACCCGGCCGGGCCCTCGACCTGGGCTGCGGCCCCGGGCGCAACGCCCTGTACCTGGCGTCCCTGGGCTTCGAGGTGGACGCCGTGGACCTCTCCGACGAGGCCATCGGCTGGGCGGAGCAGCGAGCACGGGAGGCCGGCGCGGAGGTGCGTTTCCACCACGGGGACGCCTTTGAGCTGGCCGGCGGCGCCCTGACCGGTCCGTACGACCTGATCTTCGACTCGGGGTGCTTCCACCATTTGCCGCCGCACCGCCGGATCAGCTATCTCGCGCTGCTCGACCGGCTGCTCGCGCCCGGCGGCCATCTGGCCCTGACCTGCTTCGCGTCCGGCGCGATGGGCTCGGAGCTGCCCGACGCCGCGTTCTACCGGGAACGCGAGCCGGGCCTGCACGGCGGGCTCGCCTACACGCCGGAGTCCCTGCGCCGGATCTTCGGGGAACTGACCGAGGTCGAACTGCGCCGCATGCGGGACGAGCCCGCCGACTCCCCGCACTTCGGCGAGGACTTCCTGTGGACGGCGCTCTTCCGTAGGCCCTAGTGAGGGGCCCGTGGTGCGTGTCGGCTCAGCGGCGGACGAGCTCCCAGAGCGCCAGGCTCGCGAAGAGACAGCCGAAGGCGAGGCTTGTGCTGCGGCCGCTTCCTCGTGTGCCGGAACTCGACTCGTAGCGGGCCACCAAGCCTCTGGCGCGGATCCCGTGGCGTCGCAAGCGGTAGAGGAGTACGGCCTCATGGACGCCGTACCCCAGGACGGCCAGACCGATCACCAGGAACGAAGCGGTCGCCGTTGCCGGTGCCTTTGTGAGGTGCCGGGCGAGGTAGTTGTTCCAGGTGTGGCGGAAGCTCTCCGCGAGGTGGGACTGCGGGGCGAACAGGTCGAAGGCGTGGTAGGCGCCGGGGTAGAGGTGCAGCTCGACGGGGACGCCGTGGGCGCGCGGGAGCGCGGCGTAGTCGAGGCTCTCGTCGCGGAAGACGTCGAGTTCACCGACGCCGATGAAGGTCGGGGGCAGGCCGTCGAGTTCGGTCGCGCGGGAGGCGGCGCAGTAGGGCGTGACGTCCTCGGTTCCGGCGCGGTCGCCGAGGACCGCCTGCCAGGCGAGGAGGTTGGTCGAGCGGTCCCAGATGCCGATGTCGGTGAACTCCCGACTCGAGTCGGTCGTGTTGCGGTCGTCGAGCATCGGGTACATCAGCATCTGGAACAGAGGGGTCGCCGCGCCGCGGTCGCGGATCACAAGGGCGGTGGTGGCGGCGATGCCTCCGCCGCCGCTCTGGCCGGCCAGGCCGACCCGGGTGGGGTCCAGGCCGAGATCGGTGGCGTTGTCGCTGATCCACCGATAGGCGGTGTATCCGTCCTCAGCGGCGCCGGGCGCGGGGGTCTCCGGGGCCAGGCGGTAGTCGACGGCGGCGACGGCGCAGCCGAGCGCCGCGGCGAGTTGCTTGAGCCAGGGTGCGTCCTGGGCGGCGAAGCCGAGCACCTGCCCGCCGCCGTGGAACCACATGATGACCGGCAGTGGTCCGGGTGTCGCCGCGAGCGACGACGTGAGCTTCTGAGCGGCTCCGTATCGCTCGGCGCGCCGAGTTGAACGAACGCCGGGCGTCCGCATTGATCGAACGTTGAGGGACCGTTTACGGCCTCGCGGCAACGTATCGGCCATGCAGACCGACACCACCGTGATGACCGACCCGACCGCCCCCGACCTGTCCTGGCAGGAGAACGCCCTCTGTGCGCAGGCCGGGCCGGAGTTCTTCTTCCCGGCCCCCGGCTCCTCGACCCGCGAGGCGAAGCAGCTGTGCGGGGCGTGCGAGGGCCGGGTGGCCTGCCTCCAGTACGCGCTGGAGAACGACGAGCGGTTCGGGGTGTGGGGCGGCCTCTCCGAGAAGGAGCGGGGCCGGCTGAAGAGCACCGGCGGCGCCCGCCGCCGGCTCGCTCGCTGAGGCGGCGGGCGCTGAGACGGCGGGTCGGGCGCTGAGGCAGGGGCCAGTCGCCGACGAAGGCGGGTCAGTCGCTGAGGCGGCGGGTCAGCCCGCCTTGCGGGCCGCCATCCGCGCCTTGCGCGCGGCCAGCTTCTCGTCGAACTTCGACGCCTCGCTGTCCAGACCGTTCATGTACATCCCCAGCTCCTCCTGGGCCTTCAGGCCCTCCGGGCCGAGACCGTCGATCTGGAGCACCTTGAGGAAGCGCAGCACCGGCTGCAGCACGTCGTCGTGGTGGATCCGCATGTTGTAGATCTCGCCGATGGCCATCTGCGCCGCCATCCGCTCGAAGCCCGGCATGCCGTGTCCCGGCATCCGGAAGTTCACGACGACGTCCCGCACGGCCTGCATCGTCATGTCCGGGGCGATCTCGAAGGCCGCGCCCAGCAGGTTGCGGTAGAAGACCATGTGCAGGTTCTCGTCGGTGGCGATGCGCGCCAGCATCCGGTCGCAGACCGGGTCGCCCGACTGGTGGCCGGTGTTCCGGTGCGAGATGCGGGTGGCCAGCTCCTGGAAGGCGACGTACGCGACCGAGTGCAGCATCGAGTGCCGGTTGTCGGACTCGAAGCCCTCGCTCATGTGCGCCATCCGGAACTGCTCCAGCTTGTCCGGGTCCACCGCGCGCGACGCCAGGAGGTAGTCCCGCATCACGATGCCGTGGCGGCCCTCCTCGGCGGTCCAGCGGTGCACCCAGGTGCCCCAGGCGCCGTCGCGGCCGAAGAGCGAGGCGATCTCGTGGTGGTAGCTGGGCAGGTTGTCCTCGGTGAGGAGGTTGACCACGAGGGCGATCTTGCCGACCTCGGTGACCTTGGACTGGGACGGGTCCCAGGCCTCGCCGTCCTCGAAGTAGCCCGGGAAGTTCCGGCCGTCGGACCACGGCACGTACTCGTGCGGCATCCAGTCCTTGGTGACCTTCAGGTGCCGGTTCAGCTCCTTCTCCACCACCTCTTCCAGCGCGTAGAGGAGCCGCGCGTCGGTCCACCCTGCCGAGCTGCCGAGGTGGGGAGAGGTGAGCGTCACGGGGAACTCCTGGGGACGGAGAGAGGGCATACGGAACTACCTACGGATTCGTAGGTTACGAGACCGTAGGTTAAGGCTCCGTAAGGCCCCGGCCAAGCCCGCTGTGACGATGTACGATTACGTTCCGTTATGTGCGCAGCTGGGGGCGGCGTACGGAGAGGCAGGTCACGAATCCGGGCGCGCCGGAGGTGGCGCGATCACGTCTACTGCGATCACGTTTGCCGCGATCACGTCCACTCAGAGCAGATGGTCGGCCTGCCTCGCCTTGACGGCCGAGATCAGCGCGCGCAGCGCCTCGACCGAGTCGCTCACGTACGCGCCGGGCGTCAGGGTCGAGCCGATGTAGGCGCGGCCCGCGTCGTCGAGGCCGAAGCGGAAGCAGTTGGCGCCCTCGCTGCAGAAGGCCTCGCTCCAGGCGATCTTCTCGGGGGCGGAGGGGTCCATGCCGTTCATGCGGGTTCCTTCAGAGGTCCTGGGCGAGCGCGTGGATGAACGCGCGCGATTCCGGTTCGGGCAGGGCGAGTCCGCGCAGCCGTTCCAACAGTCCGCGATAGCGCCTGAGTTGCATGTCGGCGTCGAGGAGTGTCGAGCCGTGGGAGGAGTCCAGCTGTACGGTGTCGAGCTGTGGCACGGGCGCCGCCACGTAGGTGAACGACTGTCCCGCGCCGGGAAGACGCCGGCCGTGAAGGGGATGACCCGCACGGTGATGGTGTCCCGTTCCGAGCGGTCGAGAATGTACTCCAGCTGGGCCCTGGCCACCTTCGGGCCGCCGAACTGCATCCGCAGCGCGGCCTCGTGGATCACCGCCTCGTAGAGCGTGGGCCGGTCCCGGTCCAGGATCTCCTGGCGGCGCAGCCGCAGGGCCACCCGCGCGCGCAGATCGCTCGATGGTCCTGCCCGGAGGTGCCTACTGTGCCGGACTGGCCCGGCAGGCCGTCCGGAGCCTGCTCGACCGGCACGGTCTGGCCGAGCTCCGTGACACCGCCGTGCTCGCCGCCTCCGAACTGGTCGCCGCCGCCTACCGTTTCACCCCCGACCGGGAGATGATCCTGCGTGTCCGCCGGCAGTTCGAAGCCCTGCGGATCGTCCTGTACGACCAGCATCCGGCCCATCCCTCGGCCGACAAGGCCGAGGAATGCCGCGACCGCCGCAGCCGCAGCATGTGGCTGCTGGCCGCGGCGGTCGACACACAGGGCGGGGACTGGGGGCTCGCCGTGGTGCTCACGCCCGGTGGCGGTACGAAGTCCTGGGCCTTACTGCACCGTTGACCCCGTACACGCAGCGCCGACCTCCTACTGAACCGTGGCCGCGACCTCCTCCGCGCTCGTCGGCCGCAGCTCGCCGTCGAGCAGGAGCCAGCGGGTGATCCCCAGCGACTCCAGGAACGGCACGTCGTGGCTCGCCACGATCAGCGCCCCTTCGTACGCCTCAAGCGCCGCCGTCAGCTTCCGTACCGACGCCATGTCCAGATTGTTCGTCGGCTCGTCCAACATGAGCAGCTGAGGCGCTGGTTCGGCGAGCAGCAGCGCCGCGAGGGTCGCCCGGAACCGCTCCCCTCCCGACAGCGTCCCGGCCGGCTGGTCCGCCCGCGCGCCCCGGAAGAGGAACCGGGCGAGGCGCGCCCTGATCACGTTGCCCGTCGCCTCGGGCGCGAACCGGGCGACGTTCTCCACCAGGCTCAACTCCTCGTCGAGGACGTCGAGTCGCTGCGGCAGGAAGCGCAGCGGCACATGGGTCTCGACCTCGCCCGCCACTGGCTCGAGCTCCCCGGCGATCGTGCGCAACAGCGTCGTCTTGCCGGCCCCGTTGCGGCCCACGAGCGCGATCCGCTCGGGCCCGCGAAGCTCGAACCCGCCGCCCACCCGGGCGCCGTACCGCAGTTCCAGTTCGCGCAGTGTCAGCACCTCGCGACCCGGATGGACCGTGGTGCGCGGCAGTTCGATCCTGATCTCGTCGTCGTCACGGACCGCCTCCTCCGCCACGTCGAGCCGTTCGCGCGCCTCGGCAAGGCGGTCGGTGTGCAGGGCGCGGTGCTTGCCCGCCGAGACCTGCGCCGCCGACTTGCGGCCGTTGGCGACGATCTTCGGCACGACCTTGTTGTCGAAGCTCTTCCTGCCGTACCGCTTGCGGCGCGCCAACTTCAGCTGTGCCTCGGACAGTTCACGCTTCTGCCGCTGCACATCGGCCTCCGCGACCCGGACCATCCGCTCGGCGGCCTCCTGTTCGGCGGCCAGCGCCTCCTCGTACGCGGAGTAGGCGCCGCCGTACCAGGTGACCTCACCGTCGTGCAGATCGGCGATCTGGTCGACCCGCTCCAGGAGTTGCCGGTCGTGGCTGACCACGACGAGCACTCCGGACCAGGCGTCCACGGCCTCGTAGAGCCGGGTGCGGGCGTACAGGTCGAGGTTGTTCGTCGGTTCGTCGAGCAGCAGGATGTCAGGCTGGGCGAGCAGCAGGGCGGCGAGCCGCAGCAGGACCGACTCACCGCCGGACAGCTCGCCGATGGTCCGGTCGAGACCGATGTGCCCGAGACCGAGCTGGTCGAGCGTGGCACGGGCCCGCTCCTCCACGTCCCAGTCGTCGCCGACCGCGGCGAAGTGCTCCTCCGCCGGATCGCCCGCCTCGATGGCGTGCAGCGCGGCCCGGGTCGCCGCGATCCCGAGGGCCTGGTCGACCCGGAGCGCGGTGTCCAGGACCAGGTTCTGCGGGAGGTAGCCGACCTCGCCGACCGTACGGACCGTGCCGTCGGCGGGGGTCAGTTCACCGGCGACGAGCTTGAGGAGTGTCGACTTCCCCGAGCCGTTCAGGCCGATGAGCCCGGTACGGCCGGGGCCGACCGTGAGCTGGAAGTCGTCCAGGACCTGGGTGCCGTCCGGCCAGGAGAAGGACAGGGACGAGCAGGTGATGAACGTGGGATGGGTCGCCATGGGGGCCTCCCTGTTGCGAGAGCGTGGGCTGGGGCAACGGGTGAGACACCGGGGCGCGGGCAGGCGGAAATGCTCGTACGCCGAGGGCGAAGACGGCACACGCGGCGCTGCGTGAAGCAGCTCAAGGGCACGCGCGGCACGGTGTCTCGCATCCTCAGACGAGCAACGGCCTTCTCCGATCGGGCGACAACAGGGCCAGATCAGGACGGTACGCCTGGGCGCCGAGCGGAGGCAATCGAATTAACGCGCGGAGGGAGGAGAGGGCTGTCAGCCGTCCAGGAGCTGGGCCAGGTCCCCGTCCCAGTCCAGGTACTGGTGCTCGCGGCCGGCCGGCACGAGGTGCTGCGAGCGCTGGATGAAGTGCCGCAGCTCGGAGGTGCGGACGTGCACGACGGCGACGCCCTCGGGAGCGTGGAACTCGACGACGGTGCGGTCGTAGCCGTACGGGCGCACCCGGACGTCACCGAGGCCTGCCGGGCCGTCGATGCCCTGGACGAGCAGCTCGCGGGCGAACGCCCAGGAGACCTCGACGCCCTCCAGGGTCGCGGGCGGTGGGAACGCCATGCTCACCGCGAAGGGGTCCTCGCGGTCGTACCGCAGTGTGGCGGGGACGGTTTCCATCCGGGGCGCGGATGCGACCAGACGGGCCTGAACGGCCTGCTCGATGACGGTGGACAAGGCCAGCTCCTGTCGCGCGGCTTCGGTTCCTGACGTCTCCCTGACACAAAGGAAGACGAACGATCGGGCCAGAACGTGCACTGGGGGGTCACGTGAGCTGTGTCACCGCCACCCCGGCCCGTTAGGCGGTCTGGACGGGGTCCTCTGGGTGGGCTAGCTTCCCGCGCCATGACGTCCAAGGGGAAGACGAGACGAATGATGTCGGTGGGGCTGAGCGGGGTGGCCCTCGCGGCGGCCCTGACGGTCCCGGCGTACGGCGCGTCGGACGGTGGCGCCTCGGGCGGCGCGGCGGGCAGCGGGTCCGGCGGTGCCTCGCAGGCCGGGCCGTACGGTGCCGGCTGGCAGCTGACGGAGACCGGTACGGACGCCCGCTTCCGCGGCCTCGCGGCCGTCGACCGCAGGACCGCCTGGGCCGCGGGCTCGAAGGGGACCGTGCTGCGGACCACGGACGGCGGCCGGAGCTGGCGGAACGTCTCGCCGCCCGGGGCCGGGGAGCTGGAGCTGCGCGACGTCGAGGCCTTCGACGCCCGGCGCGCCGTGGTCCTCGCGATCGGAGAGGGGGAGGCGTCGCGGGTCCTGCGGACCGAGGACGGCGGAGCCAGCTGGACGGAGTCCTTCCGCAACACCGACCCGCGCGCCTTCTACGACTGCATCACCTTCTTCGACCAGCGCCACGGCCTCGCCATGAGCGACCCGGTCGACGGGAAGTACCGCATCCTGTCGACGCGGGACGGCGGCCGCTCCTGGGCGGTGCTGCCCGACGCGGGGATGCCGGCCGCGCTGCCCGGAGAGGCCGGGTTCGCGGCGAGCGGCCAGTGCCTGGTCTCCTCCGGACCGAGGGACGTCTGGCTGGCGACCGGCGGCGGCGCCACCGCGCGCGTGCTGCACTCCCGCGACCGGGGCCTGAACTGGACCGTCGCCGAATCCACGATCCCGGCGGGCGACCCGGCGCGCGGAGTCTTCGGGCTCGCCTTCCGCGACCGCGCGCACGGCATCGCCGTCGGCGGCGACTACCGCGCCGGCCAGGCCTCGCCGAACGCGGCGGCGGTCACCGGCGACGGCGGACGCCGCTGGAAGACCGCCTCCGCCCCGCCGCCCGCGTACCGCTCGGGCGTCGCCTGGCTCCCGCACTCCCTCCCCCATAGCCTTGACGGCATGGGAGGTGCCCCCATGGCCGCACTCGCGGTCGGCCCGACCGGCACGGACCTGACGAGGGACGGCGGCCGCACCTGGCGGACCGTCGACACCGGCTCGTACGACACGGTCGACTGCACACGGGACGGCGCGTGCTGGGCCTCCGGCGAGAAGGGCCGCATCGCCCGCCTGAGCGGCCGATAGATCCTCAGGAAGGCAGCTGCTCGCGGTACGCGGCGAGGGCCTCGGCCGTCTTCGTCGCGTAGAACTCCGTGATCCGGTACGTGCACACGCTCTCGACGATGAACGGGTCGGCCGCCACGATCTTCTCGATCTCCGCGCGGTCGACCCCGGCGGCGAGCACGATGCCGCCGTCGCGCGGGTTCTTGCGCCCGGAGGCGATGAAGACGCCGGCGGCGTACTGCGCGTCGAGCCACGTGACGTGCGCGTCGAGCAGCTCGTCGGCCCGCTCGACCGGGCCGGTGTAGGTCAATTCCAGTACGAACATGATCGGCAGGCTACCCGTGGCCCGGACGGCGGCGGGGAAACCGTTCGCCTGTCGGACGGGGGAGCGCCGTAGGGTGGCCGTCATCATGAAGATCATCGACGTGCCCGAGGGCTGGCCCACCGACGAGACGACGGCCCGGGCCGTGCAGGAGGAGCTGCGGGAGCGGCTCGTGCTCGACGAGCCGGGACCGGCGCCCGGTACGGGCCATGTCACGGGGCTCGACGTGGCCTACGACGACGAGCGCGACCTCGTCGCCGCCGCGGCCGTCGTCCTGGACGCCCGCACGCTCGACGTGGTGGAGGAGGCGACGGCGGTCGGCCGGGTGTCGTTCCCGTACGTGCCCGGGCTGCTCGCCTTCCGCGAGATACCGACCGTGCTCGCCGCGCTCGCCGGACTGGCCGCAGACCCGGGGCTGCTCGTCTGCGACGGCTACGGCCTCGCCCACCCCCGCCGCTTCGGCCTCGCGAGCCACCTGGGCGTGCTGACCGGACGCCCGTCGATCGGCGTCGCGAAGAACCCCTTCACCTTCGACCACGACCAACCGGGCCCGGACCGGGGCGACTTCAGTCCTCTCATCGCGTCCGGTACGGAGGAGGTCGGCCGGGCCCTGCGTACCCAGGCCGGGGTGAAGCCCGTCTTCGTCTCGGTCGGCCACCGGGTCTCCCTGGACAACGCCTGCGCCCACACCCTGCTGCTCGCCCGGCGCTACCGCATCCCCGAGACGACCCGGCACGCCGACTCCCTCTGCCGACGTGCTCTCCGTGCGGCCCTGGGGACGGACGGGGCGAGGGATGAGTAGCGGGACTGAGTACCTGTACGGATGGCGGGGAGTGATCACGCGCGGCAGGCTGGGGCCCATGACATCCCCCGTCTCCGCACCTCCGCGCACCGCCGGCCGTGGCATGCACGCCCTGCTCGCCGGGGCCGGACTCCTGGCCCTGGCCTGGCTCTGCGCCATGATCTACGTCGTCGTCGCCTGGGTGTCGGCATGATCGGCTCGCTCCAGTGCGTCGTCCTGGACTGCACCGACGTCATGGAGCTCGCCGTCTTCTACCAGCAGGTCCTGGGCGGTGAGATCAACCGCCCCGACGGGCAGTGGGCCCTCAACGAGGCCTGGGCCACCCTGCACGACGCCTCCGGCGCGCCGGTGCTCTGCTTCCAGGGCGTGGCCGACCACCGCCCGCCCGTCTGGGGAGCGCCCGAGCAGCAGTTCCACCTCGACGTCCGGGTCGCCGACCTGGAGCCCGCCCATGACGCGGTGCTCGCGCTCGGGGCCTCGCTGCTCGACGACGGAGGCGGCGACCGGGCCTGGCGTACCTACGCCGACCCGGCCGGTCACCCCTTCTGCCTCGTACGCCACTAGGGCCCTGGGGAGGCGTCAGCCCTTGTACGCCACCCGGAAGCGGATGCCGGCCGTCCGCAGCCGGTCGAGCAGCGCGTCGCCCATCGCGACCGCCGTCGTGACCTGTCCCGAGGTCTTCGGCAGGTTGTCGTCCAGGGCGAGGCAGAGCGCGGACTCGGCGAGGATCTTCGCCGTCTCGCCGTACCCGGGGTCGCCTCCCGAGACCTCCGTGAAGACGCGCCGTCCGCCGCCCTCGCCGACGAAGCGCACGGTGAACCAGCTGCGTGCGCGCCGCTCCGCGCTCGGGCCCTGCCCGGCCTCGTAACGGCTCATCAGCCAGCGCCGTACGGGGGCCAGTTGGGCCGCCGCCAGGCCGGAGCCGACCAAGGCGGAGCCGCCGATCGCCATCGGGAGCGTCTTGACCGAGGCGTAGTGGCGGTAGACGAAGTCGGGGCCGTACGCGTCGAGCGCGCGTGCCGAACGGGCCACCACCTGGGCGTCTATGGTCGGCAGCGGCAGCGCCCAGGTGCCGGTCTCCCGGCTGAAGCGCGGTCCGCCGATCGGGGCGCGCGCCCTGCGGCCGACCAACCGGGGCTCGTGCAGCTGCCGTTCGCGCGCGGCGCGCAGCGTCTCCCGGCCGCGCCCCATCGCCGTCAGGGCGGACGCGAACGTGCCGCCCGAGAAGATGGCGCCGGCGCGCACGAAGCCGTCGATCCGCAGCGGGACGTCCTTGGGCAGCTGCTGGACGGTGAAGTAGACGCCCAGGTCGTGCGGTACGGAGTCGAAGCCGCACGCGTGCACGATCCGCGCGCCCGTCTCACGGGCGCGGGCGTCGTGGCGTACGTACATCTCGTCGACGAACTCCGGCTCGCCTGTGAGGTCCACATAGTCCGTGCCGGCCTCCGCGCAGGCCGCCACCAACTGCTCGCCGTACCAGACGTACGGACCGACCGTGGTGGCCACCACCCGTGCGGACGTGGCCAGTTCGCGCAGGGAGGCCGCGTCGGTGGAGTCCGCGACGACGAGCGGCAGCTCGGCGCAGCCGGGCCGGCGCGCCGCGAGGCGTTCGCGCAGCGCGGTCAGCTTGGCGCGGCTGCGCCCGGCGAGCGCCCACCGGAACCCGGGCGCCGCGTGCTCCGCCAGATACTCCGCGGTGAGCTCGCCGACGAACCCCGTCGCCCCGAAGAGCACGACGTCGTACGCCCGCTCCGCCGTGTCCCGCTCCACACCGTTCCCGCTCTCCATGCGGCCCCTCACCTTCCCCTGCGGCTTCCCCTGCTTCACCTGCGAGCGCGGAGCCTAGCGGTAACTCCGGCGGGATCCGTCAGCGGTAGTCGTCCGGGTGGCCCTGCATCCAGGTGTTGATCCGGTCCCGGGTGGAGATCAACAGGGTCTGGTGCTTCTTCAGGTTCGGGTACGTGGTGTCGCCCGCGAGGGTGGTCCGCAGCTTCTCGATCCAGGCGATCGGCTCGGGGAAGTGGCCGGGCCCCTTCGGGTCCGCCTTCATGGCGCGGTCGAGCTCGTCGAGCTCCTCGTGGACGCGGCCCAGGAAGTACGCGCAGTCGGCGGCGCAGCTGTCGTTGAGCGTGGCCTGCAGCCCGGCGAAGGCGTCCTTCACCAGCTCGGGCCCGGGCGTGGGCTCCTCGGCGTCCGCCTCCGCCGCGCCGGCGTCCGCGCCCGCTTCGGCGGTGGCGCGCGGCGACGCCGTCGAGGTCGGTGCCGAGTCCGTCGAGGTGCCGTCCCCCGAGGAGGAACAGGAGATCAGCAGGGCGGCGGCCATCGGTACGGCGAGCAGCGCGGTGATCCCGCGTCGTGATGTGAGCATGCCGGGACCCTATCCGGCGCCGGTCCCGCACTGCCTGTTCGTCGCTGAAATTCCAAGCGCTTGCTCGGCCTGGGGTCTTGTGCGGAGTGGAACGCGTTCCTAGCATCACCGGTGTTACATCATTGGTGTCACATAGCTGGGGGCTCGATGGCGGCGACGACGGCGACGGACCGCACCACCTCAAAAAACGGGCCGCTCTCCGGGGTGCGGGTGGTGGAGCTGGCGGGGATCGGGCCCGGGCCGTTCGCGGCCATGCTCCTCGCGGACCTCGGCGCCGACGTCGTACGCGTCGACCGGCCGGGCGGTCCTGGGCTCGGCATCGACCCCGCGTACGACCTCACCAACCGCAACAAGCGCTCCGCCCTCGTCGACCTCAAGGCCGACGGCGGCCCCGCGACCGTCCTCGACCTGGTCGAGCGGGCCGACATCCTGATCGAGGGCTACCGGCCCGGCGTCGCCGAACGCCTCGGCGTCGGCCCCGACGCCTGCCTCGCCCGCAACCCGAAGCTCGTCTACGGCCGGATGACCGGCTGGGGCCAGGACGGGCCGCTCGCCACGACCGCAGGACACGACATCGCGTACCTCGCGATCACCGGCACCCTCGGCATGATCGGCCCCGACCCGGACGGCCCGCCCACCGTCCCCGCCAACCTCGTCGGCGACTACGCGGGTGGTTCGCTCTACCTCGTCGTCGGGGTCCTCGCCGCGCTCCAGCACGCCCGCGCGCACGGCGAGGGCCAGGTCGTCGACGCGGCCATCGTCGACGGCTCCGCGCACCTCGCCACCATGATCCACGGCATGCTCGCGGCTGGCGGCTGGCAGGACCGGCGCGGAGTCAACCTGCTGGACGGCGGCTGCCCCTTCTACGGCACCTACGAGACCTCCGACGGCGGACACATGGCCGTCGGCGCCCTGGAGCAGCAGTTCTACGACGAGTTCGTCCGGCTCCTCGGCATCGAGGACCTCGCCCCGGCCCGCCGCGACTTCGGCCGCTGGGACGAGCTCCGTACCGCCGTCGCCGCCCGCTTCCGTACCCGTACGAGAGACGAGTGGACGGCCGTCTTCGCGGGCAGCGACGCGTGTGTCGCCCCCGTGCTCTCCCTCCGCGAGGCCCCCGCCCACCCGCACCTCACCGCCCGCGCCACCTTCGTCGAGCACGGCGGCCTCACCCAGCCGGCCCCCGCGCCCCGCTTCTCCGCCACCCCCGGGACCGTCCGTACCGGCCCCGCGCTGCCCGGCGCCGACACCGACGAGATCGCCCGCGACTGGGCCGTCCCCTCCCTGAAAGGCCAGGAAGCATGAAGCGCCTGCTCTACACCGCCGACCACGAGGACTTCCGCGCCACCGTCCGTACCTTCCTCGCCAAGGAGGTGCTGCCCCACTACGAGCAGTGGGAGAAGGACGGCATCGTCGCGCGCGAGGCCTGGCTCGCGGCCGGCCGCCAGGGGCTGCTCGGCCTGGCGGTGGGCGAGGAGTACGGAGGCGGCGGCAACCCCGACTTCCGCTACAGCGCCGTCCTCGCCGAGGAGTTCACCCGGGCGGGCGCGCCCGGTTTCGCCCTCGGTCTGCACAACGACATCATCGGCCCGTACCTCACCTCGCTCGCCACCGAGGAGCAGAAGCGCCGCTGGCTGCCCGGCTTCTGCACGGGCGAGCTGATCACGGCGATAGCGATGACCGAGCCGGGCGCCGGCTCCGACCTCCAGGGCATCCGGACCAGCGCCGAGGACCGGGGCGACCACTGGGTGCTCAACGGCTCCAAGACCTTCATCTCCAACGGCATCCTCGCCGACCTGGTGATCATGGTCGCCAGGACGACGCCGGAGGGCGGGGCGCACGGGCTCTCGCTCCTCGTGGTCGAGCGGGGCATGGAGGGGTTCGAGCGCGGCCGGAACCTCGACAAGATCGGCCAGAAGTCCCAGGACACCGCCGAACTCTTCTTCCACGACGTCCGCGTCCCCAAGGAGAACCTCCTCGGCGAGCTGAACGGCGCCTTCGTCCACCTCATGACCAACCTCGCCCAGGAGCGGATGGCCATCGCCGTGGCCGGCATCGCCGCCGCCGAACACCTCCTGGAGATCACCACCCGGTACGTGAAAGAGCGCGAGGCCTTCGGGCGCCCGCTGGCCAAGCTCCAGCACATCCGCTTCGAGATCGCCGAGATGGCGACCGAGTGCGCCGTCACCCGTACGTTCCTCGACCGGTGCATCGTCGATCACTCGAACGGGGAACTCGACGCCGTCCACGCCTCGATGGCCAAGTGGTGGGCGACCGAGCTGCAGAAGCGCGTCGCCGACCGGTGCCTCCAACTGCACGGGGGGTACGGCTACATGGCCGAGTTCCCGGTCGCCAGGGCGTTCACGGACGGCCGTATCCAGACCATCTACGGCGGCACGACCGAGATCATGAAGGAGATCATCGGACGTTCCCTGCTGGGCTGATCTCCCCTCCACCCTCATCGCTGAATCGTTGAAAGGCTGCTCGTGAGCACCGAAGCGTACGTGTACGACGCGATCCGCACCCCGCGCGGTCGGGGCAAGGCCAATGGCGCCCTGCACGGCACCAAGCCCATCGACCTGGTCGTCGGACTCATCCACGAACTCCAGGGCCGCTTCCCCGGCCTCGACCCGGCCGCCATCGACGACATCGTCCTCGGTGTCGTCGGCCCGGTCGGCGACCAGGGCTCCGACATCGCCCGGATCGCCGCCATCGCCGCCGGTCTGCCCGACACCGTCGCCGGCGTCCAGGAGAACCGCTTCTGTGCCTCCGGCCTCGAAGCCGTCAACATGGCCGCGATGAAGGTCCGCTCGGGCTGGGAGGAGCTGGTCCTCGCCGGTGGCGTGGAGTCCATGTCGCGCGTCCCGATGGCCTCCGACGGCGGCGCCTGGTTCGCCGACCCGATGACCAACTTCGAGACCGGTTTCGTGCCCCAGGGCATCGGCGCCGACCTCATCGCCACCATCGAGGGCTTCTCGCGCCGCGACGTCGACGAGTACGCCGCGCTCTCCCAGGAGCGCGCCGCGGCCGCCTGGAAGGACGGCCGCTTCGACCGCTCCGTCGTGCCCGTCACGGACCGCCGCAGCGGCCTGCTCGTCCTCGACCACGACGAGCACATGCGCCCGGGCACCACCGCGGACTCGCTCGCCGCCCTCAAGCCCTCCTTCGCCGCCATCGGCGACATGGGCGGCTTCGACGCGGTCGCGCTGCAGAAGTACCACTGGGTCGAGAAGATCGACCACGTCCACCACGCCGGCAACTCCTCCGGCATCGTCGACGGCGCCTCGCTCGTCGCCATCGGCTCCCGGGCCGTCGGTGAGCGGTACGGTCTCACGCCCCGCGCCCGGATCGTGGCCGCCGCCGTCTCCGGCTCCGAGCCGACCATCATGCTCACCGGACCCGCCCCAGCGACCCGCAAGGCGCTCGCCAAGGCCGGTCTGACCATGGACGACATCGACCTGGTCGAGATCAACGAGGCATTCGCGGGCGTCGTGCTCCGCTTCGTCAAGGACATGGGCATCAGCCTGGACAAGGTCAACGTCAACGGCGGAGCGATCGCGCTCGGCCACCCGCTCGGCGCGACCGGCGCGATGATCCTCGGCACCGTCATCGACGAGCTGGAGCGCCAGGACAAGCGCTACGGCCTGGTCACGCTGTGCGTCGGCGGCGGCATGGGCGTCGCCACCATCGTCGAGCGCGTCTGACCATCCGTCCCTCCCCGACTTCGGAGACACCACACATGAGCGAGAGCACCACCATCCGCTGGGAGCAGGACGAGACCGGCGTCGTCACCCTCGTCCTCGACGACCCCAACCAGTCCGCGAACACCATGAACCAGGCGTTCAAGGACTCCATCGCGGCCATCGCCGACCGCGCGGAGGCCGAGAAGGACTCCATCCGCGGCATCATCTACACCTCCGCCAAGAAGACCTTCTTCGCGGGCGGCGACCTCAAGGACATGGTCCGGCTCCGTCCGGAGGACGCCCGGCTCGCCTTCGACACCGGTACGGAGATCAAGCGCTCCCTGCGCCGCATCGAGACCCTCGGCAAGCCCGTCGTCGCCGCGATCAACGGCGCGGCCCTCGGCGGCGGTTACGAGATCGCCCTCGCCTCCCACCACCGCGTCGCGCTCGACGCGCCCGGCTCCAAGATCGGCCTGCCCGAGGTCACCCTCGGCCTCCTCCCGGCGGGCGGCGGCGTCACCCGTACCGTACGCCTCATGGGCATCGCCGACGCCCTCCTGAAGGTCCTCCTCCAGGGCACCCAGTACTCCCCGCAGCGCGCCCTGGAGAACGGCCTCGTCCACGAGGTCGCGGCCACGCCCGAGGAGATGCTCGCCAAGGCGCGCGCCTTCATCGACGCCCACCCCGAGTCGCAGCAGCCCTGGGACGTCAAGGGGTACAAGATCCCCGGCGGGACGCCGTCGAACCCGCGGTTCGCCGCCAACCTGCCGGCCTTCCCCGCCAACCTGAAGAAGCAGCTGAACGGCGCGCCCTACCCGGCCCCGCGCAACATCCTCGCCTGCGCCGTCGAGGGCTCCCAGGTCGACTTCGAGACCGCGCTGACCATCGAGGCCCGCTACTTCACCGAGCTGGTCACCGGCCAGACGGCGAAGAACATGATCCAGGCCTTCTTCTTCGACCTCCAGGCCGTCAACTCCGGCGCCAACCGCCCCCAGGGGATCGAGCCGCGCCGCGTCCGCAAGGTCGCCGTCCTCGGCGCGGGCATGATGGGCGCCGGCATCGCCTACTCCTGCGCCCGGGCCGGCATCGAGGTCGTCCTCAAGGACGTCTCGGCGGAGTCCGCGGCGAAGGGCAAGGCGTACTCCGAGAAGCTCTGCGACAAGGCCGTCTCCCGGGGCCGTACGACCCAGGCGAAGGCGGACGAACTCCTCGCCCGCATCACCCCGACGGCCGACCCGGCCGACCTCGCGGGCTGCGACGCCGTGATCGAGGCCGTCTTCGAGGACACCGCACTCAAGCACAAGGTCTTCGAGGAGATCCAGGACGTCGTCGACGCGGACGCGCTGCTCTGCTCCAACACCTCGACGCTGCCGATCACCGTCCTCGCCGAAGGGGTCTCCCGCCCGGAGGACTTCATCGGCCTGCACTTCTTCTCGCCGGTCGACAAGATGCCGCTGGTGGAGATCATCAAGGGCGAGCGCACCGGCGACGAGGCGCTGGCCCGCGCCTTCGACCTCGTACGGCAGATCAAGAAGACCCCGATCGTCGTCAACGACTCGCGCGGCTTCTTCACCTCGCGCGTGATCGGCCAGTTCATCAACGAGGGCGTGGCCATGGTCGGCGAGGGTGTCGAACCCGCCTCGATCGAGCAGGCGGCGGCGCAGGCCGGCTACCCGGCCAAGGTGCTCTCCCTGATGGACGAGCTGACCCTCACGCTGCCGCGCAAGATCCGCAACGAGACGCGGCGCGCGGTCGAGGAGGCCGGCGGCACGTGGGCCGGGCACCCCTCGGACGCGGTCATCGACCGGATGGTCGACGAGTTCGGGCGCCCGGGACGCAGCGGCGGCGCGGGCTTCTACACGTACGACGAGACCGGCAAGCGGACCGGCCTCTGGCCGGGGCTGCGCGAGCACTTCGGGCGCCCGGACGTGGAGATCCCGTTCGAGGACATGAAGGAGCGGATGCTCTTCTCCGAGGCGCTGGACTCGGTCCGCTGCCTGGAGGAGAACGTCCTGACCTCGGTCGCCGACGCCAACATCGGCTCCATCATGGGCATCGGCTTCCCGGCGTGGACCGGTGGCGTACTCCAGTACATCAACGGCTACGAGGGCGGCCTGCCGGGCTTCGTGGCACGCGCGCGTGAACTGGCGGAGAAGTACGGCGACCGCTTCCAGCCGCCGGCGCTGCTGGTGGAGAAGGCGGACCGGGGCGAGGTCTTCACGGATGCGTGACGCGTGAAGCCTGACGCCTGAAGCGTGACGTCTCCGCTCCGCTGAACGGCCCCGCCGCGTCACCCCTCGATCGTCCGATCGAGCGTCGCGGCGGGGCCGTCGCGCGCGGGTCCGGGCGAGGGGCGACGGAGCCGCTTACGCTCGCAGCCGATCAAGGAGGTCGGATGCGGGTGAAGACCGGTCGCTGGTTCCGGATCGCCAGGCTTGCCCTGTTGAGCGCGTGCGGCGTCGCCCTGCTCACCGGGTGCGACCCCGACGAGGAGAAGCCGGTGGACCCGACGCCGTCGGTCGTGACCGAGGAGACGTCGCAGGACCCGAACGAGGACCCGGGCGAGGACCCGGGCGAGGATCCGAACGAGGACCCGGGCGGGGACGGGGACACTCGACCCACGGGCGACGGCGACCCGCCGATCGCGCCGCCACCGCCCCCTCCGACGGCCACGCGCACCGACGACGGCGGCCCCAGCAGCGCACCGAGCTTCAGCGAGGCGCCGGGCACCCCCGTGCCGAAGTCGCCCGTGCCACCGCAGCCGCCCGCCCCGCCTGAGCAGCCCGATCCCGACGGCACGTGAGCGAGCCCGAGGAGCACCCGCCGCACGATCAGGAGGCCGTGCGGCGGGCCCGGGGGAGCGATCCGGCGAGCGGCAGCGATCCGACAAGCCCTACCGCGCTTCTGAGGATCGTGATCGCGCAAGGAACGTTCATCGCCGCCCTCATGTTCTACCTGGGGGCGATGTACACCAGCACCTTCTACGCGTACTTCCACCTCTCGCTCGGCGCGCTCGACCTGGGCTTCGGCGAGCTGGTGACGCAGAGCCTCCACATGCTCAAGCTGGAGGTCCTGGTGGCCATCGGCGTGATCGTGCTCCTGGTGACCGGCCCCTGGTTCGGGGACAAGGCCCGCGCGGGCGGGGGATCGGCGTCCCGCGAGCCCTCCCGGGCGGAGGTCCTCGCGAGCCGGCTGCAACTGCCGGTCGTACTCACCGGTGTGGTCCTGCTCGCCCTGTGGACCGAGATCCAGCCCTACGGGTGGGTCGCCCCGCTGATCATCGCGGCCGGGCTCCTCATGGGGCAGTTCCGTGACGCGAGCGGGCGGCGGCCGCAGGGATTCCGGCGCCGGGCCCTACCGGTCTTCGCCGCGGGGGTCTTCGTCTTCTGGGGGCTCACCCAGCTCACTGTGCAGACCGCCGAACGGGACGCCAGGTCCCGCGCCCGCCACGTCACCGAGTGGACCGGCGTGATGCTCCTCAGCAGCCAGCGGCTCGCCTTCCCCACCGGCGAGGTCACGAAGGACGTCCTGCCGAGCGGGGTGCGCCATCGCTACCGCTACACCGGGCTGCGGCTGCTCCTCGAACGCGACGGTCGGTACTACGTCGTCCCCCTGGGGTGGCACGTGGACCGCGACGCGATGTACGTGATCCGGGAGAGCGACGACCTGTGGATCGGCCTGACCCCTGGCACCCTTCCGAAGCTGCTCGGCTAGTCGGCCTCCGCCGCCGGCTCCTCTTCCGTACCGAACGCCGCCCGCAGCTCCTCCCGCAGGGACCGCTGGAACGCGGTCACCAGGGCCTGGATCACCATCGGCTGCATGTGCGCGGAGAGCGACTTCATCGCGGCGACGTGGTCCGGGTCCTCGGCGCTCTCGCGGTACGGGTTCCACACCTCGTCCCGGAAGAGCCGGGAGAGCTCGTGGGCGGCGGCGCGGGCGTGTTCGAGGAGGACCGTGCGAGAGGCGAGGATCGTCTCGTGCGCGATGGGGACGTCGAGGAGCTCCACCCCGAGCCGCAGCAGCGTGGCGTCCAGCCGGAAGACCTCAGGGTCGGCGCCCTTGTCGAGGACGCCCATCGCGGCGAGCCGGTCGACGTCCGCGTCGGTGAGCGCCCGCCCGGCGCGCCGCTCCAGCTCGCGCCGGGTGATCTCCTCGGCGGACTCGGGCGCCCAGGAGGCGACGAGCGCGCGGTGGACGGCGAGGTCCCGTGCGCTGAGGTCGGGCGGCAGCTGGTGCAGATACCGCTCGATGGCGGCGAGCGTCATCCCCTGCCGCTGGAGCTCCTCGATCAGCGCCAGCCGGGAGAGGTGGTCCGCCCCGTAGCGCCCGACCCGCCGCGGCCCGATGACCGGCGGCGGCAGCAGCCCCTTGGTGCTGTAGAACCGTACGGTCCGCACGGTCACACCCGCCCGCGCGGCCAGCTCGTCGACGGTGAACGTCGCCGCCTGCTCCTCGGTCTCGGTACCCATCGGAGACGCCTCGCTTCCGGTGCCGTGCCGTTCCCCATACGCCGTCGGTGCAACAGTATTGCTGTCTCACCGGCGTTGTAAAAGGAGAAGGGCGTCGGAGTCATGTGGGTGAGCCCGGCATGCGGGCGGGCCCGTGCGGGGTGATCATCCGTACATGGCAGGAACTTCCGCACCCTCAGGTCCGGCCGCCGGCGCGGGCTCAGGGGCTCCGCGCCAGAATCTCGCCCTGGCGGCGATGCTCTTCGCGGTGTCCATGACGTTCATCGACCAGACCATCGTGTCGATCGCCGCGCCGAACATCACCTCCGAGCTGGGCCTGTCGGCGTCCGGGATGCAGTGGGTCGTCAATGCCTATCTGCTCGCCCTCGCCGCGTTCTTCGCGCTCGGCGGGCGGCTCTCCGACCTCTTCGGGCACCGGCGGATCATGCTGGTGGGCACCGTGCTGTTCGTCGTCTCGTCGGTGCTGTGCGGCTGCGTTCCCGACAACGGCTTCGCGCAGACCTGGCTCATCCTCTTCCGCGCCACCCAGGGCCTGGGCGCCGCGCTGATGTTCCCGGCGGCGCTGGCCGTCGTCATCGCCGTGTTCCCCGTCGAACGGCGCGGCCGGGCCCTGGCCCTCTTCTTCGGTCTCTCCGGCGCCCTGACCGCCCTCGGCCCCCTGCTGGGCGGCTGGCTCACCCAATGGACCTGGCGGGCGATCTTCTGGGTCAACGTACCGGTCGCGATCATCGCGATCGTGCTCACCGTGCTGGCCCGGATCCCCGAGAGCCGGCGTCGGGAACGCCTCGACGTCGTCGGAGCCGTACTCGTCGCCGCCGGCATGGGCCTGAGCGTGCTGGGCTTCCAGCAGGCCTCGGCCTGGGGCTGGAGCAGCGTCGCGACCTGGGCCTGCATCGTCGGAGGCCTGGTGCTCCTGGTGCTGTTCTTCTTCTACGAGCGCCGTACCGTGCACCCGCTGATCAACTTCGACGTCTTCCGGGACCGGGCCTTCACCGTCGACAACCTGGTGCTGTTCTTCGCGATGCTCGCCTTCGTCCCGGTGTTCTTCTTCGCGTCCGTCTACGCCCAGGTGTCGCTGAGCGCCTCGGCCAACCAGGCCGCGCTGTACCTGCTGTACTTCTTCCTCGGCTTCGGCATCGCCTCCCAGTGGGGCGGCAAGATCCTCGACAAGCGCGGTGCCCGACCGGCCATGAAGATCGGCTGCGCGCTGGGCGCGGTCGGCTTCTACCTCTGGGCCCAGAAGCTGACCGACCTGTCGATGCACGACCAGTGGCCGTACGCGGCCATGGCGGGCGCCGGCATCGGTTTCCTGCTGGCCCCCGCCTCCACCGACGCGGTCAACCGCTCCATCGGCGCCTCGTACGGCGAGGTCACCGGCATCACCCAGACCGTCCGCAACTACGCGGCCGCCATCGGCATGGCCGTTCTCGGCACCATCCTGACCCACGTCTCCACGGACCGGATCACCTCGACGCTCCAGCAGCGCGGCCTGCCGCCGGCCGAGGCCGAAGAGACGGCCCGCCATGTCGCGGAGGCCGTCACCGGCCACCCGGACGGCCAGGCCCCCACCGGCGACGGCCCGGTGGCGAAGGCCCTCCAAGGCGCCGGAGACGCGATCCGCATGGACTTCGCCGAGGCCAACCAGTGGGTCTTCTACGCCATGGCGATCGCCCTCGCCATCGCCTTCCTGTGCGCCCTCGCCCACCCCGGCACCCGGGTCACCAAGGAGCAGCCTGCGCAGAACTGAGGCTGTCAGTGGCGCCTCGTACCGTAGGAGCATGACGGGGACGGGGATTGTGTACGTACGGGGTGACGCCAGCGCGCCGCAGGGCAAGGGCGTCAAGATCATCGCGCATGTCTGCAACGACCTGGGCGGCTGGGGCAAGGGGTTCGTCCTCGCGCTGTCGCGGCGCTGGCCCGAACCGGAGAAGGCCTACCGCGCATGGCACCGGGAGCGGGCGAAGAACGACTTCGGGCTCGGGGCGGCCCAGTTCGTCCAGGTCGAGCCGTACGTGTGGGTGGCCAACCTGGTGGGGCAGCGCGGGATGCGGACCGGGCGGAGTAGCGGTGTGCCCGTTCGGTACGAGGCCATCGACGAGGGACTCGGTCGGCTCGCCGTGAAGGCGGAGGAGTTGGGGGCCTCCGTGCACATGCCTCGGATCGGGTGTGGGCTCGCGGGTGGGAAGTGGGTGCGGGTCGAGCCGTTGGTAGTCGGGCGGCTGGCCGCGCGGGGGATACCGGTGACCGTGTACGACTTCGAGGCGTAGGCGGCGGCCCGCGCGGCGCCTGGCGTGTACCTGCCGCTAGAGTCACGTGCTTGTTCGATTACGGGGTTTGCTCACAGGGGAGGGTCATGTACACGGAACTCAGGGAGACGGCCACGGAGTTGGCCGCAGTCCTGTGGCGGGAGCACACCGTGTACCGGGAGCGCGGGGGCGGTGTCGTGATCCGGGGGGAACACGTGGAGCGCTGGATAAGCCTGGCCCCGACCGGCGGCAGGAACCAGGCGCGGCTGCGCGCCGGCCGCCTCCTGGACGGCGGCACCACGGCACCGGCCCGCTCGGAGATCGTGGTCGACCTCTCCGTCGGTACGACCGAACTGGCCGCGGTCTGCCGCCGCCTGCTCGCCGACGTCGCCGCCGCGGACACCCGGCCGCCACGCGCCCGTACGGACCGCCCTGCCAAGGGCAGGAACAAGGGCAGGAACAAGGCCCCTCGGCCCCGGAAGAGACGTCACACCGGCCTCGCCTCCTGGGCGGTGCTGATATGCGTCGCCGGTGTCGTGGGGCTGTGGGGCTACAGCCTCTTCGGCGGGTAGGCGAAGTGGCCGTGGTGGAGAGGCAGCGCAGCTACGCCGGGGTGATGGTGGGCCAGCTGCTTCTCGCTCTTGTCTGGTGCTTTCCGGGCCCCTTCGGGCTCGTAGTCGGATGCATCGCCTGGAGCCACGGGGAGGACTGGGCCTGGATCGCGCTCGTCGCCGGACTCGCCTTCTCGGTACCCATCCCCTTCATGGCCCGCACGACCGCACGCAGGCAGTTCCCCCGGATCACCCGCCGGGACACGGCCGAGGACGAGGACGTCGTCCCGTACGGCGAGCACACCTTCGTCCTGTGGGCGCCGGAGTCCCCGCAGGGCCATGCGCAGGCACGGCTGGAGCGGGCGGACGTCCTGGAGGCCTCGCTCGTGCGGTACAGCCCCGAGGGCGAGGCGACCTTCACGACCTACCCGGGCACCTACACCCCCAACGAGTTCACGCCCCTGGTCCGCCTGAAGCTGCGGGTGCGCGGCACCGAGGAGTTCGAAGTCACGGACGAGTGGCGGGTGCCGTCCGTCTGTCTGTCGGCGGTCACCGCGGGCCGCCTTGCCGTCCTCGTCGACCCGGCCGGAAAGGTCACCCCTCTCTGGCCGCGCAGCACCCTGCTGGCGGGCACGAGGACCAGCAGAGTCGTCGACCTCGAAGGCCGGCTGACCGACGTCACCCGGTTCACCGGGCGCCAGTTGCGGCAGATGCGGATCTCCCGGGACGTCGGCGGCGTCGAGATGGCCGGCGACACGATCGACCTCCGGCGCCTCGACGCGGCCACGGCGGCTCGGTACACCGCCGTCGCCGAATGGGCCCGTACGTCTCCCGAGGAGCGCGCGCCGGTGACCGAGCCGGGCGAGGAGTCCCGGTGGATCGTGGACGGCCTGCCGGGTGATCCGGCGGCCTTCGGCTCCGTCAGCCGGCGGTGGTCGCGCCGCGGCGGAGTCCTGATCCGCGGCCGGTTCCTCAAGATGAGCCCCACGGACACCTTCCAGGACCACGGGCCGGTCCTCGACACGGTGCTGCGCGTCCAGCCCGTGGACGGCACGCCCGCGTTCGACGCCGCCCGCCGGCTGACCGTGCCCCTGAACTACCTTGCGGTCCTGCACCGCACCAGGGACGTCGTCCTGTACACGAGCCCGAACGGCGGCTCGTACGTCATCGACTGGTCCCGCACCAACCTCCTCGCCGGCACCACCGAGGCGAAGGTCATCGCGCCCGACGGCCGGGAACTCCCCCTCACGGGCCGCCCCGACACGATCTGGGCGCTGATGAACCTGCTGGCTTCCCACGGCCTGTCGACCGTGACCCCCGTCCTGGATCTACGCCAGAATCGGATGCGCGCGGTGGCGGGGGCGGCGATGGACGCCATCGCGTCCACGCTCTAGGCACGCACGACGTCAGAGGGCCTGCAGCCGGGCCCGCAGGAGGCAGAAGGCGTTGCCTTCCGGGTCGGCCAGGACGTGCCAGCTCTCCTCGCCGGTCTGGCCGACGTCGGCGGGCCTGGCGCCGAGGGCGAGCAGCCGCTCCAGTTCGGCGTCCTGGTCACGGTCGGTGGCGTTGACGTCGAAGTGCATGCGGCGAGGCCCGGTCCTGGGCTCGCTGCTCGGGCTGAGGACGAGCGTCGGCTGCGCCCGACCCGATCCGGCCTCCGGCGGCGGCCCGATCTCGATGCTGCCGTCGTCCTCACGGCCGAGTTGGACGTAGCCGAGCACCTCGCTCCAGAACGCGGCGAGCAGCTCGGGGTCGGCGCACTCGATGACCAGCTCACTGATGCGGCATGCCATGCCGGTCAGTGTAGGGACGCGGACCCGGGGCTCAAAGGGACGGCTCGTCCTCGAGCCCCGGGCCGGTCAGCTCAGCTCAGCCCGGTCAGTACGCCGTCACCGGGTAGTGGTCCGACAGGTTCGTGTACGTGTACTGCGTGCCCCAGCTGGAGACCGTCCAGGGCGCGCTCTTCTCCAGGACCACGTTGTTGGTCCAGTTCGCCGGGCGCGCGTTGCCGGAGCGGTACAGGACGTAGTCGAGGTCCTCGCGCGGGTCGTCCGGGTAGCGGTACGAGGCGATCGAGTTCAGCTCCGTGTCGAACGAGTACGGGTGACCCGTGCGCGCGTCCGCGCCCACCAGGCCCGCGTCGGCGAGCATCGTGCCGTACTCGGACGTCCGCGAGTCGACGTTCATGTCGCCGGCCACGATGACCTGCTCGTTCGCCGGGATGTTCTTGGCGTCGAGGAAGGCGTCCATCGCCTTGAACTGGCGGCTGCGCATCTGCGCCGCCTCGCCCGTCGAGCAGCCCGGGTCCGTGGACTGGGCGTGCGTGCCGACGACGTGGACCTTGGTGCCGTTCACGTTGAGGACGGTGTAGACGAAGCCCTTGTTCGAGTACCAGTCCGCGCCGCAGGCGTCCTTGTAGACGTACTGCTCCTTGCGGACGATCGGCCACTTGCTGAGGATCGTCACGCCGCCGTCCTCGGGCGTCGTGGCGGAGTACGCCCCGCTGGTCGCGTCCCAGCCGCTCTTGCTGCGGCCCATGACCGGGGTCTGGTACGGGTACTGGGCGGCCGAGTTCGCCTTGAGCGCGTCCGAGGAGGAGTTGTCGAAGGCCTCCTGGATCACGACCACGTCCTGGCCCTGGTAGAAGGACGCGGCGGGTATCGCCTTGGCCCGGTGGTCCTGGCCCCAGTTGGGGTAGAGCGTCTTGCTGAACAGGAAGGCGTTGTACGTGAGCACCTTCAGCCGGGGCGTCTCGGCGGTGGGGGCGGCGGACGCGCCGGGGGCGGTCGCGGCGAGCGTGGCGGCGGCGAGCGCGCCGGAAACGGCGGCGCCGAGGAATCTGCGGTGGAGCGGGGCGAGCGGGGACACAGGATCTCCCGATTCTGAGTGGGGGTTCGACCGGCGACGCACATGCAATCAGCCCTAGTTACCTTCGGGTAGCCGTTGGATGCCGGGAATCTTGCGAGCCCGGCACGAACATGCCAACTCTGCCGTCAACTCTCCTCCTGATGCCTGAATTGTCGCTTCTTGGACCAGGTAAGATGCGCGCATGACCCTCGCGCAGAATTCGACGATCTTCGACATGGACCTCGGTCCGCTCAACCCCGTCACGGCTGAGCTGATCCTTGGCGTGGTGCTGTTCGCCCTGACCTTCCTGATCCTGGCGAAGGGCATCCTGCCGAAGATCAACCGCACCCTCGCTCAGCGCGAGGACGCCATCGCGGGTGGCGAAGACCGCGCCGACGGCCTCCGTGCCCAGGCCGCGGCGATCCGCGAGCAGTACGAGGCCGAGCTGGCCGAGGCGCGCCACGAGGCCGCCCGCATTCGCTCGCAGGCCACCGAGGAGGGCGCGGCCGCCATCGCCGCCGCCCGTGCCGAGGGCACCCGCGAGCGCGAGGCGATCCTCGCCGCCGGTACGACCGCCATCGCCGCCGAGCGCGAGTCCGCCGAGCGCGAGCTCAACCAGGACGTCGAGGCCTGGGCCCGTGCCCTGGCCGGTCGCATCGTCGGCGAGCCGGTCGGCGCCGACCGCGCCTGACGCACAGCACCGCACCACGCAGGACGCAGCACCGCACCACGTGATCGGGGCCGCGCCCCGGGCCGATGCCCGGGACGCGGCCCCGACTTCTTTGCGCCCTTTGCCGGAAAGGTCCGGAACGGGGCAGGCTGAGTACGTGAGAGGAACCGCCCGCATGACCGAGCCCCACCCGGCCGAGACGCCCCAGCCGCCCCCCGCCGGCGGTGTCCTCTGGAGCGTCGCCGGGGACGTCCGTGGGCTCCTCATGCTGCCCGCCGCCCTCGCCCTCCAGGTCGCCCACCCCGCCGTCGGCGCGGGCGTCGACGAGCACTCCGTCTTCCGCACCGACCCCTGGGGCCGGGGCGAGCGCTCACTGCGCTCCGTACAGCTCTGGGTGTACGGCGGCGAGGCCGCGGCCGAGGAGGGGCGCCGGCTCCGCCGGCTCCACCGGGACATCCAGGGCGTCGACGCCCACGGCCGCAGCTACCACGCGCTCACCCCGGCCCACTACGCCTGGGTGCACGCCACCGGCTTCCCCGTCTACCACCACGGCCTGCGCCTGCTGTACCGCCCGCTCACCGAGGCCCAGGAACGGCAGCTCTACGCCGAGTGGCTCCAGGTCGGCCGCATCCTCGGCATCCACGACCGGGACATGCCCCAGACGGTCGAGGAGTTCTGGCCGTACTTCCGCAAGAGGCTCGGCGAGCTGGAGGCCACCGCCGTCCTGCGCGAGCTGACCGCCGTCGACCAGCCCGTCCCGCCGCCCGACCGGGGCCCGCTGCCGCTGCGGCTGCTGCTCAGGCTCCTGTGGCCGGTGCTCCTGCCCCGCCTCGCCCGCTTCCGCGCCTTCGTCACCGTCGGCCTGATGCCCCCGGACGCCCGCGAGGCCATCGGCCTGGAGTGGACCGACGAGCAGGAGCGCAGGCTCCGCCGCTTCGCCCGGGTCGTACGGGCCGTGGTGCCCGTACTCCCCGAACGGCTGCGCTACCTCCCCCTCGCCCGAAAGGCGCGCCACGAGGCCAGGCTCGCCCGCCGCTGATCCGGGGGCTCCAGGCCAGGCTCGCCCGGCGCTAGGCCGGGCGGCGCATGGCCAGGCTCCAGGCGTCAGGGCTCAGCGCGCCAGGCCGCCGCGCCTGATCACCTCCGCGTACCAGCGCGCGCTGTCCTTCGGTGTACGGCGCTGGCTCGCGAAGTCCACGTGCACGATCCCGAACCGCTTGCCGTAGCCGTACGCCCACTCGAAGTTGTCCAGGAGCGACCACAGGAAGTACCCGCGCAGGTCGACGCCGTCGGAGAGCGCGCGGTGCGCGGCCGCCAGGTGGGCCTCGACGTACGCCACCCGCTCGGGGTCGTGGACCTCGCCCTCCGGGTCGGCGTAGTCGTCGTACGCCGCGCCGTTCTCGGTGATCAGGAGCGGCACCCCGGGCAGCTCGTCACGGAGCCGGACGAGCAGCTCGTACAGCCCGTCCGCGTCCACCGACCAGCCCATCGCCGTACGCGGCCCGGGCGCGGGCTCGAACCGCACCCGGTCCGGCGCGCCGGGCCAGGGCGACGGGGAGTCCGAGACGCCGGCGCCGACGACGGTGGGCGCGTAGTAGTTGACGCCGAGCGAGTCGATCGGGGTGGAGGTCACCTCCAGGTCGCCGTCCCGGACGAAGGACCAGTCCGTGATCCCCGCCGTGTCCTCGACCAGATCGGCCGGGAGGCGGCCGTGGAAGACCGGGTCGAGGAAGATCCGGTTGCCGACGGCGTCGATCCGGCGGGCCGCGTCCCGGTCTTCGGGGGAGTCCGAAAGGGCTCTGATCGCGTGCAGGTTCAGGGTCAGTGAGAGCTCGGCCGAGGCGGGCACGGCCGCGCGCAGCGCCTGGGCGGCCAGGCCGTGGGCCAGGTTGAGGTGGTGGGCGGCGCGCAGGGCGGCCGCGTCGTCGGTACGGCCCGGGGCGTGCACCCCGGAGCCGTAGCCGAGGAAGGCCGCGCACCAGGGCTCGTTGAGGGTCGTCCAGGTGGTGATCCGGTCGCCGAGCGCCTCGGCGGCGAGCCCCGCGTACTCGGCGAAGCGCTCCGCCGTCGCTCGCTCCGGCCAACCGCCCGCGTCTTCGAGCTCCTGAGGCAGGTCCCAGTGGTAGAGCGTGGCGACCGGCCGGATCCCGGCTTCGAGCAGCTCGTCCGCCAGGCCGCGGTAGAAGTCGAGGCCCTTCTGTACGGCCGGGCCGCGCCCGGTCGGCTGGACCCGGGACCAGGAGAGGGAGAAGCGGTAGTCGGTGAGGCCCAGGTCCTTCATCAGGGCCACGTCCTCACGGACCCGGTGGTAGTGGTCGGCGGCGATGTCACCGGTGTCGCCGTTGCGCACCTTGCCCGGCGTACGGCTGAAGGTGTCCCAGATGGACGGGGTGCGGCCGTCCTCGGTGGCGGCCCCCTCGATCTGGTAGGCGGCGGTGGCCGCGCCCCAGCGGAAGCCGTCAGGGAAGAGAGCGTTCATGGAGGGAGAACTCCTGTGAGAGGAAGAGGGTACGGTCGGCCACCTGCTCAGCCCTTGACGGCGCCCTGCATGATGCCGCCGACGATCTGCCGGCCGAGCAGGCCGAAGACGAGCAGCACGGGCAGCGTGCCGAGCAGGGTGCCGGCCATGATCACGGACTGGTCGTGGACGTAGCCGCCGCCGAGCTGGCGGAGGGCGACCTGCACGGTCGGCTCCTGCGAGGACAGCGCGATGATCGGCCAGAAGAAGTCGTTCCAGGCGGCCATGAAGGTGAGCAACCCAAGCACGGCCATGCCGGGCCGGGCTACGGGCACCACGATCGACCAGAAGATCCGTGCCGAGGACGCCCCGTCTACCCGGGCCGCCTCGATCAGCTCGTCCGGCAGCGACTGCACCAGGTACTGGCGCATGAAGAACACGCCGAAGGCCGAGACGAGACCGGGCAGGATCACGGACTGCAGCTGGTTCACCCAGCCCAGCTCGGCGATGAGCATGAAGAGCGGGATGACGCCGAGCTGCGGCGGGATCATCATCGTGCCGACGGTGATCGTGAGCAGCGCGCCCCGGCCCCGGAAGCGCAGCTTGGCGAAGGCGAACCCGGCCAGGGTGCAGCAGAGCACCGTGCCGACGGTGATCGAGCCGGAGACGACGAGCGAGTTGAACAGCGCCTTGCCGATGTCCGCCTCCTCCATCACCGCCTCGAAGTTGCGCATCAGGTTCGGGCCGGGCAGCAGCGTCGGCGGCACCTGCGCGAGATCGGCGTTGGAACGGCTGGCGGCGACGATCGTCCAGTAGAACGGCAAGGCCGAGACAAGGACGGCGAGGATCAGGACGGCGTACGTGATCCGGCCCCCGCGCCCGGTACGGCCGGCGACACGGGTGGTCACGCGCGGCCCTCCTTCCGTGAACGGCGCCGCACGATCAGGGCGTTGACCCCGACGAGGACGAGAATGAGCAGGAACATCAGCCAGGCGATGGCGGCGGCGCGGCCGAGATGGAAGAAGCCCCAGCCCTGTTCGTAGAGGTAGAGCCCGAGCGTCTGGTACTGGTGCGAGATGCCGCCCGAGATCGACCCCTCGAAGAGCAGTGGCTCACCGAAGAGTTGGGTCGCGCCGATCGTGGAGACGACGGTGGTGAAGACGATCGTGGGGCGCAGTCCGGGCAGCGTGACGTGGAAGAACTGCCGCCAGCGCGAGGCCCCGTCCATCTCCGCCGCCTCGTACAGCTCGGAGGGGATGGACTGCATGCCCGCGAGGTAGATCAGCGCGTTGTAGCCGGTCCAGCGCCAGACGACGATCGAGGAGACCGCGATCTGCGAGGCGACCGTGTTGTTCTGCCAGTCGACGGGGTCGAAACCGACCAGTGAGAGCGCGTAGTTGACGAGTCCGTAGTCGTGCCCGAAGAGCTGGGCGAAGACGAGGGTGGCGGCGGCGACGGAGGTCGCGTAGGGCAGCAGCATCGCCGTGCGGAAGAACGTCCGGCCACGGAGCTTGTAGTTGAGCAGATGGGCGAGGCCGAGCGCCATGGCGAGCTGGGGCACGGTGGACAGGACCCCGATGGTGAACGTGTTGCGGAGCGCGGTCCAGAAGAACTCGTCGGTGAGCAGCGCCGTGTAGTTGCCGAATCCGCGCCACTCCATGTCGCCGGGGGTCTGCAGCTCGACGCGGTAGAGCGAGACGAACGCGGTGTAGAGGAGCGGGAAGAGGCCGAAGGCGGCGAACAGGGTGAAGAACGGGGCGATGTAGGCGTACGGGACGAGCGCGGACCGTCTGCGGCGGCGCGCCGGTCCGGGGGGCCGGGCCGGCGACGGCGGGACGGGTGCCGCCGTCGGCCCGGAGGCGGTCAGGGTCACGGTGCGGCCCTTCGGGTCGGATGAGCGGGTGTGCGGTGTGCTGCGGGCACGGAGGGGGTGGGGGCCGGAAACCCGGCCCCCGGGCCCCGACCGTCATCCGACCGCGTTCTCGACGCCCTTCTGGGCGTTGGACCACGCCTTCTCCGGCGAGGTGCCCTTGCGCTCCACCTCGCTCAGCGCGTTGGTGATCTGGTCGGCGACGTTCTTGTCGTGGACCCCGAGCACCTGCACCGGGGCGGCCTTGGCCGCGTCGCCGAAGATCTGCCCGATCGGGGCGCCGGAGAAGTACGGGTCGGTCGCCGTCGCGACCTTGGAGATGGCGCCCGTCGAGGACGGGAAGTTGCCCTGCTTCGTGAAGAGCGTGGCCTGCTGCTCGGGGGCGGTGAGCCACTTGATCAGCTCGTACGCCTCCTTCTTGTGCTTCGCCGCGCGCGGTACGGAGAGGTAGGAGCCGCCCCAGTTCCCGGCGCCACCGGGCAGCTTGGCGATGTCCCACTTGCCCTTGCCCGCGTCACCGGCCTGGCCCTTGATGTAGCCGAGCATCCACGCGGGGCAGGGGAGCGTCGCGAAGGAGCCGGTGGAGAAGGCCTGGTTCCACTGCGGGGACCACTGGTCGAGCTTGGCGCTCAGCCCGTCCTGCGCGGCCTTCGTCGAGGCGTCCCAGGCGGTCTTCACGGCGGGGCTCTCGGCGTAGATGAGCTTCCCGGAGGCGTCGTAGTACCGCTCCTTCTCCTGGCCGATCATGACCGCGTAGAGGCTGCCGACGCTGTCCACCCAGGCGCTCTTGGCCGGGGCCTTGGCCTTGTACTGCTCGCCGAGCTGCAGATAGCCGTCCCAGGTGGCCCACTTCTGCGCCAACTCGGTGCGGTCCGTGGGGAGTCCGGCCTGCTTGAACAGGTCGGTGCGGTAGCACATGGCCTCCGGGCCGACGTCCGTGCCGAGGCCGAGGACCTTGCCGTCCTTGGTGGTCGCGGCGGACCACTTGGCGTCGGCGAACTCGCCCTTCAGCGCGTCCGCGCCGTACTTCGTCAGGTCCTCGAACTTGTCCGCCTGCTGCTGGGTGACGGAGGCGATCCGGCCGACCTCGATGCCCTGGACGTCGGCGAGCCCGCCCCCGCCGGCCAGCCGGGTCTGGAGCGACTTCCAGTAGTCCTGCTCGTCCTCGGTGTCGGACTGCTTGATCGTCACATTGGGGTGGAGCTTCTCGTACGCGGCGTAGAGCCCGGCCTCCTTGTAGCCGAACGAGCCGAAGAGGTCGACGGTGATCGTGACCTTTCCGCCCGCGCTGTCGGACGTGCCGTCGGATCCCCCGGATCCGCAGGCGGCGAGCAGGGCCCCGGTGAGGACGACCGCGCCGATCCGTACGGCGGTGGTCCGCACGGCGGTCGTTCTGGCGGCTCGGGCAGGGGTGCGCATGGGAAGCCTCCGTCTTGAGAGCGCTCTCAGGAATGCGTCTGGAGCGTGCCTCTCTGGCCCGGTTCCCGTCAAGAGTCGAACGCGTAACAGCTCGGCCTACGCCGTGACTTGTCCCCGCTCTTCAGGAGCCGTACACCGCGAAATCCAGTGCGGAGGAGGGGCGGATGAGGCTCAGGCCGAGGCTCGGCGGACCAGTTCCGTGGCGGTGATCACGGGCTCGGGCACGCCCGTGCCGTCGAGGGTGCCCATGAGCAGCCGTACCATCAACCGGCCCATGCCCTCGATGTCCTGACGGACCGTCGTGAGCGGGGGATCGGTCGCCTCGGCCACCTGGAGCATGTCGTCGAAGCCGACGAGCGCCACGTCGTCCGGGACGCGCCGGCCCTGCTCACGCAGCACCCGCAGCGCGCCCGAGGCCATCAGGTCGTTGGCGGCGAAGACGCCGTCCAGATCGGGGCGGCGGCGCAGGAGCTCGGCCATCGCGCGCGCCCCGCTCTCCTCCGTGAACGCCCCCTCGGCCACCAGCTCCGGCCCGGCTTCCGGCAGTTCGTCACGGTATCCGGCGAGCCGGTCGAGCGACGAGGTCTGGTCGCCGGGGCCGGTGATGTGCGCGATGGTGCGGCGCCCCAGCGAGCGCAGATGGCGCACGGCGTCTCGGGCCCCGCCCCGGTTGTCGCAGTCGACGTAGGGCACCGTGGGGTCGCCGACGGGCGTCCAGCCGGGCCGCCCGCCGAAGACCGTCGGCACCTGGGCGCGCCGGACGATCTCCGGGAGCTGGTCGTCGGTGTGCAGCGAGAAGGCGAGCGCCCCGTCGACGTGCCCGCCGCCGAGGTACCGCGCGATCCGCTCGTGGTCGCCCGGACCCTCCACCCAGAGCAGGACCAACTGTGCGTCGTGAGCGGTCAGTTCGCGGCTGATGCCGCGCACCTGCTGCTCGAAGAACGGGTCGGAGAAGATCCGGAACTCGGGCTCGGCGATGATCACGGCGACGGCCCCGTTGCGCCGGGTCACCAGCGTCCGCGCGGCGTGGTTGGGGACGTAGCCGAGCTCGGCGACGGCCTCGCGCACCTTCTCGGCGAGCGCCTCGCGTACCCCGGCGCCGCCGTTGACGACCCGGGAGACCGTTGCCCGGGACACCCCGGCGCGCTCGGCCACGGCTTCCAGGGTCGGGCGCGTCCCGGACGTCGTTTCGCTCAAGGCTGGCTCCCCACGGGCACGATGCTGCGACGGTGCTGACAGCGTCGAGGGTAACCCCTGGTGGAGCGGGCGAGGGCGGAGATCGAAAGCGCTCTCAGACGGGCCGGGCTCAGGCCGGCTGGTCTCGGACGGGCCGGGCTCACGACGGCAGGTCTTTGGCGGGCCGGGCTCAGACGACCCGTCTCTCAGACGGGCCGGGCTCAGCGCGCCGGCCGCAGCACGTCCACGTCCGGCAGCGCCCGGTGGCGGTGGTGGGCCGCCGCGACCTCGGCGAGCGCGGGGCGGCCGAGCTCCCGGTACGCGACGGCCAACAGCTCGCTCGCGTACTCCTCGTGCTCCGCCCGGCCGTACGACGCGCGGTGCAGGTCCCGGCCGAGCACCAGCGCCTCCGCCGGATCGCCCGCCGCCGCCCTCCGCAGGGCCTCGTCGCGGGCCGCCCGGACCGCCTCTGCGTCGTCGAGGAGGTCCTCCATGAAGGTGCCGAAGCGGTGGACGTCGGCCGCGCCATGGGGTGGACGGTCGAGGACCGTCGCCCCGGAGAGCAGAGCCCCCGCGCCGTCCATGGTCGTGATCCGGGCAGCGTCGACGGGCGGCCGCCGGTACACGTACGCCTCGGAGTACGCGAGCCCCGTCTCCGTACGCTCCCCGGTCTCGAAGCCGGTCATGACCTCCCGCAGCCGCCCCAGGTCGGCGAGGCGGGCGAGTTCCGCCTCGTCCCCGTCGGCCGCGTAGTCGGCGAGATCACGGTGAACCGCCTCGATCCGCGCCCGCACGGCCTCCAGCGGGGTGCGGTGGCACCGCTCGATCCCCTCGCCGTCGTCGGTGTAGTACGAGGCGACTCCGTCGCACGTGCGCCCGTCGTCGGACCAGAGCCCGAAGTGCAGGCCGTCGGAACCGCCGTGCAGGAAGGTGAGGAACTCCGGCGGATCGCGGTAGTACCGCCCGTGCACCCGGATGTCGAGACCGTCCCGGGGGAGCGCCGACGGGTCCGCGAAGAGGTCCATCACGCCGTACGGCGCGAGTTCCAGGTCCCTCAGTGCCCGCTGCTCGACGGGTCCGAGTGCGGCGAGGAAGTCGGCGAACCGGAAGAAGGAGTCCGGCAGTTCGAGCCCCCACTCCGCGCCGACCCGCCGCGCGACGGCCTCCCGCACCGCCGGGTCCCCGTACCGCTCCGCCTTCGTCTCCACCGCCACTGCCCCGCTCCCGCCTGCCGCTCCGTACGGCCGGTGAGCCTACCCCCGGCACACGTACGCGCCCCGCGCCCACCCCTGAGGGCGGCGCGGGGCGCGTACGCGACGGCTCAGTGACCGCTGTGACTGTCGTGACCCTCGGGGCCGCCGTGCTCGTGGATCGTGTTCGTCTCCGCGATCTTCTTCCAGGACTTCGGCTGAACGGGCTTCGGCTGAACGGGCTTCGGCTGCGCGGGCTTCGCCGGCTCGGCCGTCGCCGGCGCGGCGGAAGAGGCAGCCGGAGCAGTCGCCGAGCGGGCCGTCCGGGCCGAGACGCCCGCCTCGGCCGCCGTCGACGCGGCCGGCTTCACCGGTTCGTACAGCCAGGTGTCGAAGAGCTCGGCCAGCGGCTTGCCCGAGACGCGCTCCGCGTACTTCACGAAGTCCTTGACCTTCGCGTTGCCGTACGCGAACTCCGTCGGCCAGCCCTTCAGGATCGCGAAGAAATCCTCGTCACCGATCTCGTTGCGCAGCGCCTGGAGCGCCAGCGCGCCCCGGTCGTAGACGGCGATGTGGAACTGGTTGTCCGGACCCGGGTCGCCCGGAGCGACAGTCCAGAACGGGTCCTCGGCGGTACGGGTCTGGTAGACGTAGTCCGCCAGTTCCTGCGCCGTGCCTTCGCCCTCCTTCTCCGACCACAGCCACTGGCTGTAGCGGGCGAAGCCCTCGTTGACCCAGATGTCCTTCCACCGGTCGACCGAGACGCTGTCGCCGTACCACTGGTGCGCCAGCTCGTGGACGACGACGGACACGTTCGCCCCGTTGGAGAACTGCCGGGGGCTGTAGAACGGCCTGGTCTGTGTCTCCAGCGCGTATCCGCTGGTCACGTTGGGGACGTAGCCGCCGAGCGCGTTGAAGGGGTACGGCCCGAACACCTCCTCCAGCCACTCCGCGACCTCGGTGGTCCGCTCGATCGAGGCCCGGGCCGCGCCCGCGTTGTCGCCGAGGTCCTTGCTGTACGCGTTGAGGACCGGGAGCCCGTTCGCGGTCCTGTCCGTGGTGATGTCGAACTTGCCCACCGCGAGCGTGGCCAGATAGGTCGCCTGGGGCTTGTTGGAGCGCCAGTTGAAGCGGGTCCAGCCGAGCCGCGAGGACTGCGACTGGAGCACGCCGTTGCTGATGGCCTGCGTGCCGTCCGGCACGGAGACCGAGACGTCGAAGGTCGCCTTGTCCAGGGGGTGGTCGTTGGACGGGAACCACCAGGCGGCCGAGTCCGGCTCCTGGGCGGCCACACCGCCGTCGGGGGTGCGGTGCCAGGCGGTCCAGCCGCCGATCTTCACCTCGGAGGGCTTGCCCGCGTACCGCACGACGACCGAGATCGTCCGGTTCTTCTCCAGCGGGGTCGCCGGGGTGATCTCCAGCTCCTGCTCGCCGCTGGTGGCGAACCGGGCCTTCTTGCCGTTCACCCGCACCTCGCTGACCTTCAGACCGAGGTCCAGGTTGAAGCGGGAGAGGTTCTGCTTGGTAGTGGCGAGGATCGTCGCCGTGCCCTCCAGGAGGTCGGTCGCGGGCTGGTAGGTCAGCCGCAGGTCGTAGTGGGAGACGTCGTAGCCGCCGTTGCCACTGGCCGGGTAGTAGGGGTCGCCGATGCCCGATGCGCCCGGAACGTAGTCGGCGGCGGATGCCGGGATCGCCAGCAGGAGGGACGCCGCGAGTGCGCTCGGAACGACAAGTCTGCGGTGCACGAGAGCTCCAAGTCGGTAAGAAGCATGCATGGTGTTCGGTCCTTAGCGACGCTATTCAGCGCGGTGATGCCCCGTCACGTCCAGAGGACCTCCTTTCACACGATCGCCATTCGGCCGAAACGGACCCTCAGGCCCCATTCGTGCGTCCCCGCTCCCGACGGCACTCTTTTGCGCGGGAGTTGACGGGGGTACGTTCCGCCCCATGCCGATACGTGTGCGGAGAACCCGCGGAGCCCGTCCGTCGCGCAGAACCCTCGCCGTGGCCGCCACGGCCGCCCTGCTGTCCGCCCTCGTCTCCCCGTCAGGCGCACTCGCCGCGGACACCCGAGCAGGCGACCGGACCGTACGCGAGTCCAAGCCGGTGTACTCCTACGGCGACGCGATACGCGAGTCCGTCTGGGTGGACACCGGTCTCGACGGCGACGGCGACGGTCGCACCGACCGGGTCGCCGCCGACATCGTCCGCCCGCGCGAGACCGCGGCGACCGGCCGGAAGATCCCGGTCATCATGGACGCCAGCCCGTACTACGCCTGTTGCGGACGCGGCAACGAGAGCCAGAAGAAGACCTACGACGCCGCCGGGAAGCCGGTCCAGTTCCCGCTCTTCTACGACAACTACTTCGTGCCGCGCGGCTACGCCTTCGTCGCCGTCGACCTCGCCGGCACCAACCGCT
Organism: Streptomyces sp. NPDC058579; assembly: GCF_042718575.1. Lineage (NCBI taxonomy): Bacteria > Bacillati > Actinomycetota > Actinomycetes > Kitasatosporales > Streptomycetaceae > Streptomyces > Streptomyces sp. NPDC058579. The sequence goes on from NZ_JBHXPI010000002.1 coordinate 376,629, forward strand.
CCGACGGCTGCGACGACGTCGGCGGCCGCTCCGACGTCCAGTCCGCCAAGGCGGTCGTCGACTGGCTGAACGGCCGCGCGCGCGGCTACACGACCCGTACCGGCTCCGAGCGGGCGAAGGGCACGACCTGGTCCACCGGCAAGGTCGGCATGATCGGCAAGAGCTGGGACGGCACCGTCGCCAACGGCGTAGCCGCCACGGGGGTCGAGGGCCTGGAGACGATCGTCCCGATCGGGGCGATCTCCTCCTGGTACGACTACTTCCACTCCCAGGGCGCCCCGCTCTACAACGCCAACCCGAGCTGGCTCTCCGAGTACGTCAACAGCCCCGAGGCGGCCGCCCGTTGCGGCGCAGTTCAGGAGCGCGTCACCGCCGGTACCCCCTACAGCGGGGACTGGACGCCCGCGTGGAGCGAGCGGAACCACGTCCCGGACGCCCGGAAGGTGAAGGCGAGCGTCTTCGTCGTGCACGGGCAGCAGGACCTCAACGTCCGTGCCAACCAGTTCGGCCAGTGGTGGGACGCCCTCGCCGCGCAGGGCGTCGAGCGCAAGATCTGGCTCTCCCAGACCGGCCACGTCGACCCCTTCGACTTCCGGCGCGCCGACTGGGTCCGCACCCTGCACCGCTGGTTCGACCACCAGCTCCTCGGCTACGACAACGGCATCGACCGCGAGCCGATGGCCGACATCGAGCGCGCCCCGGACCGCTGGACCACCGACCCAGTCTGGCCGCCGCGTGCCACCGAGCGCACCACCCTGCGCCCCGGCACCGGCCAGGAGCCCCGCGCCGGCACCCTCGGCAGGACCCCCGCGGCCCCCGGCGCCACGGAGACCTTCACCGACGACCCGGCCCTCGGCGAGACCGACTGGGCGGCCCGGATCGACGACCCGACCTCAGCCCAGGCCGGCTTCACCACCCGGCCGCTAGCCCGTGACCTGCGGCTCTCCGGGTCCTCCACGGTGACCGTCACGGCCACCCCGACGACCGCGACCGCCCATCTGTCGGCCGTACTCGTCGACCTCGGCCCCGATACCATCCGGGACTACGGCGCCCCCGGCGAGGGCATCACCACCCTCACCGAACGGACGTGCTGGGGCGCGAGCACCGACGGCGACTCCGCCTGCTTCAAGGAGACGAAGGCCCGGACGGCGGACGTCGGGTACACGGTGGTCAGCCGGGGCTGGGCGGACCTGGGCACCTGGGCGAACCCCGAGCAGGGCCGCCCGCTGACCCCCGGCAGGGCGTACACGATCACGCTCAAGCTCGCGGCCACCGACCACGTCGTCCCGGCCGGCCACCGGCTCGCCCTGATCGTCGGCGGCACGGACAAGGACCTCCTCGATCCTCCGTCGACCACCCCGACGCTCACCCTCGACCTCGCCAGGACCTCGGCGAAACTGCCGCTCGTCGGCGGCGTCGAGGCGTTCACGCGGGCGACGGCCGGTACGGTCGACGCACGCTCGGCGCAGGCCGGGTGGCCGCTCACGGGTGTCGGGCCCGCCCGCCCGGGCATCCCCGTCCCGGGTGAGGCCCGATGACCCGCGCACCAAGCCACCGCCCCGTGCGGCGCACGCTCGCCCTCGTCGCGGGCGTCACCGCCCTCGGCCTCCCGCTGGTCGCCGTGCCCGCGGAGGCGCACGGCGGGGCCGCCCCGGCGCAGCCCCCGCGGACCGGCTTCGAGACCAGCAACGGCGCCCGGTGGACGACCGAGGCGGAGGAGAGCTCCTTCCTCGCCGCCGTCGACCGGGCGAGTGACCGGGTTGCGGTGCGGACCGTCGGAACGACCGAGCAGGGCCGTCCGATCCGGCTCGCCACGGTCGGCGCGCGGGCGACGGGCACCACCGTGCTCCTCGTCTGCTCGCAGCACGGTGACGAACCGTCGGGCCGGGAGGCGTGCCTGACCACGGTGCGCGACCTGGCGTTCGCGCGGGACAAGGAGACCCGGCGCTTCCTCGCCCGTACGACCGTCCTCGTCGTCCCCACGGCCAACCCGGACGGCCGCGAGGCCGACACCCGGGGCAACGCCGACGGGATCGACGTCAACCGCGACCACCTCGCCCTGCAGACGGCCGAGGGCCGGGCGCTCGCCGCGCTCATCCGCGACCGGCGCCCCGAACTGGTCTACGACCTGCACGAGTACGACGGCACCTCGCCGTACTACGACAAGGACCTGCTCGCCCTCTGGCCGCGCAACCTCAACACCGACGCCCATGTGCACGACGAGGCCCACACCCTGTCGGAGTCCTACGTCCGGTCTGCCGCCGGGATCTCCGGCTTCAGCAGCGGCATATACGGGATCTGGACCGACCCGCACACGGGTCAGCCCGTGAAGCAGGTCGCGGGCGACGGCCAGGAGCGCATCCTGCGCAACACGGCCGGCGTGAAGCACTCCGTCGGCCTGCTCGTCGAGACCCGGATCGAGGCCCTCACCCAGGCCGAGGCCGACGACGACGCGCGCAACAAGCGGCGCCGGGTGACCACCCAACTCGTCTCGCTGAAGGGCGCGTTCGCGTACGTCGACGAGCGGCGCGGCGTCCTCGGCGCGGCCACGGCGGCGGCCCGTCACACGGGCTTCGCCGACCGGGGACCGGTCATGCTCGGCGGCGCCGACAACGACCCCGCCGAACCCGCCGAGATCCTCCAGGACCCGCCCTGCGGCTATCGCCTGGACGCCGCGCAGTACGCCGAGTTCGGCGACGAGCTGGCGCTGCACGGGATCACGGTCCGGCGGGACACCGACGGGGTGTTGGTGCCCCTGCGCCAGTCCGGGCGCGCCCTCGTCCCGCTGCTGCTCGACGGCCGGGCGGAGTACCGGCTCACCACCGGACGGCCGGTGGAGGTCTGTTGACGGGCTGACGAACTGACGGGCTGACGGGTCGGCGAACTGACGGTCTGAGTTGGTCCCGGAACTGGCGTGTCACCTGTGGTACTGCTGCCTTAAGGAGTGTGTTTGTCCCGTAATGCAGTGAAAGGTACGGAACCTGTGTCGCAGGAAGATCAGTCAGCCGGGGAGTCCGGGAGCGGCGGTGGCCGGGGAGGCCGGGAGGGGCTGTCGGTGACCGCGGACCTCCCGCGCCGTCCCGGCCACCACCCCAAGGCCCGGACGGACCGGATCGTGTTCGGTGTCACCGCCGTCCTCACCCTCGCCTTCGTGATCTGGGGCGCCACGGCCACGGACAGCCTGGAGAGCTTCTCCAGCGAGCTCCTCGACGGGCTGATCCGCAACGGGGGCTGGGCGTTCATGCTCGCCGCCTCCGGCTTCGTCGTCTTCGCGCTCTGGCTCGCGATCAGCCGGTACGGCCGGATCACCCTCGGCCACGAGAGCGAGGGGCCGGAGTTCCGGACCGTGTCGTGGATCGCGATGATGTTCAGCGCCGGCATGGGCATCGGCCTGATGTTCTACGGCGTGAGCGAGCCGCTCGCCCACTACGGCACCCCGCCGCCGGGCACCCACCCCGTCGACTCGGCCGAGCGGATGCAGACCGCGATGGCCACCACCCTCTTCCACTGGACCCTCCACCCGTGGGCGATCTACGCCGTCGTCGGTCTCGCGATCGCGTACTCCACCTTCCGGCGCCGTCGGCGGCAGACCATCAGCGCCGTCTTCGTCCCGCTGATCGGCAAGCGGGCGGCCCACGGAGGACCCGGCCGGGTCATCGACATCCTGGCGATCTTCGCGACCCTCTTCGGCTCGGCCGCCTCACTGGGGCTCGGCGCGCTCCAGATCGGCAGTGGCGTCGAGGAGTTGGGCTGGATGGAGAAGACCGGGACCGGGCTGCTCGTCGGCATCATCGCCGTCCTGACGGTCGCCTTCGTCGCGTCCGCCGTCTCCGGCGTCGAGAAGGGCATCCAGTGGCTGTCCAACACGAACATGGTGCTCGCGCTGGTCCTTGCCCTCTTCGTCTTCATCGCGGGCCCGACCATCATCGTGCTCGACCTGCTGCCCACCTCGATCTTCGCCTACTTCGGCGACCTGGCGCAGCTGGCCGGCCGGACCGAGGCGACCAGCGGCGACAACATCCATGAATGGCTGGGCGGTTGGACGGTCTTCTACTGGGCGTGGTGGATCTCCTGGACGCCCTTCGTCGGCATGTTCATCGCCCGGATCAGCCGGGGCCGCACCATCCGCCAGTTCGTCGGCGGGGTCATCCTGGTGCCCAGCGTTGTGAGTCTGGTCTGGTTCGCCGTCTTCGGCGGCACCGCGATGAAGCTCAGCGAGGAGGGCCGGCTGACGGAGGAGACCACGCCCGAGGGTCAACTCTTCGGTGTGCTCCAGGAGTTCCCGATCGCCGGGGCCATGAGCCTGCTCGTGATGATCCTCGTCGGCATCTTCTTCGTGTCCGGCGCGGACGCCGCGTCGATCGTGATGGGCACGCTCTCGCAGCGCGGCACCTTCGAACCGACCCGTCCGGTGGTCGTGTTCTGGGGCGTGGTGACCGGGGCAGTCGCCGCGATCATGCTCCTGATCGGCGACGGCCAGGGCGACGCCCTCGCGGGCCTGCAGAACCTCACGATCCTGGTGGCCGCGCCGTTCGTCCTCGTGATGATCGGCATGTGCGTGGCGCTGATGCGGGACCTGCGCAGGGACCCCCTGATCGTCCGGGGCGAGGTGGGCGAGGAGGTCATCGAACTCGCCGTGATCGCGGGCCACGCGAAGTACGACGGCGACTTCGAACTCCGCATCGGCCCGGGCCCGGGCACGTCGGGCGAAGGACCGTGACCGGCGGCGGGACCCCCCTCGCCCCCGCGGTCAGGCGTACGCCAGCTCCGCCGCGCGCCTGGCGCAGCCCCAGGCGACCGTGACGCCCGCGCCCCCGTGGCCGTAGTTGTGGACCAGGCGGCCGCCGGACGGCAGCGGCTCCGTGTCGAGCCGGACCCCGCCCGCCCGGGCAGGCCGCAGTCCCACCCGGTGGCCGATGACCCGCGCGCCGGCGATCTCCGGCCGGATCAGGGCGCACCGCGCCACGATCGCGGCGGCCGTCGCCGGGTCGGGCTCCAGGCGCTCGTCGCCCTCCTCGGCGGTCCCGCCCAGGATCAGCCGCCCCGGCTGCGGGAAGAAGTACGTCGTCTTGTCCGCCGCCGCGTCGGCCGCCGTGAACCACTCCTCGACGCCCGGGTTCTCCACGAGCACCAGCTGCCCCCGCACCGGCCGCAGTCCCGCGTCCGGTACGAGCTCCCTGGCGCCGAGCCCCACGCAGTTCACCACCACCCGCGCCGACCGGGCCGCCTCCGCGAAACCGGTCACGGTCCGCCCCTCGACGACCCCGCCGGCGGCTTCGAGGCGGCCCCGCAGCCACGCGAGGTGGACCGGCATGTCGATCAGCGGCAGTACCGCGGCCAGACCCACCCCGTACGGCCCCGGCACCTCCGGCGCCGCGAGCTGCCGCAGCCCCGAGACCTCCCGCGCCCAGTCGCCCAGGTCGGCGAGGTCCACCTCGGCGTGGACGCCGGGTATGAGCCGTACCCCCGTGGCCACCGGATCGGCGCCGAGCTTCTCGTACACCCGCAGCGACTCGAGCGACCAGCCGCCCACCTCCGCCGCAGGCTCGATCCGGTACGGCCACCACAGCGCCCCGGCCACCGCCGAGGTCGTCTCCGCCGCCGGGTCCCGGGACCAGACCCGTACCCGAAGGCCGCGCTCCGCCAGCGTCAGGGCCGTCGTCAGACCGATGACCCCGCCCCCCACCACGATCACGTCGTCGCTCATGGCCGGACCGTACCGGGGACCCGTCCGGGCGCACCACGGTGCGTCGAGCCGGTGGCATACGATTCATCCCCTGATGACTGCCACTCTCGTCGCCAAGGATCTCGCCGCCGGCCACGGCGAACGCTCCCTCTTCGCCGGCCTCGACCTCGTCGTCGCCCCCGGCGACGTCATCGGCCTCGTCGGCGTCAACGGCGCCGGCAAGTCGACGCTGCTGCGGCTGCTCGCCGGGCTCGACACCCCCGAGGAGGGCGAGCTCAAGCTCTCGCCGCCCAGCGCGACCGTCGGCCACCTCCCGCAGGAGCCCGAGCGGCGCGAAGGGGAGACGGTCCGCGAGTTCCTGGCCCGCCGTACGGGCGTGGCGGCGGCGCAGACCGCCATGGACGAGGCCACCCAGGGCCTGGTCGACGGGTCGCCCGGCGCCGACGACGCGTACGCCGTGAGCCTGGAGCGCTGGCTCGGCCTCGGCGGCGCCGACCTCGACGAGCGGGCCGAGGAGGTCGCCGAGTCCCTCGGCCTGACCGTCGGCCTCGACCAGCCGATGACCTCGCTCTCCGGTGGCCAGGCCGCCCGCGCCGGTCTCGCCTCGCTCCTCCTCTCCCGCTACGACGTCTTCCTGCTCGACGAGCCCACCAACGACCTCGACCTCGACGGTCTGGAGCGGCTCGAATCCTTCGTCCAGGGGCTGCGCGCGGGCACGGTCGTCATCAGCCACGACCGCGAGTTCCTCACCCGTACGGTCACCAAGGTCCTCGAACTCGACCTCGCCCAGCAGCAGATCACGCTCTACGGCGGCGGCTACCAGGCGTACCTGGAGGAGCGGGACACCGCCCGCCGGCACGCCCGCGAGGAGTTCGAGGAGTTCGCCGACAAGAAGGCCGCCCTCGAAGGCCGCGCGCTCATGCAGCGCAACTGGATGGACAAGGGCGTCCGCAACGGCCGCCGCAAGGCGACCGACAACGACAAGATCAGCCGGAAGCTGCGCGGCGAGGCGAGCGAGAAGCAGGCCGCGAAGGCCCGCCAGACGCAGCGGATGATCGAGCGGCTCGACGTCGTGGACGAGCCCCGCAAGGAGTGGGAGCTGCGGATGGAGATCGCCTCCGCGCCGCGCTCCGGCTCGGTCGTGGCGACCCTGCGCGAGGCCGAGGTCCGGCGCGGCGACTTCCGCTTCGGGCCCGCGACCCTCCAGATCGACTGGGCCGACCGGGTCGCGATCACCGGCGCGAACGGGGCCGGCAAGTCGACGCTGCTCGCCGCGCTCCTCGGCCGCCTCCCGCTCGACTCGGGCGACGCCGTGCTCGGCTCGGGCGTCGTCGTCGGCGAGGTCGACCAGGCCCGCAAGCTCTTCCACGGCTCGGAGTCGCTGCTCGACGCGTTCTGCGCGGCCGTCCCGGAGACGGAGCCGGCGGAGGTACGGACGCTGCTGGCGAAGTTCGGGCTCAAGGCCGCCCACGTGCTGCGCCCCGCCACCACGCTCTCCCCGGGCGAGCGGACCCGCGCCGCGCTCGCCCTCCTCCAGGGCCGGGGCGTCAACCTCCTCGTCCTGGACGAACCGACGAACCACCTGGACCTGCCGGCCATCGAGCAGCTGGAGTCCGCGCTCGAGTCCTACACCGGCACCCTCCTCCTGGTCACCCACGACCGCCGAATGCTCGACGCGGTCCACACGACCCGCCGCGTCGAGGTCACGGCCGGCAAGGTGACCGAGCTCTGATGGGCGTCGCCTCCGACCCGGTCGCGGAGCTGCACCGCGGCGATTCGGGGCGTGAACTGTACGGGTACGGCCATCCGCAGCACGTCGTGGTGGCCGCCGAGGTCGACACCTCGGAGACGGTCCCCGTCCTGAGGGACGGCGCATTCCAGGAGACACCATGACCGACCTGCTGAACCGGCTCACCGAGATGCTGGACGACCTCGACGCCGATGTCGACGAGACCATCGACCTCGCCGACGAGATCGCCGCCTCGGGCGACGCGGCGCTGCTGCCCCGGCTCCAGGCCGAACTGGACCGGGCCCTCGTCGAGCGCAACGCCTACGCCCGCGAGCTGCTCGGCGGCGTCCTCGCCGCGATCGGCGGCCCGGACGCCCTGCCGGCGCTCCTGCGGGCCTCCTCCGTGGACCTCGGCGACGACCAGGACTCCCTGGCGGCGGAGATCGTCGACCTGGTCCAGGCCGACCCGGCCCGCTCCCGCGCCCTCCTCCAGCCCCTGACCGAGGACGACGACCTGACGGTCGCCAACCGAGCCGAATGGGCCCTCCGCTTCCTCCCGAACGCCTGAAACCAGGGCGCGCCGGCGCTGCGACACGCGCGCCCCGACCGTTCGGTCCGCGTGGCCCGGCCCGCTCTGTCCGGGGCCTTCGGCCCGCAGTCGCCGACGGCGCCCGGCGCACCACAGGATGACCCGCACCTCTGTGTACTCAGCAGTACGGGTGGTGCGGGTGGGAAACAACGGGCCCGGCCGCCAGGCCGGGCCCGCACCGCGTCAGCGGCCGCGCCGCTTCCCGCCGCCGCCCTCGTTGTTCAGCAGGCCCGCCTTACGCAGGGCGTCCGCCATCGCGCTGTTCGCGGGCGCCGGAGCCGAGGCCGAACGCTGCCCCTGCCCCTGCCCCTGTGCCTGACCCTGCTCGCGGCGCTGCTGCGGCGGACGTCCTCCACGTCCACCCCGGTCGCGCCGTTCCCGCTGCGGAGCCGCCGGCTCGGCCTCCGAGCTCGCCTCGTCGTCGAGCCGCAGCGTCAGCGAGATCCGCTTGCGCGGGATGTCGACGTCCAGGACCTTCACCCGGACCACGTCACCCGGCTTCACCACGTCGCGCGGGTCCTTGACGAAGGTCTTGGACATGGCCGACACATGGACGAGCCCGTCCTGGTGCACGCCGATGTCCACGAACGCCCCGAACGCCGCCACGTTCGTGACCACGCCCTCCAGGACCATCCCCGACGCGAGGTCGCCGATCTTCTCGACGCCCTCCTTGAACGTGGCCGTCTTGAACGCGGGACGCGGGTCGCGACCCGGCTTCTCCAGCTCGCGCAAGATGTCCGTGACCGTCGGCAGACCGAAGGTCTCGTCCACGAACGCGTCCGCCCGCAGTGACCGCAGCACCCCGCTGTTGCCGATCAGCGACGCGACCTCGCCACCCGTCGTCTTCACCATCCGCCGCACCACCGGGTACGCCTCCGGGTGCACCGATGACGCGTCCAGCGGGTCGTCCCCGCCGCGGATCCGCAGGAAGCCCGCGCACTGCTCGTACGCCTTCGGGCCGAGCCGCGCCACGTCCTTCAGCGCCTTCCGCGAGCGGAACGGGCCGTTCGCGTCACGGTGCGACACGATGTTCTCGGCGAGGCCCGCGCCGATGCCCGACACCCGCGAAAGCAGCGGCGCGGACGCGGTGTTGACGTCGACGCCGACACCGTTCACACAGTCCTCGACCACCGCGTCGAGCGAGCGGGAGAGCTTCACCTCGGACAGGTCGTGCTGGTACTGCCCGACGCCGATCGACTTCGGGTCGATCTTCACCAGCTCGGCCAGCGGGTCCTGCAGCCGCCGCGCGATCGAGACCGCGCCGCGCAACGAGACGTCCAGGCCCGGCAGTTCCTGCGAGGCGAAGGCCGAGGCGGAGTACACGGAGGCGCCCGCCTCCGAGACCATGACCTTGGTGAGCGTCAACTCGGGGTGCTTGGCGATGAGTTCGGTCGCGAGCTTGTCCGTCTCGCGGGAGGCCGTGCCGTTGCCGATGGCGACCAGCTCGACCGCGTGCTCCTTCGCGAGCCGCGCCAGCTTCGCCAGCGACTCGTCCCACTTGTTCGCCGGGACGTGCGGGTAGATCGTGTCGGTGGCGACGACCTTGCCCGTACTGTCGACGACGGCCACCTTGACGCCCGTACGGAAGCCGGGGTCCAGGCCCAGGGTCGCCCGCGTCCCCGCCGGGGCCGCGAGCAGCAGGTCGCGCAGGTTCGCCGCGAAGACCCGGACCGCCTCGTCCTCGGCGGCCGTCCGCAGCCGCAGCCGCAGGTCGATCCCGAGGTGGACCAGGATGCGGGTCCGCCAGGCCCAGCGGACCGTGTCCTGAAGCCACTTGTCGCCCGGCCGGCCCCGCTCGGCCACCCCGAAGCGCGAGGCGACCATGGACTCGTACGCGGAGGGCCCAGGGGTCTGGGACGGCTCTTCCGGCTCCAGCTCCAGGCTGAGGACGTCCTCCTTCTCGCCGCGCAGCATCGCGAGGATCCGGTGCGAGGGGAGCGCGGTGAAGGGCTCCGCGAAGTCGAAGTAGTCGGCGAACTTCGCGCCCGCCTCCTCCTTGCCGTCCCGTACCTTCGCCGCCAGCCGGCCCCGGCCCCACATCCGCTCCCGCAGCTCGCCGATCAGATCGGCGTCCTCGGAGAACTTCTCGGTGAGGATGGCGCGGGCGCCCTCCAGGGCCGCCGCCGGGTCGGCGACACCCTTGTCGGCGTCCACGAAGGCCGCCGCGGCCGCCGTCGGCTCCACCGACGGGTCGGCGAGCAGCCCGTCCGCCAGCGGTTCGAGACCGGCCTCGCGGGCGATCTGCGCCTTGGTGCGGCGCTTGGGCTTGAAGGGCAGATAAATGTCCTCCAGACGGGCCTTGGTGTCGGCGGCCCGCAGCTGGGCCTCCACCTCGGCCGTCAGCTTCCCCTGCTCCCGTACGGAGTCGAGGATGGCGGTCCGCCGGTCCTCCAGCTCCCGGAGGTAACGCAGTCGCTCCTCGAGCGTGCGCAGCTGCGCGTCGTCGAGCATCTCCGTCGCTTCCTTGCGGTAGCGCGCGATGAACGGCACGGTCGAGCCGCCGTCGAGCAGCTCGACGGCCGCCCTCACCTGTCGCTCACGTACGCCGAGTTCCTCGGCGATCCTGCCTTCGATGGACGTCGTCACGGTGTCCCGACTCGCCTTCTCGTGCCTCAAGCTTGCGAGTGCATTGTGCCGTCTTACCGGCCGGAACCCCGCACGCGCCCCGGTCCCGCCGTGTCCGGTGGTACGGCCGCGGACCGCGGGCGGCCGCGGGTCAGCTCTTGGCGCTGAGGTCCGCCGGGAAGGCCCCGGCCAGGAACGCCGTGTTCCGGAAGGCCTTGCCCAGCTCCGTGAGACGCTCCACGCCCGCCGCGCCCAGGTGCTCGTACGGGGCCGAGTCCAGGCGGTCCGTACGGTCCTCCAGCTCCTCGCGGAGCGCCGTGCCCTCGGCCGTGAGCTCGCCTTCCGCGTCCAGCAGCCCGCGCTCGCGCAGCCGCTCGGCGGCGGCGTCCCAGTCGGCGCGCTTCCAGCCCCGCGCGCCCAGGGCGAGGCGCGGGTTCATGCCAAGGCCGGTCGCGGTGTGGCTGACCATCGCCTCCAGCGGGTCGAGCTCCACGGTCAGCAGGGCCGCCAGGTGGCCGTCGCCCCGGTGCTCGCGCAGCAGCGTCGCGGCGTGCCAGTACCGCAGGTGCGGCGCCTCGGGGACCGGCAGGTCGGCGTGGGCCGAGTAGAGCGGCCGGGCGTGCCGGGTGCAGGCCTCGGTGGCGCGCATCGCGAGCTCGGCGGCCTCCGCCATCTCGGCCGATGCGATCGTCTCCTCGCCGAGGAGCCGGCGCAGCGTGCCGTCCACGGCCCGCAGCCGCGCGGCCCCCACCTCGGCGGGCGAGGCGATGTCCCAGACGGCCGGAAGGTGCTTGGCGAGCAGCTCGACGTTGTAGTTGGAGAAGGTGGCGGCGACGGTTCCCGCGCCCACGGCGCCCATCGCGGCGCTGCGCGAGGCGAGCCGCATGGCCGAGCCGTCCTCGAAGCCGAGGGCCCGGAACTCGGTCTCCAGGTCGGGCGAGAAGTACACCGTGGAGTGCATCGGGTTCAGCATGTGGTGACAGCGGCGGCCCGCGCGGGGAGGCAGAGAGGTCATGGAACGAACGTTACCGACTGGTCGGTACGACCGGAACCCCGGGGGACGCGTCCCCGTTCCCATGGCAGGAAAGGTGGGGTCTTCGTCATTGCGGCCGTCCCGCACCGCGCCAAGGATGGAGCCATGACGAAGCGACCCGTGCTCGTCGTCCTCTTCGACGACGTCCAGAGCCTGGATGTCACCGGACCGGTGGAGGTGTTCGCCGGCGCCGGCCGCGCCGACGGCGACTCCTCCTACCCGATCGTGACCGCCTCGCTCGACGGGGGACCGGTCCGCACGCAGAGCGGCCTGCGGCTGCTCCCGGACATGACGCTCGCCGCCGCGGACCGCCCGCACACCCTGCTCGTCCCCGGTGGCGAGGGCACCCGGCGTCCCGACCCGCGCCTGATCGACTGGCTGCGCGAGAACGCCCCGCGCGCCGAGCGTCTGGTCTCCGTCTGCACCGGCGCCCTGCTGCTCGCGGAGGCCGGGCTCCTCGACGGCCACCGGGCGACCACCCACTGGGTCGCCTGCGACCACCTCGCCCGCTGCTATCCCCGGGTCGACGTGGACCCGGACCCGATCTTCGTCCGCGACGGCCGCGTGTCCACCTCGGCCGGCGTGACCGCGGGCATCGACCTCGCGCTCGCGCTCGTGGAGGAGGACCTGGGCCGCGACACGGCCCTGACCGTCGCCCGGCACCTGGTCGTCTTCCTGCGCCGCCCCGGCAACCAGGCGCAGTTCAGCGCCCAGCTCGCCGCCCAGACCGCCCGGCGCGCGCCGCTGCGGGACCTCCAGCAGTGGATCACCGAACATCCCGCCGGAGACCTCTCCGTCGAGGCCCTCGCGGCCCGCGCCCGGCTGTCACCGCGCCACTTCGCCCGCGCCTTCCAGGCGGAGACCGGCACGACGCCGGGCCGGTACGTCGACCGGGTCCGGCTCGAACACGCGCGCAGGCTCCTGGAGGAGTCGGTCGACGGAGTCGAGGAGGTCTCCCGGGCCGCCGGCTACGGCACCCCCGAGGCCATGCGCCGGGCCTTCGTCAGAGCCATGGGCACCGCCCCGGCCGACTACCGCCGACGCTTCCACGCACCCGTACGCAAAGCCCCGCAGACCACTCTCTGAACCGCAGACCACTCTCTGAAACCGCGGACCCCTCTGAATCCGCGGACCACGCTCTGAGACCGCAGACCACCCGCTGAGACCGCGGGACCACCCCCTGAAGGGAACCCACCGTGCAGATCGCCGTCCTGCTCTACGACCGCTTCACCACCCTCGACGCCGTCGGCCCCTACGAGCTCCTGGCCCGCATCCCCGGAGCCGAGACCATCTTCGTCGCCAAGGAGACCGGGCCCGTCCGCAACGACCAGGGCAGCCTCGCGCTCGTCGCCGACAAGACCCTCGCGGAGGTGCCGAAGCCGGACATCGTCCTCGTCCCCGGCGGCCCCGACTCCCGGGAGGCGATGAACGACCCGGAGATCCTCGACTGGCTCCGTACCGCCGACGCGACGAGCACCTGGACCACCTCCGTCTGCACCGGTTCCCTGATCCTGGGCGCCGCGGGCCTGCTCGACGGCCGCCGGGCCACCACCCACTGGCTCGCCTTCGACGAGCTGCGGGCGGTCGGCGTGGAGCCCACCGGTGAGCGGGTCGTCTTCGACGGCAAGTACGTCACCGCCGCCGGGGTCTCCTCAGGCATCGACATGGCGCTGCACCTCATCGGCCGGATCGCCGGCGACGAGACGGCCCAGACCATCCAGCTCCTGACCGAGTACGACCCGCAGCCGCCCTACGACGCGGGCTCCCCGGAGAAGGCCCCGGCCGAGATCGTCGCCCACTGGCGCGGCACGGCCGCGAAGGACCTCGCCGAAGGCTGAGCGGCGCCCGACAGGCCCTAGAGGCCGTACGTGAAGCGGGGCGCGCGGCGCTCCAGGAAGGCGGCGACCCCCTCGGCGGTGTCGCCGCTGCCGCGCGCCTGCTCGGCCCAGTGCGCGTCCCGGTCCGTGTGGCCGTACGCGAACTCCTTCGCCGCCGCCTGGGTGAGCAGCGAGCGCCCGACGAGCACCCGGATGAACTCGGCGACCCGCTTGTCCAGTTCGCCCTCCGGCAGGACCTCGTCGACGAGCCCGGTGCGCAGCGCCCGCTCGGCGTCGATCAACTCGGCGGAGAAGAGCAGGTACTTGGCGGCGGAGGGCCCCACCAGGGCGGCCAGTCTGCGGGTCGAGGAGGCGGGGTAGACGATCCCGAGCTTCGCCGGGGTGACCCCGAACCGAGCGCCCTCCTCGGCGAACCGCAGGTCGCAGGCGGCGGCGAGCTGGCTGCCGCCGCCCACGCAGAAGCCGCGGACGGCGGCGAGCGTCGGCTTGGGGAAGGCGGCGAGCGCCTCCTCGGCCCGTACCGCGAGCGACTGCTGCTCGTCGCCCGGCTCCCGCAGCGTCGAGATGTCCGCGCCGGCGCAGAAGGTGGAGCCCTCGCCGGTGAGCACGAGCGCGCGGACCTCGGGGTCGGCGGCGAGCGGCGCGAGCAGCCCGGGCAGGGACCGCCACATCGCGGCCGTCATCGCGTTGCGCTTGGCCGGGTTGGCGATGACGACGGTGGCGACCGCGTCGGCGACGACGACCTTCAGCTGCGGCTCGGTGGGCTCCATGGGCCGGATGCTATCCGGGCACCCCGACCGTACGATCGAGAAGGGGTCGAGAGCGGGGCCGCCGTACCGTCGGTACGGTCACCCCGCCGGACGCCCCTCCGAAGGCGTCAACAGAGGATCAGGAGCGATCGAACAACTGACGTTGGCATACTCACCCGATCAGAATGTGGTCGATAAGTGTCGACTTCTGGTCAGTAGCCCGGTCTGGACCTGCGGATTGCCAAGACTCGACGTGTGGCGACAATCGAGCACGAGGGTGGGAGCCGGACTATGGAGAGCGGGAGCGTCCCCGCACGGCCACCGTCCTATGAAGGGGTCTGGCGCTTCACCGCTCCCGCGGTCGACGTCTCTGTTCCGCAAGCCCGGCACGCTGTACGGGACCTGCTGGTCCGTCAGGGAGTACCGGTCCACGACGACACGGTCCATGGCCTGCTCCTGATCGTCTCGGAGCTGGTCACCAACGCCGTCAAGCACGCGGCGCTGCTCTCCCCCGAAGTGGCGGTGGAGGTGGCGATCGGCGCGGAGTGGATCCGGGTGTCCGTCGAGGACAACCATCCGTACCGCCCCAAGGCGCTGGTGGCGGACTACGGTCAGACGGGCGGCCGCGGGCTGCTCCTGGTCCGGGAGATCGCCCTGGAGTCCGGCGGCGCCTGCGACGTGGAGCACACCGCGAGCGGCGGGAAGATCATCTGGGCCGCGCTGCCCCTGAACCCGGCGTACGCGCCGCCGGGGGAGGCGCCGTCGGCGCTCCCCCCGGCCGTGCCCGGGATCACCAGCCCCCGGCGGGACCCGTCAGCTCCTTGATCGCCGGACGCGCCGCGTCCAGGACGGTCATGAACCAGGCGGAGAACGGCGCGCTCGCGTGCTGCTCCATGAGCTCCTCCGCCGTCACGTAGGCGGTCTCCTCGACCTCCTCCGGGTCCGGCCGCAGCTCGGTCTGCGCCATGCCGACGAAGAGGTGGTTGTACTCCTGCTCCACCAGGCCCGAGGCCGGGTCCGGGTGGTTGTAGCGGACCGTGCCCGCCTCGGCGAGCAGCGAGGGCGAGATCCCCAGCTCCTCGTACGTGCGCCGGGCGGCGGCCGCGAACGGCGCCTCGCCCGGGTAGGGGTGGCCGCAGCAGGTGTTGGACCAGACTCCGGGGGAGTGGTACTTGCCGAGCGCGCGCCGCTGGAGCAGCAGCCGGCCGGACTCGTCGAAGAGGAAGACGGAGAACGCCCGGTGCAGCTGCCCGGGAGCCTGATGGGCGGCGAGCTTCTCCGCCGTACCGATGGTGATGCCGTTCTCGTCGACCAGTTCGAGCATGATCGACGCCTGGGCTCCCGTCGGCTGGACACCGTTCGACGAGGTGTGAGCCACGCTGGCTGATGTGGTCGGCATAACCGTCCTTCGCTTCGGTCTCGGCCCGGAGGGGCTCCCTCAGTCTGCCGTACAAAAGCCGCTTGTCCGTACTTCGGGGGGCCGGACATGGCCCGCTCCCACCACTCCGGAGTACACCGGAGCGACGGGAGCGGGCGGGGCGTCAGACGCCGAAAGCCGCCGGATACTGGATCGTGCCCGACGGGACCGGTCCTGAGCCGTCGAGGACGAGCGCCCTCATGGCCTCGTCCGGCACGTCGAAGGACGGCCGGATTCCATATTCAGACGCGGGTACGAACCCGAACCGGGGGTAGTACTCCGGATGGCCGAGTACCAGGACGAGCCGCTCGCCGCGCAGCCGTGCCGCGTCGAGCACCGCCCGGGTGACGGCCTCCCCGACGCCCTGCCGCTGGTACGCCGGTGCGACGGCGACCGGCGCGAGCGCCGTCGCCGGGACACCGTCGACATGGCAGCGGGTGATCAGCGCGTGCCCCGCGATCGAGCCGTCCGGGGCCTCGGCCACGAACGACAGACCGGGCAGCCAGGCCCCGGAGTCCGCACGCAGGGCGTCGACCAGATCGGCCTCGCCCCGCGTCTCGAAGGCCGCCGCGTTGATGTCCCATACGGAACGGATGTCGGCGTCGGTCTCCGACCGCGTCCGCCACCGGGGGTCGGCGGGCCGCAGGACGTATCCGGTGTAGCCGTACTCGCCGCCGTGGTCGCGGCGCATGGCGAGCTCCGCGCGGGTCGAGGCGAGGATCTCGGTCATGCCGGGAGCGCCGGGGTCGGCGGCGTCGGCCCGCTCGGTGAGCGGACCGTAGTACTCGTCCCAGTCGCTCTCGGGCTGCGGTACGACACCGAGGACGTGGTAGCCGCCCTCGACGGCCGCCGCGGTGTTCGCGGACCGGGTGCGGAGCGGGTAGTGCTCGTCCCAGAAGGCGCGGGCCTCCTGGCTCGGCTCGTCCACCGACCACTCGCAGTCGGTCAGCACCAGGGTGCCGCCGGGAGCGAGGAGTCGGCGCCAGGAGCGCAGGGCGGTGTCGAAGCCGAGGGCGTAGGCCGAGCTCTCGGCCCAGACGAGGTCGAAGGACCCGTCGGGGAACGGCAGCTCGCCCATGTCGGCATGGAGCGTACGGATCAGGTCGCCGAGCCCGCGGGCGTCGGCGGCCTCGCGCAGTTCGTCGAGGAACGGCTGGTGCAGATCGACGGCCGTCACCTCCGCCCCGGCCTCGGCGGCCAGGAGCAGTGCGGAGCGGCCGGGACCGCAGCCGAGGTCGAGCACACGGGGCCGCTCGGGAAGCGGGCCCGCGAGCGCGAGCAGCCGGCGGGTGGTGGCGTCGGAGCCCGGACCCTGGCGCGGAAGGCCGTGGTGCAGGGCGAAGAAGGCGTCGTGAGTTGCGTTGTTGTTGTCGGACAACGTGGGAAACCCTTTGTGAGAGGGCCCCGGGCCGACGGGTGATCGGTTCGGAGGAACCGGGATCAGGTCAGCCGAGGACCCGGAAGCTGAAGCTGGACCGGGTGCTGCCGCTCTGGGCAGCCTCCATCGCGACGGTCATCAACCTCAGCTCCTCTCTCACATCACGACTTTCACGCACTCGGTTCGAACGCGTGTCGATCAAGCCTAACAGGGCTCACGGACAGAGCTCACGGACAGGGGGCTCACAGGCAGAGCTTGGCCTCGTGCGCGGCGTGACCCACAGGTTCCAGCTGGAAGGTGCAGTGGTCCACGTCGAAGTGGGAGCCCAGGCACCCCTGCAGGTCGTGCAGCATCTTCTCGTGGCCGACGGAGTCGAGCGCCGCCTGGTCCACCACCACATGGGCGGAGAGCACCGGCATGCCCGAGGTGATCGTCCAGGCGTGCAGGTCGTGGACGTCCTCGACGCCCGGCAGCGCCACTATGTGCGCGCGGACCTCCGCCATGTCGACGCCCTTGGGGGCCGCCTCCAGGAGCACGTCCAGCGTCTCGCGCAGCAGCTTGACCGTGCGCGGCACGATCATCAGGCCGATCAGGATCGAGGCGATCGGGTCGGCGTACTGCCAGCCGGTCGCCAGGATGATGCCGGCCGAGACCAGGACCGTCACCGAGCCGAGCGCGTCCGCGAGCACCTCCAGATAGGCGCCGCGCACGTTCAGGCTCTCCTTCTGGCCGCGCACCAGGAGGGAGAGCGAGACCATGTTGGCGACCAGACCGATCAGCGCGAACACGATCGTCAGTCCGCCCTTGGTCTCGGCGGGCTCGATGAACCGCTGGATCGCCTCGTACAGCACGTAGGTGCCGACGCCGAGCAGCAGCAGACAGTTGGCCAGGGCGGCGAGGATCTCGGCCCGCGCGAAGCCGTAGGTGCGGTTCTCCGTGGGCGGGCGGTTGGCGAAGTGGATGGCGAGCAGCGCCATCGCGAGTCCGACCGCGTCGGTCGCCATGTGGGCCGCGTCGGCGATCAGGGCGAGCGAGTCGGAGAGGACGCCACCGATGATCTCGATCACCATCACGGACAGCGTGATCGCGAGCGCGATCCGCAACCGGCCCCGGTAGGCAGCCGCTGCGGTCCCCGTGGGCGGGGGTCCGCCGTGGCTGTGCCCGTGGTCGTGTCCAGCCCCCATGACGTGGCCTCTCCCTTGTGTCGTCCGCCTGGTGTTTCGCGTCACCGCGAGTCGCTCCGATTCGCCAGTGAACTACGGGTGGGGGGTATGTGCAACACGGCACTGAACACCGTTGTCATAACATCTGACCTGCGGTGATGCGCGTTCGCCGGTACGGCGCGAGAAGGTGGGTCAGGACGGCCGTCCGGCACGGTTTGTGGGGCGGCGGGTCGATCACCCATGATGATCACCGTGGGGCCTGGCGCACTCGTACGGATTCGAGTGGGCCCGGGGGAGTCCGCCCCGCAAAGCCTCGGTGAACTCCGGTCATGTTCATCCGATAGCCTCAGCCGACGTGCCGCCGCCCGATGCCGGGCCGAGCCGCCGTGCCCGGGGCCGAGCCGTGAGCCCCGAGGGCCCGCCCGTCAGCTCCAAGGAGTGAGTTCGTCTGTCGACCGCCATCCTCACCGGTCCGCCGGTACCCGGATCTTCGCTCGACGGCGATCTGCGGTCGCTGGGTTTCGACGTACGGGTCGCCTCCGGCCCGCAGGACACGGGAGCGCTGCTCGCCGCCGTACCGGCCGGTGAACGGGTCGCCGTCGTCGACCCGCGCTTCGTCGGACACCTCCACGCCCTGCGCCTGGCCCTGACCGACCCCCGCTTCCCGGCCGCCTCGGCGCCCGGCGCGCTCAGCGCGCAGCCCGAGGCCCGCCCCGCGCTCGCCCGTGCGCTGACCGACGCGTACGCGACGGTGCCCGGCGCCCCCGCGGTGCCCGCCGCCACCGGCGAGAGCCTGCCCGACGCCCTCGCCGAGGCCCTCGACGCCGACGGCGTCGCCGTGCACCGGCCCGCGCTCGGCACGCTCGTCGCCGCCGTGCCGACCGACGCCGAGGCCCGCCACGAGGCCCGCGCCGCCGTCGCCGCCGTCGACGACGAGGCCGTACGACTGCGCTCCGCGGTGAAGGCCCACGACGGCTTCTTCACCACCTTCGCCGTCAGTCCGTACTCGCGCTACATCGCCCGCTGGTGCGCCCGGCGCGGTCTCACCCCCAACCAGGTCACCACGGCCTCGCTGCTCACCGCGCTCGTCGCGGCCGGCTGCGCCGCCACGGGCGAGCGCGGCGGATACATCGCCGCCGGGGTGCTCCTCCTCGTCTCCTTCGTCCTGGACTGCACCGACGGGCAGCTCGCCCGCTACTCCCTGCAGTACTCGACGATGGGCGCCTGGCTCGACGCCACCTTCGACCGCGCCAAGGAGTACGCCTTCTACGCGGGCCTCGCCCTCGGCGCGGCCCGCGACGGCGACGACGTCTGGGCGCTCGCGCTCAGTGCCATGGTCCTCATGACCTGTCGGCACGTCGTGGACTTCTCGTTCAACGAGGCCAACCACGACGCCACGGCCAACAGCAGCCCCACCGCCGCGCTCTCCAGCCGGCTCGACAGCGTCGGCTGGACCGTCTGGGTCCGCCGGATGATCATCCTGCCGATCGGCGAGCGCTGGGCCATGATCGCGGTCCTCACCGCCGTCACCACTCCCCGGATCACCTTCTGGGCGCTGATCGTCGGCTGCGCCTTCGGCGCCTGCTACACCACCGCCGGCCGCGTGCTCCGCTCGCTGACCCGCAAGGCCAAGCGCACCGACAGGGCCGCCCAGGCGCTCGCCGACCTGGCCGACAGCGGCCCCGTCGCCCAGGTCATCGCGCATTCGCCGGGCAGTGCCCGCGGCCCCTGGGTGGCCCCGCTGGTCGCGGCCTTCGGTGCGGCCGTCCTGCTGGTGGAGGCGGGCTGGAAGGACGTCGGCAGTCTCTGGGTGGTCCTGGCCGCCGTGGTGTACGCCCTGTCCGCCGGGGTCGCCGTCGCGCACCCCCTCAAGGGGCCCCTCGACTGGCTCGTCCCCCCGATCTTCCGGGCCGCCGAGTACGGCCTGGTCCTGATCCTCGCCGCCCGATCCGAGGTGAACGGCGCCTTGCCCGCGGCTTACGGGCTCGTGGCGGCCGTCGCCTACCATCACTACGACACGGTGTACCGCATCCGCGGCGGCACCGGCGCCCCGCCCACCTGGCTGGTGCGCACCATCGGCGGCCACGAGGGCCGCGTCCTGCTGGTGACGGTCCTCGCCGCCCTGCTGGCGAGCCGGGGCGACGACTTCGCCCTGGCGCTCACCGCTCTCGCGGTCGCCATCGCGCTCGTGGTGCTCGTGGAGTCCATCCGTTTCTGGGTGTCCTCCGGAGCACCTGCCGTACATGACGAAGGAGAAACAGCATGATTGGCCTCGTATTGGCAGCCGGTGCCGGACGGCGTCTGCGCCCCTACACCGACACGCTTCCGAAGGCCCTCGTGCCTGTCGACGGTGAGACCACCGTCCTCGACCTGACGCTGAAGAACTTCGCGGAGGTCGGCCTCACCGAGGTCGCCATCGTCGTCGGCTACCGCAAGGAGGCCGTGTACGCGCGCAAGGAGGCCCTGGAGGCCCAGTACGGCGTCTCGATCACGCTGATCGACAACGACAAGGCCGAGGAGTGGAACAACGCCTACTCCCTGTGGTGCGCCCGTGAGGTCCTCAAGCGCGGTGTGATCCTCGCCAACGGCGACACCGTCCACCCGGTCTCCGTCGAGAAGACCCTGCTCGCGGCGCGCGGCGACGGCCAGAAGATCATCCTCGCCCTCGACACGGTGAAGAACCTCGCCGACGAGGAGATGAAGGTCATCACGGCCGAGGGCAAGGGCGTCCAGAAGATCACCAAGCTCATGGACCCGGCCACCGCCACCGGCGAGTACATCGGTGTCACCCTCATCGAGCCCGAGGCCGCCGAGGCGCTCGCCGACGCGCTGAAGGCGACCTTCGAGCGCGACCCCGACCTCTACTACGAGGACGGCTACCAGAAGCTCGTCGACGACGGCTTCACCATCGACGTGGCGCCCATCGGCGACGTCAAGTGGGTCGAGATCGACAACCACGACGACCTCGCGAAGGGCCGTGAGATCGCGTGCCAGTACTGACCCGGCTGATCCCCTCGCCGGTCGTCGTCGACATCCGCCGGGGAGCGCTGGACGACCTCGCCGGCCTCCTGGCGGACCAGCGGATCTCCAGCAACGGCCGGATCGCCGTCGCGATCAGCGGCGGCTCGGGCCTGAAGCTGCGTGACCGCTTCGCGCCCGAGCTGCCGGGCGCCGACTGGTATCCGGTCGACGGCGGCACGATCGACGCGGCGGTCAAGCTCGCCGACGCGATGCGCGGCAAGCGGTACGACGCTGTGGTCGCCCTCGGCGGCGGCAAGATCATCGATGTCACCAAGTACGCGGCGGCCCGGGTCGGGCTGCCGCTGGTCGCCATCGCCACGAACCTGTCGCACGACGGCATCTGCTCGCCGATCTCCACCCTGGACAACGACAACGGGCGCGGCTCCTACGGTGTGCCGACCCCGATCGCGCTGGTCATCGACCTCGACGTGATCCGGGACGCCCCGGTGCGCTTCGTCCGCTCCGGGATCGGCGACGCGGTCTCGAACCTGTCCGCCATCGCGGACTGGGAGCTCTCGCACCGGGAGACCGGCGAGCCGGTCGACGGCCTCGCCGCGGCAATGGCCCGCAGCGCCGGCGAGGCGGTCCTGCGCCACCCCGGCGGCGTCGGCGACGACGACTTCCTCGTCACCCTCTCCGAGGGCCTGGTGATGTCCGGTATCGCCATGTCGATCAGCGGCGACAGCCGGCCCTCCTCGGGCGCCTGCCACGAGATCAGCCACGCCTTCGACCTGCTCTTCCCCGAGCGT
Organism: Streptomyces sp. NPDC058579; assembly: GCF_042718575.1. Lineage (NCBI taxonomy): Bacteria > Bacillati > Actinomycetota > Actinomycetes > Kitasatosporales > Streptomycetaceae > Streptomyces > Streptomyces sp. NPDC058579. The sequence continues at coordinate 398,546 of NZ_JBHXPI010000002.1, forward strand.
GCCGCCAGCCACGGCGAGCAGTGCGGTCTCGGCGCGGCCTTCGCGATGCACCTGCGCGGTGCCGCCGAGGGCTCGCTCCAGATCGTCGAGACGCTGCGCCGCCACGGCCTGCCCGTGACCCCGCAGGAGATGGGCTTCAGCGTGGACGACTTCGTCCGCGCCGTGTCCTTCGCCCCGCAGACGCGCCCCGGCCGCTTCACCATCCTCGAACACCTCGAACTCTCCGACGACCAGATCAGGGACGCGTACGCCGACTATGCAAAAGCCATCGGTAGCTGAACTCCGCCCGGTCGTGCACCCGGCGGGCGTGAAGGACCGGCGCAGCGGTGAACACTGGGGCGGCCGCCTGTACATGCGCGAGATCTCGCTGCGCATCACCCGCCACCTGGTCAAGACCAGGATCACGCCGAACCAGCTGACGTACGTGATGACGATCTGCGGCGTCCTCGCGGCCCCCGCCCTGCTCGTGCCGGGCATCTGGGGCGCCGTACTCGGTGTCGTCGCCGTCCAGCTCTACCTGCTGCTCGACTGCGTCGACGGCGAGGTCGCCCGCTGGAAGAAGCAGTTCTCGCTCTCCGGCGTCTACCTGGACCGCGTCGGCGCGTACCTGTGCGACGCGGCCGTCCTGGTCGGCTTCGGGCTGCGCGCCTCGGACCTGTGGGGCGGCGGCCGGATCGACTGGCTGTGGGCCTTCCTCGGCACCCTCGCCGCGCTCGGCGCCATCCTCATCAAGGCGGAGACCGACCTCGTCGGCGTCGCCCGCCACCAGGGCGGGATGCCGCCGGTCAAGGAGTCGGCGAGCGAGCCCCGCTCCTCCGGCATGGCCCTCGCCCGCCGGGCGGCCGGCGCGCTGAAGTTCCACCGCCTGGTCCTCGGCATCGAGGCCTCCCTGCTGATCCTGCTCCTCGCGATCCTCGACGCGGTCCAGGGTGATCTGTTCTTCACCCGCCTCGGCGTCGCGGTCCTCGCGGCCATCGCACTCCTCCAGACGGTGCTGCACCTGGTGTCGATCCTGGCGTCGAGCCGACTGAAGTGAGGACCGGCTGACATGGCCAGGAGCGGGCGGACGACCGACATGACGACGAGCAGGGGGACGAGCGTGAGAACGCAGATGAAGCTGGGCGCGGTCATCATCACCATGGGCAACCGCCCCGACGACCTGCGCGCGCTGCTCGAGTCGGTGGCCAAGCAGGAGGGCGACCCCGTCGAGGTCGTCGTCGTCGGCAACGGCGCCCCCGTCACGGGGGTGCCCGAGGGCGTCCACACCATCGACCTGCCCGAGAACCTGGGCATCCCCGGCGGCCGCAACGTCGGCATCGAGGCCTTCGGCCCCGGGGGGCCCTGCGGCCCGGTCGACGCCCTGCTCTTCCTGGACGACGACGGGCTGCTCGAGCGCGGCGACACCGCCGAGCTGGTCCGCGAGGCCTTCGCGGCCGACGAGCGGCTCGGCATCATCAGCTTCCGGATCGCCGACCCGGAGACCGGTCTCACCCAGCGCCGGCACGTCCCGAGGCTGCGTGCCGCCGACCCGATGCGGTCCTCGCGCGTGACCACCTTCCTCGGCGGCGCCAACGCCGTCCGCACCCAGGTCCTCGACGAAGTCGGCGGTCTGCCCGACGAGTTCTTCTACGCGCACGAGGAAACGGATCTTGCCTGGCGGGCCCTCGACGCCAACTGGATGATCGACTACCGTTCCGACATGGTGCTGCTCCACCCCACCACGCCACCGTCCCGGCACGCGACGTACCACTACAACGTGGCCCGCAACCGGGTATGGCTGGCCCGGCGCAACCTCCCCGCACTCCTGGTTCCGGTCTATCTCGGTGTCTGGCTGCTCCTGACCCTCGCGCGGCGTCCCTCGGGCCCCGCGCTCAAGGCGTGGCTCGGCGGTTTCCGCGAAGGCTGGGCCACTCCCTGCGGACCGCGCCGGCCCATGAAATGGCGTACGGTGTGGCGGCTGACCCGACTGGGACGCCCGCCCGTCGTCTGACACGTGGTGCCTGACCACCGCGCATCTGAATACGAAAGTTCCGACCTGTGAGTGAGACAACCCACGACGGTGCGGTCGCGACGAGCGCCCCGCCATCCGTCGACGACCGCCTGACCCCGGCCGAGCTGGCCACCAAGTACGGTCTGTCGGTCAGCGGGGCCCGGCCCGGGTTCTTCGAGTACATCCGCCAGCTCTGGGGGCGGCGCCACTTCATCCTCGCCTTCTCCTCGGCGAAGCTGACGGCGCAGTACAGCCAGGCGAAGCTCGGACAGATCTGGCAGGTGGCGACCCCGCTGCTGAACGCCGGTGTCTACTTCCTGATCTTCGGTCTGATCCTGGGCGCCGGTCAGGGCATGCCGACCGAGGTGTACATCCCCTTCCTGGTCACCGGGATCTTCGTCTTCACCTTCACCCAGAGCTCGGTGATGGCGGGCGTACGGGCGATCTCCGGCAACCTCGGTCTCGTGCGGGCCCTGCACTTCCCGCGCGCCTCGCTGCCGGTCTCGTTCGCGCTCCAGCAGCTCCAGCAGCTGCTGTTCTCCATGATCGTGCTGGCGGCCATCGTGATCGCCTTCGGCAGCTACCCCTCGATGAGCTGGCTGCTCCTGGTTCCCGCGCTGTTCCTGCAGTTCGTGTTCAACGTCGGACTGGCCATGATCATGGCGAGGATGGGCTCCAAGACGCCCGACCTCGCCCAGCTGATGCCCTTCGTCATGCGCACCTGGATGTACGCCTCCGGCGTCATGTTCTCCATCCCGGTGATGCTCGCGGACAAGCCGGCCTGGATCGCCGACGTCCTCATGTACAACCCGGCGGCCCTCTACATGGACCTGATCCGGTTCGCCCTGATCGACGACTACGGCTCCTCCAACCTGCCGTCGCACGTCTGGATGGCGGCGCTGGGCTGGGCCCTCGCGGCCGGCATCGGCGGCTTCGTCTACTTCTGGAAGGCCGAGGAGAGGTACGGCCGTGGCTGATTCCACCCAGGGACGCGTTCCCACCGTCATCGCCGACGAGGTCCACATCGTCTACCGGGTCAACACCGGTGGCGGCGGCAAGGGCAGCGCCACCGCGGCCCTCAGCCGGATCGTCGGCAAGGGCAAGGCCGAGGTCTCCCGCGGCGTCCGCAAGGTGCACGCCGTACGCGGCGTCACCTTCACCGCCTACCGGGGCGAGGCCATCGGCCTCATCGGCAGCAACGGCTCCGGCAAGTCGACCCTGCTGCGCGCCATCGCCGGCCTGCTCCCCACCGAGAGCGGCAAGGTCTACACCGACGGCCAGCCCTCGCTGCTCGGCGTCAACGCCGCGCTGATGAACGACCTCACGGGCGAGCGCAACGTGATCCTCGGCGGTCTCGCCATGGGCATGAGCAAGGACGAGATCCGCGAGCGCTACGAGAGCATCGTCGACTTCTCGGGCATCAACGAGAAGGGCGACTTCATCAGCCTGCCGATGCGGACGTACTCCTCCGGCATGGGCGCCCGGCTCCGGTTCGCCATCGCGGCCGCCAAGAACCACGACGTCCTCATGATCGACGAGGCCCTGGCGACCGGTGACCGCAGGTTCCAGATCCGCTCCGAGGAGCGCATCCGGGAGCTCCGCAAGGAGGCCGGCACGGTCTTCCTGGTCAGCCACAGCAACAAGTCGATCAGGGACACCTGCGACCGCGTCCTGTGGCTGGAGAAGGGCGAGCTCCTGATGGACGGCCCCACCGAGGAAGTCATGCGGGCGTACGAGCGCGAGACCGCGAGGTAGCCCCTCCTCACCCCGTACGAAGGCCCCTGCCGAGCCGGCGGGGGCCTTCGCGTTCCCCGGCCCGCTCGGCGCCTCCCACCTGGAATGTTCATGCGGTCAACATCGGGCAGGATGAGCCCATGGCAGCGATCTCCGGGGGAAAGACCTACCACCACGGCGATCTGCGCAACGCGCTGATCTGTGCCGCCGTCGACCTCGCCACCGAGGGTGGTCCCGAACGCGTCGTGCTGCGCGAGGCGGCCCGCCGGGTCGGGGTCTCGCCCACCGCCGCCTACCGGCACTTCGAGGGCAGGGGAGAGCTGCTCAAGGCCGTCAAGACCCATGCCCTGCGGGCGCTCGCCGACTCCATGGAGCGGGCCGCCGAGCGGGTCCCCGGCGCCGACGACCCCACGGTCGCGGCCGAACTGCGCCTCGCCGCCCTCGGCCGGGGCTACGTCGGCTTCGCCCTGGAGCACCCCGGCCTCTACCGGGCGGCCTTCTGCACCCCGCGCGCGGCCTGCGGCGACGTCTGGGTGCCGCTCGGCCGCCCCGCCGAACCCGAACCCGAGATCCGCGCGTTCGCCCTGCTCACGGAGGCCGTGAACGCGCTGACCGGGGCCTGCCGCATCCCGCGCCGCGCCCGGCCCGCCGCCGAGGCCGCCGCGTGGTCGACCGTGCACGGACTGTCACTTCTGCTCCTCGACGGCCCGCTCGGCGGTCTCCCGGAGCAGCGCCGCGCGGACGTCGTCGAGTCCACCCTCGCCCTGGTGGTCTCCGGGGCCCGCGCCGTGCGGGCGCGGTCGGGAAGCTGAACTTCCGTTCCCCTGGGGCGGGTTGACGCACCGGGTGTTCTTTTCGCAAAGCGCCCGGCACCCCGACGAGGCACTCGGCGTTGTACAACGTAAGCTGTAGCGGTGCTGATTCGTGGCAAGTGGGTCGATAACCCCTAGGCATCCTCGGGCGTCAGGCGGTGAGCCGTCCGTGGCGGACCGGTGGCGTGTCCGAAATAGGATGGATTGGATCGGCAGTGTAGAACAGGAGATGTGACGGCCATGACGCGAAATCTCCAGCTCCACGAGGGTGTCGCCGTCCCCGCGTCGGGCAGCGGCCAGTGACGGGAACCCGGCAGGTGCGCACCGACGCCTCCTCGCGCACCACCCTCGACAAGGCCGCGGACGAGAACTTCCCCGTGGCCCCCTTCTTCCTGCCGCGCGCCTGGCGCGACGACCTCATGGCCGTCTACGGCTTCGCCCGGCTCGTCGACGACATCGGCGACGGCGACCTCGCCCCCGGCGGAGCCGACGCCCGCCACCTCGGCGTCACCCCCGAACGGGCCGAGGACCGCCTCGCCCTGCTCGACGCCTTCGAGGCCGACCTCATGCGGGTCTTCGACGGAACTCCGCACCACCCGCTGCTCCGCGCCCTCCAGCCGACCGTGCGCCGCCGCGGACTCACCCCCGAACCCTTCCTCGGCCTCATCGCGGCCAACCGGCAGGACCAGCTGGTGCGCCGCTACGAGACGTACGACGACCTCCTCGCGTACTGCGAACTCTCCGCGAACCCCGTAGGCCGGCTCGTCCTCGGGATCACCGGAACCGCCACCCCCGAGCGCCTCCGCCGCTCCGACGCCGTCTGCACCGCCCTGCAGATCGTCGAGCACCTCCAGGACGTCGCCGAGGACCTCGGCCGGGACCGGATCTACCTGCCCGCCGAGGACATGAAGCGCTTCCACGTCACCGAGGACGACCTCGCCCGGCCGACCGCGAACGCCTCGGTGCGCGCCCTGATCGCCTTCGAGGCCGACCGCGCCCGCATGTTGCTGCGCGACGGCACCCCGCTGGTCGCCAGCGTGCGCGGCAGGCTGCGGCTGCTCCTCGCCGGCTTCACGGCAGGCGGACTCGCCGCGCTCGACGCGATCGCCGCCGCCGGGTTCGACGTCCTGCCGGAGCCCCCCAAGCCCACAAAGCCGAGTCTGATGCGCGAAGCGGGAACGGTCCTGCTGCGAGCGCGGAGAGAGGGGTGAGCCGGACCGTGGAGGGACAGACGGAGACGTCGGCGCCGGTGCAGGCCGCGTACAGCTACTGCGAGGCGGTCACCGGACAGCAGGCGCGTAACTTCGCCTACGGGATCCGGCTCCTGCCGACCGACAAGCGACAGGCCATGTCCGCGCTGTACGCGTTCTCGCGACGCGTCGACGACATCGGCGACGGCCCGCTCGCGCCCGAGGCCAAGCGGGAGCGTCTGGAGGCGACCCGCGCGCTCCTGGACCGGGTGCGGCACGACAAGGTCGACGAGGACGACACCGACCCCGTCGCCGTGGCTCTCGCCGACGCCTCCCGGCGCTTCCCGATCCCGCTCGGCGGCCTCGACGAGCTCATCGACGGCGTCCTCATGGACGTGCGCGGCGAGACGTACGAGACCTGGGACGACCTCAAGGTCTACTGCCGGTGCGTCGCGGGCGCCATCGGCAGGCTCTCGCTCGGGGTGTTCGGCACGCAGCCGGGAGCGCAGGGTGTGGAACGCGCCTCGGAGTACGCCGACACCCTCGGCCTGGCGCTCCAGCTCACCAACATCCTCCGGGACGTCCGCGAGGACGCCGGCAACGGGCGCACCTACCTGCCCGCCGACGACCTCGCCAAGTTCGGCTGCGGCGAGGGCTTCGGGAGCGAGACCCCGCCCGCCGGATCCGACTTCGCCGGCCTCGTCCACTTCGAAGTCCGCCGCGCCCGCGCCCTGTTCGCCGAGGGCTACCGGCTGCTGCCCATGCTCGACCGGCGCAGCGGCGCCTGCGTCGCCGCCATGGCAGGGATCTACCGCCGCCTGCTCGACCGGATCGAACGCGACCCGGAGGCGGTGCTGCGCGGCCGCGTCTCGCTGCCCGGCCGCGAGAAGGCGTACGTCGCCGTGCGCGGCCTCTCCGGCCTCGACACCCGCAACATCTCCCGACGGACCGTCAGGAGGCGTGCCTGATGCGACGGTCCGCGGCCCGGCACCGGGCAACCCCACGCCGTACGACGGCGTCCCTGCCTGCGACGGCCCGAGGGGAGGCGGCATGACCGAGCGTGAGACGGGCCGGGACGGCGCCGCGGCGCGCGCCGTCGTCGTCGGCGGCGGGCTCGCCGGAGTCACCGCCGCGCTCCAACTCGCCGACGCCGGGCTGCGCGTGACCCTCCTCGAAGGCCGCCCGCGGCTCGGCGGGCTCGCGTTCTCCTTCCGCCGCGGCGAACTCACCGTCGACAACGGGCAGCACGTCTACCTGCGCTGCTGCAACGCGTACCGGTGGTTCCTCGACCGGATCGAGGGCGCCCACCTCGCACCCCTCCAGGACCGGCTCGACGTACCCGTCCTGGACGTCGCCCACCCCCGGGGCCCCCGCCTCGGCCGGCTGCGGCGCACCAACCTGCCCGTACCGCTGCACCTCGCCAAGAGCCTGGCGACCTATCCGCACCTCTCCCTCGCCGAGCGGGCGAGCGTCGGCCGCGCCGCGCTCGCGCTCAAGCGCCTCGACCCCGCCGACCCGGCCCTCGACGGCATCGACTTCGCCACCTGGCTCGGCCGCCACGGCCAGTCCCCGCGCGCCATCGAGGCCCTCTGGGACCTGGTCGGCGTCGCCACCCTCAACGCCACCGCACCGGACGCCTCCATGGGCCTGGCCGCCATGGTCTTCAAGACCGGACTGCTCTCCGAGCCCGGCGCCGCCGACATCGGCTGGGCCCACGTGCCCCTCGGCGAGCTGCACGACACCCTCGCCCGCAAGGCCCTCGACTCCCTCGGCGTCCGCACCGAACTGCGGACCAAGGCCGAGCGGATCTCCCGTACCGAGGACGGCCGCTGGGCCGTCGACGTACCGGGGGAGACCATCGAGGCGGACACCGTCGTCCTCGCCGTCCCGCAGCGCGAGACCCGCGAACTGCTCCCCGAGGGCGCCCTCGACAACCCCGACCGGCTCCTCGACATCGGCACCGCGCCCATCCTGAACGTGCACGTCGTCTACGACCGCAAGGTGCTCAAGCAGCCCTTCTTCACCGCGCTCGGCTCCCCGGTGCAGTGGGTCTTCGACCGCACGGACTCCTCCGGTCTCAAGGACCCCGGCCAGTACCTGGCCGTCTCCCAGTCCGCCGCCCAGGACGAGATCGACGCGCCCGTCGGCGCCCTGCGCGAGCGCTACCTCCCGGAACTGGAGCGGCTGCTGCCCGCCGCGCGTGGCGCCGGCGTCCGGGACTTCTTCGTCACCCGGGAGCGGACGGCGACGTTCGCCCCCACCCCGGGAGTCGGGCGGCTCCGCCCCGCCGCCCGCACCCACGCCCCCGGCCTGTACCTGGCCGGCGCTTGGACCGCCACCGGCTGGCCCGCGACCATGGAGGGCGCCGTCCGCAGCGGTTTCAGCGCCGCGGGCGCCGCGCTCTCCGCCCTCGGCCGCCGCCATGAACATCCGCTGCAGGAGGCGGCATGAGTGTGAGTACTGGAACAAGAGGAGAGACCGTGCCGACTGTGCCCCCGGTGAACCCGGCCGTCGACACCGCGGACGTCACCGCTCTGCTGGAGCGGGGGCGGGCCCTGTCCACCCCCGTCCTGAAGGCCGCCGTCGACCGGCTCGCCCCGCCCATGGACACCGTCGCCGCCTACCACTTCGGCTGGATCGACGCCCAGGGCAACCCCACCGACGCCGACAGCGGCAAGGCCGTGCGCCCCGCCCTCGCCCTGCTCTCCGCCGAGGCCGCCGGTGTCGCCCCCGAGGTGGGCGTCCCCGGCGCCGTCGCCGTGGAGCTGGTCCACAACTTCTCGCTGCTGCACGACGACCTGATGGACGGCGACGAGCAGCGGCGCCACCGCGACACCGTCTGGAAGGTGCACGGCCCCGCGCAGGCGATCCTCGTCGGCGACGCGCTCTTCGCGCTCGCCAACGAGCTGCTGCTCGAACTCGGCACCGTCGAGGCCGGCCGGGCCACCCGCCGGCTGACCACCGCCACCCGCAAGCTGATCGACGGGCAGGCCCAGGACATCTCCTACGAGCACCGCGAGCGGGTCACCGTCGAGGAGTGCCTGGAGATGGAGGGCAACAAGACCGGCGCCCTGCTCGCCTGCGCCGTCTCCATCGGCGCCGTCCTCGGCGGCGCCGACGACCGCACGGCCGACAAGCTGGAGGAGTACGGCTACCACCTCGGCCTCGCCTTCCAGGCCGTCGACGACCTCCTCGGCATCTGGGGCGACCCGGAGTCGACCGGCAAGCAGACCTGGAGCGACCTGCGCCAGCGCAAGAAGTCCCTGCCCGTCGTCGCCGCCCTCGCGGCCGGCGGACCGGCCTCCGAGCGGCTCGGCGAGCTGCTCGCCGCCGACGCCAAGAGCAACGACTTCGACACCTTCTCCGAGGAGGAGTTCGCCACCCGCGCGGCCCTCATCGAGGAGGCCGGCGGCCGGGAGTGGACCTCCGACGAGGCCCGCCGCCAGCACGCCATCGCCGTCCGTGCCCTGCACGAGGTGGACATGCCCGAGCGCGTCCGGGCCCAGCTCACCGCGCTCGCCGACTTCGTCGTCGTACGGAAGAGATGATCACCATCACCCTGATATGAGTGCGCGGTCGCGGGGCGGGGGCCCCCCCCCCCCCCCCCCCCCCCCCCCCCCGGGACGCCAAAAAAACCAAAATAAACACCCCCCACAAAGACGGTTAAAAAAAAACACGCCCCC